>JAJFII010000016.1 GCA_021775095.1 Rhodospirillales bacterium
GGTTTTCAAGTTTTTTCAACGAAGCCAGAGAGATAAAGCACCCCGCCCCAAGGGGTTTGCCAGGAAGCTCACGCCTTCTGCGAAAACAAGGCTCGAATAGGTCCGGCATGTCCTTGCGCTTGTTTTTTTGTATTCGTAAGCTTACTGACAAACGGAATTGCATGAAATTAATGAGTCCTGACCCTAAGTTATCCCAAACCCCTCATAATAATAAGATCTATAGATAAAAAGGTAGTAGTAGTAGTAGTAGAAAGGATTACGGGGATAATTGGTTAATCGGGATTTCATACACAGCGGTTGTCAGAACATCCAGTCTTTCAGTTAACTGTGTGTGATATTCAACAAAAGTGGTTAATTTTTGTTAACTATCAATGCCTATGACAAGCTCTTCCCCGACCGGGGATTGGTGGGAAAACGGGGATAACATTTATTGGTGCGGTTAATCTCAAAACCATCCCCAAGGGCAAATAAGTCTACCCCCACCGTATAACAAGCGGCATGATTTCCCGGTGTGGGTGGATGGTTTTGTCGATCCGGATTATTCAGGTGATTATCCACATCTTATACAGTATGAGTACGTTCAGAAATAATCAGGATATTTTGATCTCATGAAGGAATTTCACGTTCATTTGGTATCGGATTCTACCGGGGAAACGGTCACTCTTGTGGCGCGGGCTTCGTTGGTACAATTTGAAGATATCGAACCACAAGAACACCATTGGATGATGATTCGTTCGGCCGATCAGGTCAGGACGGTTCTTGAAAGTATTTCTGAAAAACCGGGATTTGTAATTTTTACCTTGGTTAATCAGGAGAACCGAAAAATTCTTGAAGAAGGATGTCGTCGCCTTCAATTACCCTGCGTTCCTGTCCTAGACCCGGTTGTTGCCGGGTTGGGGACCTATCTGGGTGCCGAAACTCATGCCCGACCCGGTGGTCAACATGTCCTGGATGACGAATATTTTGCGCGCATAGAGGCAATGCAATTTTCTCTGGCCCATGACGATGGACAATCAACCTGGGACATAGACGATGCGGATGTGGTTTTACTCGGTGTTTCACGTACGTCAAAAACTCCAACCAGTATTTATCTGGCAAACCGCGGCATAAAAGCAGCCAACATACCGATCGTTCCAGGGTGTCCCATTCCAGAGGAAATTTTTAAGGCAAAAAACCCCCTGATTGTTGGACTAACTAAGGATCCAAAACGTTTGGTCGAAATTCGCCGGCAACGCTTGCGGATGATTGAACAGGATGAAAACACCGACTATGTCGATTTGCAAATGGTTTCCAAGGAAATAAATGATGCCCGGCGATTGTTTTCCAAACACAATTGGGAAACCATTAACGTCAGTCGCAAATCTATTGAAGAAACGGCGGCGACCATTCTTAAATTATTCTATGAGCGTGAGGAGACGTCGCTCTGACGAAACTGCCACCGTTTATTTTGGCGTCACAAAGTGCATCCCGTCAGACTCTTTTAGGCGGTATTGGGATGTCGTTTATGGCGGTACCATCAAATGTCGATGAAGATAAAATTAAGAAACTGGCAGAAGATAATCCGCTGGACGTTGAAAATTTAGCCCTGAAACTGGCCCACGCAAAGGCCAGCGCGGTGAGCAAACTGTATCCATATTCTTACGTTTTGGGAGCCGACCAAATATTGGAATGTAACGGTCGTTTATTTGACAAACCGAATTCCATGGCTGCTGCGCGGGAGCAATTGCTGCGATTGCGTGGTTGTAGCCACCGATTGGTCAATGGGTTGTGTATCGTCAAGGGATCGGAAATGCAATGGACGGAAACGGCAGCGGCGACGCTGACCATGCGTGATTTTTCCGACGGTTTTCTTGATGATTATCTGGCAGAAGTCGATGAATCAATTCTAACGTCGGTTGGCGGATATCAACTGGAAAGCCAGGGTAGCCAGCTGTTTGCGTCTATTGACGGGGACTATTTCACTATTTTGGGATTGCCTCTCCTGTCTCTTCAGGATTTTTTGCGGAAAATTCATCTTCTCAAAACCTAAATCAAAATTCATGAGGTGAAATCAGGTGTCGGAAATTCAAATTCAGAAGTTGGCTGGGGTCATGGGTTGGCCGATTGCTCATTCCTTGTCGCCACAGGTACATGGGTTTTGGTTGAAACGCCATGGGATAAACGGCGCGTACGTGCCCTTGGCCGTATCACCGGGGAATTTTGAAAAAGCCTTGCGGGCGTTGCCCCTGTTAGGTTTTGCCGGTACGAATGTTACAGTACCTCATAAAGAAGCGGCCCTGAAACTGGTCGATGAAGTGGACCCTGTGGCGGAACGAATAGGGGCTGTAAATACGATCCTTGTTAAAGACGACGGTTCTTTATTTGGCACAAACACGGATGCCTACGGCTTTATGGAAAACTTAAAAGATCATGTGCCTGAGTGGCAACCTGAGGCGGGACCAAGTGTTGTTCTCGGCGCCGGTGGTGCGGCGCGTGCCGTCGTTGCCTCGTTAGTTGATGCAGGAGTGCCTGAGGTGCGACTGGTTAATCGGACTCTGTCGCGCGCCCAGGCGCTTATTGAGACGATTGGCGGTCCCATAAGTATTTATGGATGGGACGATGCAAACGCGCTTATTGCCGGGGCAAACCTGGTCGTCAATACAACGACGCTTGGGATGAAGGGTCAGCCACCTATGGATTTGGTGTTAAACAATTTGTTATCGGGGGCGGTGGTAACGGATATTGTTTATGCGCCGTTGTTAACGCCCTTTCTGGCACAGGCCAAATCCTGCCATTTTACCACGGTTGATGGGTTAGGCATGCTTTTACATCAGGCCGTACCTGGTTTTGCCCGCTGGTTTGGAACAACCCCGCAAGTGACGGACGCGCTGAGAAACCATGTGTTAGGTGTGATTTCTGGGAAAGACCAAAACGGATGATTATCCTGGGGTTAACCGGGTCAATTGGTATGGGTAAATCCACGGCAGCCAAGGATTTCCGCAATTTTGGTGTGGCTGTTCATGATGCAGATGCCACCGTACATAAATTAATGGCACCGCAGGGTTGTGCCTTCGAGGCAATTTGTCGGTTGTTTCCTGAAGTTAGGACGAAACGGGGTATTGACCGTCGGCGACTTGGCGCGCGGGTTTTTGCTGATCAAATGGCGCTCAAACAATTGGAGCAGATCCTTCACCCTTTGGTTCGCCGGGACAAAAGGAGATTTTTGCAGATTATGGCCAGACGTCGGCAAAAACTTGTTGTCCTTGATGTGCCATTGTTGTTTGAAACGGGCGGTGATCGACATTGTGATGGCATCTGCGTTGTTACGGCACCGGAATTTGTCCAACGGGCGCGTGTAATGGCACGCCCCGGAATGGATAAGGATAAATTTGAGCAGATCCTGGCGAAACAGACACCCGATAAAACCAAACGGGCGAAGGCTGATTTTATTATACAAACGGGTCTCGGCCGGCTTGAGAGTAGACGGATGATCAGGCACATTATCGGTTCGGTGCAGCAGTGGAAACCCCATCATTGGCCGCCGGCGGTTTGCGAGAGACACCGGTCGAGCGGAGACTAAATTGAATACCCAAATTGATGTTAAATGGGTTGGAGCGAAAAATGCGTGAAATTGTCTTGGATACGGAAACCACCGGATTGGATCCGAAATCCGGCCATCGGATTGTTGAAATCGGATGTGTCGAGCTGATCAATCATATTCCGACAAATCGGACCTATCACCAGTATATCAATCCGGAGCGTGATATGCCGGACGAAGCATTTCGGGTTCACGGGCTGTCCGTCGAGTTTCTCGGCGGGCATCCGGTGTTTGCAGATATTGCCGATTCCTTTGTAAATTTTGTCGATGGGGCGACCCTGATAATTCACAATGCTGAATTCGATATGGGGTTTCTGAACGCTGAATTGACAAAGCTCAACCGCCCTAAACTACCGATGGAAAGGGCGGTTGATACAGTGCGTATGGCGCGAAGAAAATTTCCCGGAGCGCCCGCTAATCTTGATGCCCTGTGTAGGCGGTTTGCTATTGATAATTCGAACCGGGAGCTGCATGGCGCACTTTTGGATGCTCGTCTGTTAGCCGACGTCTATCTGGAATTGATTGGCGGACGGCAAACGGACTTGGGGTTTTCAGGTGACCGGAAAAACCAGGACGGGCCGGCGAAGGCGCAAAAATCTGAGGTTCGACCACCCCGGATTCACGCACCAACGGCCGAGGAAGAACTGCGCCATAAGGAATTTCTTTGTAAGATTACCTCGCCCCTATGGATTGAGGCGGAAGAAACCTCATAGAACCGATGGTTCCTGCCGGAATAATCCGCGTTGCCTTTGGTTTGGCGACGCAGATACGGGCCTTCGCATGAGGGGAGGCAAGATTTTATAAGCGATGACCGTAAAAGGGTCCGCCAGTGGCAGACCCTTTTACAGGACAAGGCTTGGCCATTTAGTCGTCGGCATCGATTCGTTTTTCGGCAGTTTCGTCGGGTGCTGCCTCAGTGCTCTGATTTTGCAGTTCGCGCTGGAACATGGCAACAAAATCAACGGTACCCAACATCAGCGGCGGGAAGCCGCCTTCACGGGTGACATTCGCCAGAATGGCGCGGGAGAAGGGAAATAACAGCCGTGGACATTCAATATATACCAACGGGTGGATATGATCTGGTTCGGCGTTTAATGTGAATACACCGGCATAGTCCAGTTCCAGCAGAAAAACCGTATCGTCCTCCAGCGTTGCATGGGCGGAGATACTGAGAATCACTTCAAATACATTTTGTTCAAAGGTATTTGCCTCAATGTCGACACTAACACTAATGTCAGGCTGTTTTTGTTGCATGACTTGGAAAATGCCGGGAGCACCTGGCGCCTCAAAGGAGAGATCCTTTATATATTGGGCATTAATGGTAATGGGCGGACGGCCCTGGGCGCCGTCGTCATCGGAATTTTCTGGGTTGGCTTCGGGTGTGTCTGCCATCGTTCGTCTCCATAATTATAAGCGGAGGAACGGCTAACATGGAAATTCCCGAAGAACAACTGTTTAGCACAAGATCCGGCAAAAAGCCGAAGGCTCCGCAACCCACCGTCGACTTCGAGTATTTTGCAACCGGATTAGTCTACGGGATCAGAACCGTTGAACCGGTGGTTTTTGAGGCTTCTAAATCGTCATGGGCCTGTTTCGCGTCGGCCAGGGCGTAGGTTTGGCCGATGTTTATTTTAACGGCCCCGGTTCTGATCACGTCAAACAGCTGGGTCGCGCAATCGAGCAGAAGTTCGCGGCTGGCCGTATGGGTTACCAATGTCGGTCGGGTGACATAAAGGGATCCGCCGCCGGCCAGGCGGCCCAAGGCCAGATCGGTTATTGCCCCCGATGAATTGCCATAGCTGACCAGCATGCCAAAGGGGCTGAGGGAGGACAATGACGTATCTAATGTGGCCTTGCCAACGGAGTCGTAAGAAACCGCAACCCCCTTACCGCCAGTGATTTCTTTGATCCGGGCGGCGACATCTTCGTCGCGGTGAAGGATCGCATGATCGGCACCAAGGGATTTGATGACCTCGGCTTTGGCGGATGTACTGACACAACCGATAACCGTGGCGCCCAGGTGTTTGGCCCATTGCACCAATATTTGCCCAACTCCGCCAGCGGCGGCCCAGACCAGAAGGGTATCGCCGGCTTTGACTTTGAAGGTTCTGCGCAACAGATACATAGCGGTCATGCCTTTGAGCATCATTGCAGCCGCCGTTTGGTCCTCGACACCCTCGGGTATTTTGACAACATGGTGGGCATCGATGATGCGGGCCTCGGCATAGGAACCCATACCGGACCCGTAGGCAACGCGATCGTTAACGGCAAATTCGGTTACCCCGTCGCCGATCTCTTCAACGATTCCAGCACCTTCATTGCCCAGGGTAACCGGAAAACCATCGCCAGAATACAAACCGCTTCGCTGGTATACGTCGAGAAAATTGAGACCCACGGCGGTATGACGTATTCGAATTTGGCCGGCCCCGGGGTTGCCGACGTCAACATCTTCCCAAGTCATTTCGTCGGAACTGCCGGTTTTGTATATGCGAATGGCTTTGGTCATAGGTGACTCCTGATCAGTCTTGAATACATTTGCCGACATATAAGTAAACTTGGCTGAAAACCACAAGGGCCTTTTAGGCAGGACATTTGTGCCCCATCGTCTCTAATCTAGTCAATGCAGAAGGTGGCCAAGACATCTCGGTCAATTTCAATACCCAGACCAGGGCCGGTGGGGATCGCCACAATTCCTTTCAGATGATCAATGGGCTCGATCATAATTGCCTGGCGTGCCGGGTGCTCCGAGCGATCAAACTCAAGCAGGGGTTCCCAGGGTCGGCGACCAGGCGGATTATGGGGTAGAACGGCAAGTAAGTTTAGCGAGGCCGACAAACCGATACCGGTGCCCCAGACGTGCGGGATCATACGAACGCCAAAGGCATTAGCCATGTCGGCGATTTTTTTGCATTCACTTAACCCACCTGCGGCACAGGTATCTGGTTGCAGATAATCAATCGCCCCGCGGTTTAAAATTTCGCGGAACCCGAAGCGGGTATATTCACATTCGCCGCCCGCCATGGGGATCGATGTTGCGGCTTTAACAGCCAGATAACCTTGCAAATCCTCTGGTGGAACCGGTTCCTCGAACCAGCCGATATTAAGCGGCTCGACGGCTTGCGCCAATCGGATGGCGTCGATGGAATCATAGCCATGATTGGCGTCCAGCATCAGCCCAAAATCTGGACCGACGGCATTGCGGACCGCCTTCACAAGTGCAATGTCCTCAGCCACATCAAAGCCGATTTTTAATTTGGCAGCCGAAAACCCCTGTTGCTGATAGTCGGCGACTTCGCGGACAATATAATCCATCGGATCACCGGTTCGTTTTCGATAGGTGCCGGTTGCGTAGGCCCTAACTTCAGTGCGGATCGGACCACCCATGAGTTGGTGAATGGGGGCGTTAAAATGTTTACCCTTAATATCCCAAAGGGCAATATCGATCCCGCTTATGGCGCAAATGGGTACCCCTTTTTGTCCTTGATCGCGAAAGGCCGCATATAAGTCCTGCCAGATTTTATCGCTTGCTAAGGGGTCTGCGCCGATCAGCCAAGGTTTATAGGCATCGACCATTGCTGCGGCGGGACGGGACGGGCCAAAACATTCGCCCCAGCCGGACAGTCCCGTATCGGTTATAATCTCAACCACGCAGGACCCCCGGTGGGTAGCCTCGCCAATGGCCCAATGAAAGGGTTCCGAGAGTTTTGTTTCGAGAATGTAGGTTTTAACTGCAGATATGCGCATGGGAACTCTCTACAAAAGTTGCGTTAATACGGAATCCAGATTTTCTACAGTTCGGTCGATGTTTTTGAGTTTGTCGAGACCAAACAGTCCCATTCGGAACGATTTGTAATTGTCCGGTTCGTCGCATTGCAGGGGGACGCCGGCGGCGATCTGCATACCCAGGGCGGCAAATTTTTTGCCTGAATGGATGTCAGGATCGTCGGTATAAAAAACAACGACGCCCGGAGCCTCAAATCCTTCGGCAGCGACGCTGCGGAATTGTTTTTGAGCCATGAGGGCGCGGACCCGCCGGCCGAGTTCACTCTGGGCATCGCGAACCGCGTTCAGGCCAAAGGTTTCTGTTTCCTTCATGGCACCGTGGAATTGGACCAGGGCGTCGGTCGGCAGGGTCGCGTGGTAAGCATGACCGCCGCTTTCGTAGGCGGCCATGATGTCGTGCCATTTTTTCAGATCGACGGCGAAGCTGGTACTTGTGGATGTGGCCAGCCGGGCGTCGGCAGCTTCACTCAGGAGCACAAGTCCACCGCAGGGCGAGGCGCTCCAGCCTTTTTGCGGAGCACTAATCAGAACGTCGACGCCCATCTGTTTCATGTTGACCCAGATAGCTCCTGATGCAATGCAATCGAGCACAAACAGGCCGCCATTTTCGTGGACGGCGGTGCCGATGGCTTGCAGGTAGGAGTCCGGCAGCATGATTCCCGATGCGGTTTCAACATGGGCAGCAAATACTACGTCCGGTTTTTCCGACCGGATCGTCGCCACGACGTCGTCGATGGGGGCAGGAGCAAAGGCCGCCTGGGGTCCTGTGGATACAGGGCGGGCCTTTAAAACGGTAGAGCTTTTTGGGATGGAGCCCATCTCAAAAATTTGGGTCCAGCGAAAGCTGAACCAGCCGTTACGAACCACCAGGGTGTTTTTCCCTGTTGCAAACTGTCGGGCGACGGCCTCCATGGCATAGGTGCCGCCACCGGGAACGATGGCGATAGAATGGCCATTGTAAACGGTTTTCAGGGTGGCCGATATGTCCCGCATAACGGATTGGAAAGACATCGACATGTGGTTGAGGGAGCGATCAGTGAATACGACGGAGTACTCCAGCAGGCCGTCTGGATCGACGGTGGAAATCGGATTGGTCATCGGGGGGGCTCCAGATGTGAACAGGGATTGATTTTCTTTAGCATCTATTGGTTGGTCTGGAAACGCCTATCCTCGGCTTTTCGGAGCCCGTTTAATGATCGGAGAGGCCAAGGGAAAATCTACCGCCCGTGCCAGGCATCGAAGTTAAGGATGATTGGCTTTCATCTCCTTTGGAAAATGTTTTACAAAAACTCAAACGCTCGCCGGTGGCGACCCTTCGAATTCTGCGCAAATAGCCGTTTATAAAAACAGATCCGGTTCGGCCGGCTGCCATCCTTCATGGGCCAGCAGTTGGTGTTTTGTCGCGACCCCCCCTGCCCCGGAAAACCCGGTCATCTTGTCATTGGCTCCCATCACCCGGTGGCAGGGAATGAGGATCGGAATGGGGTTGCGGCCGCAAGCACCCCCGACCGGTTGGGCACTGGATTTCAGGGTTTTGGCAATGGCCCCGTAGGTCGAGGTTTCACCATAGGGGATTTTGAGCATTTCCCGGCAAACGGTTTTTAGAAAATCACTGCCAGTGAGATTTAACGGTAAATCAAAAAACCGGAGCCGGCCCGAAAAATAGGCCTCTAATTGGTCGCGGGCCTCACGGAGAAGGGGCGATTGGACGTCGACGTTTCTGTCGTCCCAGGTAACAGCAATAATTTGCTCCTGGTTTTCGAAAACCGATAGGGTGCCAACCGGCGATTGCACAGCAAGGGCGTTAAAACCTTCGAGATGCGGTTTAAGCAAGGAAGACGTCATCTTGAAAATGCCTAATCAAACATACTGTCGATGTCATCCTGGCTCATGCCGGCGGCTTCATTTTGTGGGCCATGCAGCAGGCCCTTGTCTTCGCGGGTATCGTTTTTCGGTAAGGCTATGGCTTGAACATCTGCCGTCCCGTGTTCAATGTTCCAGATATCGATCATCTTGTTGAGCCGCTCTTCGATAAAATTCAGGGAGTTGACCACCTTGGTTATCCGCTGCCCGGTTACGTCCTGAAAGCTGCAGGCAACAAGAAGTTCTGAACTGATAAATTCGATTTTATCGATATCCGGCATTACCCCGTCGGGGTCCCCGTCCGCGACCTTACCTCTCATGTCGGTTACAATTTGGTCGAGTAACTCGGTATTTTCCAAAATGGAGTTGGCGGCGGACTCGGTACTTTTTACAACTTCACTCAACTCTTCGGTGGCGATTGAAATTGTGGTGTTTGTTTCGTCAACGGGTTTGAGTGCGGCGACCTCTTTTTTGGTGACACTGATATGTTCGTTCATGGCCTGAATTTCGGACATGATGTCTTCGACGCTGGTGGTTTTCGTGTCATCTTCGACGATGACGTCCAACTTGTCACAGAGTTTCTTAAACTGATTAGCAAACTCGGCATTTACAGTTTTCTCTAAAGATGAGATACGGGCAAGAACATCTGCCATGGAAACGTTACGTTCAGCGCGGTGCCGTTCGATAGAAAAGGGTCGTTCTGTGGGGGATGTCATCATAACCTCTCGTCAACGAAGAAGGCTCTATTTCGGCACTAATCACAGAAAAGGTCAAATACTTGGTCGATTTTCGTATGAATGCGAGTGAATGTGGGTAGGGAGGCCTATTGGCTGGCGGCCTGTTTAACCCGCCGGTGTAAGGAGGTTTTTGAGCTGGTCCATTGTGGTCACGGGGAGACTGCAGGTTTGACCTTTGCAAACATAGGCGGTTGCCGACCCGTTGAGTTGGCCCCTGCCGAAAGCCGGGTGGGTTTCCGCGAGTGGTTCGACCGACCGGAGGACAGTGACAATCAAATTGGGGTCGGCAGCCTGTACGGCCGAACGATGAAGCGCTGCGAGGGCAGGATCGTCGCCATCACTGATGAGGACAACTTGAGTGGCTTGATCGAGAAGTTCAAACCCGCACATCAGCGTCGGGTGATTAAGGGAGGCCCGTGGGTCTTCGGGTGTTAGTGCTGCAATCAGGTCATTGGCGCGGTCCTCATAACTTCTGTCACCCGTTATATGATAAAGTCGAGCAAGCACCTCACTCATTGTTCCATTGCCGGGGGGAACAGCATTGTCGAGGGCGGTTTTCGGTCGCACGATGGTATCTGTGGTGTCATCGGCACTTATAAAATACCCGCCGGACAGGCGATCCCAGTAATGGGCGTCGAGGATGGCGACCCAGTTTTTGGCGTCGTTGAGGAACTGTGAGTCGGTCGTTAATTCAAACAGAACCAAAGCGGCCCTGGACATATTGGCGTAATCGTCAAGGGTCGCCGGGTGATTGGCCGTGCCAGCACACCAGGCGTGACATAAGCGCCCGTTTTTCGTCATCTGGGTTTGCACAAAGTGATAGGCGGTTTTGGCGGCTTCCATCCAGGCAGGTTGGGCAAAACATACGGCGGCCTTGGCCAAGGCAACAATGATCATTCCATTCCAGTCGGCCAGGACCTTGTCGTCGCGCATGGGCTGGATACGTTTTTGCCGTTCGGCGAATAATTTTTCCCGTGAGGCCCGTAACGCCATTTCTTGCAGGTCGCCCAACGGGTCCATGTGGGTTGAACGGTTGAGGATGTTGTGGCCTTCCCAATTCCCCTGGGCGCAGGCATCGTAGACCGTTTTAAAGTCGGTCGCGTCGCTGCCCAGAATTTTATCAATTTCGGTTTCGCTCCAGACACAAAACTTCCCCTCCTCACCCTCGCTGTCGGCGTCAAATGCCGCTGCAAATCCAAAGGGTTCCTGTTGGCTGCCAGCCGGGCCATTTTTCATATCCCGTAACAGCCAAGTGACCGTTTCGGATACCCGTTGTTGATAGAGCGGGCTATTCGTGTCTTTCCAGACGTCGACCATCAGTTCTATTAACTGGGCATTGTCGTACAACATTTTTTCGAAATGTGGGGCGAGCCAGTATTCGTCCGTTGAATATCGAGCGAAACCACCACCCAAATGATCATAAATTCCGCCCTGACAGATGTTGTCGAGCGTCAGGAGGACGGCACCCTTATAGGCGGTGTTGGCGGTCCGTTTGTAGGCGTTCCAGAGAAACCGGAAGAACCCCGGTTGGGGGAATTTTGGTGCTCCCCTGGTGCCGCCGTTGCGGTCGTCGACGGACTGGACCAGCACGGCCGCTGCGTCGTCCAATACCTGGCGGCTTAAATGACCGCCGGCGTTGGGTTTGGCGATCTGTTGAAGGGCCTGGTTGATGGCGGTGACATTATTGGTGATGCGCTTGGGATCGTCGCGATAGGTTTTTTCGATGTGGCTCAGGACTTGAGGGAATCCGGGGCGGCCGTATTTGGGGGTCGACGGAAAATAGGTTCCGCCCCAGAACGGATCCCGGTCCGGGGTTAAAAACATTGTTAACGGCCAGCCGCCCTGCTCGCCCAACAGCTGCAGAGCGTTTTGATATATGTAGTCGACGTCCGGGCGCTCTTCGCGATCAACTTTAATATTAACAAACAACGCATTCATCAATGCGGCGATGGTTTCATTCTCAAAACTTTCGTGGGCCATGACGTGGCACCAGTGGCATGCGGCATATCCGACGGAGAGGAGAATCGGTTTGTTTTGCCGACGCGCTGTTTCGAACGCCTCCGGTCCCCAGGCATACCAATGAACGGGATTGTCCTTGTGCTGGCGCAGATAGGGGCTTGTTTGATCCGAGAGGTGATTGGCGGCCATTTATGGGTTCCTACAGATAAATAAAATGGGTCGGTGGCGTTGCCTGTTCGTCCCTACCTGCTTAGTTTGGGTGGATATTCAGGGATAACAACCGTTAATTTGGTAATGGTATGGAAAAGGAATGATCCATGAAAATTAATTTTGATATCGAATGTACGCCGGAAGAGGCAAGATCGTTTTTGGGGTTGCCTGACGTAAAACCCATGCAGGAAAAGATGATGATAGAAGTGGAAGAACGAATGAAGGCAAACCTGTCTGCGATGGAACCGGATGCGATGATTAAAACCTGGATGCCGGCTGGGGTTCAAGGGATGGAACAATTGCAGAAGATGTTCTGGGCGCAAATGGGTCAGGGTAATCCAGAAGACACGTCTAAATAGGGAGTTGGCAGGCAGTGAGTAATCATCAAAAACCGAATGAGCCGTTTTATAACAAGCATGTGTTTTTCTGTACCAACGAGCGACCGGACGGGCACCCGAGAGGCTGTTGCAAAGCACGTGGTTCTGAGAAATTGCGAAACTACATGAAAGCCAAAGCTAAAGCCCTGGGATTGGAACGGACCCGAATCAACGCCGCAGGTTGCCTCGACCGGTGTGAGCTGGGCCCAACGTTGGTGGTGTATCCGGAGGGCATTTGGTACAGGTGCGAGACAACGGCGGATGTGGATCGTGTGCTTGAGGAGCATTTGGTAAAAGGGAATCCTATCAATGACTTAATGTTGGGTTCCGACGAGTAGAAGCTACTCGATGTGGTGTTTTTATGATTAATGTTTTGAGTCAGAAATGAAATCAGGCACGATTTTTGCGGTGGCCAGCGGCGTGGGTAAAGCCGGCGTTGCAGTGATTCGCATTTCTGGTGACGCAGCCGAATCGATATTTTCGGCCTTTGCCGTAACCTGTCCGTCGCCCCGCCGTGCGGGGCGGGTAAAATTGTGTGACCCGAAGACGGGAGGGCTGCTTGACGATGCTTTGGCCTTGTGGTTCCCGTCACCCAAAAGTTTTACCGGTGAAGATGTGGTTGAATTGCAGGTCCATGGGGGCCGGGCGGTGATCGATGGCGTGCTGTTGGCGCTCTCCCGGTTGCCGGGGTTTCGTATGGCCGAGGCCGGTGAGTTCACCCGGCGTGCCTTTGAAAATAACAAAATGGATTTGACTGCTGCCGAGGGCCTCGCGGATCTGGTGGATGCCGATACCACGGCCCAACGGGATCAGGCCCTGCGGCAAATGGCGGGGGCCCTGGGGGATCTGTATGAAGACTGGCGTATCCGTTTATTGCAAGCGACCGCACACTTGGAAACGACCATTGATTTTTCTGAAGAGGACCTTCCCCCGGGGCTAGAGGCGGATGTCCGATCACGTGTCGAAGCGCTCAGACAGGCGATAGAAACTCATCTGCAGCAGGGGCATCGTGGTGTGCGGTTAAGGGAGGGCGTCCGGGTTGCCATCCTGGGGGCGCCCAACGCGGGTAAGTCCAGTTTGTTAAATCGCCTGGCTCAACGCGAAGCGGCAATTGTATCGGCGACGGCGGGTACGACACGGGATGTGATCGAAGTCCATTTGGACTTGGCGGGTATTCCCGTTATTTTATCCGATACGGCTGGTATTCGGGATACGTCGGATCACGTTGAGGTTGAGGGTGTGCGCCGGGCCCTGACTCAGGCGGCGGAGGCCGATTTTAAAATTGTTCTATCTGACTTAAGCCGGGACCCCCCCCTTTCCCAAGAGATTTTGGACCTGCTGGATGATTCGGCGGTTTTAGTGGCAAATAAATCCGACATATCCGTCGCTGGTGGTGGGCAAGAAGTGACCCCGACGGTGGTGATCTCCGCATTGACCGGCAATGGGATTGATGCCTTGATGGATCTTTTAGAGGATAAAGTAAAAGAACGATTCCAGTTATTGGAACAACCCGGCCTGACACGGGCTCGCCATCAACGGGCCCTGGAACAGTGTGTGGAGTCCCTGATGCGATTTGAAGAGATCCCGTCCATTCTCTTGTTGCCTGAGTTGGCTGCTGAAAACCTCCGGTCGGCCTGCGCATCTTTGGGGCATATTACTGGTCGGGTAGACGTTGAGGATTTACTGGATGTGATTTTTCGTGATTTTTGTATCGGAAAATGATCGTCTTTGTTTCACGTGAAACAAGGGAAGGGCGGGTAAATCTAATTTTCCTGTTTCACGTGAAACAATTTGATCGATGGCGGGCGAACTCAATTGACTCCCAGCCCTTGCCTGCCTACATTCCGCCCCATGGGCAATAATAATGTAACATATGATGTGATCATCATCGGCGGCGGACATGCGGGCAGTGAAGCCGCCGCCGCCTCGGCGCGCCTGGGTGCAAGAACCCTTTTATTAACCCACAATACGACATCCATTGGTGAAATGTCCTGTAACCCGGCAATTGGCGGCCTGGCAAAGGGGCAGTTGGTTCGGGAAATTGATGCGCTGGACGGTCTCATGGGCCGGGCAATCGATGCGGGCGGAATTCAATTTCGTGTCCTCAATCAGAGCAAGGGGCCGGCGGTCCGCGGGCCCCGGGCCCAAGCCGACCGCAAATTATACCGCGCGGCGATCCAGGACTTGTTAAGGGAGCAAGCCCATTTGGAGATTCGAGGCGAACCCGTAGGTGATCTGCTTTTAGACAAAGGCGGTCGTATTCAGGGGGTGCGGACGGAGGCCGGCCGCGACTATTTGGCTGGGGCGGTGGTAATTACAACGGGTACCTTCCTGCGCGGGTTAATTCATGTTGGCGATAAACAAATTCCGGCAGGTCGGGTCAATGAACGCCGGGCCGTTGGATTGAGTTATACGTTTAAACGCCTGGGATTTCGATTGGGTCGCCTGAAAACAGGTACGCCGCCTCGGATCGACGGACGGACGATCGATTATCGCCATTTGGCGGCGCAACCCGGCGATACACCGCCCCTGCCCTTTTCTTATATGACACAGGAAATTCAGACACGGCAAATCCCCTGCCATATTACTCATACCAATCCACAAACCCACAAGATCATTGCCGACAATATCCACTTGTCGGCCATGTATTCCGGGCAAATTGAAAGTATCGGTCCGAGATATTGTCCGGCCATTGAAGATAAGGTCGTGCGGTTCGCCGATCGCGACCGCCACCAAATATTTTTGGAGCCCGAAGGTTTGGATGACCCGACAGTCTACCCCAATGGCATTTCCACTTCCCTGCCCCGGGCAGTTCAAGAGGCACTTCTAAAAACCATACCCGGGCTTGAACGGGCCGTGATTGTCCGGCCGGGTTATGCCATTGAGTATGATTTTGTTGATCCCCGTGAACTCAAACCATCGTTGGAAACCTTAAAAGCACCAGGGCTTTTTCTGGCGGGGCAAATAAACGGCACAACGGGTTATGAGGAAGCCGCAGCTCAGGGCCTCATGGCTGGAATTAATGCGGCGCGCCTGGTCGGTGGTCAGGATGCTTTTATTTTGGACCGGGCCGATGCCTATATTGGCGTGATGATCGATGACCTGGTGACCCAGGGTACCAAAGAACCCTACCGCATGTTCACGTCTCGGGCCGAATACCGCCTGAAATTGCGGGCGGATAACGCCGACCAACGGTTAACCGAATTGGGTGCCCGTATGGGGAGCGTTTTGTCGCCTCGCCTTGACTCCTTTAAGGAGAAAGGCAAGGCACTTTCCTACTGGAAAGATCAATTGAATAGTCTTGATAAGACTCCAAACGAGCTTCAAGGACTCGGTATTGACGTTAAATCTGACGGCAAACGCCGGTCGGCCATGGATTTGCTGGCATACCCGGACATGAAGATTAATCGATTGACCCACATATGGCCAATACTTTTGGAAACGCCACGGGATATTGCCGATCAACTGGAAATTGATGCCCTTTACCTGCACTATCTGGATCGTCAGGATGCCGACATCAAAGCTTTTCGACGCGATGAGGCCCTGAAAATTCCCGACGGACTCAATTTTCAAACAATTCCCGGTTTGTCAAACGAAGTTCAAGCCAAACTCGATGAAGCACGGCCGGCTACCCTGGCGGCGGCGTCGCGTATTTCAGGAATTACACCAGCTGCGCTTACCGTTCTTCTGGCCCATGTAAAACGTCGGGATTCAAGATTAGCTGGGTAAGCTAATTTGCAATGATAATAAATATAGATTGAAATCACATGACTAATTCGCCCCCATTAATGTCCTATGAGAGTTTTAAAAAGGTCACGCTACTTCCAGAAGGACTCTTAAATGATCTTAGGATATATGTTGATTTGCTGTCCAAATGGCAAAAACGCATTAATTTGGTGAGCACGCCATCCCTGCCCGATGTATGGAACCGCCATGTCCTGGATTCCCTGCAGCTATATCCCCTTATTCCGAAATCAGCTAAAAGCCTTATCGATATGGGCAGTGGGGCCGGGTTTCCGGGACTGATTATTGCCATGATGTCAAAAAGACATGGCGGACCAAAAGTGCATCTGGTTGAAGCAGACAGCCGCAAGTGCGCTTTTTTGGCGGAAGTCAATAATCGGACCTCGGCAGGTGCCACAATTCATGACCGGCGACTTGAATCGATCACTGACATGGGCGCTGACGTGGTTACGGCGCGCGCCCTAGCACCTTTGCGCAAACTGCTCAAAATGGCCGTGCGGTTTGAAACGGGCACAACCACCTATGTCTTTTTGAAGGGTGAAAAAGCCCGTGATGAATTGACCGAAGCGGGAAAAGAATGGACAATGCAGGTTGAGGAAACGTCGAGCCAAACCCTGGCGACGGCGACCATTCTTACCTTAAAAGGTGTAAAGCGTCGTGACTGATCCGGTTTCAGCTCTCCCTCCTGCGGACTTAACCCGTACCGGCCCGGGTGCGCGGGTATTGGCGGTTGCCAATCAAAAGGGCGGCGTTGGTAAAACCACCACAACGATAAATTTGGGAACCGCCTTGGCCGCAGTTCACCAGCGGGTTCTGGTCATCGATCTGGATCCACAGGGTAATGCTTCAACAGGTTTGGGAATTGCCCACAACAATCGGGCGATTAACGCCTATCATATCATGATCGGTCAGGCACAGCTTAAGGACGCCGTTCATCAGACCGAAATACCTGAACTCAATCTGGTACCGTCAGGTCCTGACTTATATGGTGCGGAAGTTGAGTTGGTGGGTGCCGCCGGCCGGGAGTTTCGGCTGCGCGAAGCCCTAGTTTCCATCTGCCATTCCTATGATTACATACTTATTGACTGCCCACCGGCCCTAAGCCTGCTGACCGTAAATGCTCTGGTCGCTGCACAGGCCGTCTTGGTCCCCCTGCAATGCGAGTTTTACGCCCTGGAAGGTATCAGCCAACTGGTGAAAACCATTGATCGGGTCAAACAGACTCTGAATCCAAACCTGGAAATACAGGGTATTGTTTTAACCATGCACGACAAACGCAATAATTTGTCGGACCTGGTAGCCAACGATGTGCGCGCCCACTTCGGTGACAAGGTGTATAACACAGTAATCCCACGAAATATTCGTGTATCAGAGGCCCCGTCGCACGGAAAACCGGTCTTGTTGTACGACATAAATTGCCCGGGTTCTCAAGCCTATCTGAGCTTGGCCGGGGAAGTGATACACCGCGAAAAACGGATGACAGGATAATGGCTCAAAAACCCAAACAACTTGGCCGCGGCCTGGCGGCCCTTCTGGGCGAAGGCAACGATAACGATCTCCAGGATCTTGATAAAGTTCGTTCCCTTAAACCCGTACCCATCGAACATTTGCACCCCGGAAAATATCAACCGCGTCGGATCATCGATATGGACCATATCGAAGAACTGGCGGCGTCGGTTCGTGACAAGGGTATTATCCAGCCGATCATTGTACGGCGCCATCCGGATAAACCGGCCGAATATGAGATTATCGCCGGCGAAAGACGATGGCGAGCGGCGCAACGGGCAGGTCTGCATGACGTTCCCATTGTTATAAAGGATTTCAATGACGTCGAGACATTGGAAGTGGCCTTAATTGAGAACCTTCAACGCCAGGACTTGTCTCCCCTGGAAGAAGCCGAAGGGTACCAACGGCTCATGGATGAGTTCGGCCATACCCAGGAGGTCATGGCAAAAAGTATTGGCAAAAGCCGCAGTCATGTTGCCAATATGGTTCGTCTGATCGCCCTGCCGCTAGCAATTAAGAACATGGTCGATGATGGCCGCCTCAGTGCCGGCCATGCACGGGCTTTGTTAATGGCCGACGACCCCCTTACCCTGGCCGAAAATATTGTTGCACGCGGGTTAAATGTTCGGGAAACAGAAAATCTGATTAAAATTCAGGGACGACCGGCTGTCAGTGCCAAATCCGCCCCACCAGGAAAAGACGCAGATACATTGGCTTTGGAAAGAAGCTTGACCAATAAACTCGGCCTTGGCGTTACCATCCAGGCAAAAGGCAGCGGTGGTGCCGTGAGTATCTCCTTTGGAAATTTAGATCAACTTGATGAACTCATCACCTTATTAGGGGGAAAAACAACGGATTAGCAGGACCTTGCGGGCAAGACCCAATGCCTGATTTGCCGTTTTACTCCCCTAACGGCGCCGCGCCGCCTGGGCAATACGCATCAAAGTACGACTGCATAAAATTTCTGCCGGCAAACCTGTGGTTTTACTTTCAATTTCATTTTCCGTCGCCAGCAACAACGCCCGATCCAAATTTTCCAGGGTCCAATTTCGCACTTGCCGTTGAAAATCGTCCTTCCGTTTAAAAAAAACAGGGGGCCGCATTCGATTGATAACTTGATCGGCCTGGACACCAGCGGCAATCTGACCACAAACAAAATGCAGACGCTGAAAATGGCGCTGGATGGCTCGGATGGCCACAACCGGATTAATGCCCTCGGAAAAGGCTTTAGTCAGTGTTTTATCAATGGCGACTTGATTGCCGTCTGCGACTGAGAAGACCAAATTATCCAAGGACGTTTCAGCAGAATCACCAACACATAAAACGACGTCATTTTCTGTTATACGTTCAAAACCGGTTTCTTTTGCCGTAACATAGAGAGCCAATTTTTCTAGCTCTCGCCTGACGACCTGTCGATCACCGGCCAGGCTTAGGCACAAATAAGTCAGTGCTGCGGGCTCGATCGACAAGGAACCAGCTGCTAGAAAATTTTTTATAAAACCTTCCAGGGCCCGTCCCTCTTCCGGATAACATGCAATAGCCGCCAGTTTGTCGGTCTTTTCATAATAGGACCGCAGGCCTGAACGCGGTGTTAATTCGCCAGCCTGGACAATGATCGGCCAGGCCGTCACGGGGTCCTCAAATACGAACCGTAAGGTATCGGCAATTGTGTCTCCCGCATCCCGCACGAGGACGACACAATCACCACCTGCAAGAGACATGGCAAATGCGGAATCCGATAAAATTCTGGTATCTGCCTTAATTTGCGCACCTGTAAGTTCCGTTACCGCGAAGGGGTCACGCAAATTTGAAACACACTTTTTTGCCAACACCCCGGCACGCTCGCGGACCAGTCCCTGATCCGGTCCGTACAACAAAACGGAGCGACACCCCAGCGTTGGTTGCCTCAAAAAATCATCCAATTTTTTGCCGGTGAGTTTCACCGCACAGGAACGGATTGCGGGAAATTTTTGAAATAGGCACCTAATTGTAAACGAATATCCTGGGCCAATTCCTTAATGGCTCGATTGGCGGCATCTTTTTCGGCTGCAATTGTCGCATACTCGGCAGAATATATATTATAACTAACAGCAATATTATTGGACCCCGAAGTCAAAAGTTCCCCGGTTTGGTTTAGAATCAGGTTATATTTTACCACTGCATTAAGATTTGCACGGGTCGCCAAGGCGGTTTTTTTTATGGCCAAGGAACGGGTCGACTGGGTCAATTGGACGACCAGCCGGTATTTGGGGCGCACAGGTTCCTTTAAGGGGTTTAACAAATGTTTTAATTCATTAGTCAACAGTTGACCGTTTCGGTCTTTTCCCTGTGCCACATCAATTAATGAAAAATCCGCAATTACATTGGTAGTTCCCTTTGAACCATACAGGGGTTGAAACCCGCAGGCCGCCAGCAAGCAAACACTTGCACACAAGTAAATCGTTTTAAAAGACAACATTTACAATCCTGTTGGCGACAACAATAACTTTACGGGGTGATCTTCCATCCATAACACTGATCACGTTTGGCAATAATAACGCCTGTTCCTCAGCGAATTCCTGGGCACAATCTACGGGCAATTCAATGGTGCCTCGCAATTTGCCATTGACCTGAACGCCAATTGTCAAGGTATCGTCAATGAGGAGCGTTGGCTCGGCGCGTGGCCAGGCCACATCCGCCAACAATCGACGATTACCCATATGACTCCAGCCCTCTTCGGCAATATGTGGGGTCATTGGTGCGATCAAACAGACCAGAGTTTCCAAACCAAACCGCATGACCCATTCCGCACCAGCTTGTCCCGGCTTGAGCGTCTCGAGCCTATTGGAAAGTTCACGAATACGGGCCACTGCCTTATTAAAATGAAACCGTTCAAGATCGTCTGTTAAACCGGCTATGGTTTTATGAATAGTGCGATATACTTCAAAAACGACAGGATCCATCGGATCGGGTTTGCCGGTCCCCAGATCACAAAGTTCCACGTTGGGTTCCGTAATCATTCGCCACAACCGATTTAAATACCGCCAGGCCCCGTCAACCCCGGAATCCGTCCAATCAAGATCCCGGTCTGGCGGGCTATCCGATAACATGAACAGGCGCGCCGTATCTGCGCCATAGGCATCTATGATGTAGGCCGGGTCGACTACATTCTTTTTGGACTTACTCATTTTTTCTGACCGGCCTACTTGAACCTTACCACCGGAACTGCGTTGGCTCAATTGACCGTCTTCAGAGACAACATCATCAGGTAGTACCCAGTTCCCTTTTTCATCGCGGTAGGTGGCGTGACAAACCATACCCTGTGTCATTAAACCGGCGAAAGGTTCTTTAATATCCAAATAACCGCATTGTCGAAGGGCACGGGTAAAAAACCGAGAATACAAAAGGTGGAGGACGGCATGTTCAATGCCCCCAATATATTGATCTACCGGCAACCAATAAGCAGCCGCCTCCGAGGAAAACCCGGTCGTTTGATTTTGTGAGTCGGTAAATCGCGCAAAATACCAGGAACTTTCGAAAAAGGTATCAAAGGTGTCTGTTTCACGGACCGCCGGTCGGTCACATTGTGGGCAATTTACGTGTTTCCAGGTCGGGTGACTGTCCAGGGGATTACCAACCCGGCTCAGGTCCACATCTTCAGGTAATTCGACCGGTAATTGGCTTTCGGGGACCGGAACAATTCCACAGCCTGTACAATGAACGACAGGAATTGGGCATCCCCAATACCTTTGCCGGGAAACACCCCAGTCCCGCAGTCGGTAATTGACGGCGCGTTTGCCGATGGCGCGCGCTTCCAAGGCATCAATAACCCGGGTTTTGGCTGAAGCAACATCCAAACCGTTTAGAAAGTCCGAATTGATCAAATATCCGTCCCCCGCAAGGGCCAGATTTTCGATCTGCAGGTCCATTGCGTCAACTCCCTTAGGGGCGACAACGGGAATAACCGGCAAATTGTACTTGCGGGCAAAATCCAAATCCCGTTGATCGTGGGCCGGGCAGCCAAATATCGCCCCCGAACCGTAATCCATTAAGACAAAATTAGCGACATAAAGGGGAAGCTCCACACCCTCAACAAAGGGATGCGCGCAGGTCAGACCCATATCAAACCCTTTTTTCTCCGCCGTTTCGATCGCCGCTTCACTGGTACCCATCCGGTGGCACTCGGCGACGAACGTGGCCAGATCTTCGTTGGTCTTGGCCAGAGTTTGGGTGATCGGATGGTTGGCGGCAACAGCGCAAAAACTGGCACCGAATATGGTATCAGGACGGGTCGTATACACCTCCAATTGGGTGTCCTGACCCGAGACATCGAACAAAATATGCGCGCCTTCTGACCGACCAATCCAATTTTCCTGCATAATGCGAACTCGATCCGGCCACCGGTCGAGCCTGGAAATATCTTCAAGCAGTTCCTGGGCGAACGCAGTAATTTTAAGAAACCATTGAGAAAGTTGACGCTTTTCGACCTCTACACCGGAACGCCATCCCTTACCATCAATGACCTGCTCGTTGGCCAACACGGTGTTTTCAACCGGATCCCAATTGACCCAACTTTCCTTGCGATAAACCAAACCCTCCTGGAGAAAATCCAGAAACATCTTTTGTTCATGGGCATAATAATCCGGCTCACAGGTCGCCAGTTCACGTGACCAATCATAGGAAAGACCCATGGATTGGAGTTGAACCCGCATGGTGGCAATATTCTCGCGGGTCCATATGGCCGGATGAACGTTATTTTCAATGGCAGCATTTTCCGCCGGCAAACCGAAAGCATCCCATCCCATGGGATGTAGGACGTTAAACCCCTGGGCTTTTTTATAACGCGCAACCAAATCACCCAGTGCGTAATTACGAACATGCCCCATATGGATCCGTCCGGACGGGTAGGGAAACATCTCCAGCACATAGTACTTTTTTTTGGTGGGATCGATTTCCACCTCGAAACATTTATGTTCCGTCCATAAAGACTGCCATTTCTGCTCGGTTTCTTTGAAATTATATCGCGACATGGTCACCAAAGTGTTTTGTGATTTATATGAATTGGCACCCATTGGGGTGCGCAAGCAAGACAGCCGCTGAACGGTGTCGTTAATTACCGATTTCCGTTACCGCAACAACACCTAACTTTTGTCTTGATTTACGGTTTGGCTTCTAATCTGACGGGCCCGGGTCAAAATGGCATCTTCGATTTTGATTTTTGTCGACTCAGGAACCTGTCCGTCCCGCCACACACTGTCAGGACCGAGAACCTGGCGAAATACCGCAACGCGAATTCCATCGGCCCGTAGGGACCGGCCGAGAATAAAGACGTTTACCTTTAACCGTTCATTTGGCGATTCTGCCGGTGAAAACCAGTCTGTAATAATCACACCGCCAAACGGGTCGGCAGAATTTACCGGCATAAAATAAATGGTATCTAGGGACGCCCGCCACAGAAAACTATTAACCCCAAGGGCTCCCCCACTATCATTTGTACCCCCCTTATTGCCAAAGAAACTAAGTCCGCCTTCGCCAAAAATGGTTGGCCGCTTGGAGTGGTCCAAAAAAGGATCATTTTCCTTTTGCTCGTCTGAACGTGTATCCAGGGGGACCGCATCCGTACAGCCAGCAAGTGCCGCCATGAGTCCAACTGCACACAGGATTTGCCCGATAGGCTTCAAACTGACCATCTAAACTAACTCCAATACATAATCCAAGCCCCGGGTATACCCATCGACGGGTCGGGCCACGCGTTACGCCCTATCTTTTATATGATAATGTCCGGTGTTTCTAGAGTCCTCATTAACTTCCAGATTTGAGAACAGACTGATCCCGGCGATCCCATAGGCACCTGCCAGGAAAACCCGTTTTGATGTGGCGCTTGAAATGCCACCCAAGCCAAAAACCGGACTTTGCAGACACCGGCTGATGGTGGCAAATCGCGACAGCCCTAAAGATGCGGTGCCCGGGTGACTTTTCGTTGAAAAAACAGGCGAGATAAAAAGACCATCAACACCAAAATGATCCGCCGCATAGGCGGCGCGAAGGGAATGCACAGACGACGTGACCTTCCCACCCTGCTGCCGGAGCGTGGCGATTTGGCATCTCGATTGTCTGAGCTTATATTCCGGCAGGTGGACGCCGTCGGCACCAAGTTTGAGAGCCAGGCGAATATCGCCGGCGAGCAAACAAAACACCCGGCTTGATTTGCAGCGGCGGACAACTTGTCTGGCAAGGTCTTCACGGTTCGGGTGATCATAATGTCGGAAGACCAATCCGCAGTGATCGGGAATATGAGCAATCAGCCGCAAAGGGTCTAATCCCCTTTTGTCATCGGTCATGGCGAAAAACCGGGGCAAACGACCGGGCTGATATGTTAATGGGAAATTGAGGCCCGGCCCAAGCTCTGTTAGTCTCCTCACGATTGTTTTCCTGGTCCGCTATTTAAATGCGAGTGACACGCCATGCTTAAACCCGATGAGATATCTGAAAATTTGAAGGCCGTGACCGACACCATAAGAAATGCCGCCAGCCATGCCCAGCGAAACCCAGCCGATATTACATTAGTCGCCGTCAGTAAAACCCACCCGGTCGAGACCATCGAGATGGCATTGGCGTGTGGACACCGAATATTTGGCGAAAACAAGGTTCAGGAAGCCGAACAAAAATGGCCGGCCCTGCGAGACAAATATAAGGACGTCGTTGTCCACTTGATCGGTCCCCTGCAGAGCAACAAAACCAAACGGGCCGTACAACTGTTTGATGTGATTGAGACGGTCGACAGACTAAAACTGGCCCGCGCCGTGGCGCGGGAAATGGAACTCCAATCGAAGCGGCCCGACTGTTTTATTCAGATAAACACCGGAGAAGAGCCGCAAAAAGCCGGTGTTATCCCGTCGCATGCGGAGGCCTTTATTAAGGAGTGTCGAGACGGATTGAACCTGCCCGTCGTCGGCCTGATGTGCATCCCGCCTGCCGGGGAAAACCCGGCCCTCCACTTCGGATTGTTATCCGAGATGGCAAAAACCAACGGGATAACCAAGCTCAGCATGGGAATGAGTGGCGACTATCAGACGGCGGTGGAATTTGGGGCGACCTCGGTTCGCGTCGGTTCGGCAATATTTGGCGTCCGGCCAGCCCTCACAATCGCAGCGCTTTGATGTCCATGTGGGTTTCAGGCCCACAGGATTTGAGGACCTCAAGAAGATCATCCTGCGAGAGCGCTACACAGCCTTCCGTCGGTAAAAATTCAAGCCCCGCCACGTGGAAAAAAATGGCACTGCCTTTGCCGGCAACCGGCGGGTCGTCATTAAAACCTAAATCCACGAGCAGATTATACCGGTTATCGGATCGCCACAGGATTTCATGGGACGCGTCAAAAGGCAGGGAAACCGGTCGGTTGTACATTTTGTGGTCAGGCGCATCGCACCATCCGTCAACGGGTGACAAGATAATGCATGGAAGCCCGGTTTCCGGGCGGGATAAACGGTCCGGACGATACCGTAACGAACGTAACGGATAGCGCCCGACGGGTGTAACACCGTCGCCTTCTACCTTGTTTGCGGAAATCCCCCGGCGTCCAACTGCACAGTGATAGGACCGGCCATTAAACTGTAATTCTGTCAATGAGCGGACGATAATGTCCATATTAATGGAGTGACGCCGGTGCGCTAAACGGGTTCAGGGCCGCTTTGTCGGTGGTTTCGGCTTTGCGGTATTTGTCAAGGGCTTCAAGCATTGAGGTGGAGAGCCAGTTTTGGGTTTTCGTCGCCAATCCAGCGGTCCCTGGGCGCGACGAACGGCTGCCAACGGGAGGATCGGGCTCGACCGCCACAGGGGCGTCCGGTTCACTGGATTCCTCTAGTTGCGGCGTATCGGAATTTGCAAATGTTACTGTTTGGTAGGCCATCGTTGATTGTTTCAGGCGCAGCAGCGTTTCCGGTGATGCCCGATGTTCCGCCTGAAAGGCGTTCATCACAAATGGTTTTTGTGCATTGGCGGTAGCGGGTACCACCGGTTTTTGTATTGCAACAACTTCTGAAAGTTGCAGCGGATCTTCCATATCAGTGGGTTTTGACCACAGAACCGGCGGTCGGACGGCATGGGCGACTTCTGGAGTTGGCTGTGCGGATGTGTTGACCAGGTGTGAATACAAACGTTCCGGCATTACCCGGCCCTGTTTTTCCGCCAGAGCCTGGCGATATTGGAATTCATTGAGGGCCCAGGCGGTTACCGGATCTGGGTTATCTGTTCCGGCAGCGGCGGGGCCTGAGTCCACTGGCGATGAAATGCCACTCGCAGATCCGCCGACGACCTCCGTTTCGCCGGTTGATGTTGGCTCGCTCTTAAAGAGAGCGATCATATGGGCACCGACGTCCCTGCCGGTGAATTCTTCCATGGCCACATTGACAGAGGACACGGCGGCACCAATGGGACCAAAAAACAACGTACTGCCGGCGACACGGGAAAACGGGTCAAGAGTATCGCCGGTGAGCTCCCGATAAAGTGGTCCAACCAACGGTAGATGCTGTAGCGGATTTATAATATCGACGGCATCCAATAAGGTGAAACCATCACCGCCAAAGGCCTCGAACCCCTTGTCTTTGTCCGTGCCTTCGCCTGGGTCTTCAATGGATCGGGTTTCCGGTGCCAAACGAAAGGCGTCGACCGGTCGGTTTCGGTTTGCATCGTGTGGTGCAAACCGGGGCTGCCACTCAGTAGCCGTATTTACTGCATTAACCATTGCTGTTTTCCCGTTGTTCTCTTTTGCGAATATACACGCAAGGGGTATGCCAACTTTTTGATGTGTTGTTTCAATGCCTTAGCAACCATGTACCGGTAACGGGATTCGACTGTTGGCAACATCTGCCGGGCCAGCAGGGACGAAGATTCCGCCTGCTCGGAGGGTCGGTTAAAGGTTCTTATACATAAACGCAGATGGTTCGAGGCGCTCGACGTGCGGGTGGCGCGCCTAATTTGGAATCTTACCGGCCCGTTGATATCCCAGAGACCGGTAAAGCGATTCTGCGACACCTAGGGACAGGACCCATTAATTTCATGCAATTCTGTTTGTCAGTAAGCTTGCGAATACAAGAAAACTAGCGCAAGGAGATGCCGGTCCAAACCGGCAACACTTAAATGTTCGATGTGAAATTGACGGTGCGCAGGCTGTCAGACAATGACCAGAAGGTATGCTACGGACTGTTCGGTACCGGTCTGAAAAATATTCGAGCCGTATAACAGATAACGCAGACAGTCACCGCGACACAATTCATGAATTCGACGGTTGATTGTCAGTCCAGAATATGGAAATGGTGTTCCAATCCTGATAGTGCCGGTTTGTCGTAGGAGAGCCGGGTTTTTCGGTGATTCTCACACTCCAGGACGTCAGCCGACAGCGTTTTCCGAAGGGGCAGAAAGGGCTTTTCCGTTGAATGCCGTTTCCCGATCCCGCCAAATGGGCTGATCCTGCGATGAAATGAGGGGAATAAAGTCTGTTTCAGCCCTTGCCATCAAACGCGACAGGGTCAAGCTGTAGGCCGGGCATAATTTACCCTGTACGGACACAGTCGGGCTGACGGAACCGTTACATTTATCGAATAAGTGGTAAAAATTAGTAGTGCGGGGGCTAATTTGCTCATTTTTGTCTCTGTCCATCTTTGAGGCAAGATGTTAGGTTTCGCCGTTACTTGACGACAACCGACACAAATTGCTGGTTTAATAAGACCGATCCCGGCTGAATTGGAACACAGTGAATTTGTAGTTTTGAAATAATTAGGGAGATAATTGATGAAACTATTGAAGTATGCTGCATGTGCGGCAGCGATAACGTTGGCGACGATCGGCCTTGCACAAGCCAAAGACTTTAACTTAAAAATTCAAACCCATTTGAGTGCTGAGTCTCTCAACGGCAAGAATGCTGCTCAATTTGCCAAAGACGTGGAAGAAATGTCCGGCGGGCGTTTGAAACTTGAGATGTTCTATTCCGCTTCTGTTGTTAAATCGACGGAAACTTTTGATGCGGCTTCAAATGGCATTCTTGACGGTGACATGACCGGTGCTGCTTACCAAACTGGTAAAAACCCTGCCTTCCAATTCCTCGGCGATATCATGGGTGGTTATAACACACCGTGGGAACAACTCTCCTGGTTATATTATGGCGGTGGTTTTGAAGTTGCTCAGCCCCTCTATCATAAATACAACATGCACCTGCTCGGCTGGTGGGTTGGTGGTCAGGAGTCCATGAACTCGTCAACACCTCTCGCCGGACCGGCTGATCTTAAAGACTGGAAATTCCGTTCCCCTCCTGGAATGGAAACCGAGATTTTTGCTGAAATGGGTGCCTCGCCAATTGTTATGGATTTCGGTGAAATTTTTACCGCTCTAGAAACCAAAATCATCGATGGTGCTGACGCGTCAAACGTATCAACCAACAAATCTTTGGGCCTTTATGACTTGGTTAAATACACCACATACCCGGGTTTCCACTCCATGCCTTCTGATCACTTAGCGATCAACTTGGATACGTGGAATAGCCTGCCAAAGGACCTGCAGAAAATTATGGAAGTTGCCATGCAGAAACTATCCTTCCAGCATGCCATGAGCCAACAGGTCGACATGAGCGAAGTTGCTACGCAAATTCAAAAGGAAGGCGTAACACTTCACGATTGGTCTGTCGCCGATCGCGAGGCTTTCCGCGAAGCTGCACAAAAGAAGTGGCAGGAATGGGGCGATAAAACGCCGGAAGCACGTGTCTTGGTTGACAGTCATGTATCCTACATGAAACGTCTCGGCCTGTTGAATTAATTCAGGTTTGTATTTGGTGGGCAGCTAAAGCTGCCCACCTTTTTTTTTATTTCCAAAATTTTAGACTTAGCCGAGGTTTAAATGCCACAGCTCGAAACATCCACTCTCATTTGGATTGGTTGCTTAACTACAGGCACCGTCCTCTGGTTGGTATTTGTCGCGCCGCGTCTCATCCCGATGCTGGAGATGACCATTCATCAGAAGACGGAAGACGCCGGTCAAAAAATTACAATTATCGACAAAATCACCCTTTATATGTCGTCGATCCTGATGTTTGTCGTCGCCTTTATCATGCTGATCATGTTTTACGAAGTGGTCATGCGTTATTTGTTTAAAGCGCCGACACTGTGGGTCGAAGAACTGTCGCGGTGGTTGGGCGGTGTGATTTTCCTGCTTGCCGGCCTATACGCCATGCAGCAACGGGCCCATATTCGCGTAGTCATTGTATATGATATGGTTTCCAGACCCGTGCAGCGGATCTTTGATTTGGTTGCTACTGGCTGCGTTGTATTTTTCTGTTACGCGGCGGCATCGGGGTATAGCAAAAATGCCTTAACGAAATTATCGACATGGGAACTTTATGGTTCTGCATGGAACCCGCCAATTCCGGCGACCATGAAACCGTTAATCGTTATTGCCTGCACGTGGATGGCCGTTCAAGCAATTAATAATTTTATCATGGACTGGTCAAAGCCGAAAGAGCTGCATGACCCGGCCGACGATCTATAAAAGAGGGAGCTTCCCGTGGGTGTAGCTGAAATATCACTGTTGTTACTTGTTGGCATTGTTGTTGCCTTGGCGCTGGGCATACCCCTGGGACTGGCGTCTGGATTTTTAGGGGCATGTATCGCCTATTGGAAATTTGGCGAGCGTGGTTTCTTTATCCTGGGCCAGCGGATGTACGACATTACCATCGAACACGCTTTGCTGGCGGTGCCTTTGTTTATCTTCATGGCCATGCTTCTGGAGCGCAGTAATATCGCCAAGGATATGTACAGTTCGTTAAACATATGGCTCAGTAAAACCCGTGGTGGCATTGCCATCGTGACTTCGATAATGGCGATTATCATGGCCGCCATGTCCGGTATAATTGGCGGTGAGGTTGTTCTATTAGGGCTTATTGCCCTGCCGCAAATGCTGCGGTTGGGATACAATCAAAACCTCGCCGTTGGCACGATTTGCGCGTCTGGTTCATTGGGTACGATGATCCCACCATCCATCGTTTTGATTATTTATGGAGTGGTAACAGAAACCTCCATTCATGCATTGTTTAAAGCCGCCATTGTTCCCGGTCTAATGTTGGGCGGCGCCTATATCGTATACATTATTATCCGCACAAATCTGAACCCGTCACTTGCTCCCTTGCCGGAACATGAGGAAGAAGTTACGTTCGGCGACAAAATCCGCGCCCTTAAGGGTATTCTCCCGCCGGTTCTTCTGGTTTTTGCGATCCTCGGTTCTATATATGGCGGCATTACTGGAATAACAGAGGCTGCAGCGATCGGCTGCCTGGGCACCCTATTAATTATAAAACTGCGGGGCGAGTTTGCCTTGGACCTGATCTTGGAAGCCCTGCAGCGGACCATGCGATCAACGGGCACAATCATTTGGGTAACCTTCGGGGCCACGGCATTGGCCGGGGCGTACTCCTTAATCGGCGGCCCCGCCTTCGTTGCCAACTCCATCGTCGGGTTTGATCTGCCGCCCATGGGAATCATATTGATGATGATGGTGGTCTTCCTGTTTTTGGGGGCCGTCATGGACTGGATTGGCATCGTATTGCTGGTTATGCCCGTATTTTTGCCCATTGTTGCCAAGTTCAGCGCCACAGATATGGGTTTGCTGGGCACCCTGGAACCGAAACACATGGCCGTTTGGTTTGGTATTTTGTTCTGTGTTAATATGCAGGTCAGCTTTCTCAGCCCGCCCTTTGGACCGGCCGCGTTTTATCTGAAATCTGTGGCACCGCCGCACATCAAACTTACAGATATCTTCAAGGGATTCCTGCCCTTTATCTGTATTCAGCTGTGTGTTTTGGCAGTCATGCTGATGTTCCCGGAAATTACTTCCGTATTCCTTAATTAGGAGCCTAAACATCCAGATGTCCTACGGTCTTGAAGCCTATGACAAAAATGGAATTGCCACACCGCTCAAGGTTTTAGAAGAGGCGGAAGCATGTGCGATCTGCGACCGGGTTATGGCGTTACGGGCGTCGCCCGACGCCGATGCTGAATTGGCTATGCAATCAAGCCCGCATTTGTTATTTCCGTGGTTGTATGACTTGGCAACACATCCGAAGATTCTCGATGTCATGGAACAAATCCTCGGTCCTGATTTATTGATCTGGTCGTCGCAGTTTTTCTCCAAGGACCCGGGCGATGGTGGTTATGTGAGCTGGCACCAGGACTCAACCTATTGGGGTTTAAAGCCGAATACCATTGCAACGGCCTGGATTGCCCTTGCACCGTCGACGCCGCAAAGCGGCTGTATGCGGGTGGCACCCGGTTCACACAAGCTTGACCAGCTGCCCCACAACGACACATTTGACGAAGGCAATCTGTTGTCGCGGGGGCAGGAAGTGGCTGTTGATGTCACACAAATGCTAACCATTGATGTTGAATTAAGACCCGGGGAAATGAGTGTCCATCACGTCGCCCTTGTGCATGGGTCCGAGGCCAATACTTCCGACGCATCGCGTATCGGATTTGTCGTTCGTTTTATACCCACCTCGGTACAGCAGTTGGGCGGGCGAACCCGCGCCACGCTTGTGCGCGGACAGGATTGGTATGGACATTTTCTATTGACTGATCCGCCCGATGGGGAAATGACCGACAAGGGCTGGCGAACCGTAAAAGACGCGAAAGCCCGAATGACGGCAGTCCTGATGGAAACAGCAGATCAGAAAAGCCGGCACCGGAGTCATCGCTCGACCGATAGGGGCGGCGGCTCGGATTGAAGCCGCGATCCTTTTTTGCCGGGACTCAAAATCACTTTCCTCATGGCACGGTGTCGGACTGGGGAAACCAGAAACGATAATAGGGGTAAGTGTTTCAGGCCTGGGTAATGGAAATCTTTTTGGCAACGCTTGTATGCGGGGAAGATTTCGCCACCTTGATTTCCAGAACCCCGTTCTTATGTGTCGCCAAAATGTTTGTTGAATCTGCGTCAACAGGTAATCGGAATTCCCGCCGGAAGTTCCCATAGGTACGTTCTGAAAAATAAAAATTCTTTCCCGCCTCTTGATGACTGGATTGTTTTTCCCCGGTAATGGTGAGGCGCTGATCATGGACTTCCAGGGTTATCTGATCCTCGCTGACACCAGGCAATTCAACCGAGATTTCATAAAAGTCTTTAGTCACTGCAGCTTCAGAGCTGGGTTGGAAAAAATCCGCAACCCGTTGACCAAATTGTTTCATTGGACCATAGACGTGGGACCACCAGTCGTTAGAGGTTTCCGCCAGTTCTGATTTTTCAACCATCTTTAGTCTCCTTTCTAATCTTTGTCCGTTAGGACTAGGTGCCCCAAACCCAGGGGGATATTTTGCCAAAATGATCACGAACTTCGAGCACACCGTCAACTTCTCTGGCAGCAAGCAACAAAGCTTCCCGTTCCGGTTCCGTCTCAATCCAACCCCACAGTTCGACAATGCCATTGTCAACGATGACGTTTAAAGATCCGTGGCTGGCGAAGTTTTGTTGGCTGAGATGGTCGTGCACCTGTTTCCTCAGGACCTGGTCATTTGGCGTTGTTGTAAGGTTCATTTTGGATTTTTGTCCGGCAATGACCTGTAACAAATTGGACCGGCTTATGATGCCGATCATTTGATCGCCATCCATAACGGGAACTCTCTTAATGCGATTGGTTTCCAGCTTTTGTGCAACCGCACTGATTTCCATATCCGCATCGACGGTTACAACATTTTTCGTCATGATGTCAGCGGCGGTCCGACCGTGTGCCTTTAGGAAGTCACTGGCTTCCTGCGAATTGTTCGACAACATTCTGAGCCACCACGGACGCCTGTCATCGGCGTCATTGGAAATGCGGCGAATTAGATCTCCTTCACTGACAATTCCACAGAGGCGCTGTTGGTCATCGCGGACAGGAACGGCGCTTATCTTTTTATCCATCAGCAAGCGGGCGATGGCACTGACGGGTTCGTCGCGTCCGACGGCGACAACGACCGGCGTCATAATGTCTCTTGCACGCATTTTTGCCTCCTTGGCTATTTGAAAGACAAGTTAAGGATAAAGGGGATGCACAAGTCGGTCGTTGACTTAGGTCAATTTACCAGATCGGTTGGTTCGAATTATTTTGAATAGGCAGCAATAAAAATGGGGACGTTAACCGTCACGAACCAACTTTTTAATGTCACCAGCAACCTGGCCAATTACCGACGACCAATCGCCAATCTCCGGTTGCCGATATAGTGTCATCTGGGGATACCAGGGGCTGTCTGTGCGATTAAGCAACCACCGCCAATCGGGCATGAAGGGTAGTAACGTCCAAACCTTACAGCCAATCGCTCCCGCCAGATGGGCTGCAGATGTGTCGACGGAAAGGACCAGATCAAGATTTTTCATGGCGGCCGCCGTATCGGAAAAACTGTTGATTTGTGAAGTAAGATCCGTGACATCTTTTCCGAAGACTTCCGACGCCTGGTCCGGATGGCCCATTTGCAGGCTGAATAGGGAAACCTCATCAATCTTGCAAAGTGGCGCAAAAATCCCAGGGTCGATGGAACGATTGTGATCGTTTTCGTGGTTGGGCTGGCCGGCCCAGATTAACCCAACTCGAAAACTTTTTTTCACCCCCAGTCGTCGGCCCCAGATTTTGATCCGATTTTTGTCAACATGGAAGTAAGGACAGTTGCCGGGGATATTCTCAATGGTTGTCCTCATGACCTGCGGCAGGTCCATTAAACTGACATGGATGTCAAAGTTTTTTGGCTCCGGTTCTGATTCCAGGTTGATCGCCCCCACACTGTCCAGGGTGCCAACCAATTCGGCCAGAACGGGCGCAACGCGATAAATAATATGTCCACCGCGATTGGCGACAAGTGGAATATAACGGGAAAATTGGATCACATCACCAAACCCCTGTTCGGGATAAATATAAAGGGTTTTGCCGGAAAAATCGGAACCGTCCCATTTGGGTTTTTGATGATGAGTGACTGCGGGCGGGCCATTTTCGACTTTATGCCGCCACTGGTATTCCCGCCACCCCTCCTCAAAGGCTCCGGTTAACAAATAGGCAAGCCCCAGATTATTATGGGCGTCTGCCAGATCGGGGTCTATTTTTAAGGCGCGCTCAAAATAATCGATGGCCCTATCCATTTGCCCCAAATCACGATAGGAATTGCCAACGTTGCTGAAACCCGGTGCAAACCCGGGATCATCAGCGACGGATTTGCGATAAAGGGTACCGGCCTCTTTGTGTCTGTTCTGGCGACGGTATATGTTGCCAAGATTATTAAGCGCCTGCGCATAGTCTGGTTTTAAGATAAGCGCATTTAGCAAATATTTCACGGCGCGGACGTCATCTTTTAACAGTATATAGGTTAGTCCTAAATTGCCCAACGCATCACAAAAATCCGGTACATATTCGATTGCTCGATGATAACTTTCCGCAGCGCGTTCAAGCTGTTTGGTTTCGCGAAATCCGTTCCCCCGATTATAATGGGCCAGGGGAAAGTCCGGTCTTTTTTCGAGAGCCTTTGAAAATAAAGTTTCCGCTTTTTCATAATTCTTATGATCCAGAGCGATCAAACCCTGCAAATGAAGGGCATCGGCCTGCTCCGGATCGATTTCAAAAATAGCATCCAAGGCGGCCTGGGCTTCCTGCAAATGGCCGTTGCCATAATCCTGGAGAGCATTTTCTGCTGCCTGTTTGACCGCCGCCCGTTGCTGGACCAATGCCAATTTAAGAGTGCGTTCAAGCAGGCGGTTTTTTATCAAGTCGTTTGTCATGGAAAAACCCTAAAAGCTAATGGTTAACAGCGGGTTGCCAGAATGACGTTATTTATCCGATCACCATAGCCTACAACCCGTCGTAAATCAGGATGAAAATCTTCAGGTTATTTTTGGCCTTTTAGACTTTCCTATAATTTCGTTGAATAATGGCATTAGAGTTAATCTCTGTCTAAAACCCGATTTTTAATCACACCCCATGCAACAAAAAAGGCAACAGGCGAATGACAACCGTGGTCAGTAAAATAAAAGCTGCAACAGCAAATGACGCCCTGCATCATTTTGAAAATATGTTAAGGTTTGAAACCGATTGTTGGGATGTTCACCATGCCATCACAGCCCAGGAGGTAGATTTCACCTTGCTTGACGTAAGGTCTCCGGAACTTTTTGTCAGGGGTCATGTTGCGACGGCAATAAACATTTTACACGGAAAATTAACCAACCACCGGCTGGCTGACTTTGCCCCCGAAAGGCTGTTTGTTGTCTATTGCGCGGGTCCCCATTGCAACGGTGCCAATAGGGCGGCCGTTCATTTGGCAAGAATGGGCCGACCGGTAAAAATGATGATTGGCGGCATTGAAGGATGGAAAGACGAAGGGTTTGATTTGGTCACGGGGCCTGAGTAGTGTGAAGTTCCCGACACCCTCGATTTACCGTCGACCCGGATATTTGAAATGACACCTCTGGAAATCGCCAGAACATTTGATATCAATGCCATCGATGGCGACTTTATAGATGATCCCTTTCCGACGTTTGGTGCCTTACGCGCTTTTGATCCGGTTCATATAAACCCGGATGGTTCCTTATTTTTAACGCGATATCGTGATGTATTGATGTGTTATCAGAACCCGCTTATGAGTTCGGATAAAAAAACAATATTTAAAAACCAGTTTGGTGCCGGACCGTTGTACAATCATCATACAACATCACTGGTATTTAATGATCCACCCTATCACACAACAGTTCGGAAATTGTTGTCGTCGGCGTTTACGCCACGCAAACTCAAGCAAATGGAGCCTCTCGTATCTGGTGTTGTTGACCGGTTGCTGGACCGTCTTGAGCTGGAAAAGAATTTTGATTTGGTAACAGCATTTGCATCCGCCCTACCGACGGAAATTATTTCCTTCATGTTGGGAATTCCAGAACCCCACCGCCATCTCTTGCGCCCCTATTCCCTAAAGATCCTCGGTGCGCTTGACCCGGTTGTCTCCCAATCGCGATTGGATGAGGGGCACAGCGCGGTCAGCGATTTTGGCGCGCTGTTGTCAGAACTTGTTGCTAGGCGACGGGTTGACCAATCAAACGCAAGCGACGGTGAGGTGCTGGCGGGATTAATATTCGGCGCGGTTGACGGGAGGCACCTCAATGACAATGAACTCATTCAAAACTGCATTTTTCTTTTGAATGCGGGGCATGAAACGACGACCAGTATGGTGGGAAATGGTATTGGCATGTTATTAAAAAACCCGGATCAATTGCGTCGCCTGCAACAGGACCCGACGCTCATAGAAACAACCATTGAAGAAACGCTCCGGTTCGAAAGCCCCTTGCAAATTGGCAACCGGCTGACCGCAGGCGAAGTGGAACTGGCTGGCCATCGGATTCCAAAAGGAACCTATATTCATACTTCCATAGCTGGGGCCAATCGCGATCCGCTGGTTTTTAAGGACCCCGAGTGTGTTGATATCGGGCGTCGGCCCAATCGGCATATTGCTTTTGCCACGGGGCATCATGTTTGTTTGGGAGCAACATTGGCGCGGATTGAAGGCAAAATGGCAATTGGTCGGTTGGTTCGCCGCTTCCCTCGGTTAAGGTTAAGCGGCAGGACGGAATTTTTGCCGATCGCCCGGTTTCGCGGATACAAAACGCTACCGGCCCGCATTGACTAATCCGGTGGTGGTCAATCGTCGGCGAATGCCATCGAAAGATCAAATGCTGCTATCTAAAGGCCAGATGGCGTATCTTCTCGATTTTCACTTGGGCTTACGCTTTCGAGTTGTGATTTCACCTCGCAAAATCTGGTCCCGCTCAATGGATTGGAACAGGGCTTTAAAATTGCCTTCGCCAAACCCTTCATCTTTCTTTCGCTGAATAAATTCAAAAAACACCGGACCAATCATTTCCTTAGAAAATATTTGTAACAACAAACGAGGATCACCCTTATCCGTTGAGCCGTCCATCAGAATGCCACGGACCTGAAGTTCCCCAACAGGCTCGCCGTGATCGGGCAGCCGTTCATCAAGCATTTCATAATAGGTTTCCGGTGGCGCATTCATAAATTCGACACCATTGGCTTTTAATAAATCCCAGCTCTTTAACAAATCATCGGTGGCGAGTGCGATATGCTGTATGCCCTCGCCATTATAGGCCATTAGAAATGCTTCAATTTGCCCCGATCCCTCGGAGGCTTCTTCATTCAAAGGAATGCGAATGCGCCCGTCCGGCGCTGTCAGGGCGCGCGACTTTAATCCGGTGTATTCACCTTTAATGTCGAAATAACGAATTTCCCGGAAATTAAAAATGCGTTCGTAGAAGTCGCCCCAATAGGCCATCCGACCGCGATATACATTGTGGGTCATATGATCAATTGTGGTGAATTGACAGCCAACGGGATGCCGATCGACGCCCTCCAAAAATATAAAGTCAATATCATAGATCGACCTGCCGTCCTCGTAGCGGTCAATCAGATATAACGGTGCTCCGCCAATCCCCTTGATGGCTGGCAGATTTAATTCCATGGGTCCCGTTGGAATTTGTATGGGCTGCCCACCCAACTCCAACGCCCGTCGGAAGGCGTGATGGGAATCATGGACGCGAAAAGCCAGACCGCAAGCGCAAGGTCCATGTTCCTGGGCAAAATAAGCGGCATGGCTCGTCGGTTCAGAATTTACGACAAAATTAATATCGCCCTGCCGGTAAAGATCGACATCCTTGGATCGGTGGCTGGCAATTTTAGTGAACCCCAGCTTTTTGAAAACCGGCTCCAGAAGACCGGCCTTTGGTGATGCAAATTCAACAAACTCGAAGCCATTCAAGCCCATGGGGTTTTCAAATAGGTCTTTGACGGGCGGTGTTGTTTGAGTTGTCTGTGCAGGGTCCATTGGTAATGTCTCCCAAGATAATCACATGGCTAGAACCTGTGCAGTGATTTTTGCATGGCCAAAATCACCCCAAATCGTCGATAGTGCCGCTCAACCAGGACAGCAAATGAACCCGCTCGCCGTGATTTTGCATTAGCCGACAAACCGACACAGGTGTTAGAAGCTTGCACCCGAACCCACCAGCAATTCAATGGCTAATTTGTATGACCGGGCGGTACAGATTTGATGACACCGGTTAGTTTGCGACCTGATTCCGCCCGTTTTGTTTGGCGCGATACAAAGCGCTGTCAGCTTTGCTCAGGGCGGCATCAATTGTTTTGTCGTCAAGGTGACATTCGCTGATGCCAATGCTTACGGTGAATTTTAAAATCTCGCCGTCAAGATGAGTTTCTAATTTCATCAGATTTTGACGTAATCGTTCCGCAATGAGAAAGGCTGTTTTTAAGTCAATTTCCGGAAGGACAACCCCAAATTCCTCGCCCCCCAAGCGGCCAAGCGTATCTTGTTCGCGCAGGGTGCGATTACATTCCTTGGCAAAGTTTTTTAACACCAGATCTCCGGCCGCATGTCCATAGGTATCATTAAACTTCTTAAAATGGTCAATATCCATCATCAGCAAGGTCAGGGATCTAGAATAACGGATCGATCGTGCAAGCTCGCTGTTGCCGATTTCGAAGAAACTTCTGCGGTTTCGCGCCCCCGTTAACGGATCAGTTGCTGCCAGCAACCGCATTTCCTGCTCGCTTGCCCGCAGTGCGGCCTCCATTTGTTTACGCTCTGTGATGTCCGTTTCCAGACTGCCGACGCCGATCAGCGCCCCGTCGGCAGAGAAGATCGGGAACCGGTCTGAAATAAAGGTGTGGGTTTTATTATCAGGATCGATCGCACTTAATTCAAAGGGAATTGGTTTTTTGCCATCAATGACCGCTTGATCTTGGGCCGATACTTCATCGGCAGTCTTTTTGTCAAACAGTTCATATACGGTTTTGCCGATCACGTCATGGCGGGTCAGCCCCTGCTTAATACAAAAGATATCGTTAACCAACACAAACCGACCTGCGTTATCTTTCAGAGATATGGGTGACGAGGTATTTTCCATAATCGCCAACAGTCGTGCGTTGCTCTCCAGTAGACCGTTTTCGGCCAGCTTACGAGGCGATATGTCCGTTACGGTTGCGACGTAACTCACAGGTTTGCCATTGGCGTCTCGCAGCGCTACGCCATTTTCTTCAACCCAACAATAATTGCCACTTTTTTCGAGAATTTGGTATTCCAGGACAACACGGTGCCGGTGGTTATTAAAATGACTTTCGACCGTCGTTCGATGCAGGGCCTGGTGGTCGGGGTGGATGGAATTTAAAAGGGTATCATGGACGATCCATAGGGACGGATACCCGAGCAGTTTTGACAGGTTTTGTGAGACATAAATATCATTGCTGTCGAGCGACCATTCGTAGGCTTGGTCCATGGTCGACTTAATAAAAAAATTCAACCGATCAATTTCTGCCAGTAAGTCGTCGCGGGACAACTGGTTGGTATCTCGAAAGGAAAGGGCTGGGTTCTGCACTGAAAGTTGTCTCCGGATTCTACGGCAATTTGCGAGCCTCCCTAACATATAACACGTGTGTCGACAATCGAAACCACAATGTGTCTTATTACGGATTCAGGGCGTGAAAATGTCTGGCGTCAGGCAAAGCGGCACGTCGAATGGCAACAGGGTTCTGACCCTAAATAAAATGGCCACTTTTCGTCCGTTTCGTTTCCAAATAACTTTTGTTGTGTTGATTGGACGGAAAGGTGTGGGATACCCGTTCAATTACCGTTACACCACATTGGGCCAGGCCGGTTACCTTATCGGGGTTATTGGTCATCAGACGGACACGTTCAAATCCCAATTGTTCGAGCATTCTCGCCGCCGGCATGTAAATGCGCTCATCGGCGTCATAACCCAGTTGTTCATTGGCATCGAGGGTATCAAATCCGCGATCCTGAAGTGTATAGGCGCGCAATTTATTGACCAGACCAATGCCGCGGCCTTCCTGCGCCAAATACAACAGAACACCGGCCCCATGGCGGGCGATTTCAGCAATCGCACCACGCAGTTGATCGCCGCAATCGCAGCGCAAACTGCCCAGAAGATCGCCGGTAAAACACTCAGAATGAATACGGGTCAGCAGGGGTTCGTCGGTTCGTGGGTCACCGATGATGATTGCGATATGTTCAAGCCCGCCGTCCCAGGGGCGGAAGGCGACAATGCGGCTTTGTTCAGCATCTTCCAGGGGAACACGGGCATCGCTCACAGCTTTTAAGGTGCGCGATGCCACGGCTTCATACTGAAAAATGTCACCGGCATCAACCCGCAAGACATCATGCCTGAGGCACCAGGCGGCAATGTCATCGGCTTTTGGATCTTTAAGGGATGCGGTTACCGCCGCAGGCAAAAGGCGCGCTAACTTTGTCAACTTAACCGAAGCAGAGTTGCAATCGTGTGCCGTCGACGGTCTGAGATCGATGTGGATTTGATTCAGGTCGCTATCAGCCAGGGGATCGGCAAGGTCCTGGACGGTTTGCGCGGTGATCGATGGCGTCGTACTGAGAGTCACGATGTCGCCGATGGGGCTCTCAAGGCCCAAAATTGCAGCACGCCGTGCGGTAACCGCTAACAAAACTTCACTTTGCGCCAACTGAGATATTTCCGTCAGGGATTCGTCGGTGACACTTTCCGCAGCGCGCATCAATAACACGTCGCCGCCGCCGCCATGTACACATATGATGCGGCCACGTCTTAACTCAGATATGGCGCGATCAACGGACAGCAAGGAAGCCGGCTCGCGGCTCGCTGGCATTGTAGGGCTATTTGTCATTTTTACGGTTCAGCCATAAGTTTGCGTGAAGTTTCTTAGCGGATAACAACTTTATTATACGAATATACCGCTAAGTACTACATTCCCATGAAATTCTTCTATATATTTGTGCGGGAATGGTGTCAGACCACGTCCTGCTGACGAATGTTGGCGAAGTCCAAGGGAATGCGTTAACCTGAACACAAAACGAGCAGATAATTCTAGATTTAGGGTATGACCAAATGACTTCCGGAAGACGGATACTAATTGTTGATGATGATGATACTTTGCGGGAAATGCTGAGCGAACAGTTGCAATTGCACGAGGAATTTCTTATCACTGAAGCGGCAACGGCAAAGGCCAGTCTTGAGCTGGCCAAGACCGACTATTTTGATGTTATACTGCTCGATGTTGGCCTGCCCGATATGGATGGGCGCGAAGTCTGCCGATTGATGCGTCGCAACGGCGTTACGTCGCCGATCTTAATGTTAACAGGTGCGGACACGGATGCGGACACAATTTTGGGATTGGACGCGGGTGCCAACGATTATATTGTAAAACCCTTTCGCTTAGGCGTTTTGCTGGCTCGGCTGCGGGCGCACATTCGTCAACACGAACGCTCTGATGATGCGGTTTTTACGATTGGCCCCTATACCTTTCAGCCGGCAAATAAGTTGTTGCTGCGTGAGCAGGATCAACGCAAAGTGCGTCTCACTGACAAGGAGACGGCGATCCTGAAGTTCCTGTATCGGGCCGGTGCCAAAGTCGTTAGCAGAGACGTGTTGCTGGATGAGGTGTGGGGTTATAACGCGAGCGTAACAACGCATACCTTGGAGACCCACGTTTATCGCCTCAGACAAAAAATCGAACCTGATCCATCAAATGCTTCGATCCTAATAACCGAACCGGGTGGGTATCGTCTGGAGCCATAAGCGGGCATCTGCAATAAAGGTATTCCCATTTGCATGGTGGCTCTTTATCCGTATCGTCGTTATTTCCATGAGTGATCCGGCGTTAAACTCAGGAAACTTCGATAATTTGTGAGCGGAGGATACAATGAAAATTTCGGAACTGAGGGATGGTTTTGCAGCGGAAATAACGGAAGTTGATTTAAACCAACCGATTTCCGGTGGAACCTTTGACCAGATACACGAAGCGGTCGATGTATTTGGGGTCGTTGTTATGCGGAAACAATATTTGGCAGATGCGGATTTGGTTGTTTTTGCAAAACGGTTTGGCCCCTTGGAAGTGCCGCTTAAACGGGACCAATATGGCGGCGTTGATAAAGAAGTAACGATGCTGGCCAATGTTGATGATAAGGGAAATCTTTTACCCCAGGATACCAAACATGGGATTTATATGAAGGGAAATCTACTTTGGCACACGGACAGTTCCTTTAAACCGGTCCCCAGCAAATATTCTCTTTTAGCTGCCCACGAGGTCCCAAGTGAAGGAGGTGATACGGAGTTTGCTGATGCGCGGGCCTGTTATGACGACTGGACGGGCCCGTTTGGTGAAACGACCAAACAGGAACTTGAAGATTTGATCTGCGAGCACTCTATCATTTATTCGAGAACCCTGATCTCGGGCGATATTTTTTCCGATGAAGAAAAAAAACAATTCTCGCCGCCCCATCAACCCCTGGTCCGTACTCACCCGAGGACCGGGCGGAAAATTTATTATGTGGGCAGCCATTGTTCGCATGTCGTCGGATGGCCGCTTGAAAAAGGTCGGGCTCTGGTCCGGGAAATATCGGGGTTTTGCGTTCGGCCCGAGCATATTTATGCCCATAAATGGAGCGCTGGAGATGTTGTGATTTGGGACAACCGTTCGGTACTGCACCGGGGCCGGACCTACAATCCCAATCAACGGCGAGTCATGCACCGGGCAACCGTCACTGGAGATGGCCGGTTGTGTTAGATACCGCGCAAGGGCAATTCGAAAAAGAACTCAGTACCTGTGCCCGGATTGGAGATAAAATCAATACGCCCCCTGTGAAATTCAATTATTGACTTGGCAATGCTCAATCCTATTCCGGTTCCGCCGTTAATCCGAGTGTCGGAGGCGTCGGCCTGAGTAAATTGTTTGAATATGGTTTTATGCAGGTGTTTAGAGATCCCTACCCCCCTGTCGGTAACCTGAACCCGACATCGACTTTTGCCTTTTGATAAACGGATGTCGACAACGGATCCCGAAGGTGAGAACTTGATGGCATTGGATAACAGGTTCAGGAGGACCTGTTGCAGGCGTCGTTGATCACCCCAGACGAAGAGGTCCGAGTGGTTATGACATATGACAAGGGAAATACCTGCGTCGTCGGCGTCGACTTGCCGGAGTTTGACACTGTCACCGATCAGATTGCCCATATTAACCGACGACATATGGAACGACAGGTCGTTCTTTCGCATCAGTTCCAAATCCAGCAAGTCGTTTACCAGAGCTACCAGGCGGGTGGTGTTGGCGTCGGCCAAAGCGACAACAGGTTCAATCTGTTCGGGAATTTTCCCAAAAGCGCCGCCTTTTATCAGCCCCAGGGAACCTTTGATCGTTGTCAGTGGCGTGCGTAATTCATGGCTGACTGTCGAAACAAATTCCGCTTTCAAGCGTTCCGTTTCGAACCGCTCCGTAATGTCTCGGCTGGTTCCCCGATAGCCACAGAACTGGCCGTTTTTATGCGTAATCGGCACGCCACTCATTGTAATGTGCCGAACTGAACCGTTCGAGGAAATCATCCGGTATTCAACATCATAAAAGGCTTCGCACGACTTTACTGACTTGAAATGGCGGGCCCAGACTTCCGGTTGATCGGTCAAATCCAGCGCGCTTATCCAGGACCGGCGGGATTTGCCGATCACGTCAACGGGTAAAATTCCCTGTTTCTCGAAAAAACTGTTTGAAACATACACGAAACGATCTTCATCATCGGTTTCCCACATCCAGTCGGCACCTATTGATGCATAGGTGCGAAAGCGCGCCTCGCTGACCTGCAATTCCAATTGGGCGCGTTTGCGTTCCGTAACATCGATTACCGTTGTTTGTACGGCGGGTTTGCCGTCCCATTCAATTAACCGCACAACATTCTCGAGCCAAATGGACGTCCCGTCCTTTTTGGTGCCTTCGTATTCGTAAAAACTAGCAGCAGGTTTACCAGCCAGTCGATTTGTCAGATGCTGTTGAAAGAGTTGTTTGGTTTTTTCCGGCACAAGGTTAAGGATCGACGTTTTATCCATAATTTCACCGATGCTGGCGTATCCATAAATTTCAGCAAACATCGAATTCATAAAAATGAAATTAAAATTGCGATGAATCATGATTCCCTGGTTGGAACCTTCCACCAGGTCACGAAATTTGCGGCCGTTTTCTGCATTCACGCGCGCATTGGTTTTGAGGGCCGTGACTTCATTTCTAAGCGCGGCGATTTCACCGTTAAGCATCGCAATAAGGCGCTGGTGTTTGGTTTCTGTTTTGCGATGTGAACTCACAGCGTGACTCATCATAATTTCGGCGGGCACAGGAAATAACGCGCCCAAATCTACAAACCAACATAGGGCCCGGTTATTACATACGTATGAATGCTAATTCTGGCGATGTTAATGGTTGTTAATTGAAATTTTGACGAGATCGCGGAAAGTTTATAATAAATCTGTAAACCGCACCAAAAATTCGCCTTATAATGCGGCTCTGAGTGATCTTCTGTTTAGCAAAGTAAAGGGTGAGAAAATGAATAATATGAGCAACAGAATAAAGGCCGGTGATTTTGACCAGGGACTTTTGGATTTGTTTGATGGGTACGTACATGGTTTCATTGAACGGCGTGAGTTTTTGGAGAAAGCCGGAAAATATGCCGTCGGCGGAATGACGGCAGCCATGCTTCTGGATACCTTGTCTCCCAATTATGCCCTGGCAAATCAGGTCGAAGAAAGCGATTCGCGCATTCATGGTCAAATGATCGAATATCCGTCGCCAGAAGGTCACGGCACAATAAAAGGCTATCTGGTCCGTCCCGCGGGCGGCGGAAAACGCGGGAGCGTTGTTGTTGTCCATGAAAACCGGGGTCTTAACCCCTACGTCGCAGATGTCGCCCGTCGTGTTGCCGTTGCCGGATTTACGGCTTTGGCACCGGATGGATTGACCCCGTTGGGCGGATATCCGGGCAATGATGAGGATGGCAAAGTGATGCAGGCGAAGCTGGATAAGGGGAAACTCCTGAACGACTTTATTGCGGCATATGATCATCTCGTTAAGGATACGGAGTCAAATGGCAAGGTTGGCGTTGTCGGATTCTGTTATGGCGGCGGCGTAGCAAATTCCATGGCGGTGCGATTACCGGAATTAGCGGCCTCTGTACCGTTCTACGGACGGCAGGCAAAAACCGAGGATGTAAGTAAAATACAGGCCCCGCTGCTGATCCATAATGGCGAACTCGACAAACGTATTCTCGAGGGAGCGCCGGCCTACGAGGCCGCCCTCAAGGCTAACAACAAGGAGTTTGAATCTTATATTTATAAGGGGGCAAATCATGGATTTCATAATGATACGACGCCCCGCTACGACGCAACCCAGGCTGAGCTGGCGTGGGCGCGTACCACTGCGTTTTTCCAGGCCAAATTATCATAGAGATGCGTTGGCTTTTATGTGCATTGCTCCTGTGTCTGTCGCCAGAATCCGTGGCGGCAGACACCAACCAAACAGTATCCATTCGGGAATGGACCGTTCCCTTTGCATCGGGTCGGCCCCGCGATCCCAGCGTGGCACCGGATGGATCGGTTTGGTTTGTCGGTCAAAATAATCACTATCTGGGACGATTTGATCCAGTTACGGAACGGTTTACGAAACGTCAGTTGGACGACAACGCCGGCCCCCATAACCTCATCGTCGGCACCAATGGTGTCGTTTGGTATGCGGGAAATCGGCTGGGATATATCGGGCGATACGATCCCGTTTCAGACATCCTCGATAAGATCAATATGCCGGATCGCAATGCGAGTGATCCGCATACTTTGGTCTTCGATCATCAGCAACAAAATATCTGGTTCACCGTACAATGGGGCAATTTCGTCGGTCGCCTAAATACACAGACGTTAAAAGTCGATTTGATCAAAGTTCCAACACCCGATGCCAGGCCCTATGGCATTGCCGTCGGGCCAAAAGGGCGGCTCTGGATTGCCCTTTTGGGAACCAATAAACTTGCTTCTATTGATCCTGAAACCCTGGTTATGACGGAGTTTAATTTACCGGATCCAGACGCCGGGCCGCGGCGGATTACGGTCACTTCGGCGGGAATGGTTTATTATGTGGATTTTTCACTTGGACGGCTGGGGCAGCTAAATCCTGCCAATCAACAGGTCCGTGAATGGCCATCGCCGTCCGGTGCCGGTGCCGGACCCTATGCCATGGCCATCGACGAGGTTGATCGTATCTGGTATGTGGAAACCGGTGAGCGGCCAAATATGTTGATCGGATTTGACCCGGCTCAGGAAACCTACGTTTCTAGGACTCCGGTCCCCTCCGGTGGCGGTTCCGTACGCCACATGGTTTACGACAGACCATCGAAGACCATTTGGTTTGGCACCGACCGGGGAACTTTGGGTCGGGCTGAAATTTTGCCCTAAGGCCGGATGCCCCGGATTAAAAATAGGGACAAACAGCGATTGTTTTTAAGGGTTTAAACCTGACGTTCAAGTTGCTTTCAGGAGTCGATGGACACCGACTGATCGGCGTCTGGAAATGCACTAAGACTTTAACCGGACGGTCACCGGTACGTGGTCCGATGGCGGGATCCAGTTTCTGGCGTCGCGCAGGATGTGGACACTCTCTACTTCAGCAGCGGCCTGTTGACTCGCCCAAATATGATCCAGGCGCCGACCTTTGTTCACTTCCTGCCAATCGGCGGCTCGGTAACTCCACCAGGTATAGGCTTCATCGTCTTCCTTTAAGAACCAGCGCATGACATCGACCCAACGCGCGGCTTTCTGCAAATTTAAAAGTCTTTGAATCTCCACTTCCGTGTGGGTAACTGTATTTTTCAACCGGGCGTGGGACCAGACATCGCTCTGCAGCGGGGCGATATTTAAATCCCCCATCAAAAACCGCGAGTGACCGTCATTGCCGCGGGCTGCCCACCAGTGGGTTTGAGCGTCAATAAAATCAAGCTTATGGGCGAATTTTGGGTTTTTCAGGGGGTCCGCCACGTCACCCCCTGCAGGGACATAAAGACAATGAACCTCAATTTCCCCAAGCGGCCCGGAGGTATCGACGGAGGCAAAAATATGTCGACAATCAGCCCGTCCACACCAGTCCGGTTGTTCGGGATCAATCAGCGGGTGACGCGAAAGGATCGCCACACCGTTGTAACTTTTCATGCCGCTGATGGCCTGATGGGGGTAACCCAATTGGGCGATTTCCGCCGTCGGGAATAAATGGTCCTGTACTTTGGTTTCCTGCAGGCAAATGATATCCGGTCGTTCGGCATCAATCAGAGCGCCCAGTCCGTCCAGGCGTTTACGGATGGAGTTTACATTCCATGTGGTTATGGCGAAGGAAATTGGGACCTCAGCCAGTCGTCTTGACGATCAACGGTCGCTGCCAAAAACGCGGGGTTTATTGGGGTCTGGTGCCCATCTAAATAACGCCGGATCAAGCGGGATATCGAAGCTGGGTCCAAGCAGCGTTACCGACGTTTTAATTCCTTGCGCATCGGTTATGGCCCATTTGCGCAGCTCCACGGGTTGATCACTGAAGATCAGTTCTATGCTGCCCGCATCGGGTTCTTCGGCGGTAAACAATTCGACGCGAATAACCCCCGGCGTGTGTTTAACCGACGTAACGACGATATCCTTGCCAAAAAAACCAATGGAATCCCGCAACACCAGGTTGGCCGGTGTCATACTTAAAAACAATGTGGTAGCCGTATCAATTTTACGATCAATAAACGAGATGTGTTTCCCGTCGGCGACAATCATTAACGGATTCGGATCATCGTATATCAATCGCAGCCGACCGGGTCGCTGCAGAAAAATTTTTCCTTCCGCATATTCGCCGTTGGAGGAAATTTGCAGGAATCGGGCCTGAACGGTTTTTGAGGAATTGAGGTGTTTTTGTACCCGCATCAGCTCCGTTGTTTCCTGTTGGGTCAGTTTTAAATTCTCAGCCAAAACGGCGTCAGCCGGCCGGACCACCAGGGCGGTTAGCAAAATTAACACTCCGATGCATAGGCGGGAGATAAGATAGGTCATATTTATTTACTCTCTAACTCAGTCTGTCGTCCGGGTAAAGCTAAGCGCGGAATCAGGCAGTATTAGGGCGGAACGATAGGCCGGTGGAAAATTATTACGCCAAACTTGATGATAACAAGACGTTGGCAGGATCCGATTGGCTCAGATTATGGGCCGCCAGGGCCTCCGGCGGGTCGCCGTAATCGTGCCAGATTTTAAGCGGCCCATACCAGCTTTTTTGCCACTTGGGTCGAAAGTTCCAGTTATGGGGCAAAACAAACGGCAGCTGGCCCGACTGTTCGACGGCCAATGCGAAGCCGGCCTGGTCGTTGAGCGGCATTCGGCCCGGCTCGCCGTCAACAACAAAAGTTATGGAAGAGTCAACTTTTGGCGCCAATTCCTTCCACAGGCCAAACAAGGGCTTGGCAAATTGGTTAAAAAACAGGACGCCGGTGTTATATTCAACCATATCCCCTTCCAAACTGCCATAACGCCGGGCCCAGGGGCATTCGCAAATACAGACAGCGCAGCCAAATTGCCGCGCCTTGGTAAAACCAAATTCCAAATTTCCCATGACCACCGTATCGACGTCGAGAAACACCGTTTCGTCAAAGGGCGACATGTCAAACATACCCGCTTTGTCGAGCAGGGTGGCATCGGGTTGCAGGGATTTGACATGCACCGGCAGGTCCGGGTGGAAAGCCCTGAGTGATGCCAAAGACCGGTCCAATGCCGGTTTGTTGTAATCGCCCCAAATCACATAAAGAGCGCCGCGTGTCGGACTGCCCATGCCTATTCCTTAATGGTTGAACCCCTAAAAGACCCGGTTTTCGATCACGTCATCGGGCATATGGATCATCCGGACATACTGGGCCAGAATGTGCATCAAACTTTGGTGGAGGTCTTCTATAATGCCATAATTATCGGACGCGATGTGCAGATTTACATCAGCCAGTTCAGCTGAACGACCGCCGCCAAATCCGGTCAATGATATAACCATTAATCCGTTGTTTTTGGCCCATTGCGCCGCCGATACAATGTTTTCAGAATTACCCGACGAACTGATGGTAATCAGGATATCGCCCGGATCGGCCATGGAACGGAGCTGATATGCAAACACATCGTCATAGGAAATGTCATTAGCAATGGCCGTCATGGTTTCGATATTGGAACTTAAACTGATCACACGGGGCCTAAGTTCGGTGTCCGTTTGGGTGCCTTTCAGATGATCACAATGAAGATGATTTGAAATCGCCGCTGAGCCTCCATTGCCACAGGAAAATACCGTTTTGCGGTTTTCATAAGCGACGGATAGAATTTCCGTTGCCAGGTCCATGCGCGTGTCATCCAACGTCGCTGCGGCCCGGGCCAACTGATCAAAATAGGCTTTGGTAAAAGCCGATGCGTGGAGGAATTTTTGGTCTGGAAATGTCATGATCGCATAATGGGCGACGGCACCAGTCCATTCAATAGTCCATCTTCTAATTTTCCTTGACGGGAAGTAGAAGCAAAGCGCCGATCAGGAAAAACCCTAAAATTGTGGCCATGCCGGCGCGCTGGCTTGAAAAAACGTCGGTAACGACCGCCAGAAGGGCTGGACCGAGAAACGCCGTGGCCTTGCCGGAAAGGGCGTACAACCCAAACATTTCGGTGCGCATGTCAGTCGGCGAAAGGCGCGCCATCAGCGAGCGGCTGGCGGATTGTGCGGGCCCGACAAAGATCCCGAGCGTCAATCCAAACAGCCAAAACAAAGTCGCACTTTCAATGACCAGTAGCAGACCGCTTAAGCCAATGAGGGCACAAATGGAAATTAAAACCGTCGGTTTTGCTCCGATCCAGTCATCGATCCAGGCAAATCCAGCGGCCCCGATACCAGCAGTGACGTTGATACCAATGCCAAACAAAATCAAATCCTCAAAGGAAAAACCGAAGGAGCCGGCCGCATAAATGCCACCGAAGGCAAAAAGAGTATTTAGACCGTCGGTATAAATCATTCGGGCAATCAGAAACCGCGCGATGTTGCCCTGACGGCGCAAAAGCCGAACCGTTCCGGCGAGCGTTTTTAAACCTTGACGGATCGCCTCAGTCAACGGTAATGCGGTATCTCGGTCCGGGGTAAATACAAATAATGGAACAGCAAAAAGTATCATCCATAAGCCGACCAAGGGCCCGGTTGCCCGCAAATGTTCCGCTTCGGCCGTATTTAAACCAAACCAAGGGGTATCCGTTTGCACAAAGCCAACAAGGGTCACCGCCAAACAGGCGAGGCCGCCCATATATCCCAGACCCCATCCCCAACCGGACCAGCGACCTAATTTCTCGGGTGGTGCCAGATCGGCCAGCATGGCATTATAAAAAACCATGCCCAGCTCAAAGGCGAAGCTGGCAAAACCAACCAGAATCAAAGCCCGGAGGACAGAGCCCGGCTCCGGTGTGACCACCCATAATAGCGCCGAGGTGACGGCAGCGAGGCCGGTGAACACCAGTAACCAGGGTTTTCGCCGACCGGCGTGGTCGGCGATGGCGCCCAGCAACGGGCCAAGAATCGCAACGGCCAAGGCAGATAGGGACAGCGCCCAACCCCATTGCGCAGTACCCGTAACGACATCGGTGGCAACACCTTTGGTAAAATAGGCAGCAAAGACAAATGTCGTTATAACCGTGGGAAAGGCCGAATTGGCCCAGTCATACAAACACCAGGCGACAAGTCCGGTGCGGGTCGTCGGTTGTGGTCCGGGGCGGCGTTGCTTCACCGTTTGTCGCTGATATCTGTCATGGTTTTAATCTGGCGGCTGGCGACGGCGATCATTGACAGATCGTTGACCTCGATAGCCCAAAGTTCGCTTAACAATTGTTCCGTCGGCCCGACAGTCGCATGGTGTGTGCTAATCCACGCTTCGACCGCTTTTTTTGCGTCGATATTTGTTTTTGCCGAATCCATTACCAAATTGGCAAGCGCCAATTGATGGGCATAAACCTCCTCTACCAACGCGGCGATCGCCAGTTGTTGCCAATGGCTATCCGTGCCCATGGAATCCGTTGCCGCCCGTAAACGACCCAGTTTGAAACGGGTGCCCACGGCAAAGTAGAAGCGCGCGCCGTCGAGCACCTGGCAGCGGCGTCGGGCCGCAAGCCGAACCACATCCAATCCGGAATATAGATTTACAAGGCTGGTTATTTTTAACGCCAGGGATTCCGGGACCCCTTTGTCCATATAGGGTTGCGCCCGCTTTTTGATGTCACTGACATAATGGGCAGGCAGGGCTTTGTTGATCCCGCTCGATAGGTCTGCGATTCCCTTTTTAAATTCCTCAATGTGGATTCCTAAATCAAGACCCGGTTTGCCGTTTCGCAGGAGCCAAAGAACAACCCAGTCCAATAAATGGTGGATATCCTTGAGCATTGCCGTTTGGGTTATCGTCGGTACCCGATTGTCCAGGGCTTCAATATCAGCCCAGAGGGTCCGAAGTTGGAAGATTTCGCGGGCGATGATATAGGCCCGGCTGATGTCGGCCGCCGATTTACCGGTTTTTTCCATAAATTCGGTGACGAAGGTATCGCCAGCCCGATCGACGAGTGAGTTGGTGGCGCGGGTCGCAATGATTTCCCGGCGCAGGCGATGTTTAGCAATATGCGGTCGGTATTTTTGCCGCAACGGCGTCGGGAAGTAATCAACCAGATCCTGTTCCAAATAAGGATCATCGGGCATATTGGAAGCGATCAACTGGTCGTAAAGCCAGATCTTCGAATAACTAATCAAAACCGAAAGTTCGGGTCGATAGAGACCGCATTGGGCCAATTGGCGTTCGGCAATGGTTTCGTCGTCCGGCAAAAATTCAACGGATCTATTGAGGCGGTCTTCACGTTCCAGCATTTTCATTAAACGCTGTTGGTTGTCGAGCGCACCAACACCGTTCGATTGAATGAAAGACAGGGCCTGGGTCTGGCGGTAATTGTGCACCAAAACCAATTTACCGACCTCGTCAGTCATGCTGGCTAGTAAAGCATTGCGTTGTTTTTGGGTCATCGTACCCGCCCGCATCACACTATCCACTAGGATTTTGATGTTCACTTCGTGATCCGATGAATCGACGCCGGCTGAATTGTCGATGGAATCGGTGTTCATGGCACCGCCGTTTTCGGCAAATTCGACCCGACCCCTTTGTGTGCATCCCAAATTGGCCCCTTCGCCAATGACCTTGCAGCGGACGTCCTCGCCATTGATGCGGATCGCGTCGTTGGCCCGATCGCCGGCATCCAAGTGGGATTGGTTGGCGGATTTGATATAGGTGCCGATGCCGCCAAACCACAGCAATTCAGCTTCTGCCCTTAAGATGGCTTCCATTAACTCATTCGGAGTTACGGCCGATTTGGACAGGCCGAATCGAGTTTGAATTTCTGGCGTCAGTTTCAGGGATTTGGCGCGGCGCTCATAAATCATGCCACCTTTGGACAAGACTTTTGTGTTGTAGTCCGACCAGGCAAGACCCGGCGTATCAAACAACCGTTTCCGTTCGACCCAGCTTTTGGCCGCGTCGGGATCGGGGTCAACAAAAATATGCAGATGGTTGAAGGCAGCGAGCAACTGAATGTGTTTGGAAAGCAACATGCCATTGCCAAAAACGTCACCCTGCATATCGCCGACGCCGACAACGGTAAAGTCTTCCTTTTGGATGTTTTTCCCCATTTCGCGGAAATGGCGTTTTACCGATTCCCAACCTCCGCGGGCCGTAATTCCCATTTTTTTGTGGTCGTATCCCTGGCTGCCGCCGGAGGCAAATGCATCTCCCAGCCAGTGGCCATAATCGATTGAAACTCCATTTGCGATGTCGGAAAAGGTTGCGGTTCCCTTGTCGGCCGCAACGACCAGATAGGGATCATCATCATCCAGGCGGACAACGTTCTTCGGTGCCGTGATGTGCGGACCTTTGATATTATCCGTAATGTCCAACAGGCCGGCGATGAAAATTTTGTAACAGGCTATCCCTTCATCGAGAAAGGCCTGACGGCTGTTATCGCGCGGCGGATGTTTACAGACAAACCCCCCCTTTGAGCCGACCGGGACGATAACGGCATTTTTGACCTGTTGCGCTTTAACCAAGCCCAAAATTTCCGTGCGGAAATCCTCCCTCCGGTCCGACCAACGCAGTCCGCCGCGGGCGACAAGCCCAAAACGTAAATGCACCCCTTCGACCCGCGGGCTGTATACAAATATTTCCCTCAGCGGTTTGGGTAGTGGCAACTCTTCCAGATTTCGGGCATTAAATTTGAATGAAATGTAGCCTTTGATTAAACCACCGTTATCGGGTTGGAAAAAGTTTGTCCGTAACAGGCTTTGCAGCAAATTGAGATAACGTCGCAAAATGCGATCTTCATCGGCACTGGCGACGTCTTCCAAGGCCCTGACGATCTTGGTCGCCAAGCGCTTCGCTTTGGCGATCCCGGCTTTGCCGGCGTTCGGGTCAAACCGGTTCATAAACAGGGCAACCAAGTCCGCCGCGATGCGCGGGTTGTTGGCCATGGTTTGCTCCATATAGTCCTGGCTGAAGGTAATTCCCGTTTGGCGCAGATATTTGCAGAGCGCCCGCAATATGACAACTTCACGCCAAGCCAGGCCGGTGCGGGCAACAAGGGCATTAAATCCATCGCTTTCAATTTCACCCTTCCAGACCTTATGGAATGTCGCGTGGAAATTGGCTCGAATGTTGGTCAATTGCACCGCCGACCCATCGCGGGTTTCCAGCCCAAAATTATGGATAACCATACGGTGCTCGGCCAGTTTGATGTCGTGGGGACCGCCTTCATCAATCACTTTAAATCCCAGGTCCTCAAAGATCGGTAAGACGTCGGACAGGGCAATGGCCTGATCTTTTCGATAGATCTTAAAGCGCACCTTATAACTTTCGGCCCCGTCAATTCGATACAGATTCATCCCAATTTCATTGGTTTGCAGGACCTGTTCCAGGACCTCAATATCATGCATGACTTCAGACGGCTGGTAACGGTGTTGATAATCAGGACCGAAGGCACTGGCCCAACGACCGACGATCTCCAGGCTTTTTTCTTCGCCGTGGTCGACGGAGATGGCATCGCCCAGATGATCGGCCCAGGAACGACTGGCCTGGACCAGGCGCCGTTCAATTTTGGCAATGTTGTATTTTGGAATACGCCCGTGCAACATCGGCACAATAATGTGACAGCGGGCCAGCGCCGATTCCCCCAGCTGGGTAAAAAAGGCGGCGATGCGACCGTCGAGTTCTTCGGCTAATATTTCCTGGATACGCAGGCGCAGTTCCGTTGTGTATCTGTCGCGGGGCACATAAACCAGGCAGGAACAATATCGCTCAAGTTCATCCGGCCGGATAAACAGGGCCGTCCGGTGCCGCTCCTGTAAATGCAGGATACCCATGGCCGTTTTGAACAATTGATCATCACTGATTTGAAACAGTTCGTCGCGGGGAAAGGTGTCGAGGATGTTCATGAGCGCTTTGCCGTCGTGGGAACTTTCCTCAAACCCGGACCGGTCCATGGTCATTAGAACCCGGCGTCGTAAAAGGGGAATTTCACTGGGCGCTTTGTTGTAGGCACCGGAGGTAAATAACCCGACAAAGATCCGTTGTCCGATCACCTGACCCTTGTCGTCATATTTTTTGATGCTAAGGGCATCCATATGCACGGGACGATGTATGGATGATCTTAAATTTGATTTGGTAACCATCAGCAAGGCGGGGTTGCGAACGAAAGCCCGAACCTCCATATGCAAAGATTGCGACGGATCAATTTCATCAAAAACTTCGACGTCGGCGTCGCGGAGAACACCCAGCCCCGATACCCTATTAAGGCTTGCTTTGGCCAGTTTGCCGCTGACTTTCAGGTCGTATTCCCGATATCCCAAAAAAGTGAAATTGTTGTCGTGTATCCAGCGCATGAAATCCCGGGCTTCCGAAATCTCGTCGGATGCCTTGCCCTTTGGCACGGATAAAAATTCTTCAATGATGGCACCCATCCGATCGCGCATGGGGCGCCAGTCTTCGACCGCGCAACGAATATCGGAAAGGATATGATCAAACCGCGATTTGATTTCAGCCAAACGATTTCCAGATTGGCGGGTAATCTCCATACGGATAAAAGATTCACTTAACGCGCCCGTAGTCCCGGCTTCGACAAGGGATGCAAATTTACCGCTTTTGCTGCGCCGAACCCTCAAGATAGGGTGGATAAGAAGATGAACATCCAGTTCCAGACGGGAAACTTCTGCGGCAATGGAATCGACAAGAAACGGCATATCGTCATTGCAAATTTCGATGATTGTATGGTCCGATTGGTAGCCGTCGGTGTTTTGCGTCGGATTAAAAATACGGACCAGGGCTTTGCCGCTGGTTCGGGTGTTGGCAAAATCAAAATGATGTAATGCAATGGTCGCGAGCTCGCTCGGTTTGAAAGCCGATAAATCGCTTGCGGGAGAATTGGCATAATACCCTTGAATAAAGGCCTGGGCCTGGGCGGCGCGGGTTTTATTCAGTTTTTTCCCGGCTTCTTTCGCAATTTTGCGGATTAACTCCGAAGTCTTCGCGTCACCACCGGCCATAGAAATACTCCCTCACGCTGCGCGATTTAAAATAAAATGCCTACACCAAAAGGAGGCTATCCCATACGTGATCAAAATCAAAGGGTTCGTGAGATTTAATTGTGAACGGCCTTTAACGGTGCGACGGGCCCGATAGGTCCTATCGGCCGGCAAAGGCATTAGTGGGTGTCCAGATAATGGGTAAAAGCGCGCAGGGCCTGCTCCAATTTGTCGGTCTTCATGGCGAAACACATGCGAACGTGGGTTTGGTTACCGGGCCCGAATGTATATCCGGGGGCAACCCCTACTTTTGCGTCAATCAACAGCCCTTCAGCAAACGCCAAACCGTCTCGGATCCCCTTAATTCTTGGAAAGGCATAAAAGGCCCCCTCCGGTGCCGTATGGTCGACCCGTCGGTGATTGCCCAGGATGTCGTTGGCAACGGCCAGGCTTTCCGCGTACCCTTGACGCAGATCGTGAACAACGCCCTCGCCTTTCTCGAGCGCCGCAATGGCACCGATTTGGACAAAACTGGGGCCGCCGGTATTGTATATTTCGCAGAGGACGGCCATCTGTTCTTCATAACCTTTCGGCGTAACCATCCAACCCAGGCGCCAGCCGGTCATGGCCCAACCCTTGGAAAATCCGTTGACGACAATTAACGGGTCGTCGTCGCCGGCGAATTCGAGAAAGGACGGGGCGGAATTACGGTCATAGACACTTCGGTGGTAGACCTCATCGGACACCAAAACGATGCCCCGGTCCCGGCAAAAATCAAGTAACTTTTCCTGGTCAGGGCGCTCCATCACATATCCCGTAGGATTGCATGGGCTGTTCAGATAAATCATTTTGGTATGGGCCAGGCAGGCGTCCATCAGCCCGCTCACGTTTAAGGCCCATTTGCCGTCCTCCGCGTGCTGGCGGAAATGGCCGATTTCAGCGCCCGCCCATTTCAACGCCATTTCCACGTTCGGCCAGTGGGGAGTGACAATTAGCGCGTGGTCGCCGGGCCGGATCACCATGTGGGTAGCTATCATCACCGTCAGCATGGTCGATGCCGGGACGTGAATACGGTCCGGGTGCAGGTCGATCCCGTATATGGTGTCGTTATATGTTTTCAGGGCCGCCCGCAGGTCGGGCCGCCCGCGTGGAATATTGTAAAAGGTTTCGCCGGCGTCGAGAGCGGCGACGGCTGCGTCACGGATCAGCTTTGGTGTGGGTTCACTCCCTTCGCCGAACCACAGCGGATAAACCCCCTCCATGCCTAACCCCTGGACGGCAATTTTGCCAATGCCACTGCGCTCCAGATCTTCAAAATTTTCGGGGAAAATAGTTTTCATAGGGCGCCCTTTTTAAACATTCCATTCAGATTGTTTTCGCCCACACCTGCGCTCAGGTCAATCCTCAATCCTGGCGCGAAGGGCTGCACAAAAACCCCTGACCTTTCGGAAAAAGCCGTTATAGTCCGGCCATGACCAGCCTCATCTCCATTCAAAATTTGTGCAAAACCTATGCCGCTGGTTTTAGGGCCCTGAACGGGGTTAATCTGGAAATTCGCAAGGGTGAAATATTGGCGTTGCTTGGTCCGAACGGGGCTGGCAAAACAACACTGATCAGTATCATTTGCGGCATTGTCAGCCCGACGTCCGGCAGCATTACCGTGGCGGGCCATGACATCATCAGCGAATACCGCAAAACCCGCAGTTTGATCGGGCTGGTGCCCCAGGAACTGACGACGGACGCCTTCGAGACCGTGTTCGATACGGTGTCGTTTAGCCGCGGATTATTCGGTAAACCAGCTGATCCGGCGCACATTGAAAAGGTTCTCCGCGACTTGTCACTGTGGGATAAAAAGGACAGCATCATCATGGCCCTGTCCGGCGGCATGAAACGCCGGGTGTTGATTGCCAAGGCCCTGTCACATGAACCACAGATTTTGTTTTTGGATGAACCGACGGCCGGTGTCGATGTGGAGTTACGCAAGGACATGTGGGAAGTAGTGCGCAAACTCCGCGAATCGGGTGTTACGATCATTCTGACCACCCATTATATTGAAGAAGCGGAAGCCATTGCCGAACGGGTTGGTGTCATTAACCGGGGCGAGATCATTCTGGTGGAAAATAAATCCGAGCTCATGCGCAAGCTTGGCAAAAAACAATTGACCCTGGATCTTACCAATCAGATTGTTCGCCTGCCCCCAGCCCTTGCCGCCTTTGGTTTGGAACTTTCAGACGATGGTCGGCATATTACCTATACCTATGATACCCAGGCGGAACGGACGGGCATCACCAAATTACTTTCGGCCGTCAACGGCGCGGGCCTATCGTTTAATGATTTAAACACCACACAAAGTTCCCTTGAAGAGATTTTTGTAAACCTGGTAAGTGATAAGTCATGAACCTATATGCCGTAAAAGCCATCTATCTGTTTGAAATGGCCCGCACCTGGCGTACTTTATTTCAGAGCATCGTCTCGCCGGTGATTTCCACATCCCTGTATTTTGTGGTTTTTGGATCCGCCATCGGCAGTCGCATCACGGAAATCGGCGGTGTCAGTTATGGCTCGTTTATTGTCCCTGGGCTGATCATGTTGTCCCTGCTCATGCAAAGCGTCTCCAATGCCTCGTTTGGAATCTATTTCCCCAAGTTCACGGGCACTATCTACGAGTTGCTGTCCGCACCCATATCTTATTTTGAAATTGTCCTCGGTTATGTGGGCGCGGCGGCAACCAAATCGATAATATTGGGTTTGATCATCCTGGCGACGGCGGGCCTGTTTGTGCCCCTTCAGATTGCCCATCCGGTGTGGATGCTGATGTTTTTGGTTTTGACGGCGGTCTCTTTCAGCCTGCTTGGTTTTATCATAGGCATCTGGGCCGACAATTTCGAAAAATTACAAATTGTGCCGTTGTTGGTGGTTACCCCCCTGGTGTTTTTGGGCGGCAGTTTTTATTCCATCGATATGCTGCCGCCGATCTGGCAGAAGGTCACCCTGTTTAACCCGGTTTTGTACCTGATCAGTGGGTTCCGCTGGAGTTTCTACGAGATCAACGACGTCAGTATTGGATTGAGCCTGGCCGTGATCACCTTGTTTCTGGCGATCTGTATGGCCACTGTCTGGTGGATCTTCAAAACCGGCTATCAGGTGAAGAGTTAGGGCACTTTTTGTCGCGGCGGGCGACTGGTGTCCTGACCCTAAGTGACGTTAAAGTCCGCTGAACTCAGATCACCAAGGCTGACGCCCTGTAAGGTGATATCCATGTCGGACGTACCGTTTCCATCAACATCAATTTCGAGGAGTTTGGAGGTGTTGTTAAAACGGGCTTCCGTATTGTTGCCACCGGCAGCACCGGTAAAAGCGACCGCTTCGGAGCCTAGAAAACCAAACGTCCCGGTTAATAAACCATCCAGAAACAAGACTTCAGAAACAGTGGTCGCCTCAAAATTTGTTATGATATCCGTAAGGGTGGAGGTCGATTGACTGGCCGACGTATAACGGAAAACATCGCTACCGGAACCACCGGTCAGGGTGTCATGGCCATTGCCACCGGTGAGAACGGCTCCCGTACTGCCGGTTATGGTGATGGTATCGTTGCCGGCACCACCAATGAGGGTCTCGATATTTGACGCGGCTATTGTTTGGTCGCCGGAGCCCAGGGTAATTATATCGGTACCAGAGCCGCCGGTTATGGTTTCCACGTCGGTAACGGAAACCGTGTTATTGGTGGATCCAAGTGTCAGCGCCTCGTTGCCGGCACCGCCGAGATAACTCAAAGTATCCGTACCACTGGTAAAGTTACTCAGAGACAGCGAGGCGGCATCAAAATTTGCACCGGAAGTCAAACCAACGGTCAGACTGGCGGTGACGGCACCAAAATCTATACTGGACAAATTTGTGACCTGGGATGAGGTAAAGGTTGCTGCTGACGAGGCGCTGAAGACCAGGGTTTCAATATTGCTGATGGCGACTGCGGAAAAATCGTTATTGGCAAAGAGCTGGATCGTGTCAATACCGCTGCCTCCGTCCAGGCTACCTGCCGTTTGACCACTGGCGAAGGAGCTGCTGCCATTGTATCCGACCTTCAAAATGTCGTTGCCAGCCCCGCCGGTGACACTGTCATCACCAAGACCCATGAAGATCAGATCGTTACCGTCGCCGCCGCCGATGGTATCGATGCCGGAGCCACCGTAAATCGTATCGTTGCCAAGTCCACCCGATCCGACATTGACGCCATTTCCGAGGGTGATCTGATCGTTGCCACCGCCGCCGGTTAGGGTATCATTGCCGGCACCACCAATCAGCGTGTCGTCGCCGTCGTCGCCGTAACCAATGTTGTCGCCATTACCCAGGTTTAGATAATCATTGCCACTGCCGCCGAAAACCGTTTCGTCGCCGATGTCGCCGGTCACCGAATCGTTGCCGGCCCCGGCGTCGGCAAAATCATCACCGCCGCCCAGGTCAATGACATCGTCACCACCACCGCCGTACAGCAGATCCAAACCATCACCGCCGTGCAAAGTATCAGATCCGGCACCGCCAAATATGTCGTCGCCCTCGCCGGAACCGGTAAGGGTGTCGTTGCCGGCACCACCGAACAGCACCGTACCCAGGGTATCGCTGTCGGAAAGCACGTGGGAAACGCCGTCCAGGTTCGGTATCAGGGAAAGTGTTTTACCATCACTGACATCGATCACGTTGTTTCCGGCACCACCGGAAATCACATACCCATAACCCGACGCCGTAATGTCAATATTCAGACGGACGCTGCTTTCCGTACCATTATTGACAAACAATTGTTCAACAGAATTCAGTTCAATGGTGCCACTGATGCCGGTGCTGGTGGCATAGACCAAATTCGGGCTGGCCAGCACGGAGCTATCGTAGATGCCTTGAAACTGATTTAGCGATTGCAGATATATTTCGTCGGTTCCTTGACCACCGTTCAAAATATCGTCGCCATCCAGAGACACGCCCTGGATCATAGTGAACTGGGTATTGCCCGGACCGCCGGTCAGATTGTCATTGCCGGTGGTCCCCATCTGGGTTTCGTTGAAAGTTTCAATAACGAATAGGGTCGTGCCAACCGGGCTTACGTCGTCTTCACTTATGAAAGGAGTAGTGGTGGCGGCATTAAGGGTTTGGCCAAAAACCGGGCCGCCTATGGGGCCAATATTGGACCCGACCAGGGTTCCGTCATAGGCTCCGCTAAAGGGATCGAAGGCGGGGTCGGAAAAGGCATCGGCAAAGGGTTCGAAAACCGGTCCCGTATTATTGGCCAGACCGATACCCGGGGCAGGCCCAGTGATCGGATCGGTTCCTGGGGTCGGGTTGGGTTCCGTCGCAGCGAGGGGGTTGATCCCATCGAGAGGGCCGTCCCTCAGCCCCGCTCCAAGGGCCTCATTTGGACCTTCAGCCTCCGCCTCAACCGGCCCGTCTGTGGGCTCTTCCAGGCGGTCGTCGGCCTCCTCCGGTCCGTCCCCGGGTCCATCGGTCGGTGCAAGGGCCTGTTGTTCAATTGCGGCGATTTCAGCTTCGATGTTTTGTACCTGCTCGTAGGCCCGTTCAACGGCGGCCGCCGCCTGCTCAACCTGCTGCTGGGCGGTCTGCACCTGTTCCTGCGCCTGGATAAGAGCGGCTTCGGCGTTATTTATTTGATTGACACCAGGCACCGTATCAATGCCAGCGGCAACCGCAGCGGTTGCGACCGCACCGATTGCGCTGGTTTGAACGACGGCAATTTGCGCCTGGGTCACGCCGACGACGGCATGAGCTACTTCGGCATTGGCCGAAGCCAGTTGGGCTTGAGCTTCGGCGGCTTGTGCCTGGGATTGGGCGGTGGCGGTTCGCGCCTCCTGCGCCCGGGCAACTTCCTGCTCGGCCAGGGCTTGCGCCTCTTCCGCCAATTGGGCGGTTTCTTCTGCTACGGCAATTTGTTCCGGTGTGGCACCGGGCACCTCTGCCGCGGCGATTGCCGCCTCGGCCAGGGCAGCCGCTTCCGCCGCCGCCGCCTCGGCCGTAGCGGCATCAGCCGCGGCCTGCGCCTCGGCCGTCGCGGCCGCTTCGGCTTCGGCCAGGGTTTGTGCAGCTACCGCCTCCGCCTGGTTGGCTTCGGCCTCGGCTTCCAATTGACGGACTTCCGCTTCCTGTTGCGCCTGTTCGGCTTGTTGTTGCTGGGTTCGACCTTCACGGGCACCATTGACAACCGCATCGGGCAAACCCTGTTCGCCATTAGGCAGGGCGTTTAGGGCACTGCCGAAGGTTTGTCCCAATTGCTGTGGCGACATAATAAACGGCGGAGTTGGTGCGATCGTGTTACTGGCGATGGTTACGGCTTGCAGAGCTTGGTTGATGGTTTGTGTTCCGGCCGCGTTTCCAATCGACATTTCACCGATGAAACCAGAGGCCTCGGGCATCAGTGCAGCGGTTGTGACGCCGTCCGAATCGACGTGTCCGCCACCGGCCGTGCCGCGGATGCCAATGGTTGAGGTTGGGGTTGATACGACCATGGCATTGGGGTCGGTTTTGGCAATTTTGCCGGATATAAAGGTGAAGGCGCCCTGAATGAGGTTCACATGCATGGCGCCTTCCTGGGCACCGGGATCAAAAATCAGCTCGTCAAGTGTCATCCGGCCCGCTTCGCCCAGGGAAAAGGTGCTTTCATCGGCAAAGGTAATGCCGACGGTGCCGTCGTTACTGGTTTCCAGTATATCTCCCAAAAAAACCGGATCGCCGGATGCCAACGTGACCTCCGTGCCATCGGCGCGGGTGGCTTTGACGCCGCCACTTGCAGTTTCAACCCGGCCAATGGGACCGGTGTCGGGGCCGGTTGCGGCCTGGGCATACTGGCCCGGTGCCAGAGGTCCGGCCAGGCGGATGACAGTTGCCGCCTTTAAAACGGCTCCGGACTGGGAAATCAAATCGGGGGGCTGGGGTTGGGAAAAATAATCGTCAATAATGACGACCCGGCCACCCGTACCCGTTAACTGCAGGTCATCACCGTTGCGCCCGTAGTCGGCACGTAAAAACCAGCCATCATCACTGACGACCAGGGATGCTGCGGCAGCCCCATTTAGGACCAAAGGACTGTTAACGACGGTATCCCATGCTGCAGAAGGGTTGAAATCTGTAAAACCGTCCACGTTGGTAATCTGATTTGTGTTCATTTACCCACCACCATTTTTGTGATGGACCTTACTTTAATGACTTTCAAGGGAATGAAAAAGGATACCTCAAAGAGGATTAAAGAGATGATCTTATGTAAAAAATCGGCGTGCCGGTGCGCTCAGGAATTGCTTGGCGGGTTTTTGTGATCGATACTTGTACCCAACAAACGCAATATTCATGGGGGCGGGCCAATGACACTAAAGACGATTGTCGATTTAGATCAACATGCCATTGGTGAGGCGGGCTTTCAAGCGGAGTGCCGGGCCCGGGTCAACCGCACCGGTGTCCTGGTTCTGTTGAGGGGGCGCAACGCCCTACATCGCGTCGCCCCGGTGGACGGCGCGAAACTCGAATGCTTGCGGTTCTGGCCTATAACTCCAAACCCGGCGCGGCCTTGTAGGAGTCGGTGCAAATGACCTTTTATGGTCGCATGGGAAGGCGTGAATGAAACAACAGATTGATCTCTATTGGTCCTTCCGCAGTCCCTATTGTTATCTGTCCATGGATCGTTTATTTGCCCTGTCCATTGCCATGGACCTGACCATTCGTTTGCGTCACGTCTGGCCCGGCGCCATGCGGCGACCGGGATATTTTGCTCGGCTGCACGCCAATTATGGCGACTATCACCGCAAGGATTCGCAGCGTACTGCGGCCTTTTTAAAAATTCCCTATGGCCGCCCGGTTCCTGACCCGTTGGTATTCGACCCCGAAACCCGTGAGCCGATATCCGAGCAACCCCACATCCGCAAACTGACCCGGCTGGCTCTGGCGGCGCGCCAGCTCGGCAAGGAGCAAACCTTTTTGCGCGACCTGATGCGCTTGTTGTGGGGCGGTACCGTTAATGGCTGGGACAGTGGCGGCCACCTGGCGTCAATTGCAGCGGGCGTTGGCCTCGATATTGGCAATCTTTCCCACATTGCCCGAATAAACGCCGGTGATTTTGATCGCGAAGTGGAAAAAAATGGCCAGCTCCTGGAGGCCGCCGGCCATTGGGGAGTGCCGTGCATGGTCCTCGACGGGGAGCCGTTTTTTGGTCAGGACCGGATAGAAATGTTGATCTGGCGGTTACATCAGAAGGGAGAGGCTAATTGATTACGGCGTTTGTGCAAATTCGTCTGCCAAAACCGATCTCTGAGCAGGAGGTGCTGGCGGCGTTTGAAGCGAGTGCTCCCACCTACCAGGGTCTAACCGGGCTGGTTCGCAAATATTATCTCTACGACGGGGTCGATCATGTCGGCGGATTTTATGTCTGGCAGGATTGGGCCTCGGCCAAGGCTGTCCATACCGATCCCTGGTTACAATCCGTCGGTGAGCGTTATGGGGCGACTGCAGAGATCCGTTATTTTGAGGTGCCGGTGTTGGTTGACAATGGGAGTATTGGGGTTTGATAACAATGGGATATAAAAAAACAGCTCTGATCACCGGATCAGGGAAAAACATTGGCCGGGCCGTTGCCATGGCCTTGGCCGCTGATGGATTTGATATCGTAACAAATGGCTCAAACAATCGGGCCGCCTGTGAAAAGGTGAGTGCTGACGCCCGGTCCTTTGGTGTTCGTTCTCAGATTGCCATGGGCGATGTCGGCACTGCTGACGGCGCGGCTGACGTCGCCGCCCAGGCTCTATCCCTTAACGGCCACGTCGATGTTTTGGTGAATAATGCGGCCATCCGCCCCGATACGGGGTTTTTGGAAATGACCGATGCCGACTGGAATCGGGTTATCAATGTGAACATGAATGCTGGGTTCTGGTTGGCCCGGGCCTGTCTGCCGGGCATGATTGAGCGCGGTTGGGGCCGGATCATAAACTTTGCCGGGATGAATGCCATTCATGGATACAACGGACGGGCCCCCGTTTCGGTTTCGAAACATGGGTCCTGGGGGTTGATTAAATCCCTGGCCAAGGAATTTGGTGGTCGGGGGATCACTGCCAATATCGTATCTCCGGGGCCGATCCGACCGGAGCAGGAACAGACGGAAATGGCTCAGCATATCCGATCCATGGAATCGCGGGTGCCGACGGGACGATTGGGCGAACCCGATGAAGTGGCGGCAGTTGTATCGTTGCTGGCATCTGAAAAAGGGGCTTTTATTAACGGCCAAATGATCCAGGTAAATGGTGGAACAGAAACCTGAATTGCCATGGGAAAGCAATTCTTCCCTTGGGCCGTCGGTAAGGGTATGATCAACCTCTAACAGGTAAATTCAGGAGTGATTCCATGCGAAAAGGCCTTTTCTTTGCGATGGTTGTCCTCTTGGCGCTAACGCCGGTGGCGGGAAGTGCTGAGGAAGAGAAGAACGCCGTCGACAAAACCGTTGAGCTGGCCAAGGAAAACCCGGGCAAAGCGGCGGGCGTTGCCGGATGTGCGGCTATTCTCATTTTTCCACCGGCCGCCATTTGGTGCGCGGCGACGCTGATCGGCGGTGCGACCTACGACGGGGATACACAAAAACTGGTAAAAGAAGTCACCAAATAAGCGAGTCCAAGTGCCCCACGGCATCGGCTTTTCGGCTTTTAAAGGTTGTGGTCCAGGCCATGGTTTTTCCAGCTTGAGTAAATCGGAAGGGGTTTCTCCGTACGGATCAATAAACCCTGTCGCAGCGGATTTTTCTGCTATGCGGGTCCGCACGGGAGTGCCTGTCGCGCCCCAATTTTTAGGGCTTCCTGGTTTGATCTCTATTCCTTTCAATGATACAAGGCGAACGCTTTTCGAGTATCAGCGGATGGGTAGAATTCGGATCAAGCGATAATCGGGTGAGCACCCGCCGGAAAAGTATCGGTTGTCTTCTAAATGTCGTCTCGACCCTGCATCCTCGCGTTATGGTATTTGGTGAGTGAACCGAAACGGAATTTGGCATTACTGAGCATTCATATAATGACGTTATCAATCTCACAACAGCAATTTTTGCGTAAGTTTCCAAACCGGCGGCCGGCGTTAACGGACAATTATAAGAAGATATATATTGACGAAATCCTTATAAACAGGGGCGATAAAGGAGGCTGGTTTTATAAACTTCTCGGCCATCTGGAAGGTTGGATGCACCGACAGGTGTCGCAACCTGATCGGTCGGCGCGAATTCTGGAAATAGGCGCAGGTACCCTCAATCACGTCGAACAGGAACCGTCGGCGACGGTCTATGACATTGTTGAACCGACCCAGGAACTTTTTGAGCACAGCCCGGTAAAACACAAAATCCGCACTCGATACGGTGATATTTCCGAACTTCCAGATACGGTGACATACGATCGCATTGTGACCATTGCGGCCATGGAGCATGTTGAGGACCTTCCCTATTGTATTGCCCGATCGGCACTTGCCCTTGATTCCAGCGGCCTGTTTCAAGTCGCGATTCCGTCGGAAGGCGGGTTCCTGTGGGGTGCCAGTTGGCGACTGACGACGGGCCTTTTATTTCGCCTCCGTACAGGCCTCAGTTACAAACCTTTGATGCGATATGAACATATCAATACGGCGACCGATATCATTTCGGTTCTTGAGTGTTTTTATGGCACTTTAAAAATTAAACGGTTTCCAATGCCCTTTAAACATTTGAGTTTTTATACCTATATAGAGGCCTCCGACGCCCTGACCGACCACGCGAAGGCCTATCTGTCAGAAGATTGTCGCAATTGAAGGAAAAGCGATTATCAAAGACCGGGGTCAGGCACCTTAAAAGCTGGCGAGCCCATGTAATCCAGAACCTTTGGAAAACTCTTCTACGTACCGGCGATACCAGGCAATAGTCTGGCGTAAGCCATCTTCAAAACTGATTGCGGGCTCCCAACCAAGAATTGTCCGGGCCCGCTCGCTATCAGCACACATCCGCCAGATTTCCGTTGGCCGATCTTCAAGGGCCCCGATTTTCAAGTCAGATGTCGAACCGGTTTCATGGTGAATAAGCCGAATGAGATCACAGATTGCGATCTCCCGACCGGATCCCAAATTCAAAACGGTTCCCATGGATTTTTCAGTGCTTGCCGCCAAAATAATACCGTCAATCAAATTGTCGACAAAATTAAACTCCCTGGTTTGCGTTCCGTTTGTAGACTTAATTTCCTTGCCGGATAGACAGGCGAGAATCATCTCAGCAATAACCGCACGTGTGCTTTGATAAGGTCCGAACGCATTAAACGGCCTGACAACCGTAATCGGCAACCCCATTTGCTCCATGAGCATTTGGGCGAAAAGCTCACCCGAGTATTTGCCAATTGAATAGGGAGAAATGGGACTAGGTTTCATTGTTTCGATGAACGGGACTTCGGTTTGATACCCATAAACTTCCGATGTCGACATATACACCAACCGTTCATATTTGTCGTAGGACTGCAGGAGATTAACGGTTCCCTTGGCATTGCTATCCATGGCCTCCGACATATGAATAAAACTGTCGCCCACATGGTTGTAGGCGGCCAAATGGAAAATCACATCGGGGGCAAATTTTTTGATTTGTTGCGCCGAGTCCAGATTGCGGAGGTCTGCCTCGATAATCGTCAGGTCATTCCATAAATCAACCACCCGGATATTATCCACAACACTATTATACTTCGTAGTGACGGCGGTTTCAGCGCCGAAGGAAACCAGTCTGCGGGTCAGATGGGAGCCTATGAAACCGGTTCCCCCGGTTACAAGAACCCGTTTTGTGCTGAGATAACCTGCGGCGGTTTTAAGGTTCATTGTGTCAGTTCTTTCTGGTCCTTGATGGTATAAAAATTAATGATTTCTTTTTCTGCAATCTTTCTTTCATCGTGGGTATTGAAGGTAATGTTTAACCCCTGATGTTCGTAGGTGGACATTTTCTGCCTGGCGATTGTCTTTTGAAATAAGTCAACCAAACCGAAGCCGTCGTCCATATCCAGTTGCTCCGGCGCAAGTCCATCTAAAATACGGCGTTCGATCACAAACATACCGATGAAAAAATTTTGTAGGGGTTTTTCGCGAAATTGGGTAACCAGAAGGTCTGCATCGACTTCGATCAATCCCAACGGGCTTTTGACCCTGGCGGTTACCAAAGTGATTTCAGCTTGTTTGCTCATATGGGTTTCCATGAGGAGATTTGTGTCGATATTCACAAAGGTATCGCCATAGGCGACAATACATCTGTCGCCGATTTCCGTCCGGGCCTGATATAATCGACGAAGCATACTTGCTGAATCACCGGCATCTGAATATTCAATATCAGCATTCGGCCACGTGTATGCCACGTGCGCGCGGATTTTTTCGCCCTTATAACCAATGCACATGGTTATTTTTTCGGGGTTTCTATCGAGAAAATAATTAACGACGTAATCAACGATGGGGGTGCCCTTGATCGGTACCAGGGCCTTGGGAACCAAGTTCGTCGTCGGTTGTAATCTTACGCCCCGGCCACCGCAAAGGACTAATATATCCGGTGTTTTATCTGTCATCATTGTGATTCGAACCGACGTCCTTTGAAATTTCTCTTATGATGTAGGTAGGTCGACCCCGGACTTCGCCGAATATTTTGCCAATATACTCGCCTAGAATGCCTATCCCTATTAACTGGATCCCGCCGAGAAAAAACGTTCCAATCGCCAGAGATGCAAATCCGCTCGGCATGGGCTGCCCGAAGAGGGATGAAACGAGAATGGTAACTCCATAAAGCAAGGAGCCGCAGGACACCAGCAATCCCAGGATTGCAAAGATATGCAGGGGAAGTACGGAAAAGGACGTCGCCCCTTCAATCGCAAATTTTATCAAATCCAGCAGTTTAAATTTTGTTACGCCGGCGTGACGTTCCTGGACTTCAAAACCGAGGGAGGTTTGGCGAAAACCGATCCAGTGCGACAAACCGCGTAAAAACTTGCTTCGTTCCGGCATTTCTAATAATGCATCAAGGGCCTTGCGATCAAACAGGCGAAAATCAGACTGCCGGGCCTGCATAGGTATGTCGGTAATTTTGGTCATTGTCCAAAAATAAAGATTGTTGGCAAATAATCGGAGAACGCCCGCATGCGCGGCATTTTCGCGACGGGTATTAACAATATCAAACCCCTGTTCCCAGGCCTCCAGCATATGAGGGATGAAATTAGGCGGGTGCTGCAAGTCGGCATCCATAGTGACAATAATATCGCCGCGGCAATGCTCAAGCCCCGCGACCAGTCCGCCTTGACTTCCAAAATTGCGCGATAAACTTACATACTGAACTCGCGAGTCTTTAGCGCTGAGGTCTCGGAGTATTTCAAGGGATTTATCGCTGCTTCCATTTTCGCAAATTAACAGCTCAATCGCAAAATCGTGCCCGTCCAATGCGGCAAACACGGCCTTATAGAGATCGTTAAGGTTTTCTTCCTCATTGTAGGCAGGTGTGACAATGGAAATCAGCTTTTGATTTCTTGATCGTGGGAGGGTTTTTTCTTGTGCGGGCATAATTGAAATAAAACGATGTCTAATTGATAAGGCGGTAGGGTGGTTCGTAGGTAAAGGTCACGTTCTTTGCCCCTGCAGGTAAACGTACGGCCCAAAAGGTCGTATAGGCCGGAACAATGGGTGTTACAACATTATCTATACGACAAACCCAAAAGGGCGAATAGGAATTACCGGCGACAAGCAGTGCGGGTTCCTTTGTGGCTATTTCCAATTCAATCCTGTCTGTACCTGAGGACTTGATTTTAATGCGGCCCTCCGTCGAAAATCGTTCCAGGCGATCAAAAGACGGCGGCAGGTCGTTCTCCGATAGTATAACCGAACGCTTAAGATCCTCTTCAGATTTATTTGCCATTCGATTAAGCGCATCGGCATTGTCTGCAGCAATTTCGTAAGCGTCAGACAGAAAAAATCGCGGCAGCACACGTTGGTTCTCATAAATATTGATATGGGTGCGTCCGGTAAAATTGCCTTTTACATTGATCAACGCTTTATCCCAATTGCTCAAACTGGACCAGGCCTTCTTAGGTTCGACGCCGTTGGCCAATACCAACTGCGGGTCCGTAAACTGGTCGCGCGAAACGACGTATTTCACATTAGCAAGGGACAGGAAGTTTAATCGATACCTTTCTGAAAGGTTGCGTTTATCCTTTTTGTCGAGATTGCTTTTCGTGATTCCCATGGTCATTGTCTGTCCGGCTTTTTTGCGCTGTGTGTCGGCGACGGGATCTATGCCGGCTGAGGGTTCATACATCTTATCCCAAAACTCGCTATATCTTTTTGAAAAGAGAACAACCGTACCGCCCGCTGTTTCAAGACCATAACCATGCAGTAGGGAATCATAAATTTGAAAGGAGGATACACGACTGGGATTTCCAGAGGCATTGATTTTCCGGGCCAATTCAGTGAGATCGGGGCTTTCATAGGCTTGCACATAATTTCCCTGCGAAACCCATTCATAGGCGACGAAGCTGGATTTTTCCACAATATCGCCAAGGACAAGAACAAACACGGGTGTTAAATACAGATATTTTCTGACGATAGGTGCACGCCAGGTTCGGTTTTCATTCCTTGCCCAGTCGTAAAAACATTGAAACCCGACGCCGGCCCCAAGAATTACGGCAAAAGTCGACATGTACCAGAGTTTATTCATTGAAAAACCACGGATCACCGGTATCACATCATATAAAAGGTATTTGGCAATCGGCAGAAATATTTCAGCGAGGGCGAGGCAGGCAATTAAAAGTCCTAACAGTCGGACGTGTGCGTCGCCTTTCCAACGCAGAACAATACCAACTAACATGACGGGACCCAGGAGCGGTAGAGCATTAAAGGCAACGTTGTAAACATACGAAAAGCTGGATCTTGGATCGAAGGTAAAGGCAATGATGCGGCCGGGCCCATCCAACAAGGCGTCGATAAATGACAAATTATAATGTTGCCAATTGGCCCGATGGGATAACGGAGCGTTCATCATTAGCGAAAAAATGTCTTGGGTACGAAACAACATACAGAAAATGAAAAGACCGAATAGGATCACCCAATCCCGCATCCGGTATTTTTTCTCAGCAACAAAAAACCAGATTGTCATAATAACAAATGGAAAACCGACAAAAAAATTGATGTGAGTCGTCGTCGCGTAGAAGGCACATGCCGCCAGGGTGATCGACCATCGCGCAAGCTTGTCTGGTGACTTAAGCAACCAGGAAATCGTTAAAATCAACAAGGGCAAAAAGCCTGCGGCAGATCCGTGCAATAAAGCAAAGGAAAGCCAATGCCCGCCAACAAGTGCGGCAAAATAGGCCCCTGGTCTGGCTAAACCAAAGGTGTGACGACCCATAATAAAAAGGCCAATAACAAAGGCGGCTATTTGGAGAATGTGGCGAATCTGGTAGGCAAGCCATCCAGGCAAGAGTTGTACCAGAATTCGGTCGAAATCCGGCGTGTAACCGAGCGACAACTGATCGGTGCCGGAGGCGGCAAAGGGGTACCACAAACAGCGATCACAATCGGTGAACTTGTTGCCCATTAAGTGTGAAAATACGGGATCGAGTTCGTCACCAAAAAGCACAAATGAATATTTGCCAAGAATAAAATATTGGAAACTGGACCAAATAATTATGATTGTTAGAATTTTGAAATCATGGCGTAACAACATATTTAACGATCCCAACAACTTTATTGTAACAAGATTGAGTGTGTTAATGTGAGGGAGGATTGGCGACGATAACGAGTACTGGATTGGCGATTTTGAGTCATTTAAACCGAAACATACCAGTATCTTTTTGAATTGGAAGTGATTTCTGAAGGGCATTTAACGGTACCCAATTTTATGGATCCAGGCCCGTGGATCTCGGCCGGATCGTTAATTGACCCCCGAGAATAAATTTGACGGTGCCAAACTGAGACTCGATCACAGGCCCTTCATGCCCCGCATTGCCAGAATGTTAATCGGCATGGGTTAACCGGTGATTGCCAGACGATTCCCAATGGCATCCACCAACATGTGGTCGGGCGTCTCGGCCGCAATAATTTCCGCCAGTTTACGGTTGGTATAAAGGGTCGGGCCAGGACGCAGGTGTGCGAAAATTACAAAACCCCCGGAGATGATCCCCAGGGGTTTTGATTGGAGCGGGCGATGAGATTCGAACTCACGACTTCAACCTTGGCAAGGTAAATTTCACAAGTTTCTTTAGACTTCCACATTCGCTCCTTATGTTTCATTTCAGTCACAATGCATTGAATTTATGATATAAAATGTGTCATATAAAGTATATTGCTGAGATTAGGATTAATCTTGTTTCTCTTATCTGGGTGACCCAGAGGTGACCCAGAAGGAAATTCAGATAATATTTATGATAGAGGATCTAGCATAGAAATGACGAAACTTAGGAAACGTGACCTCGACACCTTGGAAGCGTCACCAGGACAAACAGTCAGATTGTGGGATGACGACCCTCGAGGTTTTGGCGTCTATATGAAGCCGTCAGGTGTAAAGTCCTTCTTTGTTCAATTTCGTTCCCCAGGCACTGATAAGAAACGGCGTTATACCATCGGCCAATATGGGCGATTGACGCTCGATCAGGCTCGGACGGAAGCGAAAGATATTCTGGCGCGAATTGCAAAAGGCGAAGACCCTTTAAAAACCCGTGCCGATGATAAAGTTCGCGCTCGGGATACTGGCCAAACCATGGCTCAAATTTGCGATGATTATATGCGTGATGCGAAAGCTGGGTTAGTCACCTATCGAGGTGTTGCCAAAAAAGCCAGTACTCTTGCCGTCGATCATGGGCGAATAGAGCGGCATATAAAACCGTTGCTTGGCGACAAACCAGCCCGTGATCTGACAAAGCGCGATATCGAAAATGCCATGCACGCGGTTAGGCTCGGGAAAACCGCAATCAAGGTGAAAACTGGGCCGCGTGGTCATGCCAACGTCAGAGGCGGCGCGACTGCCGCTAATCGTGTTGTCTCGTTGCTGGGTTCGATCTTTTCCTATGTCGAGAAACGGGGCATTCGGGATGATAACCCTGCGCGGGGAATCGAGCGCCCGGCAGACGGCAAACGGGATCGAGTACTATCACCCGAAGAATATCAGCGCTTGGGACAAGCATTGGATAATCTGGAAAGCACTGGCGCAAATAAGATCGCCCTTCGTGCTTATCGATTACTTGCATTGACTGGATGCCGTCGGGGCGAAATTTTTGGCCTTAAGAAAACGGAAATAGACGCACACAGGCAATGCCTGCGCTTGGAAGATACAAAAGCCGGGCAACAAGTTCGCGCTCTTTCTCGTGTTGCGTTAAACATGGCGATCTTGCCGCCCTTTGACAAGAAATCAAAATATGTCTTCCCGGCAAGCCATGGCAAAAACCATCTGACTGATACCAAGGTTTTCAAACAGGCGTGCTCACTGGCAGAAATTGAGGGCGTATCACTACACACGTTGCGCCATAGCTTCGCCTCAGTTGCCTTGGAGTTGGAATATAGCGAAATGACAATTGCCGGATTGCTCGGGCATCGATCAAACTCGGTTACGTCTCGATATGCGCACCACGTAGACAGAGCACTGGTTACGGCAGCGGATCGTATTTCCGTTGTGATCGCTCGGCGGTTGGAAGGCAAAGCCGAATCCGGCGGTGATGTGATTACATTGCCGGGGCGAATGGGATAGTACAAGTTTGGCGGGATAGGGTAGCTCCCGACAAGGCCGGTTTTCCGTACCGGCTTTCCTTGCCGACACTAACTGCGGAGCATCGAACGGAGGGTGCATTTATGAATTTTGATGATAATCCACCTGAATGTGCTGTCTTGTTAGGAGAGGCCGCTTTGCATTTCTGCGACCCTGAACTTCGAGAAAGATGGAGAGAGGCTCCGAAAGGGTCACGGTCGCGGCGTGTGTATCAAGCCGTTAATCTATGGGATGGGCCTAATGCTAATCGTGGTTCGCGCAATACAAAACCAGATGAATTTGGGATGTATAAACATAACTACGCACGAAAAGCAAAAACCAATCTGATTAAATCATTGCGTGCTGGGTCGTTAATTGCATGGGGAAGAAATAGTGATGCGCCAAAAGAATGGGCAATGTTTCCATCCGATTTTTGGGATACATCAAATGTCGATTTTAGAAATAATATAATTTCATTGACGAAAAATGGACCGACTTATTCTAGCGTGAAAATAGCGTTGGCAGTCGGAGATACCGATGAAAGCGCAGGACAGCAGTCAAACGATAAAAATATACCTCCCATAAACGATGGTGCTCCATTGAGGAGCACTTTCAGACCTGACAATAAAGTCCAAAATATAACCACATACCAAGCCCGGATTAAGGGATGGGGTGAGCGTAAACGTCCGCCAACTCGTGATGAAGACGAAAAATGGATTATGAAGGAATTCAACATGGATCGGGGGGCCGCTAGGAAATTTCGAGAAGCGAATATCAAGCTCCCATGGGGTAAAAAAGGAAGGCCTAAAAAAGACGCCTACGACTAAAAATTAATGTGGCAAAATTATTGTGGCGAAAAAATCGTGGCAGCCTCCATGCCAAGTTAGGCTGCCACATTTTTGTAATTTAATCATTTCCCTCGTGATCAACTTCAATGTAACGAGAGGAAATCAAATGGCTACCCAATATCTCAATAGAAAAGAAGCTGCAGCCTATGTGCGGTCAAAAGGCTTGCCTTGTTCTTTAAGCGCAATGGCCAAGGCAGCTACACTGGGTGGGGGTTGTCCCTATCGAACTTTCGGTCGAAGAGTCGTCTATACCGCAGCCGATTTGGATAATTGGATCGAAGAGCGGCTTTCCGCACCTAAGATTAATACTGCTGGGTAAACGGAAATGACCTGGAACCAAGTAGGTGATATAGCGCGGCGGAACATCATTTCTATCGCGTTCGACAAATATAAAGTGGCATTAGCAGAGTGGGCACCAAATGATCTGAATAGCAGAGAGAACTTGGATGTATCTTTGAAGCAACTGGTCGATGTTTGTGGCCAAAATTCAATTGATCGTGACTACCTCCAACTCGCTGTAAAACTACTCCTCGATAATTTTGACCATTCCGCCGCGAATACACCTGCGGACAACATATGTGAGGCTGTGTAATGTCACGCAAACCTCTAGATTTCGCAAAAATAAATCGCGCGGCGATGGCCCGCCCCTTGGACATTCTTCAGCGCTGGCTACCAGACGGAAGAGTAGAAGGCCACGAATACGTCGCCAGAAATCCGCACCGTGCAGATAAGAAATTGGGTAGCTTCAAGACAAATTGGAAAACAGGCCGCTGGGCCGATTGGTCATCTGGCGATAGTGGCGGCGACCTGATCGCCTTGGCGGCTTACCTTCATCAAATTTCACAATATGAAGCGGCTCAGGGTATGGCTGAAATGTTGGGAATCGAACATGGATGATTTCGCGCCGCTCGATGGCCCAACGTCTAAGCCACCTCAAAACCCAATTTCTCAGGGTGATGTCAATGAATGGCAAGCAATTACGCCCGTTCCCGATGATGCCCCGGCTCCGCCACAAGCACACCGGTCGCGTGGCCTCCCTTCCAAAGTATGGACGTATCGGGATGCTCAAGGCGGGGTAATGTTCTATGTGTTTCGATTCGATAATAAAGACGGTGGAAAAGATATTATTCCGCTTTCCTTTTACCAGCGGAAAAGTGATCGAGGATGGCGATGGAAAGGGCTTCCCGTGCCCCGCCCGCTTTACAATCTCAATTTATTAGATGCTCAAAAAATGTTACCGGTCTTGATTGTTGAAGGTGAAAAAGCGGCAGATGCAGCGACAAACCTTTTCAATGATTACACCATAACAACATGGCCAAACGGGTCTAAAGCTGTCGGTAAAACAGACTGGAAACCGCTTGCCGGTCGAGATGTTGTTCTGTGGCCGGATACTGATGAGCCGGGTACCAAAGCCATGGCAAATGTTGCCAATCAGCTGTGTTCGATTGGCATTAGATCACTTCGGCTGGTTTCTCCACCTGATGGTGTTCCAATTGGCTGGGATGTGGCGGATGCAGTTGCGGAAATCAAATCTCAGGTTCGAGAACGTGACGCCGTTGTTTCACTTGTCGTGAATGCTCCTCTGCAAACAATGACGGATCGTTCCGGTGAGTCGAAATCTACTGCGAATAAGGAGGCTGAAAAGCCGAAACGGAAAACATACCACGATTACTTAAACTCAATTGGTGATATCGAACTATGGCACACCCCGACGAAAGAGGCCTGGGCAACCGTGGTCGGTGACGAAGGCTCTGTTAATTATCGTATCGAAGGTGCTGAATTTACAACCTGGCTTGATTTCAAATGTGATGATCAAGGGCTTGGTATTCCCGGTCGTGACAATTCGTCAAAGATGATCGATGCCCTAAAAGCACGAGCTCGATATAAAGGGCCGATGCATAAAACTCATTTGCGGGTATCTGGAAATCTTACAGACGCGGTTTATATCGATATAGGTAGCGACGACGGAAAAGCGATTGAGCTTCGCCCGGACGGCTTTAATATTACTGATTCACCTATCCATAAATTCCGCCGAGTGATGAGTATGCAAAAGCTTTCCCGCCCTGATCAGAACGGATCGATAGATGAGCTTTGGGACTGGGTAAATTGCCAAACTGAAGACGATAAAATGCTCGTGCTGGCATTCATTACAGCAGCAATTCGACCACAAGGCCCTTATCCATTATTGGTTCTAAGTGGCCCGCCTGGGGCATCAAAATCGGTAACATCCAAAATCATTCGAAGCTTTATCGATCCAAGTGCCATCCCCCTGGCATCCGCGCCCAGTAAACTTGGTGACTTTACCGCTATTTTGGAAAATTCATGGTTATTGGTATTCGACAATATCGATAAAATACCAGCGTGGTTATCTGATCATCTATGTATGGTCGCCACTGGCTCGGGTATCCGACAACGGCAACTCCATACGAATACAGGCGAGGTTCTGATCGAAGGCGGAAGGCCGGCAATTCTCAACGGAATAGGTGATCTGACGACACGGCCTGATTTGGCTAACCGATGCGTGATTGTCAATCTTGAACCGGCTCCTATCCGGCGCGCTGAATATTTGGAAACCAGCAATGGACAAGCCCTATGGCCACTGTTTGAAAAAGCCCTTCCACGTATAGCAGGCGGTATATATAGCGTATTCTGTGCGGCCATGAAGCATTACAACGATGGTATAGATCATCCAACCGGTAATCCGAGAATGGTTGATTTTGCGGTTTGGGGGAATGCTGTTGGTATGGCCATGGGCTGGGAGCCTGGCGCTTTTGATGCCGCCTATCGGGCCAACCGCACTGCGGCTGATGAAATTGCATTAGAAGATAGCTTCTTGTGGAAATATTTAGAGTCGGTCTTCCCTTCCGGTGACACTAAATGGAGTGGATCGGCTGAAGAGTTTAAAGTAAAAACCCTGCAAGCAATCGACCCTCCCGAACAACGAAAACGATTCGATTCGTACAAGAACAGCACCATTGGCAAAGAACTGTCACGCATTAAGGCCATTCTAAATCAAAAGGGCTGGCAGGTGCACTTTAACAAAACCAATAAACACGGTCGCACTTGGCATATCACTCCACCTGGCACTGAAAAATGATTACTCGGGTCAAAGCCTATATACACACAAAAACATTTGGTCGCTCTCTAATATTTCTGTCACGTCTTTCGTTGATTTGCCATGTTGGTAATTTACCTATTTGTACCAATCGGCAAAACCTGGAGAGCGAATGAATGAAAATTTTGAAAATATCCGATCTTCCCGATCTCGCATTACCAGCGGAAGTGGCAGCCGTCTTACGTTGTTCTAAAGCGTTTATCCAAAATGAATGTAAAACGGGCCGTATGAAGAGTAGTAAAGTTGCTGGAAAACATCTGATTACCCAGGATGCCGTGCGCATCTATATGGAAGAAAACAGAGTGATCGCCCCGGAAGATAAAAACATGACAAAATCACAACCTGAAATCCAGCCCGCCTTTGTCGATTCCGATGTTATGGCGGAAGCTAGATTACAGCGGGTATTAAATACAGCAAAGGCCCTTAGACAGACCACACCCAAAGCTAAAACCCTGGATTAAGCCTGTTACCCCTCACCCCTCAGATGAATAAACGGCACCGAATGCTATGCCGTCACCACGTAGAATTATTGGCATCATTGTCTCATGATCTTAAGACTACGGTAACTCGAGAGGCCAACTCATCCGTTTTTATATAAATGACTAAGAAACGGGACGGCAGGTGACGGGTGGTGACGGCAGATGCAGGTTCAAACTTCTTATACTAACTTATTGATATTTAATAATAAGTGGCCGGGTGTGACGGCAGTGACGGGTGTTCTTCTTTAATCTGTTTAAAAATTGGCCATCCAACGAATACAAACAGACAATTTAACGCGTGTATAATTGTAAACATGCCAAAATAACGCGATTTTACCCGTTTTTCCGTCACACCCGGCCACCTATTGAATTAAATCAAAGACTTAATGAATATTATCGTCCCATCCCTTGCCGTCACCATCCGTCACCTAGTACTCAAAAGCGACACGCTCTTCGCATTTGCCTGATTGCTATGAAACAGCTCGGGTCCTTCCTGGCATTTCCGAAACCAATGCGGGGCGAAAGCGCGACATTCTCTCTTTAGCGCGTAAAAATATATTTACGAGGTTGTCATTAGGGTTGTTGTTTAAGCCGCATTTACGAGTGGAAGTATTGTGATGTTCTGGTAGATTGCTCGGCTTTGCGTTTTGCGAGGCTGAGAAGATGTGGAGCGATGGGCGTGGGTGCGCCCTAAGGAAAAGTGAGTGCGCTATGATATGGAATTATCGAATAGTGAAATACATAGATGGAAGCGGGTGGGGCCTGCATGAGGTTTTCTACAATGACAATGGAGAACCGTCCAGCATGACAGCGGAGCCTATTTCCTTTGTTGCTATGCCAAACGACGAGCCAAATATGATTCGCGATGATTTAAGGGACGCCCTGGAAGATGCGACAAATTATCCAATATTGGATGAACCAGAGAAGTGGCCGGAAGACAATGATTGAGGATAATCTGTATGGCCAATAGATTTGTTTATCAGGTGACAATAACGCCGGAGCATTAAGACGGGTTCCTTGTTAAATTCCAAGATATCCCGGAAGCACTTTCGCTAGGGGATGATCGTGTACATGCGTTTGCCCAGACCATAGATTGTCTGGAAGAAGTTTTATGTTTGTATGTGTCTGATGGAGATGCCATTCCCAAAGCATCTCCGGCAAATGGAAAACCGTAGGTTTCTCCGGGTCTAGTTATTGCAGCAAAGGTGGCATTGAGGGTGGAGCTTAATAGTGCTGGCATGGATTCAACTGACCTGGTGGAACGGATGGACATTTCTGAAACTGCGGCGTTACATCTCATAGGATTTAAGTATCGTTCCAGAATCGAACCGTTATGCGATGCGCTGGCTTTATTCGGCTTACTTACCTTCACGGAATTTCACGCAGTCGAATAACCGACCCAAAAGCGATCGCGGGTCCTCCCAGAGCATTTGGAACCTATGCGGGGCGATAGCGCGGCACGTGAATGTAACAGGCATATTTTAGATACTTCGGGTTTTTATTCGGGTTTGGTTCAACGGCTGAATCTGCACAGCTACACTCAATTTGAGTAACAAGCAAAACTCCGTTAACAATGCAGGCCCCTATTCAACGTTGGGAGCTTTTCTAGTGAGTGTATTTTCTGTCGAAGCTAAAGATATCAAAAGCTTAAATGACGATCAGTTAAGGGACATTCTTCGTCTATTATTGGACGCGGAAGCGAAACAGCATGGTGTCCCGATGAGTGCGATTAGGCTTGGCGGCGACCAAAATGCATCTGACGGCGGAGTCGATGCAAGTGTGGAATGGAAGAGAGGGCCTCGACTCACTCCATGGTTTCCTGCGCGAGACGTCTGTTTTCAATCCAAGGCTGAAAATATGGCCAAAGCAAAATTGGAAAAAGAAATTGCACCTAAAAAGGTCGTGCGCGCATTGTTCGGTGAGTTGGCCGCAAAGGAAGGAGCCTACATCGTATTTTCCACCGATGATTGTTCAGAAAGCATGTATCAAAACCGGATTTTGACGATGCGTTCTGCAGTCTCAGAAGTCCCTGAATCTGAAAAACTCATTGTTGATTTTTATGACGCAAGTCGGATCGCACGCTGGGTAAATTGTTTTCATGGAGTAAGTATTGCGGTTCTACGGATAGCCGGGCGTCCAATGTCCGGTTGGCAGCCCTATGAAAATTGGTCGGCACCCAATCAAGGGATATCGCCCCAGTATCTTATTGATGAAACGGCTAAAGTGAGATTTGGCCTTAAGAACGAATTTTCACCTGTAATTGATGGCATCAACAATATACGAAATCAGTTGCGAAAACCACGCGAGGTAATTCGGTTAATCGGTGTATCCGGCGTTGGAAAGACGCGAATAGCACAAGCTCTTTTTGATGCCAGGGTTGGTAAAAACGCACTAAGCGAAGGAGAGGTTGTCTATGGTGATCTAGGGCAATCACCAACAACAACAGTGAGTCAAATTGCCGAACAGTTGGTGTTTTCAAATCAGCGAGCAATTTTAGTCGTTGATAACTGTCTCGGTGAAACTCATCGCGCGGTTTCGGATATTGTACGACGCGAGGGCAGCCTCGTTAGCCTTCTTACCATTGATTTTGATGTCGGTCTTGATCGCCCAGACGATACAACAGTCATTCAACTTCATAAAAATGGCAATGATTTAATTGAAGAATTACTCAAAGTCAGGATCCCATCATTATCGAGTTTGGATCGGCACAGAGTTGTCGCATTTGCCGACGGCAATGCGAGAGTCGCGCTAGCAATAGCAAATCACGATCCGGCTGCAGGAGGCCTCGCGACACTTACCGATCGTGAACTTATAGACAGACTGTTTTTGAATAAACGGCGACCAACTGATGATTCCCAACGTCGATGTGCTGAAGTTGCGTCGTTGGTTTATGCTTTTCATCTTGAGCCCGAAAACAAACAAGAAGCCGAGTACCCAATTTTGGCCAAATTGGCCGAAGTGAGTGATGAGTCTATGTATCGGAATATTGCCGAGTTTGTTGAAAGAGGTACGGCACAGAAGCGTGGTACACAGCGCGCTATCCTGCCTCAAGCGCTGGCGTTTCGCTTGGCTACGCAGGCGCTTGATCGAATGCCCCCAGAACATGTATTGTCGCAATTAAACAAACAAGGCCAAGCGCGATTATTTCAGTCATTTACTCGTCAGATAGGTAATCTTCATGAGTCAGAAGTGGCCCGTCAAATTGCCAGTATTCTTTTAGATGAAAACGGAATGTTGGGCGATGTATCAGAACTTAACGAGCAAGAATTTGCTATGTTTGACAATTTGGCTCCAATTGATCGCGACTTAACTTTGTCCGCTATTGAGCGCGCCGTCAACAGTTCCCAGGGGCATAATGGTGTCTCGATAGTCAATTCGCATAGTTCACAAATTGTCTCTCTACTGCGTAATGTAGCTTACGATCCAATTTATTTTGAACGCGCTGCGAGCATGATATTAGCTTTTGCAAGGAACGAAGCACTAAACGGACAATCTGACACGGCGCGTACCGAGTTTCTCGAAATGTTTTGGTTAGGGCTTTCTTGGACACAAGCCAGCCCAGACCAACGCTTCAAATATCTCGATTTGTTGTTGGGTAGCGACGATCCATTTGACAACAATATGGCAGTCTCCGCATTAGATTATTCGTTAACAACACATGCTATATCATCTAGTCATAACAATGATTTTGGTTCTAGGTCGATGGGTCAAGAATGGCGACCAAAAACGTTCCCCGAACAACAAGATTGGTTTCTGCAGGCTTTGGCGCGCCTAATTCCTATAGCGTGTAAAGGCGGTGATCTGGGGTGTCTCGCACAAAAGGCGATCTCTGGCGAATTCCGGGGCCTAATTAAAAGCGAGATTGTGGACGATTTGGTTAAAGGAGTTGAAGCAATTCGTGCGACTGGGTATTGGCCTCAGGGGTGGAAAAGGTTGTGTATGGCCATGTTTTTCGATCGAAAAGAATGGCGTGCCGAAACAATAATAAAAATTGAAAAATTGGAACAAACCTTAAAACCTGGGACGCTCGATGAACGTTTTGAAACATTCGTATTGAGCAAACGCTGGGGTCTTTATCCTCCAGACCCAAAATCCGATGACGATGACGAGAGAGGTTTAGAAACCCTAGGAATTGAAGTTGGTTATGACATAGGAAAAACAACCAAATTATGGCAATCATACGCAAGTCAGGCATGTCGCTTCAATAAGCCCAATAACTGTGAGGCTTTTGGGTACGGCTTAGCAAAAGGAATTACGGATATTAGTGCGGCGTGGCCTGTCCTTGTCGATCTATTTAAGCAGCAGGACCATCAAAAAAGGGCCCCCCAAACTATATTTGGGTTTATCCGACGTGCCGGCGAAACAATACCAGATGAAGTCCAAAAGTGGTTGGACGAAGTTGCGGCTGACAAAATTCTTAGACTGCACTTGGTCCGGTTTTCATTATCCTTACCAGTTAATGGCCGGTCAATTGATAGGCTTACTCAAACAATCGAGGTAGGTAGTGTCCCGATACAGGATTATCGATTATTGGTTTTTGGTGGCGTTACTAAAGTTATTCCACCCAAAGAATTTAAAAACTTTTTAAAAACATTGTCAGACCATTCATCTGAAGGTGCCGCGATATCCGCAGATATTTTACACATGAATTATTTTGGATTACGAACAGACAAAAAAGAAATCTCTCCCGAGTTATTGGATTTTGGCCGGGTCTTGTTGGATATGCCCATAATGTATCAACCAGGGACAAATCCGGATGCGAATCATCTAGCGGATATCGCAAAAGCCTGCCTTATCGACTGCGCCTACAAACCGATCGTAAATTCGATCTGCAACAAATTGCTAGTCGCAGCCCAATTACCTTATTCTTCTCGTCCTAAAATGGGGCGATTTGTTAATATGTTATGCGAACTCCATCCAAGAATCGTGTTTGATGCCTTTCTTGATAGTGATGAGAACGCCCAATTATTAGGCAAGGAAATTTTCGGTTATACTGATGGCGAGCTAAGACACTCGAACTTGCCCTCAATCAACGAAAAATTTCAATTGATTAAAGACTGGGTGATGGTTGACCCGAAGGGACGTGCGCCAAGAATCGCCAAATATATCAAATACTATGATGATGGCCCGGACGGAACAATAGCCTGGTCCTCTATTGCGCAAGAGCTCATAGATATAGAAGACATAGGAGTGGATGTTCTTAATAAAATTTATATGCGGTTTGGCACAGGTATTTCTTCTGGTCCGTGGTCTTTTCGTTACGTTCGCTGTCGCCCATTGTTGGAGGCGCTGGTAGATCACGAGAGGATAGCTATACGCGAATGGGCAGCCAGCGCCTTGGGTAAACTTAACCGACATATTTCTGATTTAACTAACGAAGAGCGGGTTGGGGATGAGCGGTTTGAGTAATTATTCGCGCACAGAGCCAAGATAATAAGTCTTCATCATTGCCTGACGTGTTGGTGAAATAATTGGGCACTCTGACAGCTTCTCCATCATTTGCTTCCACAGTTTAACCCGCCAAAAAGGCCCCCATTGGGATTTAGGCGTGGAACGATGTGCTCTCACCTTCTTCGTCCGTTAACTTTTCCGTTTTAGCCGAACGCCCACTCCGCCACCATTTGCAGGTATGAATTCAACACCCGCGGTTTCCAAAGCGGATTGAATAGCCTCAAGAGTTGAAGCCCTTGGATCAGACTTGCCTGTTTCGATGTTGTTGTAGGCAGTAAGTGAAATTCCAGCGGATTTTGCGACGTCAACCTGTTTGAGACCTACCAGTGAACGGCCTGCTCGTATTTGTGCTGATTTTATCATGATGGTTACAACATATACTTAACTTGAATTAATTTCAATTATTCTTGATTTGATTCTATCTTTATGTAAAACATAGTTTAGTTGAAATTATTTCAAGTTAGGAGCAGGTATGAAAAAAATATCCAGGCGTACCGCGATAAGACAGGGTAGCCAAACAGCAGTGGCTTTGACCATCCTTCCTGTGTCTATCAACCATAACTCAGGAAGGAATGAAATAATGAACATGATTACACCGAATAACCAAGCCGCCGATCCGATTATTGAACTCTGTGTCGAGTATTATCAGCTTATGGGCGTTTATGATGAAGTAGAACATCAGCATGAGCTCTTACAAAACCAATTAGGAACCAGTGGTATTCAAGATGTAGCTGATCAAAAAAAACTCCAAGAACTGGAGCAACGGTTGGAGCAACTTGGTGAAACTACAATGCGAAAGTTAAAGATTATTGTTGAAACATCTGCCGTCAGTCCTCACGGCTTTGAACAAAAATTAGGCGTTTTTCTTTATGGTGAACCAATTGAAGACGACAAAGAAGTGGGACTTGTAGATCGACTGGAACGATCAGTATTTCGGGACGCTCTGAAACTAATGCATCACTGAATAAAGCCTAGAAAATTGATTCTCTAGGTGACCCATAGGTGACCCAGGTTAACTACAAACAACGCCTGCATTTCTACACAATTTGAATTCATGCGGGCTAATACGCTAAAACTGGCAAAAAACAAGGCCTCCAGAGCAATCCCTGGAGGCCTTAATTGGAGCGGGCGATGAGATTCGAACTCACGACTTCAACCTTGGCAAGGTTGCGCTCTACCCCTGAGCTACGCCCGCATCGATTCCAATGCATTTTTGGTACTGGCAACCTGTCAGCGACCAAGGGGTAACCTTCATTTCTGAAGGCGGGCCGATCATACGAATTGATTAGGGCTTTGCAAGTCCCATTTTAGGACTTTTTTTTGCTTTCCCGCGCGATTCAAACCAAGGCTTTGCTTGAGCCCTTCAGTGGGGCGCGTTAGTATCCGCCCCATGAAAAAAACCAGGGAAAATCTGTTTGAACATTTGCGCGAATTGGGCATCAAAACCCGAACAATCGAGCACCCTGCGGCGTTCACGGTGGATGAAGCAAAAGCCCACCGCGGAGACTTGAGCGGGGCCCACGCCAAAAACCTTTTTCTAAAGGATAAAAAAGGAGTTCTTTGGTTGGTTGTTTGCCTGGAGGACCGGGAAATAAACATGAAAGACTTAAAAAATCGAATTGGTTCTGCCCATTTGTCGTTCGGTAAACCCGACATTCTATTGGAAATTTTGGGAGTCGAGCCGGGTTCGGTTTCGCCCTTTACGTTGCTGAATGACCGGGATCAACGGGTTCGCGTGGTCCTGGACAGGGAAATGATGGCCCATAAGCTGATGAATTTTCATCCTTTGGAGAATACCGCGACCACCCAAATTTCGCCGGGTGACCTGTTGTCATTCCTGACATCCTGCGGCCATCAGCCGGCGATTGTTGAACTGTAAACGGTGCGATTGGGCATCTTGCGCACAGACCCCACAGAAACCATCTAATTGTCAGATAATCTGAATGAGACTAGAGGTAATAACGACATGGAATTTAAAATGAACCCCGACGGGACGATGGCACCACAGGCGACGGAAGGTCAGACACCTGCCAGTCAGCCGGGCATCTATATGGAACCTGGCTCGGAGACGCCAACAATGGCACCGCCACCATCGAGTGCTGAGCTGGTCAAAGACGTGACCATGGCAACTTTTATGGTTGATGTCATTGAAGAATCGAAGCACCGTCCGGTTATTGTTGATTTTTGGGCACCATGGTGCGGGCCCTGCAAAACCATTGGGCCGGCCCTGGAAAAACTGGTGCAAAAAGCCGGTGGACTTGTCACCCTGGCGAAAATCAACGTCGATGAAAACCAGGAAATTGCCGCGCAAATGCGTGTCCAGTCTATCCCTGCTGTCTTTGCATTCAAAGACGGCCAACCGGTTGATGGATTCACCGGTGCCGTACCGGAAAGTCAGATCAAGGGATTTATTGACAAATTGCTGGGGGACGCCAAACCGCCTCTTGAAGCGGCCCTGGAACAGGCAAAAATGGCCCTGGATTCTGGTGACGGCCAAGCGGCATCCGAAATGTATCGCCAAATTCAGGCGCAGGATCCGGAAAACATGGAAGCCCTCGGTGGGGTTATTCGCTCCGCCCTGGTAGCCGGAGATGTGGGCATGGCCCGCGAAATTGTTGATGGACTGGACGAGGCGTTTACCGGCAAACCGGAAATTGCCGCAGCCATCTCTGCTCTGGAACTGGTCGAGCTGGGAGATAGTGCCGGTGATCTAAACGCCCTGGAATCGGCCCTCGCTGCCAACGAAAACGACCATCAGGTGCGTTACGATCTTGCCGGTGCTCTCTGCGCTGTCGGACGAAACCAGGAAGCCGTGGACCACCTGCTGGAGTTAATTCGACGGGATCGTGCCTGGAACGAAGAGGCCGGGCGGGTTCAATTGTTAAAAGTTTTCGAAGCCCTGGGCCCGACCGATCCGGTGGTTGCCGAGGGGCGCCGTCGGCTGTCGTCCGTTCTGTTTTCGTAAACCCGTTGGTGCGCCCATGAAATCGGACCAAAACCTGCCGACGGAATTCCCGATCTTTCCGTTGACGGGCGCGGTTCTGTACCCCCATACCCGCATGCCCCTCAATATATTCGAGCCCCGCTACCTAAGTCTCGTCGATGCAGTACTGGCCGGCTCACGTTATATGGGAATGGTGCAGCCGCGCCAAACGTCGGGGGAAACGGTTGCCGACGATGGTGAGATTTATAAAATTGGCTGCCTCGGGCGATTGACGGCCTTTGGTGAGACCGAAGATGGGCGATATGTAATAACTCTGACGGGGATTACCCGTTATCGCATCACCAACGAACTGCCAATGTGCGACGGTTATCGACGGGTACGGGCTGATTTTAACCCGTTCAATCAGATATCGCCGCCGCAGGAGGGGGCGACCTATGACCGCACGGGTTTTATGAAGTCACTTAACAGGTATTTAAAAAAACTTGGTGCCGAAGAGAATCAGCAGTCCTTTGACCAGGCCAATGATCAAGCATTAATTACGGCGGTCGCCATGTCGGCACCTTTTGCACCGGAAGAAAAACAGGCCATTTTGGAATGTGTTGGGTTGGAAGAGCAGGCCGAGATGGCACGGTCGATAATGGAATTGTCAACCTACGACGGGGAGGGTGACACCCAAAAGCACCGCCACTAAGGCAAAACCGGGGCGAACGGGTGCGATCACGCCCCTGGTTTTGTGGGAGGATAAATGAGATAGGGGTATGCGGTGCGGCAAATATCGCCTGTACCGTTTTAGGCCCAATAATTGGGAGGGAAAAAACCGATGACAACCCACAGTGTGGACCCAAAGTTACTGGAAATTCTGGTTTGCCCGGTGACCAAGGGGTCCTTGGAATATGACAGTAAGGCTCAAGAACTGATCAGCCAGGCAGCCGGCCTTGCCTACCCCATACGTGACGGTATTCCGATAATGCTCATTGATGAAGCGCGGGAACTGGACGCGACCTCTACTAAGGACAAACAATGAAGGATTCTTACACAAATCGCCATACGCCAACGGAAATTCGCGTCAAAAAACTGGAAAAAACCCTGGAAGTGGATTTTGACGACGGTAACTCTTTTTCGCTGCCAGCGGAACTCCTGCGGGTTGAAAGTCCGTCGGCCGAGGTCCAGGGTCATGGGCCTGGGCAAAAGACCCTTGTCGCCGGTCGTCGCCACGTGGGCATAATGGATGTGGAACAGGTCGGGAATTATGCGGTGCGCCTGAAATTTGATGACCTACACGATACGGGCATTTTTTCCTGGGAAACCCTCTATGATTATGGCACTCGCAAGGAGGAATTGTGGGGCAATTATGTGACGGCACTGGCCGCGCAGGGACTGAGCCGCGATCCGTAACCAACGGCAACGACGTGGGGTTATATGGAACCCACATTTGAGTTTAATTTAATGAGACTAAAGGAATATTATAATGGACGTAAAAGGTAAAAAAGCAATTGTATTTGGCGGCACATCCGGCATCGGGTTGGCGACGTCAATTCGATTGGCGGCGCTGGGCGCTGAGGTGATTGCCATCAGCCGCAATCCAGAAAAAGCGGGTGACGTTCCGCCTGGAATCACCCTGAAAAAATGTGACGTGCTTGATCGTGAGGCCATGCAGGCGCTGTTTGCTGACTGTGCGCCGTTCGACATTTTGATCAGTGCGGCCACGGGCGGCGCCCGGGCCGTTGGGCCGTTTCTTGAAATGGATATGGATGGCTACAAAGGTTCCTTCGACAAATTATGGGGGTATGCCAATGTCGTGCGGTTTGGTACGGAACATATGAGTGAAGACGGCTCGATAGTTTTGGTCAGCGGTGCGCCGGCGCGTAAATCCAAACCAGGCCAGGTTGCCATTGGGTCCGTTGGTGGGGCCGTCGAGGCCTTGGTTCGTGCGGTCGCACCGGAAATAGCACCCCGCCGTTTGAACGTGGTCGCGCCCGGGACCATTGATACACCCATGGTCGCCGCCGAAGGCGACAGCCGCAAGGCCATTTACAACAAAGCCACGGCCAACAACTTAATTCCCCGTGCCGGAACCGCCGATGAAGTGGCTCAGGGTATTGTCTTTATGGTTGAGAACGATTTTGTCACGGGAACAACCATTGACGTGGACGGCGGCTGGTTGTTGTCGTAGCGCATTTGGATCGAAATGAAAAAGCGCCCCGGCATCCGTGTCGGGGTATTTTTTTTACAGTTCAGCGGTGCGTTCAGAACAACCTCCTTGAAGGCGGGCTTTCAACTGAAAAACGCCTATTTAAATTTTGTGGTACGTGTTGGATCAACTGGATTGGATCGGTCGGAGCCGCAGATCTATATCTATATTTCTAAAGCTTTAAGCCGCGCATCAGTTTAGGCAGGTTCCCGGTTTCGCCCATGGCATGGCGCATGAAGGTTTTTTTGAGTGGCGGCATTTTGTCAACCAGAGCCATTCCCATATCACGGGCTAATTTCAGAGGTCTGATGTTGTTTGAAAAAAGCCGATTTAACAGGTCCGTCGCGACCAACATCATGGTGTTATCGAAGCGTCGCCATTGCTCATAGGCAGCAAGAGATTGGCGGCCACCCATATCATTGCCTGATCTGTTTGCCTCCACCAGAACTTCCGCGAGGGCGGCAACATCACGCAGCCCCATATTCAGGCCCTGGCCGGCAATGGGATGCATGCCATGACTGGCATCGCCAATCAGTGCAAGCCGCTCCGCTGTGCAGGTTTCTGCAAATTGTAAGCTAAGGGGGTAGGACCAGCGCGGTCCGACAAGTTCAGTTTTCCCCAAAAACCCGCCGATTCTCTGGTCAAACTCGAACTTGAACTCAGGCGCATCAAGGCCGAGCATAATGTCGGCCAGTTTCTGACCTTCGGTCCAGACAATGGACGCCATATTACCAGGATTTGCTGGATCATCGCCGTTCAAGGGTAAAATGGCGAAGGGGCCAGCGGATAAAAAGTGTTCGTGGGCAACAAAGGCGTGGCTGCGTTCCATGCGGACACTGCAAACAAGGGCCGTTTGTTCGTAAGACCACTGAGTCAGGCGAATTCCTGCCTGATCGCGGGTCGGTGAGCGCCGCCCTTCAGCGGCGACGGCGAGCTGCGCTTTGATTTCCCGTCCATCGCGCAGCAGGACGTGGGCACCGTCTGTGGAACGGCGCAGGGCAGCGATGGACGCCGGAGCCATCAGCTGGATGGATTTTAGTTCGGCCATGCGGGCCATAAGGGCCTGCCGCATATGGCGGTTCTCGACCATATAACCAAAGGGTTCATCACCCACCTCTTTGTGGTCATAATGCAGGAAAAACAATGAGGGTCCGTCGCTCACCCGAATATCCAGGATCGGCGCTGGCTCACTGCCCAAATGGTCCCAGACACCGATCGATTGAAGAACCCGTCGGCTGGCCAAGGCGATGGCCGATGCCCGCCCGTCAAAAGTGGTATCCAGTCCCATGGACAAATTCATTTGGTCGATTACGGCAACGGACAGACCGGCGTCGGCTAGGGCAATGGCCTGCGCTGCGCCAACCAGTCCACCGCCGACGATCACAACATCAACGGCAATCGGTTGCATATGTTGACCTGTGGGCTTTGCGGGCATAAGCGCTTCTATCCAATATGACTATTTTTTAACCACAAAAAAATATATGAATAAAATATAGGCAAATTAACATGTGACCTTATTGCATGATAATCATAATATATTGAAATACAACGATAAATCAAGAATTACAAAACTGGCATGATCCTTGAAAATAGGTAGGCAGGAACGGCCAGAAACAGTTCTGGGCGAACGGAGAGTGGGTGTCCCAAGGGCGATATACATATCGCCGCGCGGAATTCACCTCATTAAAAAGGGATTTATGCAGATGAAGTTGATAATGGCTGTCATCAAACCTTTCAAACTGGAAGAGGTCCGTGAAGCCCTGACGCCCCTGGGGGTTGAAGGCATGACCGTTAGCGAAGTCAAAGGATTTGGGCGGCAAAAAGGCCAGGCCGAAATTTATCGCGGCGCAGAATATACGGTTAACTTCCTACCGAAGGTTAAAATTGAAATTGCCGTTGGCGATGAACTTGCCGAACAGGTCGTCGAAGCGATTACCAAAGCCGCACAAACCGGCAAAATCGGCGACGGCAAAGTTTTTGTCTATAGCCTGGACAAAGCTGTGCGAATCCGCACTGGCGAAACCAATTCAGACGCGCTCTAAGAAGGATTATTCAAATGTTAGTTTTTACAAATTTAAAGCGGGCTTTGTTGGCTTTACCGGTCACAGTTCTGGCCCTTGGTTTTATGAGTGGGGAGGTCCGCGCCGAAGTTAGCGGCGAAACCGCCTATGTTCTAAACACCTTCTCTTTTCTGGTACACGGGTTTTTGGTAATGTTTATGGCAGCGGGTTTTGCCATGCTTGAATCGGGTCTTGTTCGGTCTAAAAATACAGCGACCATCTGTTTGAAGAACATCGCCCTCTATTCCATTGCCGGCATTATGTTTTATCTGGTTGGATACAACCTGATGTATGTCAATGTCCCTGAAGGTGGTTTTATGGGGGCATTTGAGTTGTTTTATAATCCTGGGGAAGCCGAGTTAGCGTTGCTTGCGGCGGAAGAGGCGACGGTGGAGCAGGTTAAGGCCGTCACTGACGCCGGGTATTCGGTGGCGTCAGACTGGTTCTTCCAGATGGTTTTTGTGGCAACTGCCGCCTCCATTGTTTCAGGTACCGTTGCCGAACGCATTAAGGTCTGGCCCTTTTTGATTTTTGTCGTCGTTCTGTCGGCAATTATATACCCCATCCAGGCGTCGTGGGTTTGGGGTGGTGGCTGGTTGGACGCCATGGGTTTCAGCGATTTTGCCGGCTCAACGCTTGTCCATTCAGTCGGTGGCTGGTGCGCCTTGACCGGTGCCATCATCCTTGGCGCACGGACGGGAAAATATGGCCCGGACGGGCGGGTTAACCCAATTCCAGGGGCAAATATGCCGTTGGCGACCCTGGGTACCTTTATTCTGTGGTTTGGCTGGTTTGGATTTAACGGGGGCTCGCAACTGGCCCTCGGATCGGCGGCCGATGCAACGATGATGTCGATCGTATATGTCAACACCAATATCGCAGCTGCCGGCGGTGTCGTTGCCGCCATGGTATTAACGCAAATTCTTTACAAGAAAGTCGATCTATCCATGGCCTTGAACGGTGCCTTGGCCGGGTTGGTCGCAATCACCGCCGGTCCAGACCTGACCAATCACTTCACCTCATTGATCATAGGTGCGGTCGGTGGCTTGTTGGTTGTGATTTTTGTTCCGTTTTTGGACAAACTCAAAATTGACGATGTTGTCGGTGCGATTTCCGTTCACCTGGTGGCCGGTGTCTGGGGGACCTTGTGTGTCGGTATCTTTGGTTCTGGCACCGTCGTCACTCAGGTTATCGGTATTGCCGCAATTGGCGCATTTGCAATCGTCGCCAGCTCAATTGTCTGGCTCATATTGAAAGCCACGGTCGGCATTCGAATCAATGAAGAAGACGAGGCTAATGGTTCTGATATGGCCGAATGCGGGATGGAAGCCTATCCCGAATTTGGCAGAGGATCACAGACATTCTAAGGGACTTGCCGTAAACCAGTCGCAAACCAAAGGGTCGGATGTCGATTATCCGGCCCTTTTCCTTTGCCAAAAGATAGCCATATAAGGTAATCAAGGACCAACTATTTCACAGCAGTTAAGGATCCGCCATGAACAGCGCCCCACCCCGCACCGTAAAATTAGCCCCGACAGACAATGTTGTTATGGCAATTGACCCCGTTGTCGCCGGACAGACCCTAGAAAACAGCGCAATTAAAGTAACGGGCGATGTTCCGGCGGGGCATAAAATTGCAACCAGTGATATCCCCTTAGACGCGGAAATCATCAAGTTCGCCCAAACCATTGGTTTTGCCAGCCGGGCCATTAAAGCCGGCGATCATATCCACAGTCACAACTGTGAATTTCAGATGTTTGAGCGCGACTATCAATTTGGCACCAACCTGCGCGAAACCAATTACGTTGATGCCTCGAAACGCGCGACATTCGACGGGTTTCGGCGAGCCGACGGGCGTTGCGGAACCCGCAACTACATCGGTATTTTGACGTCGGTCAATTGTTCGGCGACGGCCGCCAAAATGATCGCCGCTGAGATCAACAATTCAGGTATTTTGGACGATTACCCAAACGTTGACGGAGTCGCGGCCTTTGTCCACGGCACCGGGTGCGGGATGGCCGGTGACGGCGACGGTTGGGGAATTCTGCAAAGAACCCTGTGGGGTTATGCCCGACACGCAAACTTTGCCGGTATTTTGATGGTGGGTCTGGGTTGTGAAGTAAATCAAATTCCGTTTCTGCTGGATGCCTATAACCTGAAAATCGGTGAAACTTTCCAAACCCTGGTTATTCAGGAAGAAGGCGGCACCCGCAATACGGTGGCTGCGGGTGTCGAGCGGATTAAGGCCATGCTTGCCCTCGCAAACCAGGTTAAACGCGAGCCGATCCCGGCCTCCGAATTGACCCTGGCCCTGCAATGTGGGGGGTCTGACGGTTATTCCGGGATGACGGCAAATCCGGCGTTAGGCGCCGCCGCTGATATGCTGGTCCGCCACGGCGGAACGGCAATTCTTTCAGAAACCCCAGAAATCTACGGGGCCGAACATTTGCTGACGCGCCGGGCGATTAATGACAAAGTCGGTCAAAAACTGATTGATCGCATCCATTGGTGGGAAGATTATGTGGCCCGAAATAATGGCAGCTTGGATAACAATCCGTCACCAGGCAACAAGGCTGGTGGACTGACGACGATCCTGGAAAAATCCCTGGGTGCTGCGGCAAAAGGCGGCACAACAAATCTTACCGGCGTTTTTAAATATGCGGAAATGATTGATACCAAGGGATTTGTCTTCATGGACAGCCCCGGGTACGACCCGGCGTCGATTACCGGACAAGTTGCGTCCGGTGCCAATCTGGTTTGTTTCACAACCGGTCGCGGATCGGCTTTTGGATTCAAGCCGGCACCATCGGTCAAACTGGCGACCAATACCATCATGTACAACCGCATGACGGAAGATATGGATATAAATTGCGGTCCCATCGCCGACGGCGACGTTAGTGTTGAAGAAAAAGGCGAAGAGATTTTCAACTATCTGCTCGGCATCGCCAGCGGGCGAAAATCAAAATCAGAGGAATTGGGCTATGGCGATAACGAATTTGTTCCCTGGCTCGTCGGTGCCGTCATGTAAGCGGGCACCCTCGAAATTCGTCACGAACCGTAAGCGTGCTGGCGTTTTAATTGCAAATAGGCGCAGATGGCTTTGTCTTCGCTCAGATCAATGGCCTTCTGATAGGCCTGATCGGCTTCCCTAAGCTGGCCGGATTTCGCCAATATATCAGCCTTTACTGCCCAAAAGGGCTGGTAATTTCGGATGCTTTTCAGGTCGATATTTTGTAGGGCTGTGAGCCCCTGTTGGGGGCCCTCTCCCTCCCCCAGGGCAGCAGCCCGGCCGATGAGGACACCCGCCGTCGGTGCCAACTGGGCCAGGCGATCATATATTTGAATAATGTCGCACCAATTGTTGCGGCCGGTCGCAAGGCGCATGCAATGGGCCGACTGAATAGAGGCTTCCAGTTGAAAAGGCCCAATACCACTTTCACGCAGCGCTGCCGCCAATAACTGCTCGGCCTCGATGATCATCGGCTCGGACCACAAAGAAATGTTTTGTTCGGATAGGGGAATATAGGTGTTATCGGTCGACCTTCGGGCGGCCTGGCGGGATTCGCAGTATAACATCAAGGCAAGTAACCCTCTGGCTTCCGGCTGATCGGGCAGCAAATCTATCACAAGCCGGGCGAGCCAGAGGGCTTCCTCCGTCAAGTCCTGGCCCTGTGATGCACAACCGGTCAGATCGTTCCATCCTGTGCCGTAGGCCGCATATATGGTTTCCAGGACCGCCTGCAGGCGGACTTTCAGCTGGTCGCGACACGGCACCTCAAAGGAAATTTTGGCACCACGAATCTTATTTTTTGCCCGCACAAGGCGTTGGCCCATGGTCGGCGGTGATACCAGGAAGGCGCTGGCAATCCGATCTGCCTGTACGCCCAATACGGTCTGCAGCATCAAGGGCGTTCGAATGGCAACATCAATGGCCGGATGGGCGCAGACAAACAACAATTTTAATCGGTCGTCGGGGAACGCCTGGTCCTGGTTTTTTTCCATTTCGGCCTCTTCCTGGATCAGCCGGATCGTCGGTTCTGCATTTTTTTGTACCGTGAATTTTCGCCCGCCGTCGATCAGACGATTGCGCGCGACAACCAGCAACCAGGCTTCCGGATTATCCGGAACGCCGGAGCGGCGCCAGGTTTGCAGTGCACGCTGAAAGGCATCTGCCAGGGCGTCTTCTGCCGCCGCAAGATCGCCGGTACGGCTCGACAAATAAGCAACCAGTCGGCTGTAGGAATGCTGCGCCGCCTGTTCAGCGGCGCGAGCAACATCCTGGTCTTGGGATTTACCCACGGGTATGTGGACAATTCACTGGTTCGGCTCCGTTCATTCACTTTTGTGAACGGGCCGGACCTCAACAGCCCCATATTCAGCGGCCGGACATTTGGCCGCCCAATCGAGAGCCGTATCTAAATCCGGGCAGTCAAAAACCATATATCCGCCAAGTTGTTCCTTGGAATCCGCATAGGGGCCATCCTGGACCTGCCGTTTGCCGTCTGTAATGCGAAGCGTTGTGGCAGTCTGTTTCCCTTGCAGCGCATTGCCACCAGTTATCACACCGGCCTCCGTTAAGGCGCTGTGATAGGCCCCCCACGAGGCCCAATAGGCTTCGGTATTGGGTCCTCCATTGCGGCTTTCCATGGCGTCGTCAGATTCAAAGATCATCATCATATAATTCATGTTGTATTCCTTCCTTTTGAAATGTTAGCGCCATTGGGCACCGATATCTACTAGACGGGCGAAAACCGGGCATTTGGACAAATGGCGGAAACATTTTTTTTCGCCAGCCGTTAATGCGGGGTGCCCCGTACAAAGTGGATATCCGGTAACGGCGTTGACGAGACCATATCGCTGACGCCCGATGTCTGGCGGCGATGCCGAAAATGGCGAGTGTCGCATTTTCTTCCGCCGGCAATTTAAAAAGCACGGCCGTTCGGGCAGTTGGAGAGAATACCTTAATGTGAATGATAATTATTCATACCTAATTTTGTCTATTGCCAAATTCCGTGAACCCAAGACCAACGGATACTTCGAATTACGGGACGATTGTAATTTGTTAAGCACTTTTAAACGCTTACCGGGTATCCAGAAGGTATGACACAGGTATTAAATTTCATTAGTGGCGGTAAAATATTGCCGCCAGGCGGCCACGAATTTTTACGAAACCGGGGACGGGAAGTTCTGGGAGCCATTATGGTCCTGGGTGCGATCTGGATATCGGTCGCAGTTCTTGGATATTCAGCAGGGGATCCGTCGTTCAACAGCGCCGGTCTCGTGGAACCGGCGAACCTGTTGGGACGCTCCGGCGCGATCGTTGCTGATCTGTCATTACAATCGCTCGGGTTCGCTTGTTTCGTTCCCGTAATAACATTATTTGTGTGGGGAGGTCGCCTGCTCCGCGCCAGACCTCTGCATCACTTTGGCGCGCGGTTCTTGGCCCTGGCAACGGCGAGCCTGTTTTATGCGATGACCTTGAGCGCCTTACCGGTAAGCGAAAACTGGCCGTTAATGACCCGAATGGGTGGGTTCACCGGAACCTTGTTAATGGACGGTTTGGTAAACTGGGACCCGTTGGCCAACAGCGACATCTCAACCCTGCTTATTGCCGTCATCAGTGGTTTTTTTGGGGTCATCTTTTGGATTACGGCCATGGGGTTGAGCCGCCAGGACTGGAAACGCACGGCCCTGACTTTGCTAAAAATCGTCCTTCTTCTGAAAAAAATCGGCCCCAGCGCCAACACCTTGTTAAAACACGGTGCGGAACTTCGAACCAGAATAACGCCGTCCCTGAAACCTGGCCCGGCGACGGATGCCCCGACAACAGAACCCTTTGATAACCAGAGTGATGACCTTGACTTCCGTGTCGCCGTCGGTGATGAGGACGCAGTTGCCGCTTGCCAGGAGACTCCGGAGTCAGAGTCAGCCGTCGAGAGAACCGGTTTGGTTGAGGATAAACGGGAACATTCACAAGAGAGCAAAAAAGCCAAGGCGAGCCGGCAGCGACGACTCAATCTGGGAGATGGTCTCTTTTTACCACCGCCTCTGGATTTGCTGGAGTCCCCAGAGTCCAATCCTTCCGTCGAGCAGTTAAACAAAGATGCTCTACAACAAAACGCAAAATTCCTGGGAAGTGTATTGGCCGACTTTGGCGTCAAAGGGGAGATTGTGAAAGTTCGGCCCGGGCCGGTCGTAACGCTTTATGAACTGGAACCCGCGCCGGGAACCAAGACCGCACGGGTCATCGGACTATCGGGCGATATTGCACGCTCTATGAGCGCCGTCTCCGTCCGCATTGCCGTGGTCCCTGGGCGAAATGTCATTGGCATTGAATTGCCAAATTTAAACCGCGAAATGGTTTATATGCGGGAATTGATTGGCTCAAAGGACTTCGAAAAATCGGGTTGTAAACTGCCGCTCGCCCTGGGCAAGGATATCAGTGGTGCCCCGGTCACTGCGGATTTGGCGCGGATGCCGCATTTGCTCATTGCCGGAACCACCGGATCGGGCAAATCGGTTGCCATGAATACCATGATCCTGTCCCTGCTTTATCAGTTAACACCGAACCAGTGCAAATTCATCATGATTGATCCGAAAATGCTGGAACTGTCTGTCTACGAAGGCATACCGCACCTCCTGACACCGGTTGTCACGGATCCCTCAAAGGCCGTGGTCGCTCTGAAGTGGGCGGTTCGGGAAATGGAAGACCGTTACCGGATGATGAGTCAAATCGGTGTCCGCAACATTGGCGGTTATAATGTCCGCATCAAAGATGCCGCGAAAAAAGGTGAAGTCCTGACCCGCAAAGTGCAAACCGGTTTTGACGATGACGGTCGACCAATTATGGAAGAACAGGCTCTGCCAACGGAACCGTTGCCCTTTATCGTCGTTGTGGTTGACGAAATGGCCGATTTAATGCTGGTGGCCGGCAAAGACGTCGAAGCCGCCATTCAACGATTGGCGCAAATGGCGCGAGCCGCCGGTATTCATTTAATTATGGCCACCCAGCGTCCGTCCGTTGATGTGATTACCGGGACCGTTAAGGCAAATTTTCCAACCCGTATCAGTTTTCAGGTCACGTCGAAAATCGACAGTCGAACGATCCTCGGCGAACAGGGTGCGGAACAGCTGCTGGGCCAAGGTGACATGCTTTACATGGCCGGTGGCGGGCGAATCACCCGAGTCCACGGGCCCTTTGTTTCCGACGAAGACGTCGAGGATATCGTCAAACATTTGAAATCCCAGGGTTCACCGGCTTACCTTGATGACATTACCGTTGAAGATGAGAGCCAGATCCTTGGCGCTTCCCAGGCCAAAGACGACAATGGCGATGCCCTCTATGATGAGGCTGTGGCCCTGGTTGCACGCGAGGGCAAGGCGTCCACCAGTTTTATTCAAAGACATCTGCAAATTGGCTATAACCGGGCCGCACGGATCATCGAAACCATGGAAAAACAGGGTGTGGTCAGTGAGGCCAATCGGGTCGGCAAGCGCGAAGTCCTGGTCGGTAACCACTAAACCCGCATTTTAAAGAGTGTCTTTCCCAATTGGATCGACTGAGATCGGATACGAGGCCTTCTCGACAGGTCAGGGCGCGCGGGCCATGTCCCCCGCCAGATCCGGTTCGTGCGGCAATCACTCCGATGTATCAATGGGAGTTACCTGGGAACCCGGCACGGTTTCGCGAACCAGGGCCGCCAGACGGGTGATTACTTCGGGCCGAGGAAAGGTTTTGCGGTGAACCAGCCTAATCCGTCGTCCGGCGGTGCCCGACGCTTCAGGGCGGACAGTTAACCCCTTGCGGTTTCGATTGTCGTACAGGGTTAACGCCGGTGCCAGAGTGATACCCTCGCCCGCAGCAACAAGCGACAACAGGGTTTCAATACTGGTTTCAAGCGTATTGGTATGGGTACTGTCGGTTGTCCGATGACAAACATCGAGAACCTGATCGCGCAGGCAGTGACCATCGGCCAACAACAACAATTCGTCGTGCGACAGTTCGTCCAGGAAAATGGATGATTTTGCCGCCAGCGGATGGTGATTGGCAAGCGCCACCCAGAACGGTTCTTCGTAAAGACTGACGGCAGTCAATTGGCTTTCAAGAGGGGAGGTCGCGAGGATCGCGCCGTCCAAATCACCGGCGACAAGACGGGCTTCCAGATCGGTTGTTAGGCTTTCTACCAGAATGACCGACAAATCAGGCAAATGTTCTCGGATGGTCGCTAATACGACGGGTGCCAGATAAGGGCCGATGGTTGAAATCATGCCCAGTCGAAAGGTGCCCGAAAAAGGTGACTGTGCCGATTGGGCCGTGGCGATGATGTCGTCGGAGATTTTAAGGAGGTGGCGCGCCTGGTCGATGATCCGCCGTCCAATGGGCGTAACCTGGACCGTTCGATTGGTCCGTTCAAATAAAGTGACCCCCAAAAAATCTTCCAATTTCCGGATTTGACCGCTCAGGGCCGGTTGGGAAATATGGCATCTGGTCGCAGCCCGGCCAAAATGCAGCTCATCGCAAACCGCCGTCAGATAACGCAAATCCCGGATGTTCATGAAAATCCTTGATGTTTAATTATCGGTAAAACTAATTGTAATCATAATAACAATCAATTTTACGGATTACAATATTACTTTTAATCTGTGCCCATTGACCCCCGCAAACGAAACAGACAAAGGAGCCCAGGTGATGCGTAAATGTCCAATCATGACGGCTGCCAACGGCAGCCCCATAGCAGATAATCAAAACAGTTTAACGGCCGGCCCCCAAGGCCCATTGCTGGCACAGGATTGGCAGCTATTTGAAAAACACGCGCATTTCAACCGGGAACGTATCCCCGAGCGGATTGTCCACGCCAAGGGCTCCGGCGCCTACGGAAAACTGACCATCACCGAAGACCTGAGCGCCTATACCAAAGCAAAGGTTCTTCAGATCGGCAAGAAAACGGATTGTTTTTTGCGATTTTCCACCGTTGCCGGCGAAAAAGGTGCGGCGGACGCGGAACGTGACGTCCGTGGTTTTGCCCTGAAAATATATACGGAAGAGGGCAATTGGGACATTGTCGGTAATAACACGCCGGTGTTTTTCCTGCGCGACCCTTATAAATTTATGGACTTCATTCACAGCCAGAAACGGCACCCAAAAACCAACCTGCGATCATCAACGGCCCAATGGGACTATTGGTCACATGCCCCGGAAGCTTTGCATCAGATTACCATATTGATGTCTGACCGGGGCCAACCGGCATCCTATCGCCACATGAACGGATATGGTTCCCATACCTACAGCCTGATAAATGCCGACGGGGAACGGTTTTGGGTGAAGTTCCATTTTAAGACGGAACAGGGTCAGAGGGTGAATTCCAACGAGGATGTGGCGGCAGCGATTGCCGCCGACCGGGAAAGCCATCAACGGGATCTGGTTGAAGCGATCGACCGTGGTGACTTCCCGAAATGGACCTTTAAGGTGCAAATCATGACCGAAGCTCAGGCCCTTGAGACGCCTTACAATCCCTTTGATCTGACCAAGGTCTGGCCGCACAAGGAATTCCCGCTGATCAAGGTGGGCAGCCTGGAGCTCAACCGTAATCCGGAAAACTATTTTGCTGAAGTGGAGCAGGCGGCTTTTACACCGGCTAATATTGTGCCCGGTATCGGGTTCAGTCCCGACAAGGTTCTGCAGATGCGGATTCTCTCCTATGGCGACGCCCAACGCTACCGGGTCGGGGCCAATCACCAGCATTTGCCGGTAAACGCGGCGCGCTGTCCGGTGCATAATTATCAACGCGACGGTGCCATGCGGTTCGACGGCAATGGCGGTGGGTCCGTTAATTATGAGCCGAACAGCTTTGGCGGAGCGCTCGAACACCCGTCGGCGAAGGAACCACCTCTCGCATTGAGTGGAGACGCTGAGCGCTATGACCACCGCCAGGATAATGACGACTTCACCCAAGCCGGCAACCTGTTCCGGATCCTGCCCGCCCATGAACAGGAACGGCTGATGGATACAATTGCCGGTGCCATGCAAGGTGTCCCGTCAGATATAATTGAACGGCAACTGGGGCATTTCAGGGCTGCCGACGCGGCCTACGGAAATGGCATCGCGCAACGATTGGGTATGGGGTGAAGCCCGGTTCTTGATCCCCACAAAAAAAGCCGGTGTTTGTTCGTCAAACACCGGCTTTTCTGCAAGTTATGGCCGCAACACCTGAGCGGGTGCGGTGCTGTCGTTAGTGGCGAAAATGTCGCATGCCGGTAAACACCATAGCCAGGCCCTGGGCGTCGGCGGCGGCAATAACGTCGTCGTCGCGTATGGATCCGCCCGGCTGAATAATCGCAGTGGCACCGGCTTCAGCGGCCGACAACAGGCCGTCAGCAAACGGGAAAAACGCGTCTGAGGCAACAACCGAGCCGACCGCCCAGGACACGGCGTCGCCGGCAACTTTCGCCGCATCGCTGGCCTTCCAGGCGGCGATGCGGGACGCATTGATTCGGCTCATTTGGCCAGCGCCAACGCCGACGGTGGCTCCGTCTTTTGCATAAACGATGGCGTTCGATTTGACATGTTTGGCAACAATAAAAGCAAATCGCAGGTCTGCCATTTCTGCCGGCGATGGCGCGCGTTTGGTTACAACATTGAGTTCATTGAGGATTTGATTGTCGCGCTCCTGAAGTAAATAACCGCCGGCCAGAGTGCGGATGGTTGGTGCTGTTGTTGTTGGGTCGGGCAATCCGCCGGTCACCAGAACGCGCAGGTTTTTCTTTGCCGACAGGATCTCCCGGGCTTGCAAATCAATTTTTGGCGCAATCACAACTTCGGCAAACAAATGGGCCACCTGTTCGGCCGTGGCACCGTCCAAGGTGCGGTTAAAGGCGATGATCCCGCCAAAGGCACTTTCCGTATCACAGGCCAGGGCACGGCCATAGGCGCTGCTTAAATCATCGCCTATGGCCGCGCCACAGGGGTTTGCATGTTTGACGATCACGCAGGCTGGGCCGTCGGTGAATTCGGCGACCAATTCAAAGGCGGCATCGGTGTCGTTCAAATTGTTAAAACTGAGTTCTTTGCCCTGTAATTGGGTGGCGGTTGCGACGCCGGGCCGGTTTTCGGCATTGGAATAAAATGCCGCCTCCTGGTGGGGATTCTCGCCGTAACGCAGGCGTTGTTTGAGTTGACCGGCAAGCGCTATACGGGGTGGAAAAGTCTGTTTGGTTTCGCTATTAAACCAACTCGATATGGCCGCATCATAGGTTGCGGTGCGCCCGTAAGCTTTTGCCGCGTAGATTTTACGAGACGCCTCGCTCGTAGTGCCGCCGCTGGATTTCATTTCCTCGATGACGCCGGCATAGTCTTCAGGGTCGACCACAACGGTCACATATTTATGGTTTTTTGCCGCTGCGCGGATCAACGCGGGCCCGCCAATATCAATATTTTCAATACAAGTATCAAAATCCGCGCCGGCCGCCGTTGTTGCTTCAAAGGGGTAGAGATTAACAGCCAGCAGGTCGATATTGTGGATGTCATGATCCGACATGGCTTTGTTGTGTTCCGGATTATCGCGAACAGCCAACAGGCCGCCGTGAATTTTCGCTTGCAGGGTTTTAACACGACCATCCATAATTTCCGGAAACCCGGTAAAATCAGATACTTCGATCACCGCCACACCGGCATCACGCAAGGTTTTTGCGGATCCGCCGGTCGACAGAATTTCGACCCCGTTCTGGCTTAAAAACAGGCCAAACTCGATAAGTCCCGATTTATCGGAAACGGAAATAAGGGCTCGTTTAATGGAATTTGTCATTATATGATCTCTGGTTGGGAAGATGAATTAGGGGACGGGGAGGGTCGGGTGTGGCGCGGCTGGGGTGTTGACCGGCTGATACTCGGGAACAAATTGTCTAATAATCTCCAGAGCCGCCGTCACATCGCCGCGGGCGCAAATATCCGTTAGCCGATCTATGGCGTCTGTAATTTCCGGCAACGCGGTGGTTCTTGGTGCCGCCAGCAAAATCCCCTGTGCCTCGGTTTTTACCAAATTCTCGTCATCGTGCAAAATCTCTTCAAACAGTTTTTCACCGGGCCGTATACCGGTGATTGCGATTTCCACATCCCGATCCGGTTGTTTACCAACCAGGCGGATCATTTGCCGGGCCAAATCGATAATCCGAATGGGATCGCCCATGTCGAGAACGAATATTTTTCCCTGTTGGTTGCCGGCACTGGCCCGTGAAACCATGGTTGACGACTGCAGAATCAACTCAACGGCCTCACGAATTGTCATAAAGTAGCGGGTCATATCCGGGTGAGTGACCGTCAGCGGGCCGCCTTTCGCCAGTTGGCTTTGGAACAGCGGTACGACGGACCCGGTGGAGCCCAATACATTTCCAAAACGCACCGTGACAAAATGCGTTGCCGAAGCATCAACTTGATCCAAATCGAGGGCCTGACAATAAATTTCAGCGAGGCGTTTCGACGCCCCCATTACGTTTGTTGGGTTGATCGCCTTATCCGTTGAAATCACGACCATCGTCGAAACCTTGGCGGCCACACAGGCGTCCGCAACGTTACGGGTACCGATGACGTTGGTTGCCAGCCCCTCACAGACATTGGCCTCCACCAAGGGCACATGTTTAAGCGCCGCCGCATGGAAAACCAGATCGGATGTATGGGATTTCAGGATCGCATGGACCCGTCCGCCGTCCCGCACATCTGCAATGATTGCCTGACGCTTGAGGCTCGGCCAGGTTTGGGCGACTTCCAGATCAATCGTATAAAGCGCATATTCGGAGTTTTCGATAAGTGTTATGGACCCGGGATCAAGACTGCAAACCTGCCGAACCAATTCGCTGCCAATGCTGCCACCGGCACCCGTGACCAGGACTTTTTTACCACCGATTAACCGCCGCATGGCGTTCCGGTCCAAAGGTGTTTGCGCGCGCCCCAAAAGATCTTCCACATCGACCGGCCGGATCTCCATCTGATCGGAAATGCCGGCTTTAAAATCTGTGAGTTTTGGCATACGGGCCAAAGTGAGACCCAGATTATTGGCCTGATCCAGGATTGACCGAACGACGCTTCCAGCCATGTTGTCTTTGGTCAATATGATCCGCTGCGGCTGATCCGAATCGCTGAGCTGGGCCGTAATCAGCGCCAGATTTTCAAGCGTTCCAAGAACCGGAATGCCGTGAATCTCAAGGCCGACCCGTTGCCGGTTTTCTGAGGCGATACCAACAACCCGGTAACTGAAATCCTCATTTTGCCGCAGGGAACGGATAAACAGTTCGGCACCATCGCTGGCCCCGGCTAACAGTACGGGGATTTGCTGCGCCTCTTGTGTACCGGAACTCAGATCGAAACGGCGATCTTTGAGCAGCCGATAAACAAACCGAGGCCCGCCCAGCATGACCATGAGAATAAACCAGTTGATAACCAATACGGATCGGGGAAAGGTTTCCAGCCGGGTCCATAAAAACATGATGAATGCAAAAATCAGGATGACAAAAGAAACGGCCTTGATGATCGCCCACAAATCAGTGATTGAGGCGTAACGCCAAACGCCGCGATAGAGGCCGGAAACCCAAAAAACCACAGCACATATGCCGGTAAACATGGCGCAAATGGGAATCAGGGTATCGAGGGCAAGGAGCACATAATCGCCGGATAGACGCAAATAAATGGCGAACCAAAAGGACGCGACCGCCATTATCAGATCATGGGCATAGGCAATTTGGCCGCGGTGAAGGATTGACTTTTTCATGGTGCCCTTAAAAGATCTTTGGTTCCGCTTGGTTTTGGAACCAATCGACTGTTTTTTCAAGCCCTTGTTGCAGGGTATGGGGCGGTTTCCATGACAACTGTTGACGGATATAGGTGGTATCGACCTGGAGCGAACCGCAAAGCCGTTGAACGACGTTGGATCTGCCTAACAGGTGCCCGCCTGTTGTTAAAAAACCGACGGGAAGGGAAAAGATCCGGTTGGGTTTGTGTTGTAAGGAGGCAACCCGTCTGAACAACTCAGGCGTTGATATATCCTCGCCATCACTGACCAAAAAAGTCTGACCGATGGCCCTGTCGTTGGTCAGTGACTGGGCCAGGGCATCAACCAGGTTTTCCACATATATCAGGCTGCGTAGATTTTTGATCGATCCCAAAGGCAGGGGCAGGCCCTTGGCGGATATTCTAAGGAGCTTTAAAAAATTCCCCTTTACGCCGGCACCGTAAACCAGGGGAGATCGTATAATGGTGCCCCGCATATCCGGATCGCCGGTGATGATCTGCTCGGCGGCCCATTTGGTTCGACCATAGGCGTCTTTGGGCTCGGCCGGCAGGCGTTCGGAAAAGGCGTGGCCGGTCGTCTCCTCGCCATTGACTTTAACGGAGCTCATAAATACCAGGCGTGAAATGCTGGCGACTTTTGCCCGCTTGACGAGGCATCGGGTTCCCTCAACATTTATTTGCCGGTAAAACCGTTCCGGGTCACCAGTTGGTTCGTTCATAACGTGGGCCCGAGCGGCCAGATGGATGATCGAGTCCTGGCCGGCAAGGGCCTGTGACCATCGCGTATCGGGACCTATGTCGCCAACCACTACCGACGAACAAACGCCATCAACCGGCGGGGTTTGGGGCGATCTCAGGGCGGCGGTTACCAAATGGCCGCGCTGGCTGAGGGTTTGGCAAAGGACGCGACCGACAAAACCCGACGCACCGGTCACCAATACTTTCATTTGACGTCACCTTGCGCGGTCCTCGCCGTCCGTCGTGCCGCCGCAGCCAGGACGTCGATCATTTGGCGGGCTTGCGTCTCTCTGCTGTGACGGGGGGCGGCGGCCAGACTGTTTTGGCGTAACCGATCGCGTAACAGCGGGTCATCGCACAACCGTTTTGCAGCGTCGGCCAGGGCCGTTGGGTCCTCCGGCGGAATATGGAGACCGGCGTTTTCGGCGGTTAAAATGGCGCTGGCTTCACCCGCGGGAAGGGCCATTAACAGGGGCAAACCCATGCCCATGGCTTCGAACATTTTGGACGGGATCACTTCGGCAAAGGCCGGTGTATTCTTAAGGTGAACCAGGGCGACGTCACACAAACTCCAGATTTTTGGCATCATGTCCTTGGGCTGGGGCGGCAAAAAAACAACATTTTTTAGGTTTTGCGCGTTTGCCCGTTCGATCAGAGCGGCCCGTTCGGCACCGTCACCAACCAGCACAAACCGGATATCGTGGCGATCTTGCAAAAGTTCGGCGGCATCCAGGACGTTGGTTAAGCCATGGGCCATGCCATGGGTCCCGACATAGCCCAGAACAAATTTATCGGTCAACTGCCATTGATCCGCCAGCTGCCGATCACGCTGCTGGGGGGCATAACGCCAAAGATCGACGCCATTGATCACAACATCAATTTTGGCCGCATCGATACCCCGGTCCACGAGGTTTTTTCGAAAGGCGTTGGTCAATGCGGCGACCCGTGCTGAGCGTCGATATAAAAAAAGCTCGAGTTTTTCCAGCATCCGCAGGGCCAGGCTTGGACGCATGGCACCAACCGCAACGATTGATGCCGGCCATAAATCGCCCAACTCAAAAACAAACGGGATCCGCCGAAGGGCACCTAACATCCAGCCGCCGACGGCGGCAAAAAACTGTGGCGAGGTCGCTGCAATCACCTCCGGGCGTCTCTCGAACAATCCGGCACTCACCGCTGTTATCATAAAACTGACAAAATCCAGAGTGCGACGGGTGGTTCCGCGATTTGCGGCAATGTAGGTCTTTACCCGAACCACCCGGATTCCTTCGCGCATCTCCACCTGATGCCAGCGGTTCTGCCATCCGTCGTGTAATTTGCCTTGGGGGAAGTTTGGTGCGGACGTGATGATGGTAACCTGATGCCCGTCTTTTACCCAATACAGAGCCCGTTCATAGACCCGGGTAGCCGCAGCATTGGTTTCAGGGGGAAAATTTTCCGTCAGAAATAAAATTTTCATGGACAGATGTCTTGTGACGGGCGCGCGACCGGAAATTTCAAATAAAAAACAAACAAGGCGGCGACAATTAAAAATGCCGTCATTATGGCAGCCACTTCGTGCCCTTGGGTCGACCAGAGGGCCAGCCCGATTAGACAGATGTTGGCCATACAGGCACCAAATGTCGCTTGCCCATGAGTCATGCCCCGTTGAACGGCCTGTTGATAAAAATGCTGGCGGTGGGCCTGCCATATTTTTTCGCGCCGCACAAGGCGTCTAAATAATGTCAAGGTTGCATCCGTAAAAAACACCAGGGACAGGATCAAAGCTGCCGGTCCCATACCCATCGACGCCAGCGACAACAATACCCAGGCGCACAGAAAACCCAAAGGTATGGATCCCACATCGCCCATAAATACTTTTGCCGGGTGCCAGTTGTGCGGAAGGAAACCGAGGGCTGCGGCGACCAGGATCAGGCAAGCAATAGCAAGCGAAGGCTCGGCGTCGGTAACAACCACCAGGAGGGTGCCGCCCAAACCAATGGCGATGGTTTCGCTGGTGGCCAAACCGTCAATTCCGTCCATAAAGTTGAACAGGTTGATAAACCACACCCAGCCGATGCCAATCAGCATTAATTCAAACGTCGATGGCAAAAGGCCGGCAAAAAACGGACCCGAAACAATTTCAAGGGCCAATGCCGCAATAACGGCACCTGTGTGGGAGCCAAACCGGATCAACGGGCCGAGGTTTCGAAGGTCATCAAGCCAGGAGACGGTGGTCAAAAACAACGTGATAGCAATCAGATGCAGGGCGGTTTGGCTGGCCATCAGGCCGGTCAGGCCACAAATCCCAAACCCCCCTAATAGGACGGCGACAAAGGCGATACCGCCTCCCCTTGGGGTGGCAATGTCGTGGCTTGATCGATCATTTGGCACATCGAACAGAGCGTGACGGCAAAGGTATGCAATTACCGCTTTGCTCAGAACAAAGCTGCACAGGCTAAGGATAAAAAAAAGACCGGCAATAAAACCCCAATTCATGGTGGGTTTATATCCGATCTTAAACCGCTAGGAAATGCCCCTATGGGTAAATACCCCTATTAGGTTCGACCAAAGTCATCTTCAACGCGAACGATATCCTCTTCACTGATAACCGGCCCCACTTGGACTTCCATCATCCTTAACGGCGTCGTCCCCTGGTTTTCCAATCGATGGGTGACTCCGACGGGAATGTAAGTCGACTGATCCACCGTAAGATCAAAATTTTTTTCACCATTGGTGACCCGGGCACGGCCTTCGACAACAACCCAATGTTCCGCCCGGTGGTTATGGTATTGCAAACTTAATTTGGCACCGGCATTAACGATGATCTCCTTGACCAGATAATCGGAGTCGACCAGCAGGTTTTGATAAGACCCCCAGGGCCGGAACACCCGCGAATGGGCGATGGCTTCCGCCCGCCCTTGTTGTTTAAGGACCTCAACAGCGCCACGCACATCCTGGTCGCGGTCCAGGGGTGCGACCAAAACTGCATCATCCGTCGCCACAACCACCAGGTTTTCGATGCCTACGGCGGCGATCAATTGTTTGTCACTTCGGACATAGGAGTTTTTCGCTTGATAAAGTACGACATCGCCGGTTGTTACGTTGCCCTGTTGATCCGGCGTGCCGATTTCGTGTAACGACGCCCACGAGCCGACATCGTTCCATCCGAAATCAGCGGCAACGACCACGGCACGGTGGGTTTTTTCCATGACCGCATAATCCATTGAGGTGGAAGGAGCACCAGCAAAAGCGGTTGCGTCCAGTTTTAAGAAACCGTTTTCTTCGATCATTTGATCGGTTGCCAGGCGGCTGTGCTCATAGATCTCGGGGGCGAGGATTTTAAGTTCTTGCAGGAAATCGCATGCCCGGAACATAAACATGCCACTGTTCCAGGTGTAAGAACCCTCCTGCAGATAGGCCGTGGCCGTTTGCAGGTCGGGTTTTTCGACGAACCGCCGCACGGTATGTACTCTGGCAATGTCCGCAAAGGCCGGTCCCTCCTGGATATAACCATATCCGGTATTAGGCCGGTTTGGGGTGATACCAAAGGTCACCAACTGGCCGCTCAAGGCGGCTTTTGTGGCGCTATCGATGGCCTTATAAAACGATGCAAGATCACCAATGACGTGGTCCGACGGGAAAACAGCCAGCAGAACATCCGGTTGGGATCTGGACAGGTGAAACGCCGCTGCGGCGATCGCCGGCGCCGTATTGCGTGGTTCAGGTTCGAGGATAATTGCCGCGGCCGGTTTGTTGGCAGCGCGAAACTCTTCAGCGACCAAAAACCGATGGTCTTCACTGCAGACAACCGTCGGCGAAAGAAAACGAGGATCGTTAAGGCGCTCAATGGTTTCTGCCAGCAGAGATACCGGCGACGCGATGGGTTGGAACTGTTTTGGTTTTAAATGGCGTGAAACCGGCCATAGCCGGGTTCCGGCACCGCCGGAAAGAATTACGGGATGGATCGCCTGGGCGTTAGTCAAATCAACCTATCTCCCCTATTGGGAACCCGTGTAGGTCTTATCAGACCAGTCAAGAAATCGTTGAAGGCCATCATCGAGATCAACATTGGGGTCAAAATCCAATTGAATGCGCGCCTTGCGTATATCTGGTGCGCGTCGATTCGGTTCGTCCGCCGGGTAACTGTCGGGGTATTCAACGACATCATAGGAGACTTGCCTGGACGATACGGTCTCGATTCGTTTGACCAAATCAACCATGGAAATCTCCGGATCGGGATTTCCGATATTATAAGCTTCGCCGGCAACGCCCTTGAGAACAACCAGTAAAAATCCGACGATGGCATCGGTTATATAACAGAAAGTGCGGGTTTGATTGCCGGTGCCGTATACATGCAGGGGCAGTCCGCCTTTAATGCGACTGGCAAAATTAGGCAAAACCCGGTAGTCCGTTTCCTGCATCCCCGGGCCGAAAACATTAAACGGCCGGATGGTATTTGTGTGGGTTCCTTTGGTGTTATGGAAAATATAACAAAGGGTTTCGCCAACGCGTTTGCTTTCGTCATAGCAGGCCCGAGGTCCCTGACACGAGACGTTCCCTCGATAACTCTCGGCCATGGGCACGTGTTTGGGATCAGGATCGCCATATATTTCACTGGACGAGAAAAAAGTAAACCGCGCATCATGAGTTTCGGCAAGCTCCAGCATTTTGCGCGTGCCGGTGATGGCAACTTCCAGGGTTTCCAGCGGATAGGCTCGATAATAATAAGGCGACGCAATACCTGCCGCGTGGATGACGTAGTCCAATTCACCTTCCCACGCAAAATCTTTGACGACGTCATGATTCACAAATGTAACATTTGGCAGATCAGGTATGACCGCCCCTTCCTTGCCCGCCGTGATCATATTGTCGAGGGCGACGAGTTTGACAGGTTTTTCAAGGGAACCCTGATTTAAAGCACCAAATACTTCCATGAAGTACCTGCCCAGAAAACCGCGCCCGCCGGTTAACAAGACCGTTTTTCCGCTAAAGTTTTGAACGTCATCGCCTAAACGATCGACAATTTCGGAGATATCAGATTGCAGCAGAAATTCGGTCATGAGTGGGGTCTCTTTATTTGAATATGAAATGTGCGGCAGTGCCAGGGACTGTATATTAGGTTCGGCTTGTTGTTTCAAACGCAATACACTGTCCTTGAGCGTATCTTCCCTAATTGGAATCACTGAGACAGCGCGTCCGGGTCTCCGACAAGGAAGGGACATCGCCTGCGCGCCTTCTCCTGTCGGGAGGGGCCCGTATTCAATCTCAGTATATCTAAGTAGGGAAGATACGCTCTAATGTACAAACAATTTCGCCGGCAACGTGTAATTGAGTATGCCCTATCCGTCACCGATGTGGTCATGAATTGATACGGTCGGCAGGGGGACGATAAACAGGCCGCCATTTTCACAATATTTTTGATGGTTTGCCATGATGGGTTCGGCAAAATTCCAGGCCAAGATCACCACTGCATCGGGTTTATTATCATAAATTGCCTGCGACGGCAGGACAGGAATATGCAGTCCTGGCGCGTATAGATTTTGTTTCAGGGGGCTATCGTCGACAATAAAATCGATAAGATCCGGACCAATTCCAAAGTGATACATCAACGTCGTCGCTTTGGCCGGAGCGCCAAACCCGGCAATGGACTTTCCTTCCGCTTTGAGGCGGTGAAGAAGATCCGTTAGTTGGGATTTTATGGTGTCAATTTTGTCGCCAAATGCCTGAAGAGTATCAGAACGATCCAAGCCCAAAGCCGATTCCAAGGCAATGAGATTAGAAACAGATGACTGCAGGCGATGACGTCCGCTGGCTAATTGTACCACGCCGCGCAGGCTGCCCCCATGGCTGTCAATGCGTTCCGCACTTATCAGTTCAAGCCCCTGGCTGGCAAAAAAGGCCTGTAGGGGCTTGACGGAATGGTAGGCCACATGTTCGTGATAAATTGTATCAAAAAGTGTTTTCTCAAAAACGTCCACCAGATAGGAAACTTCGAATACAAAAACACCGTCTGGTGCCAGCAGGTGACGAATTCCGGTGACAATGCCTGCCAAATCATCGGCATGGGCAAAAACATTGTTTGCGGTAATTATATGGGCCGGGCCGTGTTTCTGTTTAATGACTTTTGCAAGGTCGGGTGTAAAAAAGTCGCAGTAGGTTTCGATGCCCCGGTCCGTTGCATCCTTGGCGATGTCCTTTGCGGGATCAATCCCGAGAACCGTTTGCCCGGCTTTTCTGAAAAAACTCAAAAGGGTTCCGTCGTTGGAACCGATATCAAAAACCAAAGAGCCCTTGGGCGGTTGATAGCGGTTCACGACGTCGTTCGCATAGTCTTCGAAATGTTTTACAAAAACCGGCGATGTGCCGGACACATAAACATAATTTTCAAATAACACTTTTGGATTAACAACATCCAACAGCTGGACATGGCCACAGGTTTGGCAGAAAAAAACGTCCAGGGGAAACAGCGCCTGTTCCGACCCGACCAAATCTGCGGTTACAAAAGCATTGGCCGGCGGCGTCGGATGCAGGCTGAGAACTTCTTCAAGATCAGAGCTCGTGCACAGGCGGCAGGTCGTCCGGCGATGGCAATCAACAACCATATTATTCGGATCCGTCCTGCTGATCTCCCGTGGGGTCACCGGGTTTCCAGGACGTCAGCCCTTCTGACGCCATCATATCGACCCGGACCACATCCTGTTCGTAGGATTCCTGGTCGCGCGGGTTTCTGGACAATGTAAGAAACACCGTATCTTCAGGAAATGTCATCCCGTGGTCGACCAGCGGCGGGGTAAAAACCATCTCGCCTTGTTTGACCTGGATGATTTGCGGCGCTGCATCACTTCCCGTTGGGCGATGGTGATAATCAATGGCGCCGGAGACCACATAACAATAGTGCCAATCCGTTTTGTGATAATGATTGGCCCGCAAGGAACCCTTAACGGATTCAATCATTACGGCGCTTTCCATCATCATGTCGACGAGGGGACGAATTTTACCGCGCGCATCGACAAATGGATTTTCCAGTTTGATGACCCCGTGCGCGGGCCAGGTTGCTTTTTCTTCTTCGGTAACCGGTTTTACAGGCATAAAATAATTCCCTTCTATTCAGATTTATCAACAGGCCGTTCTGCGACAATGAGTATATTTTTTCCAAACGGTGGTCTAAACCACCCTTCGAACACTTTTGTTACCGGAACAATATATTTGTCGTAGATAGCCGCCATTGCCGGATCAAAATCCGTTTTTTTCCCCAGGGTATTAATTAACCACCAGGGAAGAACGCCGGCAAAATCAAAATAACGTTTGTCCCGGATTTTAAACCCATGGGTATTCAGTTTAAATTCAAGTGGTGAGAGATGATAACGTCGAAAATGTCCATGGTGTCGATCCAATTCGCTAAATAATATTTGTAATGCCGGGACAAAAAGCAGCAGGTGGCCGCCGGGTTTAAGGACCCGATATAAGGATTCAAGGGCGGTTCCGTCATCCTCAATATGTTCCAGAACATTGACCATTATGATTGTGTCGCAATATCCGTCGGCCACCTGCGGAAGATGTGTCTCCAGCATTTCGTTATAGATCGATACTTTAGGGTCCTTTGTGATTGAATCCGGAATCAGAGCCGTTAAATGAGACGACGGTTCAACCAGGATTAATTCCTCCGCATGGTCAAATATCTGCCGCGAAATGGTTCCAATGCCGGTGCCGATTTCCATGGTTCGACCGGTTACCCAGGGGCGAAAGATTTCGACAATCCAGCCGTAATAATTGGGCAGATCGGCCAGTACAGTTAAGTCGTGACCTTCGTAAGTATGGGGAGACGTCATTTATCTGGGCTATTTCTAATGTGAACTGGCGACTTATCGGAACAATCGTCGTTTGAACATCGTCCAGACCACGGCAATTGTATGATGGGCGCGAATTTTTTTGCCGTCTTCATAGGTCCGACCGTGATAACTCACGGGAACTTCATAAAAAACTTTACCTCGGTCGACTGCGATCGACAGAATTTCGGCATGTTGTTCCCAACCCATGGTTTTGAGATCACCCGGGTCGACAAGTTCTCGGCGGAACATCAAATAACAACTGTAGACATCTGTGAAAGTTGTATTGTTGAGAATGTTGAAGATAAATGTGATTAATCGGTTTCCGACTTTGTGCCAGAAATAGGAGACACGTATACACTCAGGCGCAATGAATCGACTGCCCATGATGACATCTGCGCCGTGTTCCATCACCGGGAACAGCAGTTTTACATAATCGGTCGGGTCATATTCGAGATCCGCGTCTTGGAACAGAATATAATCGCCTGTCGCCGCCTGAAGACCAGCCTTAACGGCAGCCCCCTTACCGCCATTTACAGGCATTTTCAGGAGCTTTGTATATAGGGTCGCATTGGCTTCCAAAAGTTCGATGCTTCTGTCTTTTGATCCATCATCGATGACCAAAATTTCAAACCGAACCCCCTTATACGTTACGGCCTTAACTTTCTTAAGGATCTGAAGTATCGTTGTTTCTTCGTTATATACGGGAATTAGAATCGAAATCGTGATCATCGTATCTTCTATCGGTAGGCGCGGATTAGACGCGAGGGCTGGAAATTGACGTTTATAGGCGTCCGGGTTGGCGGGAACAAGCCAGCTTTGTGTTCACGCCGTAAGGATTGGATTTTTCATGCGTCATGCGACGCTCAGATTATCGGACAGGTAGCCGTATCCAGTTCAAGAATGAGGTGTTGACGGTCGCTGGCTGCCGGAGGTGTAAGGCTGCGCGAACGAACAAACCGAAAGTCCGTGTTGCCAATTATTTTTAAACACTTGATTTTCAGCAACGGCCGCCAAAGGCCGTACCCTGCGGCAGCCGCCGTCGCTGGGTGACCCTGGCGCGGTTCGGGCAAACTCAAAATATGAGTAATCTTTTGTTCTCTTAACTCTCGGTAAAATCGTTCAGGATCGGTCTGTGTTGATAACAGATCAATTTCAATTTGAGCAAAATTATGGCCAAAATAGGTTTGAGTATTGAGCAAATAGAGCAGTTGCCGATCGGCAACCAGAACACGATCTGTTGGTTTTAAGTTCCTATTAATCCATTCGACGGCGGCGTAACCCGAAACGTTGCGGGACAAAAAAGCGTCACGGGACTCTCCAGGGATGACATATCGAAGATAATTCAGGGAACTCGCTCCGTTCGCAGCGACCTGCAATCCAATGGTTAAAAACCCAGCGACCAGAACGGGAACCCTTACGCGACGGTCGTCGTCGATTTTGCGAATGACGACCCCACAGAGCAATAAAAGAACGGGATACACTGGCAGCAGGTGACGAACACGCTGCGAACTGCCGGTTAAATACCACACGGAATAAAACACCAAAAGGACGATAGCTGGACCCAACCACGGGCTTGCCGGGATCTTTGCTCGCATTTTCCAGACGCCATAGGCAATCATCGGAAACAACATTAACAAAAGCGGACCAAGGCCGACACGCTCTGAATCAAACTTTGGCGAAGTGGCAAAGGTGGAAATAAAAGGATAAAGGACCATCCACAGGGGTGTATTGGGTAAATGGGTTTCGGCGGCAAAATGCCGGATTTTAAAAAAAACATGATGCTCGGCGTTCCAAAAGCCGTAAGTGTCCGGGCCGATGAGATCAAACAGTACCGGAAAAAGCGGATCTCCCGTATGTAACCAGTTCCAAAAATACCACTGGAACCCAAGCGCCACAGAGGTGACACCAAAAACCACCATTTGTTTGGGCCACTGGCGCAGCAGGAGTAAATAAAATCCGCAGGCGGCAGCGAACATAAGACCGGTATATTTTGCCCCGACAAACATTCCAGCAGCCAGACCAGCGATTACGACGTAACGGGCCAGACCGGTTTCTTTGGCGCGCATTAATGCGGCGATGGTCAAAAGAACGAACCCGGCGATGCGAACCTCAACCTGACCGGATCCGCCGCCATACAGCACGGCTGGTGTGGTCATCCAAATTAAGGTGAGAGCAAGAGACCAGGTCCGCCCCAGGTGGCGTTGGCACAGGACAAACAGAAAATAAGCGACCCCCCAACTTGAGATCATTGTCCATAAGGTCAGCGCTTTTTCACCACCCAATCCCATTACGGGGACGTAGGTCATCTGGATTAATAGGGGAACAGCGCCATCGATGGCCCTGGCAACGAAAGTGATTTTTTGATCCCGTAAAAATTCCTTTGGCAAATTAAAATGATAGGCCAAAGAATCGCCATCTGCCGGCGGGGCGATGCCTTCAAAACAATCAAGAACCGCAACCAGGGCAAGGAGAGAAATCAGAAGGCGTTCAATAAGGGACAGATGAATTGCGTCGATTGAAATAGGGCGACCGAGGAAATAAAGGCCACAAATACCTAATCCGAGGGTACCAACGAGGGGGCCGGTGGTAAAAGCACCTAAAATGCCAACAAAAAAGACCAGCCAACCCAACAGACCCATGCCCAAAATAAAACTCCAGGCCAGTCGCTCGGACCACAACAGGAATTTTGAGACCCCTGCAAGGCGCAGGGAAAACGCTCCGAAGCCGATGCAGGCAGCGGTTTGCAAAAGTAAAATGAGCAATGCCGTCACAGACCCAGGACCAATTCATAAAAGGCGATAATCAGATGATTAAAACGATAAATATAGGCGCCGAAGGCACCGACAACCCATATCCCAAAGGACAGCACCAGCCAATCGGCTATGGGTCGGGAAATGTCACTTCTTGATTTAAACCTCAAAGGTGCACCCATCAACCGGCCAACCAATAGGACAAGGACCCAGATCCCCATGGCAAACCGACTGACTTTTCGGTAGGCAGTAAGGGCCTCGTAATGAACGGCCAGGATACGAAACAGGTAACTTGCGAAGGACAGGTGATGCCGTTCGGCGACACGAAGGGTACAATCCAGGCGTCTTTTGGTATGGCTGGTAATTCCCGCCGGGTTAACCGCGTAACGCATTAGGGCTGAGTCAAACAGGTCAAACCGGGCACCGTCACGGGATAGGACCTTCAACCAAAGGTCAAAATCCTGCGCCGTGGCCAAGGTTTCATCAAAACTTCCGACAGCCAAAACGGCTTCTCTTTTGACGACAACCGTTGAAGTGGCGATAAATCCATAACGATAGAGGGCGTCCAGTGGGTTCGTGGCACCTTTATAACGGGTTGTGCAATCGATTCTTCGTTCTGCGCCGTTAGGCGCGACCTGAATATAATTGTGGGCGATAAGAACATAAGGCTTGGCCTTTAAAGCCTCGAAGGAACGCTCGAGTTTGTCCGGTAACCAGGTGTCGTCGGCATCGAGAAAAGCAAGCCAATGGCCGGATGCTTTTTCGATGGCGCGATTTCGGGCCGCCCCGGCACCTTGGTTTTTCTGAATCAATAGGTGAATAGTGAGGTCTGAAAACCGCCGCTTCAGGTGTTCGACAAGGTCGGCCGTACCGTCCGTCGAACCGTCGTCGCAAATGATGATCTCCCGTGGATGCAAAGTCTGCGCTGCAACACTTTTTAGGGCTCGTTCAATGGTTGGCACCGATTGATAGGTCGGCATAATAACACTGACGTCGGCATACCCTTCTCTCTCATCAGCCATGATTGATCACGTCCACCTTAATTTCTCCCGAAAAAGGTAAATGAGCATCGGTTGAGAACGCAATCTGGTAGGCCGGTGTACCACAGCCGTAGGTCCGCCACCGGGTCACGGGTTGAATTGTCACCTCTGCACCTGGACATTGAACAGTGAACTGACGGCTGCCGGTCCCCTTTAACAAAACGCCCTCCTTTTGAACTTCCGGTAGCAAGGGCGTATGCAGCCGTCGGGTGATGATATGTGAGCCGGGGCCGGTGACGGTGTCGCGTAGACAGAGGGTCCCGGAGTCAAACTGCCAGGTTCGGTTACAGCGGTAACGGGCGGCGTTGGAATGGCACAGGGTAAGGGAAGTTTCGGCGCAGGTGACTTTAGGAACCGGGCCTCCGGCAAGGGATCGAAACCGGCCATTATAGTAGGGTTTGTTCGGCGGATAGGGGTCTTGATCGTCAATGGTAATACCATTGTGAAATTTGGCGGATCGATACAAGGCCGCATCACCGGTCTCGCCATAGGCACCTCGTCCCAAATCAATAAACAGCGGTTGACCGGAATAATGCAGTTCAAATCCGCCCAGGTCCTGATGTCCATGTCCCGGCATTTGTGACCAACCATCGGCTGCCGCGTGCCACAGTCCAGCCCAATCGCCGCAGTCAAATCGCGTCCAGCCGTCCAGGGTCTTTTGCAGCTGTACACTGGTCGCGGGTTTTGGCAATTGTTGCAGGACGGCATCGGGCGGGCAATCGGGGGAAATGTCACCGATCAGTGGGAGCCCGCCGGGCAACGAAAAAAACGATTGATGGGCCAACGCGGCCTTTGCGATCCCAGCCAATTGTGTCGTTTCCGGTCGGTTATAAGCCTGTGCCGCCAGCTGGACCTGCCGGTAATTTTTTGCCAACAGCAAGTGGTAATGGGACGATCCTTCGCGGAGCAGGCCCGACGGGGTGAAAATCCGTTCGGCCTCGGCAATTAAGATCGTCGCGCCCAGATCTGCCGCGGTTTCCATGCCCAACCACAAACCAAGGAGATACAAGCCCCGGCCATTGTTGGCCAGGTGATTGGAGGTATGGTGGTCGCCAAAATATTCGAGTTTGCTGGCGATGTCCGCCGCGTGGTCACTCAGACAGTCCCTAAGGGAATTTTGGTCTCCAGCCCAACCAAACCGGCGGGCAAATGTTAAAACATTTATCGCCCGTTCACTAGCCGTGTAGGGATGCCAAACCCAGGAATTATCGGGGGTTTTATAATTTTTAAACCACGTCGACCAAATGGCATCAACCCAATGGGGATCCATACGGGCGGTATTTGCATTCAACCAGGCGAAACGATGCAAAGACAGGTGGCTCTCGATATCGTCAAACGCGCGGTTAAACAGGTCCTGTATTTTGCCCGGTTCCAACTCAACGCTCACACCGGCAAGTTCCATGCGCAGAGGCGTGCCGGGGTTTCCCAGAGGGCGGGATTTGAGGTCGATTGACCCGGTTTCTCGCACATAGGGAAGTTGACCCAGAAGATAGGGCGGGCGGTGGGGTTGAAAGCTTGGTTCGCCGGGCCAACGACCGAAAAGCCGGCCGAAGAGCCAGTGCCGCAGGACGGGGTCCCCGGAAAGCTGTCGAATTTTACGGAAAAGAGGTGCGATCATGGGTGAGGCTACGAACCATGCAAATAAATTCGCCTATAGTATCGGCGTCGGGAAATGTATATAGGATAGCTATATTTTGTCTAACGTTAGCACTGCTTACCATGCCCGATCCCGTACGCAAACAGGATGTTCAAAAATTCTGGAAGGCCCTTTACACATCCCTCTACGACGATGTCGACGGCACTTTGACCCGAGACCAGTTGATGGCCGGTATTGATGACCTGGAAGATATGTTCAGATTTCGTGGGCATATGTCGACGGTTGAGATTTCCCTTGGAAATCTAAAGGGGTTGCGGGTTCTGGAAGTCGGCCCGGGTGCCGGTGGGCACTCGGCGTTGCTGGCAAAATACGGGGCGATTATGGCCAGTGTCGATTTAACCTTTGACCGGGCCCGCGCAACAAATGCCAAATTTCGCATGATGGGTGACGATGCCAAAGGCTGTCAGGCGGTCCAATCGGACGGTGAAAACCTGCCGTTTGCCGATGGCACGTTTGATCTGGTCTATTCCAACGGTGTTTTGCACCACTCACCGGATACGGAACAGGCCATCGGTGAAGTGTACCGGGTCCTTAAGCCCGGTGGACAAGCCGTTATCATGCTCTATTGCAAGTCCTCGTGGCACTATTGGATAAATATGGTTTTTTGCGTCGGGTTGCTGCAAGGCAAACTGTTGACAGGAAACAATTGGTTGGGCCGGGCGACGGAATGGGGCGGCAAAAAACCGCAGTCCGTGGAGAATCCGATCACCCGCTGTTATTCGGCCAGACAAATGCAAACCCTGTTTTGCCGCTTTGTCGGCATCTCCCTGCGCAAGGCGGATTTTTATTTTTACCTCATTCCGAAACTCGGCCGTTTATACCGGAGCTGGCAGATCAAACGCTACGGAACCCATCCCGGTGGCCTGTTGGTTTATGGAGAACCCTGGCCGATCCAATCGCCTTTGGAGCTTTGGCTTGGCAAATGGATCGGTTTTTCCTGGTTCCTGTCGGCCCGCAAACCCGACTGACGCTTAAGCGCCTGCGGCAACGATCAAGGGGTCGCCAAAGTCGCTCAACCCACGAATGGCGGCACGCCCCATACTGAGAACCGCTTCCTCCGTGCTGCCGCCGATATGAGGTGTAACCATTACATTGGGCAGTTCCATAAGGCCCCGGTCCCCGGGCGGTTCGTCGGCAAACACATCAAGCCCGGCGCCGGCAAGACGATTTTCTAATAACATTCGCTTGAGGGCCTGCTCATCGATCAGGCCGCCACGTGCGGCGTTGATGATCACCGCATCGGGCCGCACGGTCGTCAACCGTTCGGCCGACAGAATTTGCCGGGTCGAGGCATTGAGCGGTAAATGCAGGGTGATGATCTCGGCGCGCCGGAGCAGTTCATCCAATTCTATTTGCAAGGCTCCGGTTTCGTTGGCGTAATCGTCCATGGCCACCAGATCATGGACCAGCAGCTGGCATCCGTAAGGTTTTAAATAGTGTCCGACGAGTTTACCCACATGCCCGCACCCAACGATACCAACAGTTCTGTTGCGCAATTCCCGGCCCTTGATTTGCTGCCATTTTCCGGCGCGGACGTCGTTTTGGGCCTCTGGGACACGGTGCAGCAGGGCGATCATCATCATGACCGTCAGTTCAGCAACGGCATGACGGTTAACACCCGCCGTCCAGCCCAGTTTAACACCGTGGTCCTGCATGGCCGGCAAATCGATCATATCAACGCCAACGCCATATTTGGAGACGACGCGCAGCTGCGGCAGGGCGGAAAAAACCCCTGAATCCAGTGTTTCAAGGGCCGTTATGGCGCGGTCGGCGCCTTGTAAAAAAGTAATAAGTTGCGTTCCTGATAAGGACGTCCCCGCGTCATTAAATTTTGTATGGGGATACACAGCCAGAAGTTCCTGGCGGAGGGTGGTATGGCGGGAAAAGGATCGGGAGGTTACAGCGATTTGGGGCATTTGAAATTAACGGATAATTGTCAATCGGAAATTAGGGCCATTCGTTTAAGCAGGCCCTTCCCCGGAGACAAAGCCTCATGGAATATGGAAATCATGTAGGTCATCATATCACTGTTTATACCAGGATACACGCCGACCCAAAATACGTTTGTCATGACAAAGTCGCTGTTTGGTAAGTCACCGATTTTACGATAATGAACATCTTTGTAGGCGGGTTGGCGGATCAAATTGCCGGCAAATAACATCCGCGTCGCGATCAGTTTGTTTTCCAAATACTGTACCAACTGATTTTTGCTGAACGGCGCACCGTCGCGGACGGCAATAGGAAAACCAAACCAACTGGGCTGTGAGTTTTCTGTTGCCTTGGGAAGGATTAAAAATTCTTGTAAATCCGCCAACCCCTCGGACAGGGCGTCAAAATTATGTTGTCTTGCGGCGTGAAACTGATCGAGTTTATCCAATTGTGTCAAACCGATTGCCGCCTGCATATCGGTCAGCTTTAGGTTATATCCGATGTGAGAATAGGTATATTTGTGATCAAATCCCGCCGGCAAAGTGCCAAATTGTTGCTCAAACCGCAATCCGCAGGTGTTATCCTGTCCAGGGTCACACCAACAGTCCCGTCCCCAATCACGGATCGACAATGCAGCCCGTTTCATTTTGCCGTTACTGGTGAGCACACATCCCCCTTCCCCCATGGTGATGTGATGGGCCGGATAAAAGCTTACGGTCGCAAAATCTCCAAATGAGCCGACGGGTTGATCCATGTAACCGGCCCCGACGGCGTCACAGCAGTCCTCAACCAGAAACAGATCATGTTTTTTTGCAAACTGGCTCACCGCTTCGAGGTTAAACGGATTGCCAAGGGTATGGGCGATAACAATCGCCCTTGTTTTCGGGCTCAGTGCCTCTTGTAAATATTTGGCATCAATATTGTAAGTGGGTATTTCCACATCAACAAAGACCGGAACCAGGCCATTTTGGATAATCGGATTTACGGTTGTCGGGAACCCCGCCGCGACGGTGATCACTTCGTCACCGGGGAGCAAACGTTTGTCGTCCAAAAGCGGCGATAACAATGAAGAGACCGCAACCAAATTTGCAGAAGAGCCCGAATTCACCAGCATCGCCCACCTGTGGTCAAAAAGCCTTTTAAATTTTTGCTCAAACTTTTCACTATAAGGGCCCGCGGTCAGCCAAAAGTCCAGAGAACAATCGACCAGTGAACTTACATCTCTGCCATCAAAAATCCGTCCGGACACCGGTACTCGCGATTCTCCAGCAATAAAAGATTGTTCCGGAAATTCTTCGCGCGCAAATTGTTCGACGAGATTTAAAATTTCCTGGCGCAGATGATCACTTTTTGTCGTCAATAGGTCTCTCCAGTAAACGATACAACAGTTCCCGCCAGCTACCCATTGCCAAAGGGTTTCACAGTCACTGAAATTTATGGGACATCATTTAATGATGATTCGACGATACTGACAGGTCTCTTTTTGACCTGTTGATAGATTCGTCCCAAATACTCGCCAATAATTCCCAAGAACAGGGCATTTAATGTGATGGAAAACAAGATTAAAATGGTTGTCGTGGCAAAACCGGCGGGCCAGTCCTGGCCATATAATAAATTGCTTACAAAATAGATGGTAATGCCAATGAACGTAATGACCGCCATAACCAGTGCAGTAAGGCTGGCGATGCGTAAGGGTACAACGGAATGGTATAAAATCCCGTCCAGGGCCAAAGAAAGAAGCTGTGAAAAGGAAAATTTGCTTTTCCCCCTTTCTCTTTTTCCACGGTCGTAAGGAATGCCTGTTTGACTAAATCCGATCGCCGCGATCATCCCGCGGATATAGGGTTGAAAGTCGTCGGTTTGTTTCAGCTCATCGACGACTCGTTTGGAAACCAACCTAAAGTCACCGGCGTGATGGGGTAATTGATCCTCGGCTAATCTATCGATTAATCGGTAAAACACCGACCGCAGATAATTGATAATTCGGCCTTCCTGACGGCTGCGGCGTATGCCATAAACTACATCGTAACCCTTTTCGAAGAACGCCAAAAACTCGGATATCATTTCCGGCGGGTCCTGGAGGTCACAGTCCAGTTGAATGATCGCATCGCCCTTGGCTTTGGCATATCCGGTCAGAATGGATCTCTGATAACCAAAATTTTTGGAAAACCGAAAGACCCGCAATCTTGCGTCCGTTTTGCAGATTTTTTTAAGGGTTTCAAAGGATCCGTCGGTACTATGATTGTCTGTGATAACAAATTCAAAATCGTAAAAATCTTTAAGTTCAGAGACGACGGACTTGACCCGATCATAGAGTGGACGAATATTTTCGGCCTCATTAAAAACCGGGACGATAATCGAAATGAGCTGTTTTTTGGACAATCGTTATACCCTTTGATGGTTAGTAATACGATGCAGAGGTGCCAATGTCAGATAACACCAAACCATACTGTTTCTTGCCCCTATCACAATCATTTCGAAGGGGAAAATTTATTGCTTTTTGGCGTTAACAATTTTGTTTATGCCTTCGCTAAGTTTAACTTTCGGGTGCCAATTTGTCATTTGGCAAAAAAGATCGTTATCGCCCACTGCCCATTCCGCCTCATCCGATCTGTCCGGAATCGCGCCAAACCTTAACAAATCTTCCGGAGCATCAAGCTGATCGGCGATAGTCTCGCACATTTCTCGTACGGTAATTGGCCAACCTGTGCAAATGTTGTAGGCGGAATGTTTCGTCATATTCGGTGTCAAAATGGCTGCTTTGAAAGCTTCCAGGATATCTGAGAGGAATAGAAAATCGCGAATTTGAGTGCCCGACGACAAAGCAATGGGCTCGTTGTTTGTCAGGGCCTTCTGCAGCGTTGGGATTAACCGATGGGAGGGTTCGCCCGGGCCATATACCTGAAATAGTCTCAGGGTTATGAACGGAATACTCAGAGCATACGCGGAAGCTACGCCCATCAGGAAAGAGGCGGCCTTTGCACTGCCGTACAAAGAGCGGGTTAACAGGGCCGTCTGTTCGTTTATGGGTTTTTGTTCGGTGGTTTGCTGGTATTCGAACCAACTGCCCGTTTGAATAAAAAGCCGCGGTGGGTTTTCGGAAACGGCTGACAGGGTGTCCAGTAAAAATTCGATATTTCCCTCAACGAGGTTTTTTGCCGTGCGTTCTCCTGGCCTGACACCACCTGCGGCCAAATTTATGATGACATCAAACGACGTCTTGGCCAGAGTTTCCGTTAAATCATTAAGGTCTCCTGTTGGAGTTTCAAGCAACTTGAGACCTTCTATCAAAGCGACGTGGGATTTTTGCTGACGTGAGGATATCAGCAGACAGGTAACAGAAAAACCTTCCCGAATAAAAAACGCCATCAGGGCCTTGCCAATAAAACCAGTTGCCCCGATTATTAAAAGGTTAGGTAGTGGGCTGTTCATTGCAATTTTTGAGAATAATTGAGAAGTTGGTTTTCGCACAGGGATTTTGCGTCCATGGGGTTTTCCAAATACTGACGGTACCAGTTTGCAGTCAGTTTTAGGGTAGAATCCATGTTGAGGACAGGAGTAAACCCTAGGCGTTCCTTCGCTTTTTTAATATCGAGTGTAAGCAATACCGCTTCATGGAGTGGGATTTTTTGAGTTCGTTTTTTGAGTGATCCGTGACCCCAGGTCTTGATAAACTGTTCGGCAATGTGTTGGACTGAAAGGGCATCACCGCTTTCCGGGCCCAAATTCCAGGCTTCGGCAAAAGTCTGCTCGCCTGCGTCAAGCCTTGCGCCAAGCATCAAGTAGCCCCGCAGGGGTTCGAAAACGTGCTGCCAGGGACGGACCGATTGTGGATTACGAATTTCAACGGGGCGATTTTGTTCGATGGATCGGGCAATATCCGGGATCAATCGATCTTCACACCAATCTCCGCCACCGATCACGTTACCGGCGCGCGCCGTCGCAATTAACGCCGATGCCGGGTCCAGAAAAAAGCATCTGCGGTAGGCGTCGGTAATCAGTTCGGCGCAGGCTTTGCTGGCACTGTAGGGGTCGTGACCGCCCATCGGGTCGCCCTCGACAAACGCTTTGCCAAGCTCTTGATTTTGGTAACATTTGTCCGATGTGACGATGACAACCGCTTTGATGGAAGTGCAGTTTCTAATCACTTCCAACAGGTTAAGGGTTCCCATTACATTGGTTTCAAAGGTATTTACCGGTTCGGCATAGGACCTGCGCACAAGTGATTGGGCCCCCAAATGAAAGATGATTTCAGGTTCATTGTCGGTGATAATCGATTTTAAGACTGGTAAATCTCTTAAATCCGCCACAATCGAGTTTATTTCGCGGTCCAATTGAATGGCCGTGAATAAATTCCGGTCCTGGTTTTCCGGCAGAAGCGAAATTCCTGTAACTTTTGCACCAAGCGTGTGCAGCCACAAGCTCAGCCATGCCCCCTTAAAACCCGTATGCCCCGTGATCAAAACCTTTTTGTTGCGATAATGATCCAAATAATCAGGCATGGTCACCAAACTTTCCAGGGTGCCGAACCCGATTGCCACAGGGATTCCAACATTATTTTTTCACGCAGAGTATCCATCGGTTGCCAATACCCTTCATGTTGGTAAGCCATGAGTTGTCCATCGGCAGCCAAACGGCTCAAGGGTTCCGCTTCAAGGCGAGTCGTATCATCTTCCAAATAATCCAAAACCTCAGGTTCAAAGGCAAAAAACCCGCCGTTAATCCAGCCTGCGTGGGCGGGTGATTTTTCGGCAAAACTGCTGACCCGATTTCCTTTAAGATCCATACCGCCAAACCGGGCAGGCGGATGTACAGCCGTTACCGTGGCGATTTTACCGTGGCTTTTGTGAAAAGCCAGGAGTTCGTCGATATTGATGTTACCGACACCATCACCATAGGTGACCATAAAGGTTGAACTGACCAAATGTTTCCGTATTTTTAACAGGCGCCCACCGGTCATTGTATTAAGGCCGGTGTCGATACACCCTATTTTCCAGTCCGGAGACTTGGCGTCGCCCAACTCGATGTTTCCACTTTTGAGGTCTACAAAAAGGTCACTATTATGTCTAAAATAATTGGCAAAATATTCCTTAATAAGTTCACCCTTATACCCACAGGCGACAAGGAAATTATTCTGACCATAGGCGGCGTAAATATTCATGATGTGCCAAATAATTGGCTTTCCGCCGATTTCCACCATGGGTTTGGGAACAAAACGGGTTTCCTCGCTTAGGCGTGTTCCCAGACCACCAGCCAGAATTACGATTTGCGTATCATCACTCACGTGAACACATCCTTAGTAATATGGTATGGAAAATTATCTGTCGTACACCCCACAGCGACCGTAATCACTCTGCTTGTGAGGGTCAATATCACAGAATTTGTAATGCGGTCTCTAATAATTTTAACAAATCGGTTAGATCAGGCCTGTGATATGTAAAGACAATTTGCTGCGATCCCGGTGGGATTCGTATGGCCATCTGAAGGTGATTTACCGGGGCAGTTGTTGCGTTTTCACCATCGACGGTCGCCGACCAAAACGGTAAATATTGGGAATTGACCACCAATATTCCGCCTTCAGGGGCGCTAACTTTAATCACGTATCCATCGCGAATGGCTGCAAAATGCTCGACCTGCATTGAGGTTATCGCCGGTCCCAAAGTCGCTGCATCTTCGTCTTTTACGACAACGGTTCGTCTCCCTTTGCCGGCAAACTTTTTTACCGTCGTGATTATTTCATAATCATCTATTTGGTCCCGTACCAATTGCACATTGGTTGCCGCATAAATACGGGGGAAGGGGTCCGCCAGGGCGTATATGTAGAGATCGGTAAAATCGAAAAGCCGTTGTATTCGTTCCTTCAGATATCCCGACATATCTGTGCCTTGGTCGAATCGGGTCATGGGCGGATAGGCGGGTCCGGCAACCAAGGTTAATTCATTGTCATGGGCGAAGGGAACCGGGCTCAAAAGAAAGCCCACATTAACGAGACGTAATAGATCTATGGGGAACTGTTCTGAAATGCCGTGATAGGCGTTGTCCTTCCAGCGCGCCCAATCGATAAATATTCGGGAATCGCTGGGTTTCAGGGAGTCCGCATTATTTTGTATTCCCCCACGAATAAAACTGGATCTTTGTCTGGTTTCTAGCATCAGAAACTGATCAATTGGTTCCAGTCCGAAAACGCCAA
>JAJFII010000017.1 GCA_021775095.1 Rhodospirillales bacterium
ACTCAGGGCATGCTGAGGGAGGCTGAGTCCGCCACCTTGGCCGCTCAGGCTGCTGTCGATGCTGCTGTATCCAGCGCCGAAGCCCAACTGCGGGCCTACCTGCTCCCAAATGATGTTAATTTTATCAAGAACCCCCATGAGTATCTGCAAATCGCTGTTGACATTAAAAACACCGGACAAACCCCGGCGAAAAATGTAACAGGCAGGCTCCACTGCGCTGTAATTCCAGAGTCCGAATTGGAAACCTTCGGATTTTCTATTAAAAAGGGCGTAGATGTTGGGGATGTCGGCCCAGGACAGGTTATCCCCCAAACCTTCACAGAGCCGGGCAGAAACACCTTTGTTGAAAAAAGTGTCCATATTATGGGAGGGGATCTGGTCCTTTGCGTTTGGGGTAGCCTCGAATATATTGACGCCTTCAATGCCCCAAGAAGGACGGTCTATCGATTCAAATACGCCCCATACAATGACTCTTTCATTCATTGCGAAACCGGCAACCACGCACAATAGCAGAAGCACTACGATTTTCTTCAATTTAACGCTCTCTCATTATTAGGTGTGTTTGCTACCTAATGCCGGAGAAGTGATAAGACACGGCCTGCATTTCAATGGCGGGCAGGTGGGCGTCCATGGTAAGTTAAAGTTGGTTTGGACCTGTGCCTTTAAAAAATTCCGACCGTTTATTGATTCGTTTGTACAATCTGCATACAAATTATGATGGAAAGATCATTGGAGATCCGGCGTGGTTCGTAGGGACGAAAAATCGGTTTTAATTGCAGACGACCTGTATCAACTGGACCTGGAGTCCATCCGAATGCTGGTGGAAATTGGCAACGACTGGGTTTGGGCGACCGATAGAGAACATTGATTTATAAAAAACACCGGGTTCGAACGGTTTGACTGGGAACATAAAGGCACTGTTCGTACGGGGGCGGCCCGGTGGGAATATGCCACCCCCGGCGATCTTCTTGATACACAGAAATGGCACGACCACAAATCCCTGCTCCGCGCCCACGAAAAATTTCGTAATTTCGAATTCGAGTTGAATTCCGCACCAGCGCAATGGATTAGCGTCTCGGGCAACCCCATTTTCTCTGAAAACGGTGTGTTTTTAGGATATCGGGGTGTTGCCAACGTGATTACTGAACGAAAAATAGCAGAGGCAAAATTAAGAGCAACAAACGCCGAATTTAAACTGGTATTGGACAATGTCCCGACGGTTATTACCCGCGTCGACAAACACCTGAATTTTGTTTTGGTCAATGCAACGGCTTTGCGTTGGTACGGCGTGACCCATAATGAAATCATCGGCAAAAATGTCAAAGACGTGTTTGGCGAAGAGGCCTGTAAAAAGGTTTTACCCTACCTCCAACGCGCCCTTTCGGGCGAGACCATTAGTTTTGAAACCACAATGGCCTACCCGGACGGCGAAACCAGAAGCGTCCTTATCAGTTACCTGCCGGAAAAGGCTGCCAACGGGGACGTGATGGGGTTCATTAGTATGGCTGCTGACATCTCTGAGAAAAAAAAGTTAGAGGCATTTCAACTAAAAGCCCGTGATGATTTGGAGGAAAAGGTGAAATTGCGCACGGCGGAGCTACAGGCGGCGCGGAATGAAGCGGAAGCGGCAAACGAAATCAAATCTGAAATGATTACAACAATGAGTCACGAACTTCGAACACCCCTGACATCAATTGTCGGTTCGCTGCGCATACTGGCCGACAGAAGCGTCGAGATTGACGAGGCGAGCCGGGCCGAGTTATTGAATATTGCCCAACGAAACAGCGACCAACTGACCGTCCTTGTTCATGACATTGTCAATATAGAAAGGCTCGACGCTGGTGCCACAAAGCTGGATAAAAAAATAATAAACCTAAGCGATACCGTACAAGAAGCTGTCGGCCTCAACGTCGGTTATGCGTCGGAAAAGGGTACCGTATTGAATCTTTCGCAAGTAACGCCCGATATATTTGTCGATGGCGACAAAACCCGGTTGTTACAGGTAATGGCAAATTTGATCTCCAACGCCTGTAAATTTTCCCCCGTCGGCGGAACTATTTCGATTTCAGTCAGCAACGATGAACGCCGAGCGAAGGTCGAAATATCGGACAAGGGACCCGGCATTTCAGATGAAATCCGCAGTGCCATATTCGAAAAATATATTCGCGGTGACACGACGGATTCGCGAAATTCCAGCGGTGCCGGCCTCGGTTCAAGTATCGCGAAATCGATTATTGAATTGCATGCGGCGAAATTGGGTTTGACAGCCGCCCGGCAGGGGGAACGACCTTTTTCTTTTTGATCCCGGTCGCAACTTACTGCACTTTCGGGATCCTATGATGCACTCTGATGCGGCGCGGAACGGTGTCTGGCCGGCAACACAAGGGAACTTATGCCCGCGAAACCGGACTTCTAGGAGGAATTTAGGCCTAAGCCGCCAAGGCCTTATAAATTTATCCGATTCCGGCACGAATGAGCAACTTATGAAATTCGCGCAGTGTTTTTTCAGCCCGGGCAGGTTCATCAATCCCTTCGACAAAATTAACGTCAAAATTCGGTTGACGGAGCAGTTTGACAACCCGCCCGCGGGCAAGCGCTAAGGCCTTGCCATCGGGCAACACACCGGCCCCACAAAACTTTACAAGACGCACCGCGCGGTCTCGAATGTGGTCTTCCGGGCGGTCAAATTTATTGATGATGTCTTCGTCAATTAAATACCGTTCGAGAACCTGATCAATGTGATCGGTGATTTTTTGCTTCACCGTCTCGGGCAGGGCGGAGTTTCGCGTCACATTAAAGGCACCGGTGGCAGCAACCATTCGATCCTTTTTGGAAAGCGACTGGCGACACAATTCATCGATGACACGCGCACTGTAAACCACATCGAGTTGTTCGACGATATCCGCCGTATGGTCGTTGGCAAATTCCGTATGGGTTAGTTCAGCCAAATACATGACACTACGGGCCTTGTCGGGAAGCGCGTTAGCGGTCGCATGAATAGCCGCTTTTCGGCCCGTTGCACCGCCCTGTTCGACAAATTGAGCGCCCCGTTCGGTCAGCGCCTCCGCGGCTTGCGCGCCGGCAACTATACGACCCGGCTCAAGCAACCGGGCCAGAACAAGTTGAAATTCCTCCAACTCCTTCGCCGGATCCGCCTGGTAGAGGGGCGCTGTTGATTTGAGTTGGCGCAGGGCCCGGTCGACGACGACTTGCCGGCTCACCGGCAAGGCACCGTTGCGGAATAACTGATTCAGCTGTGCGACCATATCCTTCGCTTCACTTTTATCCGTGTCCAGGTGGCCGTCAGCTAAATCCAACATGCTTATAATCGCCCGTCCGAGGGATCGTTTCCAGCCCAGTATTTCCTGAATCACATTTGCACTGAGGACATCGGCAATAACCGTATCCAGTAAACTGATGGCTACGGGCTGGGTTTCGGCAGAAATCAACTTGCACAATTTATCAAGTTTTTCGATCCAACTGGGATAATCGCCCAGGGCCCGCGCGAGAACGGTCATGGCCAAGTAGTCGGCGGCATTTTCGTCGATTTTCGCGACGTCTGCCAGGGTCATCGAAAACAATCTGTTCAAGTCAGGCAAGTCCATAGATTCAACTTGCAGCGCCCGTGCCTCCATCTTGTCCAGCAGCGAATAAATTTCATCCTGGCGATCACTGAGGCTCTGTTCCGTCGACGCGGTTTGTAACTTGGCAACCAAACTAACTGCCGACTGAACAAGAGAGTCCTTATCGTTCAGACGCTCGATTTCGCGGTGGTTATGCAGAATTTCCGTTGGTGTTAAGACGACCTTTTCCAGATAAGATCTGAAAATACGGTTCATCAGCGTTCGGCTTTCCAGGCTGAATAAATCTCTGACTTTGGTGCAATGGGGAGACGCCGTCTTAACGGAATTTATTTGCAGCGGTTTGTCATCGTTTACCGATTGTTTTCGCTCGAACAGAACTCGCTCTTCCAGGGACCCATCGCGATTAACTTTATTGCCAATGACGCGGGTGCCAGCGCAATTCTTATCCCGCAGCAACTCGTTTGCATATTGTTTAGCACCGACTTCACCGTTGCGTGTCGCTTCCGTGGCCCAACGATCATTCCGCAATACCTGAATTTCGTATTCAGCCTGATCGGCAATCATTCGTCCATCCTCCCCAAACATGCACACATTATTATTATTTATTTAAACGCCAATCGGCATTTTTGATTATTTGAATTCGGTAGACCGCAACCTATTACTATGCCGTGCAAAGACCATTATAGAACCTGTTATTGGTTGCTGAATAGGGTTCATTAGTATTTTTTTACGAAATTTTGGGTTTAATCGAGTGGCAGCCCCACATAGTTCTCCGCGATCGACTTTGATGCCGTTTGCGAAGCGGCGATATAGTCAAATTCAGCCCGTTGCATTTTGCGTTCAAACGGCGAATTATCTGGAAACTGATGGAGCATTTTCGACATGTACCAGGAGAACCGTTCGACCATCCAAACCCGTTTGAGGCAGGTTGGCGAATAGGTATCTAGATACAGTGGATTGTTGGCTTTGTAGTGTTCGATCAACGCGCGGGATAAAATACAGACATCGGCTATGGCAAGGTTTAACCCCTTGGCACCGGTCGGCGGAACAATGTGGGCAGCGTCCCCGGCCAAAAACAGCTGCCCGTAACGCATCGGTTCACAGACGAAGGAACGAAGTGGCGCGATGCTTTTTTCAATCGATGCGCCCGTGATCAAATTTGCCGCCGTCTCGGTGCCGATGCGCAGGGCCAATTCATCCCAAAACTGCTGATCCGACCAGTTGGCAACGTCGTCATCGGAAGAACATTGAACATAATAGCGACTGCGCACAGGCGAGCGCATGGAACACAGGGCAAAACCACGCTGATGATTGTTATAAATCAACTCATCGGCGACCGGCGGGGTATCCGATAGCAGACCCAGCCAGCCGAAGGGATAATCCCGCTCATAGGTTTGTCGAACCGCCCTTGGGATGGTTTTACGCGACACGCCATGAAACCCGTCACAGCCAGCGATGTAATCACATTGCACTTCATAGCGTTTGCCGTCTTTCACATAGTGCACAACGGGTTTATCGGAACAGACCTCGGTTGGCCTCACATCCTCGGCACTGAAGACCATTTGCGCGCCCTGTTTGAGGCGGAGATTAATCAAATCTTTGGTTACTTCGGTTTGGCCATAGACCATCACCGATTTGCCGGTTAACCCCTGCAGGTCAATCCGGTGATGTTCGCCATCAAAGGCCAGATTAAACCCCTTGTGGGTTAACCCGACCCGCAACATGTTGTCGCCGGCTCCGGCATCAACTAGAGCTTTGACAGAGCCTGATTCCAGCACCCCGGCGCGGATACGCCCTTCGATATGTTGCCGTGACTGGCGGTCCAGAAGGATCGATTCCACACCGGAATTGTGAAGCAATTGCGACAGCACAAGGCCGGCCGGCCCGGAACCGATGATACAAACTTGGGTTTTTGTCTTTAAGGTCATCTGTTCCTCATCGGCTTACCTGGTGGCCCTATCTCTTCCTAGGAATTGCCCTTGCCTTGTTGCCATCGCACATTATCTTCAACCAGTTTGACCAGCAGTCCGATGGTGTGATTGACAGGGGTATCTATGCCGTTCGCCCTGCCGATTTTTACAACAGCTAAATTTAGCGCGTCTATTTCCGTTCGCCGTTTGGCCTTTCGGTCCTGCAACATGGAGGGTTCGTGAAACAGGTGATTTTCATAGGCATGGGTGATCAACGCCCGGACCTGGCCCAAATCGACTTTTATCCCGCAGGAACCGGCGACCGCCACGGCTTCGCAGGCCACCCGGTCCGCTAGGTCACGGCCCGCGTCAGACCCACCCATGGCACCGGGCGTGGCATCGGTTAAGGCACAAATCGCGTTCATGGCGCAGTTGAATGCGGCTTTTTGCCAGATGGTGGCGTGAATATCCGGATCCGCTTTGGCATCAATGCCGCCGGCTTGCAGGGCACTAATGATCTCATCGAGCACCGGAAGATGTGCCCCGTTGGCGCTGTAGAGAGACGTTGTCGCCGACCCGTGCGAGGCCACCGAACCTGGACCCAACCATTCGGCCGGCGTCATGGTCATGCCAATACAGACTTTTTCCGCAGGCACGAATTGTTTGATCCGCTGATCGTTACCAAGGCCGTTTTGCAGACTCAATACGGGCGTTGTCGGCAGATGCTCCTTAACGCTCTCGAGCGCCGAAGCGGTGTGAAAAATCTTGGTAAACAGCAAAAACAAGTCGGCCGGTCCATGATAATTTTCCGGCCGCATGGCGGGCATCTGTATCCGATGATTGCCGTCGTCCAGGGCGACCAGAAGCCCGTGCGAATTGACCGCGGCCAGATGGGCGTCATTGACGTCAAGCAATGTCACAGCGGCTCCGCCCATGGCCAGACGCGCGCCATAGACAGACCCCATTGCGCCGGCCCCAAGGATCGCGATCCTCAGTCCCTCGCTCCGTTCCGATCCCCGACGCCTGTAAACAAGGCGATCACCGGTTGCGGGATGGGGCAGGCTTCGATGCCATCGCCATCCGGTTTTTGCCGGACAAGCACCCGTTTTTCAAATCCTGCAACAGCCAATGTGTCACCGCGCATCAGTTGGTGTTCAACCTCAAAACTGGATCGACCAAACCCGGTAATCGTTGTTTTGATCGTCACTTCATCGCCAAACCGTGACGGTTCATAAAATTTTGCCCGGGTGTCGACCATGGGAAACCCGACAACGTCATGGTCTTTGATCAAGCGGAGTTTTGTCAGTCCTGCGGCTTTAAAATGGTGCGCGGTGGAACCGTCAAACCAGCGAAAATAATTTGGATAAAAAACAATGCCGGCGGGGTCACAATCCCCCCATTCAATAAAAACGTCACGTTGACTGGTGAACATCTGCATGCCTCCCGGGGCGGCCAACCACGGCTGACCGTTCAGCTTCGCCGGCCAGCAATTGATCCAGTTTTTTGTGGTCTTCGTCGGCAAGGGCGGCTGAAATGGCCTGGCGCAGGATCGGTGCGGCGGCGGATTCTGACCGGTCTTTTAGGGCCGGCGTCACAATACCATCGATGATTTTACCGTAGGCGGCTTTGCCGCGCTGTTGGGTCTCCGAATACCCCTTAAGCAGCCGTGGCAGTTCGGCCAATCCGGATGCAAATCCGACGTCCCGCTTAAGCGCCTTTTCCAGGACCTGCAGCCAGCCAACAATGGCTACCTGCTCGGCCTTGAAGCGCAGGGATCGGCGGCGTATATGGCGCAGGGAAGCGACAAGGCGCAACAGTCTAAAACCTAAAATACCATTCGAATTAAGCTGGATGCCACGTCCCAGAAAAGGCAGTTTTCCACCTCTTTTGACCCGCTGCAAGATCCATCGGCCGAACGCTTCCGGCAAGATATCGGCAATCTCTTCAACCCTGGGTTTGAGATATTCGGTGACCCACAGGATCTGCCCCGGTTGGACCTGAGCCTCGTCGCGAATACGCGCGAACCGTTCCGGCCGGGTTTTTAAGTCCGCCACTCGGGCAACGTCCTCATAAGCCATCCACAAGGCAAGCCGACGGGCCCCCTCTGTTACCGCTGATACCGCCCGGTGATCGTCAAAATCCAGCACCGCCAGCAGCGTGCCGACGTGGTTCATATAGATCTGACCATAGGCTTTATCCTGAAAATCGATAACCCGATCGAGGCCGTGCGACAAAACCGTGCGCAGGTCTTTTGGCAGGGTTTCCAGATCGGCAATTTCTGGCTGGTTTGGCGGCGCGGTTTGCACCCGATCCGCAACCTCCGCAGCCTTCGCTACGGCATTCATTCGAAGGGCTTTTACCGCATCGGCGGCCGCGTCAAAACCGCGTCGGCTGGCCTCAGCGTAGGCCCCCTGCCCCATTGCGGCCCGGGAAATATCGTCGGCCCAGGGCAAAACACCGCTGCCCGAAAGGGCGCCAAAAAGTGTTGCAGAAATATAGGTATTGTTGTCGATTGCCAGTTGATCAAGGTCCAGCAGGAAGTGGTTTTTGGCCAGTTTTTCCGCCGCATTTCTGATATTTTCTGCGCCGTAACGGCCATCCCCCAACGCGATCTTCTCGGCCGTCGAATAGACCCGACTGGTCGATGCAACCAAGGTCGTCAGTTTTGGTGACACGAACCCGGCGGCAAGGCAACGGGCCGCCTCGACCAGTTCGCTGGCCACCACAACGTCGACCCGCGCCGGCAGGGGCACCAGGCTCAACACCGGCACTGCCGTCGATTTGGAATCGACGATTTCCAGGTAATAACTGGTTGACCCGGTGCGCTGGGCAACGCCTGGAACCGACGTCGATTGGGCTTTCCGTCCGGTCGCCCTGGCGGCTGCCAGAATCCAGTTCATCAGCGTTCCGCCGCCTTCACCGCCAAGGGCGGCAATCAGGATACGCAAGGGCGGATGGCGGGTTTGGTTCATAGCTGTTTTAGTCCGGTCAGGGTACCAACGATACGGGCCTGCAGACGATCCCACCAGGTCGGGTTAAAAATCACCTGGGCTCGCCAGAAAGACGGACACAGGGTCGCCGCATGGGCAATTTCGCCGCACAGTCCACACCCCACGCAGCCGTTGGTTACATGGGCCACCGGGTCCGTCTTGAGGGGGTCCGATGCGGCCTTGACCGTCAGGGTCGGGCAGCCCGACAATCGAATACAGGAATGATCGCCGGTGCAGGTATCCTCATCGATGCCAAATCGCACCCGTTCAACCCGCTGACTGGCGGCAAGCGCCTTTGCGCGGATGGGTTTTATCCGGCGTTGGCGTTCAAGCTGGCATTCCCCTTCGGCGACGATGACCTTCAGTCCGTTGAATGAGGTTTGAAAGGCTTCCTTCAAGGTGTCCTGCATTTTCGCCACCCCATAGGTGTTCACCGTACGCAGCCATTTGACACCGACGCCGGTCAGGGCATCTTCGATGGTTGTCTCGCCGTGGGTGGCACTTTTTTCTGCCGACAGCCGTTTCAGTTGCACATCCGGCGAAGAGATCACTTCCTGGGTACCGGTGGCCGACGTATACCCGTTTTTCATGATCACCAGGATCCCGTCGCCGCCATTCAAAAGCCGTGAGGTTACCCCGGACAAAAGTCCGTTATGCCAGAACCCACCATCACCCATGACGGCGATCGGTCGTTTTTTCTGGAACGAAACTACCGACGCGTTGGACGCCAGGCTCATGCCGTAGCCAAGGATCGAATTTCCGAAATTAAACGGCGCAAAGGTTGCAAAAGAATGGCAGCCAATATCGGCTGAATAATGGACCTTGCCGATTTCCTTTTCGGTTAATTTCAGGGCCGCAAAAAACGGCCGTTCCGGGCACCCCGTACAGAAACTGGGCGGGCGCGGCGGCACCGGTTTGTCTAACAGCGCTGCGGCTTGTTTACGCAAATCGGCGATCTCTTGTTCGTAGGTTTTATCGCCCAGTCGATTTCCGACGCGGGGCAGGTGGGCGCGCAGAAAACCACCAACCCCCTGGACCATGACTTCAGAACTGTATTCGCCGGCCATCGGCAGGATGTCTTTGCCGGCCAGCACAACATCGGATCCGGCTCGGCGCAGGATCGTGCCGATCTCATTTTCCATATACTCGGGCTGCCCCTCTTCCAGCACCAGCACAGCCCGTTTGTCCCGGACGAAATCGAGGATGTCGTCGGGCACCAAAGGGTAGACCACATTGAGGACCAGGATCGGCAGGTCGCAGCCGCCCTCTTCGTCGGCCAGCCCCAGTTCCAAAAGCCCCCTGAGCAAGGCATTATAAAGCCCGCCCTGGACAATCAACCCGACATCCGGGTGGCGGCGTCCTGCAAAAAATTCATTTAATTGATGGTCGCGCACGAATTTTCTGGCCGCCGGCATGCGCTCGCTGGACTTTATACGTTCGTGACCAAAGGTAACCGGCGGGTGGGCCAGGCGTTCGTATTCGTGCGGTGCCGGTTCGGACAACAGATTGACCATGGAGATTTCCGGCGCCACATTGTCCTTGGCAACAAAACTGCCCTGCACATGACAGGCCCGGATCCTCAGGGCCATCATCACCGGCGTGTTCGACGCCTCGGACAACTGGAAGGCGGTTTCGACCAGTTTCACAATGCTCGGCAAATTGGCTCGTGGATCCATCAGCCAAAGGGTCGATTTCAGGGCATAGGCGTGGGAGCGTTCCTGAATAACACTGGAACCCTCACCAAAATCTTCGCCAATAACAATCAACGTGCCGCCCAGTACACCCGGAGAAGCCAGATTGGACAGGGCATCGGCGGCGACGTTGGTACCAACGATGGATTTCCAGGTAACTGCACCGCGCACCGGATACATAACCGACGCGCCAAGCATGGCTGCGGCCGAGGCTTCGTTGGTACAGGCCTCCACATGAACGCCGAGTTTTTTCATCTGTGGTGCGGCTTGCACCATGACATCAATCAGATGGGATATGGGCGAACCCTGATACCCCCCGACATAGGACACACCCGACTGCAACAGGGCTTTGGTCACCGCAAGGATGCCCTCGCCGTAAAAGATTTCACCGTCCCCGAGTTCGAGTTTTTCGATTTCCTTTGTAAAAGAGATCTCCAAGGGTGCGGCCTCCAGCCAACCGGTTGCGGTGATTGAATTCATCATCAAGAGCAAGTAAGTTAAAGTCAAACTGAGTTATTGAATAAAGTACATTCATGAAATCAATTCAACTGGGGCCCATCGATCTGAACCTGTTGCGGATGTTTTTGCTGGTCTACGATACCGGGTCGGTCTCAACTGCGGGGGCCCGGTTAGGCCTCAGCCAACCGGCCGCAAGTAACGCCCTGCATCGCCTGCGCAGCCGCCTTGATGATCCTTTATTTGTCCGTACCAAGGGCGGCATGGTGCCAACCCATTATGCGCAATCCATTGTCGACGATGTGCGAAACCATCTCACCGGTTTGTACCGGGCGCTTGATCACCGCCAAACGTTTGATCCGCAATCCAATGAGACCACCTTTCGGTTTTCCATCTCGGGTCTCGGCGAAGCAATGTTTCTGCCGCAGATCGTCCGCCAGGTGCTCAAGTCTGCGCCCCATTGCCAGTTTCGCAATGTATCGGTTACCCATGATCAATTGCCCGATGCCCTGACAAACGGCAGAACCGATCTGGCCATTGGCATCCTCGATATCCGCCAGCGCGGCATTAAATCACAGACCTTGTTTAAGGAATCCTATTCGGTAATCGCCGGTGCCGGATTGCCCCGGGACCGGGACCGGACACTTGATCTTACAAAAGCAAAACTGGTACTTCCCGTACCCGAACTCACCTATGCCCAGGAATTGGAATCCTGGCTCAGCCGCCGGGGATTAAACCAGAATATTGTTGTGCGCCTGCGTCATTTCGGTGCCTTGGCCGAACTGCTCAACGAATTTGATGTGATCGCCATCGTGCCCAGCCAATATGCCAGTCGCCTGGCGATCTCAGACCGAATTCGCTGCCTGTCGGAAATTTCCGAACTGGGCAAACGCGACGTGCGGATGATCTGGCACGCCCGCAGCGACTTTGACGTGGCCACCCGATGGTTCCGCGAGCAGATTACCCAGGTTTTGAGTGAGCCGGCGGCTTAGGGCGGTGCACCGATTATGCCGGGGCAGATTTATTTAAACTTTTTATGCCAACAATTTGTAAGGGACCTTGATCCCCGCAAACCTGTTCATTGGATCATATCTTTTGTAATCGATTTCACGCGCTTGCGAAGGTCTTCAACCGTGAAAGGTTTTACGATGTAGGAGTCCGCTCCGGCATTGACCGCTTCGGTTACGAATTCTTTCGTCGCTTTGCCCGTTAACATTAGGAATTTTGACGGATATTTTATGGACCGAACTTTTTGAAGGAACTCCAAGCCGTTCATTTCAGGCATCATCCAATCGCAGATAATAAGATCGAATGGCTTCGGCGCGATCTTTATTTTATACATGGCTTCATTTCCGTTCGACGCCACTGTAATTTTTGCGATTCCAATTGCTTTGAGAGAATAATCGATCATTTTTCTTAAAACTTGTTCGTCGTCGACAACCAGAACTTCTAACTCCGATAACCTGGGTCCATAAACGTCCACTGCCATTGGTTCCTCCTGATAACATCGCTTTCATAGCGCAACGCATGAACGCAGTTCCCATTTTAATGTTGCAGTGACAGTATAGCCAACCCGGGTATCACAAGCACTACATTGTTGGCCGGCCGCATCTTATCTTGGGTTGCGGCGATATTTGGCATCTTTGCTTGCGGCGATATTTGCCGGCGATTTATGTCGATGATTGATCATACCCGTTAAATTCACTTCTGTTAAAGGTTGTCAGACTTCTGCGGTGTTTTGTTGGTGGTCCGACGGATGGGCCAAAATTTAGTCCCGGCTGGAAGCGGCTCCTATCCGAGCTTCCGTTTGCGCCGCCTCATTTGGCGCGGCTGATTCTTCGTCAGAAGCTCTCGCTAATTAAGCTAAGGCCACAGGAACCCGGCGACGGTGCAAGGTTCGGATCGTGACGGCCTAGGTTTTGTGAAAATGCCAAAATCTCCTGTAGTTAGGCACGACTTCACCTGTATTCTGATGTTCCCAATCGTACGTATGAGGCGGCGAATTGAGATCCTTCGAAAAATAGCGGGTAAATGCGAAACCCGAACTCGCCATGACACGTTCAATATTATACGGCGACATGATCTGTCGACCATTTCTCAACCCGTGGTCAAGCCCTGCGGTATGATCTTCGGTAGGTTCCTCCCAGGCAATGATCGCATGAGGGTCGACTGAATCACTAACAATGCATTCACACACGATATCGTCGCTCATCAAGGCGCACGTTTTCAAACAAGCTTCCGGGTTTGTTAGGGTGTAAAGGAAACCAAAATTAATAACCAGATCGAACCGGCCATAGGTGCTGAAATCCATGGTTTCCAAATCACAGACTTTAAACGTAAAATTCTCCAGATTGCGGTATTTGATTTTAGCGATGTTGGCGTTTTCCTGGCGACCCTCCAGACACAGGACTTCGGCTCCTAGTTCACAAAAAAAGGCTCCAATATCCCCATGACCGGCGCCCAATTCGACAATTTTTTTACCTTTGAAAAAATCAACACCATATATCTCCAGAATCTTATTAATTCGGACAATTCTCCATCTCTCATAATGACTGGCGTAGTGGTGTCTTGAGAAATGAAGGTGGTTTTTTGCGACAAAATTATCGAGTGGTGGCGATTGGGTTGAGATATGTGCAGAAATCCTGCTGACTTCCGTTGATAAGTTATCCAATCTATCGCTTAATTGATCGACTTTATCACCAAGGATGTCCAAGGCACCAATCAGTTTTTCTTCATTCATTTGCAAGTTCCCATTTAGTTTCCCTATGGCACCGGAAAACACGAAGTTAACCAGCGCAAATTATCTAAATTTAACTCTCGGGTATTCCTGTTTAGCATGGAAGCTGACGTACAATTAAGCAGCTCTGAAAACTGTCGAAATAGTTCGAAAGTCTGAGGCGCAAATCACTAATAAGCCACTTTATAAATAAATTATTGCAGTGTCCTTTTTGATCGCTTCGATGACACTTTTCGTCGATAACATTGTTCTATGGGCTTTGACACGCTAAATACTTTCCCACCATTTTTTTAACAAGCAAATTTTTATCTCTTGGTGTGCATTGCCGTGACTAGACCTAGAAATACTGAATACGAGGTCCTCAGTCAGTTGATTTGGGAATCGAACAAAAATCATGGCAATGAGCTCGAATACGACATGGAGGAAGATATGTCTCTGGAGCATCTGGATATTTCGAACTCCAATCGGTGTTTTGAATTCCCATATCGAGCCGTTTAAATAGACCATTTTCATTCGAAAATACGCCGGTGGGTTTAGTCCACTTGCGGAACTGACGATGCACGGCTGCAATGGCAATGGTTGTATAATCGACCCGCCGGATAACTGTCGGGTATTTAAAATCGGTTGACGGGTTGGCCGGTTTTTTCCGCCACGATTTGATCGCAATCGGATATTTGACACTCGACTTTTCGTTCATTACGTCCATAGCAGTATCTCCGCCTTTAGGGATTTCCGCCTGTTAGCAGACTTCGGGACAGCCATGAATTTCTTATGGTTTTTACTCGCCACAAATTTCAGGCAAACGCGGATCTGGCAAACGCGGATCTGGTGGGTCACGTAACTCTGGACTTCCGTCTCGGGAAAAATCGCGCCGATCTCGCCGGACAAGCCGGTCAGGCCAACAGCACGGCAATAGCCATAAGTTCACACTTTCCGGTTCCGACAGATCATCAAGGATTTAATAGTAAATTCACACTTTGCAGGTAATTTTTGTGTGCTAAAAACCATAGGGATGGGCAATCCAACATCGACCTAAGGGACAATTAACGGGGTTGTGTTTGTTGTTTTACCGGGACCGACTTCGGGTTGGGCCCTTTTGCTTTTCCAAAAAGGGACATGAGATGCCAGCAAAACAATGCGCCGTCCGGACGGTTGGCAAATGAAAATCAAAATACCTGTGGAAAACCACGGCGATGCGTAATGTATCGCTGGCACAGGCCTTAGATATCGCCATCCAGTTGTTCCAGGCGGGAAATTTGGATGGGGCCGAAAAGATGTGCACCCGGGTTCTGTCGGCAATGCCGCAATCGGCCGAAGCCAACCACCTGCGTGGTGTCATCGCCGATCAAATGGGTGACGTTCCTAAAGCAATACAATTCCTGTTGGTCGCCCTGAAAAACGACGAGGCAAATTCAGAAATACTTTTTAATCTCGGCGTGACCTTCTCGAAAATTGATGAAACGGCCGAAGCCATTTCCTATTTTCAAAAGGCCGCAGCCTTGAACCCGGGCTCGGCGGAAATCTTTTTCCAGTACGCCAATGCCTGTTTTGCCGTAAAAGACTACCTCTCCGCTGTGCCTCTTTATGAAAAAGCCATAAAAATCGATCCGGGAAAGGCCGACTACTACGGAAATTTGGGAGCGACCCACATAAATCTGGGAAATGATGAAGATGCTAAAATACCGCTCGATCAGGCCATTTTGCACGATCCCAATCATACCAACGGACACTTTTATCTGGGGAAAATTTATCACCGTCGCGGCGACATGGATGCCGCCATAAAATGCCACCTGCAGGCCCTGAAAAACGCACCTGAATTCGTCGATGCTTTGTTTGACCTGGCCAATATTTATCGGAAAACCGGCGACCTGACAGAAGCCGCAAATCTGTATGGGAAGGTCCTCGAACTGCGGCCTGATTTTATGGAAGCCCATAGTAATTTTGGTGTGGTATTACGCAATGCCGGAAACCCTCAGGCCGCCCTTAAGTGTTTCGAAAAAGCCAATGAAATCGATCCAAATGTTGCGGAAGTTCACACCAATATGGGGGCCATTTATGGCGACGCCGGTGACCTAAAAAAGGCAAAATCGTGTTTCGAGCGGGCGTTTGAAATCGATCCCAGCCTGTCTTCGGTCCTCAGCAATCTGATCTTCATTGAAGACTTAGATTTACAAATCGACCAAGCGGGGCAGCAGTCTTCGCGGCAAAACTGGGACAAATTGTTTATAGCCCCGCTTGCCGACACAATTATGCCGCATGACAATGACCGGACACCGGACCGCAAATTGCGGATCGGCTACGTCTCCGGAGATTTTAAAAACCATTCGGCCTGTCATGGGTTTGCGTCACTCATTTTTGACCATGACCGCGAAAACTTTGAGGTCTATTGTTATGACAATAACTTCAACCACGATGAGATGACTGTTAAACTCAGGTTGGCGGCGGACGGATGGCGATCCATTTCAGGTAAACCGGATAAAACTGTCGTCGAGATCATAAAGCACGACCAAATAGATATTCTGGTTGATTTGTCAGGCCACTCCAGCGGCAATCGTCTGCCAGTTTTTGGTTACAGACCCGCGCCCCTGCAGGTCAACGGCATAGGACATTCTCCGCCAGGTATCTCTACCATCGATTATCGTTTGACGAGCGAGTTCTCGACACCCAAAGCCGAGGAATTCCTTTACCCGGAATTGCCCCTGTATCTCAACTGCCCGATTGGCTACAAACCGCCTGACCCATCGCCAGATGTGGTGCCTCCGCCAATGCTGAGCAATGGATATGTCACCTTTGGCAGCTTTAATCGCATTAACAAAATTACGCAGAATGTCTATCCGGTATGGGCCGAAATATTGCATGCCGTTCCCGGTTCCAAATTGTTATTTAAATGCAAGAATATGGAAAACGAGGGGCTCAGCGAAAAAATCAGGGAAATCTTTAACAATCTTGGTATTTCCGATGATCGATTAATTCTTTTGGGGCAGACCGGACAATATAAACATCTTGAAGCCATTAATCAGGTCGATATCTGTCTCGACCCGTTTCCCCACGGCGGTGGCATCACGACGCTGGATTGTTTGTGGATGGGTGTGCCCGTATTGGGTCAGATCTCGGATACAAAAATGTCTGGTCGGAGTAATCTGGTTATTTGTGGGCCTTTAGGAATGGACGAATGGGCGACGCGATCAAATGAAACCTACGTCCAAGCGGCATTGGACTGGGCTTTTAAACCCGCGGAACTGGCGGTCCTGCGAAATCAAATGAGGGTGCGCTTCGACAAAAGTTATTTCAACTTTGCAAAGGACGTAGAAACTGCATATCGGGCAATTTGGGAACGCTGGTGCAAAACGGAAAAGCCGTCGCCCTGGGATATTAAAACAGTCGATTCTTAATGGATTAGAATTTTTCCGTGGTATCATGGTCTGCGCACTGGTGCGCGGCAATAAGGGTCTTTAGGTCTAAAGTTGAACTATATCTGAATTAAAAAAATACTGGTAACCGGGGGCTATTCATTGCAAGAAAATGCCACGAAAACGTCACGTTTCCTAATTTTCAAAGCCACTTGCTACTTGTTATATACTTGATAATGCTTTGATTAATTTATAACCCAAACCGTGCGCCTTGATCATGAAAGAAAGATTGTCTGATAATGAGCCATCTCTATAGCGATTTAAAGTTCATGAACTTTCCCAAGCAGATTGAGGCTTGGCAGACCCATACCGTGACCGCCCCGGTGCATGTGCGAATCAAACCAATGAACCATTGTAATCACGCGTGTTGGTATTGCGCCTATCGGGATGAAAACCTGGCATTGGGCGAAGACATTGATCTTACCGACCAGATCCCCAAAGAAAAAATGGATGAAATCATCGATGATGTTATCGATATGGGGGTTAAAGCCGTCACCTTTTCGGGCGGTGGAGAACCGACAATATATAAACCGCTTCCTGAATGCGTCGAAAAACTAGCCGGCGCCGGCGTGCGCGTCGCTACCCTGACCAACGGCTCAAACCTCCGGGGACGCGTAGCGGAGGTGTTTGCGGCTCATGGCACTTGGGTGCGTGTATCAATGGATGGCTGGAACAACGAAAGTTATGCGGCGGCCCGTGGCATCAAGGAAGATGCTTTCGATAAACTGATACTCAACATGAAGAATTTTACCGCACTCGATACGGAGTGTGTCCTTGGGGTCAGTTTTATAATCAGCAACAAAAACCATAATCATATCTATGATGTGTGTTCCCACCTTAAGGATATTGGAGTCAACCATGTGAAATTATCCGGCGTGATCGTAAGCAATGACGTTCTGGAAAGTAACCGGTATCACGACGAGATACGCGACACGGTGATCTCTGAAATCGAGCGCGCAACCGCACTGGATGATCAAGGGTTTCGAATTGTAAACCACTATCACAGTTGGTCGGAACGCTTTAAAAAGGAATACACACGCTGTCCTTTTCTTCAGTATCTGACCGTAATCGGAGCCGATAGCAAGGTCTATACCTGTCAGGACAAAGCCTTTTCTGACTCCGGTTTACTGGGTTCTATCGAAAACCGGCGTTTCAAGGATTTCTGGTTCTCAGATGAAAACCGAAAAAACCTGTACGCCTTTAATCCATCAATATCCTGTGGTCATCATTGTGTCGCTCATGGTAAAAATCTGGCCATTTTGGAGCACATGAACGTCGATCAAAATCACAGTTCCTTTGTTTAACCAATCGATTTCGGATTGCGAACGCTGCAATAATTTCATTAATTGAGTAGGCCAGTCCCTATTTAGGACCGGGCGTCTATTAGGCGAGGTTTCGTGAAGTTTAAGAACATATTAATTACCGGTGGTGCGGGCTACTGCGGCAGCGTGCTGACGCCACAACTCCTGGACTTGGGCCATCATATCACCGTTTACGATATTCTCTATTATGGCAGCGATTTCCTGCCCCTGAACAATCCCAATTTAAAGGTTGTTAGGGGCGATATCCGTGATGCAGAGCATATGGCGCGCGAAATGGTTGGCGTTGACGCCGTGTTGCACCTCGCGTGTATTTCCAACGATGCCAGCTTTGTCCTTGATGAAGAACTCTCGACATCCGTTAACCTGGATGCTTTTGAGCCCCTGGTTATTGCCGCCAAAAATGCCGCTGTCAAACGCTTTATCTATGCCTCAACCAGTTCCGTTTACGGTGTATCTGAGGCGCCAGAAGTGACAGAAGATCATCCTCTGGTACCCGTGACATTGTATAACAAATTCAAAGGAATGTGTGAGCCACTTCTGTTCAAACACACGGATCAAAACTTCGTTGGCGTGGCCTTCCGGCCAGCGACTGTCTGTGGTTATGGACCGCGCCAACGGCTTGATGTCTCCGTCAACATTCTGACCAACCACGCCATTAACACGGGTAAAATTACGGTGTTTGGTGGTTCGCAGTTGCGCCCCAATTTGCATATTCAAGACTATGTTGATCTCTGCAAGCTGTTGCTTGACGCACCGGACGATAAAATAGCCAATGACGTTTTTAATTGTGGTTTCCAGAACATGAGCATTAGGGAGATTGCCGACGTTGTCAAAAAGGTCGTGGAAGAGGAGTTTCCTGATCGGCCCGAACTGGAGATTGTCACCGCGCCGAGTGACGACATCCGGTCCTACCACATCAATTCCGACAAAATCAAACGGGTGTTGGGATTTCAGCCGAAACACACAATCGAAGAGGCCGTTCGCGAACTCTGCCAAGCTTTCCGAGACGGCAAGCTGCCTGACAGTTTTAACGATGATGGCTATTACAACGTCCGCGTCATGCAGTCGATCGGCGCAAAGTGAAAAAAGTCGATTTATTTAAGCAAGGCAGACAAATGTTTAAAGAAACCAATCTTCGTAAGTGATCGACGATTACCCAGTTCTGAAACCATCTCCGCTCCTGCGGCATTGCTGATAAATGCGACAATATCCCAAGGCGTTTTCTTGGCAACCAAGGGCCCGGTAATTGCAATCACCGCATCGCCAGCACCGACCCTGTCGACGACCTTTAACGCGACCGCCGGCGCTTCGACGACTTCCTGTCCGTTGGCATAGTGCCGTGTCCCCAAACGGCCATGTGTGATAGTGAAATTCGGACATTCAATCAACCTGGAAAAAGCCTGGTACTTTTCTAATGAGCTCCCTTGAATCAGTCGTGTTTCGATCTCAACCTCATTGCCTGCAAGGCAAATGTAGTCGGCCCGCGGATATCGGGTTATCGTATTGAAACCACGGTTTCCCGCATTCGCCTGTGTGTTGAGAACGAGGTACTTTGCCTTTTGCGCAATCAAATCTATGACCTTTGATGTCATCATTCCGTGCCCGTAATCGACAACAATAACCACGTCCGCTTCGACGATCCTTTTTTCAATTGTGTCGCCGATGTCATTTTCTGTTTTCGAATCCAGTGGCCCATCATCCATATGGTAAAGTTCAAAAATCTTGGAGCCCGTACTGTTGTCTACGTATCTGCGCTTGCGAATGGTCGGCGCGGCCTGGTGAGTGACGGCGTGCAACGTGACGTTAGCATGAAGTGCATTGCGCATGAATTCCTCATGTCGATCAATCTCACCAACAAGCGCAATGACCTCGACTTGATCACAAAAATCACCGAGATGATTGGCAACTGCCAAGCTACCTCCCGCTACCATTTCCTGGGACTGATTGAGAAATGCGAGAATCGGGTCCTTAGCGGTCTTGCCCAATCCTGTGCAATAGACGTATTCGTCTATGATCGCCTCTCCAATAATCAGGACATTTAATTCAGATATCGCACCCAGTGCGTCAAGTACGTCCTTTTCGGTACGGTTCTCACGAAAGGCCCTGAGCCAAGCTTCGGTTTCAGGTGGAAAAGGATGAAGCAGTTCATTGATAAGGGATGACGAACTAAATGTGACACCACCTGTAAAATGAATTCGCCCGCCAAACGACTGAACGACATTTGTCTCATCAACAATATTGCCCGTGATATCTTCAACGGCATCGGCGTAGTCGCTGCCTTTGACGTAAACATCAGGCTGTAGTGTCTTGATCGCTTGAATTGCAGTCGGATACTCGCTTACCAATACATAATCGACGCTTTCCAACGATGCCAAAGTCTCCGCCCTTAGCTCCTGGTTGAATGCAGGGCGCCCCGGACCCTTGTTGACATAGGCATCCGCCGTGAGCGTCACGACAAGAATATCACCCTGCTGTTTTGCTTGGGCAAGATGGTAAATATGCCCCGGATGCAAGAGGTCGAACACACCATGACATTGAACAATAATTCTATTTTGCGCTTTTTGCTCCGTCACAATTTTTGCGAGTTCGGTCATCGATTTAATTTTGCCGAACGACGTTCGCATTATCCTATTTGGGGTCATCTGTGAATCACTTGCCAAGATATTGGAACCATTCTTTCGTCGCATCCGCGATAGTATCTGGTGTCCAAATTGGTGCTTCGCGCCAATATTCAATTTCATTCAATAGACATTTCACACCATCTTCGAGTGATACCTTAGCGGTCCATCCCAATAACTGATCAATTTTTGTCGTGTCGGCAAACGTACAGTCCGGTTCTCCCGGTCGTCGAGGAATATAAGCCACATCGCCACCGATCAGGTCTACCAGTCGATTGACGGCGTAGGTATTGTTCGAACCGACATTCATGATCATATGCGCGCGATCTGATTCGGCAGCGGTTACGAACGCATCTACGACATCGGACACAAACGTAAAATCACGTGTCTGGGTTCCGTCACCGACGACTGTAAAAGGCTCTCCAGCCAGTTTCTGTGCCAGAAACACACCAAATACCGCCCCATATGTGCCGGAGGTACGTGAGCGCGGGCCATAGACATTAAATAACCGCAATGAAACAGTAGGAAGGCCATAAACCTGCCCCCAATGCATGACCATTTCTTCGGCAAGCCACTTGCTAAGGGCATAGGGATACTGGGGTCTTATTTCTGCAGTTTCTGGTGTAGGATAGAGATCAGGAATTCCGTAGCACGAGGAAGAAGCCGCATACACAAAGGATTTCACATTTGCCAGTCGTGACGCTTCTAGTATATGCGCCGTGCCCGTAACGTTGGCATTATAGTAGGTCATTGGTTGTTGTATTGAGGGAACAATATCAGCCAGTGAGGCCAGATGAAAGACCCAGGCTACCCTATCGAACAGCTCCTGAGACAGCGCCCCGTCGGCAAGATCCAGTTGATGGACAGTTAAGTTGGGATGATCCGCGTGATGCGCCAGATTTTCTGGCCGTCCGGTTGAAAAATTGTCAATAACAACAACTTCATGACCGTCACTCAGAAGACGATCCACTAAATGACAACCAATAAAACCGCCACCACCGGTAACGACTGCTTTCATGTCTGCGCCCTAATACCGTTCTCTGATGTCACCAACTAACGGTGATCCTGTTCTAATGCTATGTGTGTTGCAAGCGACATCTTAATAACATGAACCGCCAAACGTCGAAGTTTATAAATCATCCATCTTTCTCCACGCACCGAACTTAAATAGATCAATCCTTTGAAATAAATTTATTACCGTCACTGAGCAACGAAAATCGCATCCAGTGTGTTAATCGTCAAATTTCGATGGCAAGCATTATTTCTGTCGTATTGATTTTTCTATCCGAAAACTTCAACCCTCAGTCACAAGAGCAACCAACCGATCCGACAAGGGCCAAGGTTGGCCTATAGAATTTGCGAAACACGTTGAAAGAGTTGGGTTCTTGCATACTATCGGGTAGTATAGGTTAATGGTATTTTAAGGTACTTGGTGTTCCCCTAGACAATCTTTGCGTGCAACCAAAACGATTGGGATTCTAGTGACTGCGATGTTCGAAGGTTATCAAAATTCATTCACATCCATTTGGAAAGAAGCCGGAGCCACTTGGGATATGCCTCGGTTTGCGACAGATATCGTCGTGATGCCATACGAAGAGTTTCGCGACCAGGTCATGTCTGACGATCCGGCCACTGCGCGTCGGCTTGTTGACAGTTTATATTCGGGGGTCGGCTATATCCTGAAGAATGCGTTCGACCGGGATTGGCTGCGTGCCTTAATAGATCGCACCTATCGTTGGGGCCTGGAAAACCCTTCCAGTTTTCACAAGATGCTCGACGGATGTCCAGATTTCCACCGCTCCATTGATGCAGAGCAATCCCAGAACTATTCGATGCATCATGTAAAGCAGTCCTTCTATTTTTTCCCTTGGAATGATGACCCTCTGGACATATTTGAAGAGGTCAATCGCCGCTGGCGCGTTTTTAAATATTTGGGCGGCTATCCCGCTGACGCCTACGAGCGAAACCTTCCAAGCGATGGTATCATCGACCGCTTCCAGGTCGTGCGTTATCCGGCCGGCGGCGGTGCACTCGAATCACATACGGACCCTTTGCAAAATCAGAAAATCGTCATCGGCGCGCTGATGAGTGAACGCGGCATCGACTACCAGCGCGGCGGCTTTTACTTTGCAAGCGATTCTGGTGACTATATCGATTGCGAACCCCTGTTGAGCGTCGGCGATATGCTGACCGGCTTTCCATCGGTTGTTCACGGAGTTGCCCCCGTCGATCCCGATAGCGAACTCGACTGGAAAAGCAAACAGGGCCGCTGGTTTCTCGGCCTGTACAGTAACGATTCTGATACAATGCCGAAACGAGTGACAGCGCAAAGTCTCGGCAATCAATTTCCCGCTCCACAGCTTCCTGTGAACGACGTCACGAACACTGTACAGACAAGAGGGTTGTAACCGGGTGCCTATTCGCTCCATCAACGCGGATGACTTGGATGAGGACAGCGACGTCTTCCGGTCAGCTGCACATGAAGTCCAGCGCCTGTTTCCGTCATCGGGTGTGAAAAAGGTTTTACTTGTCTCACCACCCGATGGCGACCATTCCCTGTTCGACATGGCCACCGCCAAAAGAGGGCGTTACTGGAATTATCCGCCGTACGGATTGGGAGTTCTTGCGAGCCATCTTCGTGCGGAGGGTATTGAAGTTGAAATTCTCAATTTAAATAACACCATACTGCGGCAGGCCCAATCTGCAGAAGCGAACGATTCTTCCTGGTTCGAGGATCAGCTCACAGCGGCGCTCGAGGAAGCGATAGGCTCGCTCAAGCCAGAACTAATCGGTGTGACTTGTATGTTTGCCCAGACACACCGTTCCACTCTGGACGTATGCCATATTGTTCGCGCCATCGACAAAAAAACGCCGATTGCTTTGGGTGGCGTGCATATAACCAACAGCTTTATGGATGAGAAGACCCACGATTCGTTGGCCGACGACTTTGATGTCGCAGACTTCCTTTTTTTCTATGAAGGTGAAATTGCTTTTCGCAATTTTCTGAAATTCGTCAATAGCACGGCGACGATCCACGAACTTACGCAAATCAGCTTCAACCGATTGCGCCCACGATTATTTTTTCCCGGCAAAAGCATCCCCATGGCGGAAGATATGAATATCCTCCCGGCCAACGATTTGATGGATCTGGAGGAACTGAGCCGTAACGGTAAGATCAGTGGTTTCTATTCCTTGCTACCAAAACACGCCAAAATCACAACGTCTCTGTCAAATCGCGGTTGTAGGGCTCAGTGTACGTTTTGCAGCGTTCGCAACTTTAACGGTGTCCGTGTTCGCCGTCGTTCTGTGGAATCGGTAGTAGACGAATTATCAATGCTGCAAAACGAATTTGGAATTGATCACGTTATGTGGCTTGATGATGACTTCCTATATGACCGCAGGGAATCCTTAAAACTTTTCAACGAAATGATCCGCCGCGACATCAAACTCACCTGGGATTGTACGAACGGTGTCATCGCCGCGTCATGTACAGAGGAAGTCGTAAAGGCGGCGGCAGAGAGTGGTTGCATAGGTCTCACTATCGGTATGGAATCTGGCAACCCGGAAATACTGAAAAAAATACGCAAACCGGGAACGGTAGACGTCTTCCTGAAAGCGGCTGAAGTTCTGCGCGGCGTCGAAGACATCAATGCACGTGTTTTTCTGATGATCGGATTCCCAGACGAGACGTACGCGCAGGTTATGGACACCATTTCGGTGGCCCAGGAGATGGCTCTCGACTGGTACAACGTCACCATTCTCCAACCGCTTCCAAACACACCGATCTTTGACGAAATGTTTGAATCCGGATTGGTTGGCGATATGGATTTCTCAGATATTCGTTATAACAGCGGACAGTACGGCAAACACCGCAAGATGGCTGAAAGTTCGCACGACCCCTTATCAATCGATTTTAAAAGCGCTTTCGCACTCGACGACCAAAATCTCGTGCCAACCCGGTCAGACCTTGACGGAATCTGGGCCTACATGAACTACCATCTGAACTTTAAACGTTTGTTCTTTGAGCAACGCCCCAAGAAACTCCGGCAACAGCAAGCTTATGTGGAAAACATCGCCAACCTTGTCGCTCCCGATAACGCCTTCGCCGTATATTTTAATGGTTATCTGAATTACAAAATGCGCGGCCGGATCGAGCCTGGGATTGTCTCACAACTGGAAGCGACCCTGGCTCGTTCTGAATATTGGCTTCAACGTAGCAATGATTTTTTACTCCTGCCTGACGATTTGAGGAAACTCGATTTCTCTCACCATCTTGTTCAGGCCAACCGCGTCGGATAAAATTTAACATGATGAAAAGTTACCAAAGCCCTGACAAAAAACTCGTCGAAAAGTATGGAACCCGTCAGGGTTCCTTCTATACCTTCTATCCGATGAACGGACTGTGGAACGAACAACATGGGGCAAGTAGTTATAAAACCGCACTCGAAGAGCTTATAAAAACCCGCCCGAATGCGCCCTTATCACTGTACTTACACTTTCCTTTCTGCATGAAGCAATGCTTCTTCTGTCATTGCTTCACGGTGATATCAGGCAACACACAAGACCATTCGAAATTTATCGATTATCTATTGAAGGAGCTGGAAATTCTGCGTCAATTTTTCGACGCGCAGGGCTTTACTCCAAATTTTCGCGAATTGCATTTTGGCGGCGGATCACCTTCGATCATCGGAAAAGAGGACTTCAGGAGAGTCTGGCAAGCTCTCGAACCGATGGTTAAAGTCGAAAATCTTTACGAATGCACGATTGAGATTGATCCCCGCTACAATGCGAATGTCGATCAGCTAAAATTCTATCACGATATGGGCATAGATCGAATTTCATTTGGTGTTCAGGATTTCAATCCGGATATCGGAAAAATTATTAATCGGGTAAACCCGCCAGAAATGCTCGAACCCCTGCTTACGGACGAAGTACGTTCCATGTTCAAAAGCATCAATTTCGACTTAATATATGGCATGCCAAATCAGACGCCCGAACTTTTTCGAGAAACCGTCCAGCACGCTATTCGCCTCAATCCAGACCGATTGGCCGTGTATATTTTTGGCCACCGACCAGATATCTATCGTCATCAACAGGCGTTCGACAAATACCGGTTGCCTGATACTTATGAAAGTGCCTGTGTGTTTGTTGAAGCAGTGAACCAATTTTTGGATAGCGGGTATGAGTTTGTTGGTGTCGATCATATGGCGAAATCAACAGATGTACTTGCTATCGCGAAAAAGGAAGGAACACTGTTTCGTAATGCCATCGGCTACACGCCGGGACGATCATCAGACATTATAGGCCTTGGTCCGTCCTCAATGGGTATCGTCGGTCCTCATTATTTCCAAAACTATTATACCCTACCGTCCTACTATGAAGCACTGGACAGAGGCGATCTTCCTATTGTTCGTGGTGTTCTGGTAAACGATGACGATATTTTACGGCGCGCAGTCATGTTCGATATCATTCTGTATGAAAAACTGGAAAAAGTAAAAATACAGAATACGTTTTCTATCGAAAATTTTGATGACTACTTCGCGGAGGAACTTGAACTGTTGACCGAGTTTGTTGAAGACGGGCTGGTTGAAATTGATGATACGGAAATTCGCGTTACTGACGTTGGGCGATTTTATCAGCGGCAAATATGTAAGATTTTCGACATATACGATCGAGCACAAGGGTACCGGCATTCTCGCGAATTCGAAGATGGCCGCGCAGCACTTGACCGAAAGGTTCAACTTTCATGAGGAACAACAATTTCAAATATTTTAAGGAAATCGAAACGAAAGTTTATAATTGGTAAACGATTCATCTGCCATAATGGATCTACGGAACCCAATCTCAATCATGTTTCCTTGCAACAGGCGGGAGGCTTTATGCCTTTAAAACAAAAACAAAAACGAAAAGTGCTGTTGGTGGGGATCTACCTGCCCGGCATATATCCAGCGGCGCGCGATGACGTTGTCTCGCGCTTGCTGGCGACCTCTTTTCTAAAGGCCGCCGCAGACGCCGATCCAGAGATTGCCGCACATGATGAAGTGGAAATACTGGATATCACGACGACCAGCAGCTGTGAGGAAATTACCGCGGCAATCCTTGCCCGTTCGCCTGATATTTTGGCCTATTCCGTTTACATGTGGAATTACGATCAGGTCTCATCGAGTCTGCAGGCTGTTAAAGCTGTACGCCCTGAAATCAAATCCATTCTCGGAGGGCCGCTCGTTACCTATACGCCGGAAGAAGTCATGGCCGATAATCCGCAAGCCGACATCATCGTGTGCGGTAATGGCGGAGAAATCCGCTTTAGAGAACTTTTAAAAAGTGATTTTAGTCGCCAATCCCTCAATAAAATTGCTCGCATCAGTTTTCGTGATGAGTCGGGAGAACCTGTTCATACAATGGGAACCGTGAGCGAGAATGTGCTCCAGATACCGTCCATATATGAAACCGGTACGCTAAATTTGGATGATGGCCGGAAACATACCGTTTTTGTAGAAACATTCCGTGGTTGCCCCTTTTCGTGCGGTTATTGTATTTGGGGCCCAGAGGGCGCGTCGATCCATAAATTCGATCTGGACCAATTGTGCCGGGATATTGACGTCATTTATAACAACCCAAACGTCGAAGCTGTCATCTTTACGGATGCCTGTTTGTTTTACACAAAAAAACGTGCTCACGTCATTTGCGAAAGGATCGCTCAGGCATCCAGGCGAATCCCAACCGTATTTACGCTTGATGTACATGTCCTGGATGAGGCCATGTGCGAATCGCTCGGCAAAGTGCATCTTTATCATAATCAGTGGCACTTCGGAATCCAGACCACAAACCCGGCAGCTCTGGATATACTGCAGCGACCAGGTGGCGGACATCCTGAGAAATATCTTCACAAAATTGAACTGTTGCGTGAACACGTGCCCAATGCGGAAATTAGTTTCGATCTTATCTACGGGCTACCCGGAGATAATTTCGCGGGATTTAGAGAGTCCGTCGATTTTACATTGGCATTACAGCCAGCCAAAATTCATTTCTCTCCCTTGCTTCTATTACCGGGAACACGGTTTTTCATTGACCGAGATTCACTGGGCTTTGAGTACGGCGACAAACCCCCCTATATGGTTCGCGCCAATGAAACATTTACGGCAGAAGAAATCCTTGAGGCTGTTGATCTCGTTTTGTGGGTGATGGCTGTCCTCTACTTCCCGGCCATACGGGATGCGATCTACAATCTTAGTGAACATGCAGGCGTACGACCCATCGATCTCATCGATGAGTGGGTGGAGATACTGAGTGCAAAAATAAATCCAGTTGCCAAAATTAATCACGATTTTACAATTGAAGCGAACAATGTCGCCAGGCGCGCAGTCATGAACACCCTGACCAAGCCGGAGAATAGTGTAAAGTGCCACGACAGTATGTTGGAGTTGTTGATCAAGCACGATGCAGAATCTCTGACACCACACATCCGGCTGGGGATCGAGTATTACAAGAATGTTGGCGATGATACGATGGCAGTTTCTGATGAAGAAGAATTTGCCGATATCTCGCAATTGGTTGATCAGGGTATCTTCAATATAACAGATGTCGAAAATCTAAAATATGTTAAGACCGCTTGGGTATCCTCCGGTGCATGAAATAACGTATCCATTTTTCATTGTCATGGGAATTCAATCGTCGTTATTGACTTGGGGTTACGCAGCTGTATGGAAAATTGATTACTGAACTGGTTACCATTTTGTGGAAAATATAATGGCTTATCAACAAATCAAAAAGAACGAACAAGATTTCGCGTCCGTGACAGGTGCATGGGTGAATGAGCAGTTTTCACCCACCAGTGATATTGAGGCTCGGATCGAAGAAATTCAGAGACGTGGTTACTCGATCATCGAAAATGCCTATACACCAGAGGAAGTCGCGTACACCAAAAAATCGATTGATTCAATCTACGCAGACCAACTTAGACAGTCGGGCGGCCAAAAGGAGCTCGAAAAATCCGGCGATGCGAACATCGCCAGACAATTGCTTACCTATGACGAATTTTTCTTGAGCAAAGCGACGAACCAAACTGTCATCGATATCATTCGTCGCATGATGGGGGACTATTTCATTCTCTATCAACAGAATGGCAATCTCAATCGACCCCATATTTCTAATACGACGGCTCCGTGGCATCGAGATCTCACGTTCTGGCACATGACATCTTCGCGCCCGCTTGCGCTAAGTGCACTACATGTTATTTCTGAATTCACCAAAGATAATGGTGCCGTATTAATGCTCCCCGGGTCTCAGAAGGAGGAAACCTTTCCGTCAAATTCCTATGTCGAAGCCAATAAGAAACTATTGCTCGCCCCTGCCGGTTCAATTTGCGTCTTCGATTCCATGATGTTTCATTGTTCTGGCGACAATACCTCCGATAAAATTCGTTACTCAATTAATCACATGTATACGATGCCGCTCATTACACAACAAATTAGCCTGCCCCGAATGCTGGGCGGAAAGTGGCAGGATGATCCGTTCTTGCGGGGTTTCCTAGGTTATAATTGCATGCAGCAACCCAGCGTTCAGGAATGGCGGTTTGAAAAAGTGAAAAATGCCCGCAAACAATTGACGGTTAAATAGGCCTTCGCCCCCAGGTAATCGACAACACATGATACAGCGAAAAAGAACCATAGGTTGAAACAAAACCGCACATGAAAAACGTTTATCTGATTGACTTGGCCTCGGGCTCTAATATGAATCTTCTGCCATTGTCCATTGGCTTGGTTGGCTCATACAGCATGGCGCAGCCAGATCTAGCCGACGCGTATGCGTTCGAACTCCAATTTCTCCGAGGTGATAATCGGGCTAAAGTGAACGCAATGATTGACCCTGTTGTCGTCGGCATCGCCTGCTATATCTGGAATGTCGAGGGAAGCCTGAAGCTCGCTCGGCTCGTCAAAGAGCGATTTCCCAACACGAAGATTGTCCTGGGCGGGTTTTCAATCCCAAAAGAGCATGATCGTGTCAGTGCATTTTTTAAAAAAAATTCTTTTGTCGATATACTGGTGCACGGCGAAGGGGAAGTCATCTTTGCCAATTTGCTGCGACGATTGGCGCAAGGGGAAGACTTTTATTGTGTCAATGGAATCACATTCCAAACGCCTGATGTCTTGGCAGGATTTGTGACCACCCCGCCGGAACCCCGTATCGTAAACTTAGACGAAATTCCGTCGCCTTTCCTGAACGGATTATTTGACACGATAATGGATCGATATGGCGCTTCCATCACCGGTGCCCTTTGGGAGACGAACAGAGGTTGTCCCTACAGTTGTACTTTTTGCGACTGGGGCGGGGCTGACGTCAACAAAGTCAAAAAATATGACATGGATCGCCTTCGCGCCGAACTCGACTGGATCAGTCGAAAGAACTTTTTTTACATGTTCGTTTCAGACGCCAATTTTGGAATATTTCTCGAACGCGACATGGAAATTGCAGGATGGATTGCCGACAACTGCCAGACCTTAGGCTCACCCCAACATGTTGTCACCAATTGGGCAAAGAACAAACACAAACAAGTCGTCGCCATTGCAGACCGCCTGGCCTCGGGCGGCGTTGCCAGTAACATTACGCTGGCGGTTCAGAGTTATCACGCGCCGACGCTCAAGGCGATCAAACGTAAAAACATCAAACACACTGATATGTTGAACCTGAAATCGGCTTTCCATGACCGTAACTTGCCGACCTATATGGAAATAATTTTGGGACTTCCTGAGGAAACCCTCGAGAGTTTTGTTCGCGGATTAAATCAGGCTTTGACGCCGCGTTTATCTGATCGATTTTTCGTTTATATCTGCCAGCTCTTGGAGAACACTGAGTTGGCATCCGCTGCATCGCGTGAAAAGTATGAGATCCAATCGCGGCACTGCTGGCATACAATTTCCAATCGAAAATTTGAGGACATGGAGGACCGGGAACTCGAGGAATTTATCGTTGGCACATCGACCATGACTACCGATGACTGGGGGCGCGCTTATATGGTCGGTTATCTGCTTACGGTTCTATACAACCATCGAGTTGGGTTTTTTATATTGTCCTATCTTCACCATGCCCATGGGTGCGTCATAACAGACATTGTTGAATTTATACTCAATAAATGGCGCGCAAACCCCGACACCCATCCTCAACTTTTCAAGGGCATCAACCATCTGGACAAACAACGCCAGCTTATCCTTGATGGCGACAGCTATATGACCGGCATGGAAGGTTACGAAGATTTAATTATGCTTCCAGCCGCAGCGGCTGTCGCCTTAATGGTTAAAGGCTCCGACAGACTTTATAAAGAAATACGAACTCTCGTCGAGGCGTTTTGTTCAGATAAAAATATTGAAACTGAACCGATAATATTAGATGACGTTTTCAAGTATCAAAAAGCTCGAATGCCTGCATGGCCTGTGTCGCGTGAACGGCGGGTACAATTCATCACCAGCATCCCAGAGTATTTTGAGTTGCTTACCTCAGGCGCGACACCGAAAAAAATTGTTACAAAAAAACTAACCTTGTGCGTTGAAGATCTCGAACGCCCAGCCGACAGTTTCCAGGAGTTCGCCGCCACGCTGGTTCGCGGTTCCTTGGCTGTTGACTTATTAAGGACTCATATGGAGCAGGGATGGGATTCTCTTGAACTACAGAAAACCTTATCGAAAAAAGAGAGCTTCGTGCGAGAACGACGTAGAATTGAACAAAACAGTATCAATAAATTGAACGATGAATTTCGCAAACTGCAATCCAACCCCTAAGAAAATATGCCTTTGTCCTGGACCTATGAATTCAAGCAATGACGCTTCGTCCAAATTGAAACACACCCGCGGTTTCGATGACGGCAAGCTTTATCTCTACTCTTTGGTATCAGAGGACCCATATGCAGAAATTCGATATTCCTTACATCGCCTTAACGGAACGCCTCAGACCCATAAAGAATGAATTGTTGACGGCGATAGAACAGGTGCTCGATAGCGGTCAATTTATACTTGGTCAGGAACTCAGCCGTTTCGAACAGGAATTCGCGAGCCTGGTGGAAACCGATCATGCGATCGGTGTCGCCAATGGGTCCGACAGTCTATTTCTGATCTTACAGGCATTGGGAATCGGTAAAGGTGACGAAGTTATCACCACCTCACAATCCTTCGTGGCAACGGCAGCCATGATCAACAACGTTGGTGCCAAACCGATATTTATTGATATTACCGACGATTTGAACATGGATTTGAGCAAAATCGAAGCGGCCGTCACACCGCGTACGAAAGCAATAATGCCTGTTCACTTGGCGGGAAGGCCCGTCGATATGACGGCCTTGGCCGAGATCGCAGACAGACACCGTTTACATATTATAGAAGATGCAGCGCAGGCTGTCGGTGCACGCTGGCGAGGTCGCCCGGTGGGTACATTCGGGGTCGCCAACGGGTTTAGTTTTCACCCCTTGAAAAATCTGCACGCCATTGGCGACGGCGGCATGATTACAACAAACGACGCCGAACTTGCGCGATATTTTAGAAAAGCCAGAAATCATGGGTTGGAGAATCGCGATCAATGCGACTTTTGGTCGTTCAACAGTCGATTGGACGAGATTCAGGCGGCCGTTCTGAGGGTGCTGCTAACCCACCTGGCAAGCGCGACGGAGCGACGCCGCTTATTAGCAAAGCGCTACTGCGAGGCGCTAAAGCCCTATGTCACTGTGCCCGAGGAAAAGGAAGGGGAACTCCACGTCTACCACTCCTTCGTGGTGCAAGCCGACGAACGAGATGCCTTGCAGGAGCACCTTTCGAAGAACGGTGTGCAGGCGTTGGTTCATTACCCGACCCCGCTTCACATGCAACCCGTTGCGCGGGATTTGGGCTATGACAAATCCAGTTTTCCCGTTGCGTTCAATGCGTCCAAACGTATACTCAGTTTGCCGATATACCCGGAACTTGAGGATGCCCAGCACGCGCGTATCGTTACATTAATTTCCGAATTCTATGAAGGGCGTTCTTCGTGCGTGTAGATTTTTCCTATCTTCCTCAACAGTTCGAAAACTCAGAAGAGATTTTCGCGGACCTTCGTAAACTTGTTGCATCGTGCGATTTTACACTTGGCCCCTACGTCGAACATTTTGAAAAGAAGTTCGCTAAATACATTGGCGTTCGACATGCAATAGGCACGAATAGCGGTACGGATGCCTTAATCCTGGCTTTAAAGTCACTGGGCGTAGGCCCTGGTGACGAGGTCATCACAGTACCCAATACCTTTATCGCAACGGTTGGTGCGATCGTCGATACTGGTGCCACGCCGGTGTTCGTTGATTGCAATTCGCAAATGCAAATGGATTGCGACAGGGTTGAGGCCGTGATTACACCCAAGACAAAAGCGATACTACCGGTTCACTGGTCTGGATGGCCTGCAGAGATCGATCAAATCATGCAAATTGCGGAACATCATGGTTTGCAGGTCGTAGAGGATGCGTGTCCAGCTGCTGGGGCCACATTCAGAGGGCGTCATTGCGGCACCTTTGGCCATGTAAATGCATTTAGTATGCATCCGTTGAAGCTCCTCAACGTTTGGGGCGATGGCGGTGTAGTCGTGACCGATGATGATGACCTGGCGGCCTTCCTGCGGCTTTATGGCAATCACGGGCTGAAGGACAGGGATCATGCGGAAATTTGGGGCGTGAACAAACGGTTACAACCCTTTCAGGCTATCGTCGGAGCGCACCAGCTCGAAACGCTGGACCGGGACCTCGAAAAACGACGACGCGTTGCCGCTCGATTGGATCTGAGCGTTCAAAAGTTTTCTGACTTTATTGCTGTACCACCGCGTAGCGATGGGGCAAATGGTGCCTATCACATGTATATGTTGCGAGCCCAAAAACGTGATGAACTGGTCGATTTTCTGCGGTCAAAGGACATCGACTGTAAAGTTCACTACCCGATTCCCCTGCACCTGCAAACTGCAGCAAAAGGCCTCGGGTATAAACGCGGTGATTTTCCTGAATGCGAAGCCCAGGCGGGTGATGTCCTCAGCCTGCCCGCCCATCAATTTGTAACGGATGAACAGATCGATTACATGGTCGCGTGCATTTCATCTTTCTATTACTCCTGATCAAAGAAAGCGAGCATCATCTTGATTCGTTTAGCCGACTATGTCATTAGCTGGCTCCAAAGCAAGGGCGTTGATACGGTTTTTACAGTCAGCGGTGGCGGCTCGATCTTCCTCTGTGACGCCTTGTCGCGGGCTGATGGCTTGAGGTATATCTGTTGTCATCACGAACAGGCGGTCGCCATGGCGACTGAAGGTTATACCCGGGCGAGTGGAAAAGTTGGTGTCGGGCTGGTGACAACAGGACCAGGCGGAACGAATGCGATAACCGGAACGGCTTGTGCCTGGATTGATTCCATTCCCCATTTTTTTATTTCCGGACAAGTCTTCCTTAACCAGACAATTGCCGATACAGGCCTTCGCCAATTGGGCGTTCAGGAAATAAACATCGTCGATATTGTGGCGCCGATCACCAAGTACGCGGTTATGGTAGAGGATAAGGCGACAATTAAATTTCATCTCGATAAAGCCTATCACTTGGCGACCTCGGGCCGACCGGGTCCGGTTTGGATCGACATACCTGCCGATATCCAGAATGCTGAAATCGATCCGGACACATTGGCGTCCTATGCAGTCGGAGCCATTGCCAACTCTCCTGTCGTTTCCGACCAGGACTTGGAACAAGTTGCACAACGTCTCATGAGTTGTGATCGTCCGTTACTGCATGTTGGGCAAGGTGCACGCAGCCCACAAGCCCAAACAGCTCTGCGGCAACTGGTTGAGCGGTGCGGATTACCGCTTGCGACAACCTGGAATGCAACAGACATTATAGAGTCATCCCATCCTAATTTTGTCGGCAGACCGGGTGCTTTCGCGGAAAGGGGCGCAAATTTTATTGTTCAGAACGCTGATTGTTACCTGGCCATCGGAACACGCCTTCCGTTCATGGTGACCGGCTATAATTCCAAGGACTTCGCCAGACGGGCTTATCGAATCATGGTCGACATAGACCCGGCGGAGATTTCCAAGGAATCGCTGAATATAGATCTTCGGCTCAACGGAACTGCGGTTTCGTTTTTGGCAGGGCTCGCCCGCGTGTTACCTGACGACTGGCGCGCCGACCCAGCCTGGTTGGATTCCTGCCAAAGCATGAGAACCAGGTATCCGATCATCCTGCCTGAGTACAAAACGCAGGCGAAGTGGGTAAACTCATACTACTTTATTGATCGTCTCTCGGATATTCTTGACAAGGATTCGGTTATCGTGACCGACATGGGACTGTCTTTCGTGGGAACGCATCAGGCGTTCCGGACCAAGGCCGGGCAACGCCTGTTCACCAATTCCGGTCATGCACCGATGGGGTGGGGCTTACCTGCTGCCATCGGTGCCGCTTTGGCCTCGCCAGGTAAAACCATCATCTGTCTTGTCGGAGACGGTGGCATGATGATGAACATTCAGGAACTCGCCACGGTAATGCACCACAAAATTCCACTGAAAATATTTATCTATAATAATGAAGGGTATCTAACCATTAAGCAAACCCAGCAACTGGGATTCAAAGGGCGCTTAATGGGATCAACGCCGGAAAGCGGCCTTTCGTTCCCGAGCTTCGAAGGTATCGCCTCAGCACATTCCATCTCTTTCAATTGCGCAAAAACCAATGTCGAACTCGACGCAATTTTGGCCGATTTTATTGCCGCCCCTGGACCGGCAATATGTGAACTGATCATGGACCCGGAACAACCTCAGATTCCTAAGGCGATCAACAAACGTAATCCGGATGGCTCAACGCAACCAACGTCATTCGAGGATATGTATCCGTTTCTTGATCCCGAGGAAGTCAAATCAAACCTTCTCGATGATTGAGTTGGTGATCTGCATCCTCTTCCTTGCACCATGGGGATCGTGATTTTTGCTTTTCCGGCAGGAAGGCGTGCGCAGGCGACGCGAGGAAATCATGATGGTGGAGGCACCAATTTTCGCCGGTTTGCGATTCAAGCCGACCTATTTGATTTGCAAATTCAGCGAACGTGCCCCGGTAAAAAAATAGTCCCCGGTGTAACCAACCGTGTCAAACACTTCCATCCACTCGTCTTCGTGCAGGAGAGTTGAACCGATTAACGTCCACCGAAGGAACAAATCTCTTTCTTCCACGGTGCGGTACCCGGCAACAGTTATATAGCTGTTACCTTTGCCGACCCTTTGAATTTCTTTGAGACATTTCACGACATCGCCCAAGTTCAACATGTAGATGCTCGCAAATCCAAGAACAAAATCAAAACTTTTATCCTCGAACGGAAGGTGTGTATAGGGCGCGATGGTTACATCCCGGCGGACCGATGGCAGGCCATTTTCTACCGGATAGGAATGATTTTCGACGCCACAGACTTTAATGCCCGGCACGCACTCCTTCAGGTCATTAATAAAAAAACCTTTCTTGCTACCAAGGTCGAGAACTGACGACGTTGATGACAACCCGTAACGTTCGACAATTTTGGGGATCAGTTTTTTCCATCGCCCATCGTAGACAAATCCGCCATATCCGTTTTCTCTCGAACCGTCATAATAGTCCCTGCCCAATTGCCAGGCAATGAGCCTGTTGGCAATTTTCCGGTCCTCAACGGTTCGTTTGATGGAGTTATTAAAATACTCGATATCCCAGAATGGCACGGCAGTAGACCCCTTCCGCAGTAATCAGACGCTGTAAGCATAACTCTCGCCGGCGTCGATCGGCACACAACTCCCGGCCATCATCGATGCCCCCGGCCCCGTTAGTAGAAAAATCAAAGGCAGCAATTCTCCTGCCTCAGCCATGTCGCCACGTGGCAAGCGATCGCGGATAAACGTATCCATGACCTGTTTGTCGCCGCGATCAATCATTCTCTGCCAGCTATTGTTCGGCGCGGTAAATGCGCCTGGAAGAATGCCCGAGACAATAACTTTTGAGTTCGCCAATTGGCGTCCTAGGCTTTTTACATAGGCAGCGACCGCCGCCTTCACGGTATTGTACCCGACGCTTCCAATCGCTTCCTTTGAAGTGGTTGACCCGACATGAACCGCGTATCCACCATGTCCAGCTTGCATATCTGGAATAAGTAACCGGTTGATTTCTGCCGCGGCAGCAAGGTTCACCCGATATAGGGTTTCAAATTCGTCCCACCCGAGAAGCGGTTCCCGCATACCGAACCCTCCGCCCGCGCAATGGAGAAGTACGTCGGCAACGCCGAAGGTGCTTTGAAAACGATCGACGATGATCTCGACGCCTGAGGTTTCGGCCAGGTTGGCGGGGCAGGCAACGTGCCTTTCTGGTTCAGGCAAAGAAGACAATAACGCATCAAGCAAGTCCGCGCTTCGCGCTGTGGCGAAAACGCGCGCTCCTGCCTCTGCGTAGGCACGGGCGCAAACCTGCCCCAGTCCCTTGGAAGCACCTGTTACCAGGACTTTCTTTCCCGCGTAATGGTTCATGAGTTGCCAGTCCCAGCGATAGAGATACCACGCCCGGTGCGACCGATTGCCGGTTCTGTCACGATCTAATCCTTGGCGTCATTAGACTGGTCGAAATTTGCTGGCTGACGTATTTCAGTTCCATTTGGTAAGGGTGCCTCGCGCATCATTCGGTATAGGTCGTCATAGCATTCAATCTCGGCATGCTTAAGGGAACTGGTATTTCGGAACGCTTGCGCGTTGCGGAATGCTTGACCCAGAAAATTTCGGCCGGTCCCGACCAAGTTCTCCAGAATGAAATGAAATTCGACATTCTCAAGGTTATCAATCAAGCGCTCCATGTCTTCCGGTTTATGTGGCAGTTGGAGAAAGGAACAGAGAAGGATACGGTCCAGCGACCAATGCTTGGAAATCCACTGGGTGGTCAACAGGGCATCAGAAAAAATCGGTTCCGGGATCACCGTATCAACGGTCAACCCTTGTTCGCGCGCATAGGCATTGGTGAAAACGTTCTGCAAACGGTGGGGGACGACCCACGGACCAAATGTTGGGTCGCCGCTGATAACCGCTGTACTCATGACGTGATACCCGCAGGCACCGCAGCTTTCGGAACATCATAACAGGAAAAATAATCCGAAGTCCTGAGATGTAATGGCAGGTTGCGGCTCTGAAAACGGGTGTTGAAACAGATGCGCGCCCGTTCGGTCTCGTTGGTCACGCTGCCATGCAGGCAGAAAGGGCTGAAAACCAAACCCTGTCCGTACGTCATTCGTGCAAAGACACGTTTTTCCATGCGGGGCGCGTTCATCGCCAATATATCACCACCCATAACCCTGCCATTCCTTCGTTCAGCGTTCATTATCTCCATCGAGGTTTCCTGGTCGATAATCCACACCCCAGTATCATCATCAAGGTCGTGTATGGGAACCCATAGGGTGACAGTATACGGAGAAATCCCTGACATACTGTCAAAGTGGGACAGAGACGGCAAATATCGGTTGTTTTCCCGCCCTCCAGGTGGGGCGGGTACATTGAGGGTCATATGGGCGCGACGTTGCAGGAAAACCTCGTTGCCGGAGAGGCCAGAGATGGTACCCGGAAAGGCACAAGCAAGAATCTCCGACGCCTCAACGTATGAATGTGACTTGATCGTGTTGATTTTGTCTTCTGTGAGTAAATGCATAGTGCGGCGCAGGGACTCTATTTCGCTCGTCGCATTTTTCTCGCCACTGATATCGTCAACTGAATGCAGAATTAGATTGTTCAGTCCGCGCAAATTATCCGGATGATCGGCATCCACGATGGCCCAGCCTCTACCCCGAAATATGTCCTCGAAAAGCGCGTTGACGCTCATCCCCTCCGTCCCTTCCAAAACATCCCATTATCCAATTTTAGTCACCGCGATGAAGCACTGGTCTCGACCAAAAAAGGGGGCGAAATCTACCATACCGCCAATATCGTCGGCGGTTAATTCGGCTTCGGCGAGCCATAGCCCGGCCTCGGATATCGCTCGTACCGCAGCTGGTGCATCGTCGCCAAGATTTTCAGCAATTTTAGCAAGGATTGGAGCGATGTGAGTTTTAAAAGACCCATGGCCACCGGCTTCGTGATCATGTCCGGCTTTGGCGAGTTCTAGAAACAGGCGTTCGAGACGGTGGTTCAGATTCGGACTGCGCGGCACTCCTTGCAAGCGATAGTCGACCAAATTGTGGGAAACGGTATCAAGATGGTCGAGGAAGCGGCGATTGTCGTCGATCGCGTCGCCATGAATAGACTTGTACCAACGCCAGTCGGTAATGATCCTGGGAACCGAACCCATCACCTGAAACGCCGGTCCGAGGGTGTCGATCGCCCAGCGTGGGGAGAGCAGTCCCGGGTACACATGCGGATTAAGCAGGTTATCTTGTACCCAATGGCTTTTGTAACGCGACATTTGTTTTAGCGTCGAGAGATGCGGGTCGAAGGCTTCGAGCAGGATCTCCGTGTTCTGTTCCAACCCGAATTTCGGGTTGGTGAGACGCATAGCCAGCAAACGGCGCAGCAATGCGGCCCCTCCGGCGATAGGTGACATGAAAGTAAAAACAAGCACGCCATCGTCAGCAACCATCTGCGAGAGCTTTTTGAGCAGACGGAGTTCATAGAGATTGCCACCAAGCCAACCTTCACATATGACCACGTCGTATCGAGCATCAGGAGAGAAATCCTCAAGCTTGCTGCGGATCAGGGTCGGCGTGGTATGGGACACATTTAGGTCATCGTATAGAGTTTGGATATCGCGCTGAGCAGTTGGATTGGGTTCCACCAGATCGAGACTGGTGGGCAGGCGTGAGGCTAGATATAGGCTATTGTGGCCGGAACCAGGTGCCATCTCCAATACCCGCCGGGCCTTGATGAAACCAGGTGGCAATCCAAGCATGCGGTACAGATTCTGGCGAATTTCGAAATGCCTGCGGAGATCGGATATATCCTGATGGACCGGAGATATTCCCTCTTCCATATAGTATTCAAGTTCGCTGCTCTGATGTTCAGCCGAATCCCAAATCGGTTGGCTGGGCATTTCGAGTTTAGAAGAATGGGGTCGGGTCAAAATTTGCTGTTCCCATGCGAACGAATGTTATGTGTCAAAAACACTGTACTATTGTCTATAATAGCAAAAAAGGATAATCCAATTTCCCGAATAAAATAGCTAAACATTGACGGTGTTTTTGGATACTCGGATGGGCGCCTATTGATCGCCGCGAGATCTCTTTGGTGTGCGAAAATTTACGATGATTGCAATAACGCCTGGAGCAAGTTGGCCGGGGCCAGGCCGTCCTCAACGGGCGACGGAAAGCAACAAAATGGCACAAAAAGTCTGACACTTTCCAAACCCGTTAGACTTCGTTGACAGGTGTTCTCTTTTCAGGGCATTGGAAAGTCGGGGTTTGAAATGGCGGACCCGGAGAGATTCGAACTCCCGGCCCCTTGATTCGTAGTCAAGTACTCTATCCAGCTGAGCTACGGGTCCGTTTATTTTCAAACACTTATGCCCTGGTACCCTGATGGCACCCCGACGGTTGAGCCTGATTTTAGTTCCGGCTAGGATCGGCTCCTATCCTAGCTTTCGTTTTGCCCCCCAAAATTGACGCGTCTGATTTGTCGTCAGACGCCCTATCCAATTGAGTTCCGGGCACAGAGGAAACCGAATTCGCGGTAGCGCAAAACCCCTGTTGGGGCGTTCCTGAGGTTGGCGGAACCTACTAAACGGCACCGGGCTTGGCAAGGGCCGATATTTAACTATTTTTTTGTCGCATAACCCACGGAAAAGACTTATAAAAATCTAATCTTGTCGGCGGCGCGGGCATTGAGTAGTATCTCCTGAAATAAAAGGGGAGACATTGGGTCCTCAGTTGATTCATAATAGGGATCAGTCAGCGGGTCTGGGTCGAGGGATCAAGGGGCTCGAGTGGGGGCTCATCAAAGTAAAAGGTTATGGAGCGCATGGTTTCTAATGGATTTCGGAGTTTGCTCGTCGGTGCTCTAGTTATGTTGCCAGCGTGTTCCTTCACGGAAGATTCGCTGTGGCCTTCCTTTACGGCGGATGATCCCGCTGGCAGCGATACCCTGACAGCCGACGCCGCTGCCGACGCAGAACAAGACGATGCAGGGCAGCCCATGGACGCTCCGGTGGCCAGCGCTCAACCAGCCCTGGGCACCAGTACCTTCGTCCCTCCTGGGGTGACCGATGGCCAGGAAACCGGTACCTTCGTTGGTAAAAAAGTCGTCGAATTGCGCCAGGAATTACAACGTCTGCAGGGCCAGATTTCCAGTCATAACGGCCAGTTACAACAATTGCGCGGACAACTGGTGGCCAATTCCCAGCGCTACCACGGCACCATTGCTGCGGTCAACGCCCGCCTGCAGGTCGGCACGACCCCGGGCAATCCGATTTTGGTGCAACAGTTCACCAGCGCCCAGGCCGACCTCGACCGCCTGTCCCAGGACGTGGCGTCGATGAATTCCCTGTCCGGCAACATCGGCAACAGCTCGACCATGTCGGCGTTTTTGGCGGAGTCGGCAAAAGCCGCGTTTTCCGTGTCCGGTGCCATTGACGCCGATCACCGCCAACTGGCCATTTTGGAAGATGAAGTCAATCGCACCGACGTACTGATTGACCGTCTGCTCAAAGAAGTCAGCAACGACGTGCGCCGTCAGACCAATTATGTCTCGACGGAACGGGCCAATCTGAATTTACTGTCGACCGGCATCCGGTCCGGTGAAATTTATGGCGGCAGCCTGATGAACATTGCTATGGCCAATTCGGCCGGTGGCGGGGTTTCGGCCGGCTCGGCGATTAATACGTCGGGCAAACGGCCGTTGATTGTGATCCGCTTTGATCGGGCCGACGTACCCTATCAGCAAGCCCTCTATAATTCGGTCAGCAAAGTTCTGGAGCAGCGCCCCAATGCGGTTTTTGACTTGGTCGCCGTTGCTCCGGCTTCCGGCGGTCAGGCCCGGGTTTCCCTGAATTCCAACAAAGCCCGTCGCCATTCGGAGAACGTTTTGCGGTCATTGATCGAAATGGGACTGCCGCCGGCCCGGATTGCGGTCTCCGCCCGGACCATGGTCCAGGCCCGAACCAATGAAGTGCATCTGTATCTGCGCTGAGACGGCAGACATTAAATAGTTAAAAAACCGACGCCCCGGCGTCGGTTTTTTTTATCAAATTCAGGGCCCAGGCAATTGCGTCGGGCGGCGGTATCGGTTCTAATCCGAAACCATTTTTTAGGGGAGAACCGTAATGGCCGAGGTGCGTGATGACCTTTTTGACCACATTGTATCGTGGGCGGAAGTCCACCGGGATTCGAAATATCTGGTCCGAAAACTGATGCCGCACGGCCCCTGGAAAGGGGTCATTGCCCTGACCCGTGGCGGCCTGGTCCCGGCCGCCATCATCGCTCGGGAAATGGAAATCCGGGTCGTCGATACCCTTTGTATCACGACCTACGATGATCAGGTCCAGGGCACCCTGGAAGTCCTGAAAGTCCCCGATCAGGCCGTCGCCGAAGAAGGCGAGGGCTGGCTGCTGATCGATGATCTGGTGGATACGGGAACCACTGCCAAAGAAGCCCTGCGGCTGTTGCCGAAGGCGCATTTTGCAACGGTTTATGCCAAACCCCAGGGATTGCCCTATGTGAACACCTACTCACACGATGTGGAACAGGACGTCTGGGTCTTTTTCCCGTGGGATACGGAAATCCAATATGTCAAACCGCTGGCCGATAACGGCAGATAATGCCATGGGCCCGACCGTGGATTGACGCGATGTATCAGGTGCTTGAAGATCCGACCCGCAAACAGGAGTCCGCATGAATAATCCCGACATTTATGAGGTTTTTGCCGTTAAATATGCGCGCCATGAACGGACATCAGAACTGAACTTTATGGATCCGCCGGACATTCACGACGGCCCCATGCCAATTGATTATTTTGTCTGGGTCGCCCGCTCGGAAAACCGGACCTTTGTCGTCGATACGGGATTTAACGCAGCGACGGCGGCCCAGCGCGGCCGGGATATCCTGCGCTGTCCGGTTGCCGCCCTGGGCTTGGTGGATGTCGACCCGACCGACGTGGAGGATGTCATCATCACCCATCTGCATTACGACCACGTGGGAAATTTTGATCTGTTCCCGAAGTGCCGGTTTCACCTGCAGGATGACGAAATGGCCTATGCGACGGGACGCTACATGCGCCATCGCCATTTCCGCACGCCCTTTGATGTGGAACATGTGACCGGCATGGTGCGGCAAGTCTACAAAGGGCGGGTGCAGTTTCATGACGGCGACGCCGATCTGGCAAGCGGTTTGTCGGTGCACAGAATAGGTGGCCATACTGCCGGTTTGCAGGCGGTTCGGGTATTTACCCAACGCGGCTGGGTGGTGCTGGCCTCCGATGCCAGCCACCTCTATGCCAATATGCAGCGGGAAAACCCCTATCCAATCATTTTTAAGGTCGATGAAATGCTTGAAGGCTACGATAAACTGAGACAATTGGCCGACAGCGACGACCATGTGATCCCGGGCCATGACCCTTTGGTTCTGGACTATTACCCGGCCCCTTCGGAGGCCCTTGAAGGGGTCGTTGTGCGGCTCGACGTGGCCCCCATCAAGAAATGAAACCGCCCGGCGAGCCTGAGAACCCGGCTGTCGGCTGGGCCACCGCCCGAACCAACGCCGTTATTTGAGGTCGTTGAACTCTTTGTTCAGTGTGTAGTCGGTCGAGGAAACATGTTCCTCCATGCCACCGGTGCGCCGTTTCAAATCCTCAAATTTGCGGTTTAAATCGGAAAAATCGAAGTCATCTTCGTGGTAGGCCGCATCCGCTGCCGCCTGTTCGGCGTAGGCCGCCCGATGGCGCATGTTGTCAAATCCGCGTTTGGATTTTTCGAATGCCGTGCCAAAAAAGTCATCGTATTTGGCCGGGTTTCGGACCCAATGGGCAGCCACCAGAAAGACAATGAGGGCGAAAAACCCAGTGAACATGAACAGCAGGATAAAACCAATTACGACAAATTTGGCAGAAATATTAAAGGCCGCCGCCAGGCCACGAATGGTGCGTTTGATAAAACCGGGGGGTTTTATATAGGCCCCGGCTTTAGCGGCATCAAAATGATGGTGATGGTGGTGGTGATAGTGATTTTTGGGGTGCATTACTTTTGCCTCCAGTTGGGTGCCTGGGCGTCAAGGATGGTTTCCAGGGCGCGAATCCGGTCCTCTAAAGAAACCGCCGTCGCCCGCAAATTTAAAAGTTCCTGGCGGTTGACCACGGTTTCGCCGTCCCCGGCACCGGCTTTCTTCATCATTTTCCATTTGGTCATATAGTGAAACAGGATCCAGATCGGCATAACAACCGACAGGAAAATGATGAGGGGGACATTTAAAAAACTGAGAAATTCCATAACCGCGTCCGTTTAATTCAGTGAACCGAAATCAAAATATTTAGGATTTACCCTGCTTTTTAGCAAGCTCGGCTTTCATCTGCGCCAACTCGTCGACAATGGCGCTTTCTGCGGCCAGTTCGGAGAACTCATCATCCAGGGTGCGCGTTTTGCCCAGGTCATAAACTTCGGCGTCGGCCTCCAGTTCGTCAATGCGACGCTCCAGTCCCGAATAGCGCTCCATGGCGTCATCAACCCGGCCATCGTGCAGGGTTTGGCGTATCTTAACCCGCTTTTTCGCCGTATTCATGCGAATTTCGATGCCTTTCTTTTTGCCTTTCGCCTCGTCCAGTTTGGACTGCAGTTGTCCCAAGTCACCGTTATATTTTTCAATGGCCTGATCGACCCCGGACAATTCCTGACGCAGGGCGGCCGCCTGTTCGGACAATTTATTTTTTGCGATCAAAGCACCTTTTGCCAGATCTTCCCGATCCTTGCGCAGGGCATATTCAGCTTTCTCCTGCCAATCGAGGGCGGCGCCGTCGAGTTTTTCAAGGCGTTTATGAATCTCTTTTTTATCGGCGATGGCCTTCACGGCGGTTGAACGAACCTCAACCAATGTGTCTTCCATTTCCTGGATCATCAGCCGAATCATTTTTTCCGGGTCCTCGGCCTTATCGAGCAATGCGTTGATGTTGGACTGCACAATGTCAGTTAATCGTGAAAATATCGTCATGTTATCCTCGGGGGTTTGTTGTCATCTGCAAACCCATAACGCAACAGCCGTGCCAGTTTTATAAGCCGTTGAAAACAACCAATTCACCTTACGGGCTGATATAAATAGTTACTTTAATCGCTATTAATTATCGACTTTATTATCGATTTTCGCTATCTATGTTCTATGGATGATGCTCTCCCCCCGATCTTGGGCGAAGACCCGCAATTCCTCGATGCGGTTGAACGCTGTTCACGCCTGGCGGCCATCAACCGTCCCTGTCTGGTGGTTGGCGAACGCGGCACCGGCAAGGAGTTGTTTTCATCGCGATTGCATTACCTGTCGGGCCGCTGGAATGGGCCGCTGATTAAGGTCAATTGCGCGGCGTTGAGTGAAACGTTACTTGAATCCGAACTTTTTGGTCACGAAATGGGCGCGTTCACCGGGGCCCAGCGGAAACGCGCCGGGCGTTTCGAATTGGCCGACAGGGGCACTTTGATCCTCGACGAAATCGCCATCGCCTCGGCCGCCGTTCAGGAAAAGGTCCTGCGGGTGATCGAATACGGGGAGTTCGAGCGGGTCGGCGGCAGTGAAACCCTGCAGGTTGATGTGCGTATTGTCGGCGGCGCAAATCTCGACCTGCCGGCCCTGTCGGCATCGGGCAAATTCCGTGCCGACCTGCTCGACCGCCTGGCCTTTGACGTCATCACAATTCCTCCCTTGCGGGCCCGGCCCGGTGATATCATGACCCTGGCGGAGCGGTTTGCCCTTGAGATGTCCCATGAACTGCAACTCGACAAATTTCCCGGGTTTTCAAAGCGCGCCATGAATGCACTTCAAAACCATCCGTGGCCCGGCAACGTGCGGGAACTGAGAAATGTTGTTGAGCGGTCGGTGTTCGAACAGGCGCTCGAGACGGGGCCCATCGATCACATCCGGATCGACCCCTTTGCCAGCCCCTGGCGCCCGACCGGTCCGCCGTCGCTCGCCGTCACGGGGCCAGACACGGAACCGGCACCGGTCCGCAAGGATTTCACCCAAGCTGTCGCCGGCTTCGAGCGGTCGTTGCTGGCGGCGGCCCTGGCCGACAGCCGGCATTCGCAAAAACGCGCGGCCAACCAGTTGGGCCTGGGGTATCATCAATTGCGGCGCTTGTTGAGCAAACACAATATTCATTAACCCGTTACGACGTCTGAGCGGTCGTTGCCAGCTCCATGACGAATTTCCAGGATAATACGGCGTACTCCGATGAGCTATATTATTCCAGATATTCTTGGGTCAGGACCCTAGACGGCAACGTTGTCAATCAAGCGGGCCCGGCCGAGATAAGCTGCCGCCAAAACCCGTGCCGGGCGGGATGCGTCACGGACCGGGCCCAGGGTTTGGGCATCGCGGACGGCCACGTAATCGACCGCGCCAAACCCGGCTTTGGTCAGTTTGGCTTCGGCCCAGGTGCGTTGACTGGCCGGGCTTTCGCCCTTGCGAACACGTGCCGCCACCTGGGTGATCGCGGCATAAAGCACGGGCGCAATTTTACGTTCTTCCGCCGTCAGGTACTGATTACGCGACGACATGGCGAGGCCATCGTCTTCGCGAATGGTTTCGGCACCGATTATATTTACAGGTATATCCAGATCACGGGCCATGGTTTTAATGACACAGAGCTGTTGATAGTCTTTTTCGCCAAATACCGCGACGTCGGGCAGGGCCTGTAAAAGCAGTTTTGCGACAACCGTGGCAACGCCGGAGAAAAAGTCCGGGCGAAATTCGCCCTCAAGGATTTGGCTCAACCCCTGGACATTAACCCGGGTGGAATGGCCATCGGGATAAATCTCCGAAACATTGGGGGCAAACAGCAGGTCCGTACCGGCTTCTGCCAACATCCTTTGATCGGCTTCTTCCGTGCGCGGATAGGTGGCAAAATCTTCGTGCGGTGCAAATTGCGAAGGATTTACAAACAACGTCGCAATGGTGTGCTTGGCATGGGCCTTCGAATGGCTGACCAGGGACAGGTGACCGGCATGTAGGCCCCCCATGGTTGGCACCAGGCCAACACTTTCGTCGTTTTTCCGCCAGGCCCGTACATGTTGACGAAGCTCAGCAATGGTTCGAACCGTTTCCATACCATACACCCTCTATGGCCCATTCAACTGGGGCGCACGATAAACCACAATGCTGCACTGCACAATAGTCAGTTAACGAGAAATTTTATGGTTTTCTGTCCGGCACCTGGCGGGCCCGGGCACGGCCGCGAAACCCCCAATAAAAAACGCCGAAAAACAGGGCCACCAGCCAGGGCAGCGGATTTGCCTTAAAAAAGTCGATGAGGTCTTCCAATTGCGCCTCCAAATTGCCCTAATTACCGAAGAGTATGTATACTCCGGCCTATTCTGGCACGGAACTCTTGGATTGTCGTGGGCAGACAGGTAAAAACGTTCCTATACCTACTTTCGTGAGGCGCAAAATGATCATGCAGCTGCTATATTCCCGCATCCCCTTTGCCTTACAGGGCAAATCCAGTCTGACCCTGTTCGCTGGCTGTTTTTTTCTCGCTGCCTGTGGTGCGCCGCCGTCTTCCACCCAACCCACGTCGACCGGTAAACAACCGGTAACGGCGTCGACCGCCGTGGCACCAACTCAGGCGACGACCCAGGCGTCGATTGCCGCCGTTCGCGCAAAAACCCCGGCCCTGAGCCAGATGATCGCTGCCGCCAATCCCCTGGCTGCGGATGCCGGCCGCTCGATGTTACGGGCCGGTGGCAGCGCCATCGACGCGGCCATTGCCGCGCAACTGGTTCTGACCCTGGTTGAACCCCAGTCCTCGGGCATTGGTGGTGGTGCCTTTCTGATGCATTACGATGCCAAGTCCGGTTCAATTCAATCCTTTGACGGACGGGAAACCGCGCCAAAATCGGTGACACCGGAAATGTTTTTAAAGGCCGATGGAACCCGCAAAAAGTTTTATGAAGCGGTGGTTGGCGGCTCGGCCGTCGGTGTTCCCGGACTTTTGCGGATGCTCGAAATGGTCCACAAACAACACGGAAAGCTGCCCTGGAAATCGTTGTTTAAACCGGCCATCGCGATGGCCCAACAGGGATTTTTAATTTCGCCTCGCCTCGCCGGGCTGATCGCCCAGGACAAATACCTGAAAACCTTTGAGGTCACGCGTCGGTATTTTTATGACGCCGACGGCAAGCCAAAACCCGAAGGCACCCGGCTCACCAACCCGGAGTTGGCAAATACCCTGAAACTTATTGCCAATGGCGGTGCCGACGCTTTCCATACGGGTCTGATCGCCAATAGGATTGTCGATACGGTGCAGGAAGCCAGCCAAAACCCCAGCGCCATGACGACCGACGACATGGCCGGTTACCAGGCCAAGGACCGCCCGCCGGTCTGCCTGCCCTATCGGGTCTGGCTGGTCTGTGGCATGGGGCCCCCGTCGTCGGGTGGCCTGACAACCCTGCAAATTCTGGGAATCCTGCAACGTTTTGATTTGCCCAAAATGCAACCCTTTGGCGCAAAAGCCGTTCATCTGATTGCCGAGGCCAGCCGCCTGGCCTTCGCCGATCGCAATACCTATATGGCCGACAGTGATTTTATTCCGGTACCGACCCTCGGTCTGCTCGATCCGGCTTATTTGGAACTGCGCGCCCAGGAAATTTCACCGTTCAAAACCGGCGGCGAAAAATCACCGGGCATGCCCGGTTTGCGGGCCGGATTAAAGTTCGCGACCAGCGCCAACGAAACCGGTTTATCAACAACCCATTTGAGTGTCATCGACCGGGCCGGCAATGCAGTTTCCATGACTTCGAGCATTGAAAACGCCTTCGGCTCGCGAATGATGTCCGGCGGATTTTTATTAAACAACCAGTTAACCGATTTTTCCTTCCTGCCGTCAAAGGATGGAGCGCCCATCGCCAACCGGGCGGCACCAGGCAAACGCCCGCGCAGTTCGATGTCGCCAACCCTGGTTTTTGACGGTTCCGGAAAACTCGTTATGGCCGTCGGCTCGCCGGGCGGGTCCCGGATCATCGGATACGTGGTGAAAACACTGATCGCCGCCCTGGACTGGGGGATGGATATGGATGCGGCCATCGATGCCCCGTATTTTGTCAATCGAAATGGTTCAACCGATCTGGAAAAGGACACGGCCCTCGAAACCATCAAACCGGCCCTCGAGGAAATGGGACATACGGTTAAGTTGATTTCCTCTGCCAGCGGCCTGCACGGCATTCGGGTTACCGAACGCGGTCTGCAGGGCGGTGCCGATAAAAGACGTGAAGGTGTCGCCATAGGCGACTAGAACATACACAAGTGTGAATATTTAAAAGGAAATAGCATGACTGACCCCACCGGCTTGCCGCGCATTCGACTGCGTCCGGGTGCCGATTCGCGTTTCAAGCGCGGCCACAATTGGGTTTATTCCAACGAAATCGAAATGGATGATGCCGCCAAGGCGCTGCCCGCCGGGTCGATGGTACAACTCCTGCGCAGTGACAAAAAGGAATTGGGTGTCGGCACATTTAACCCCCATACGCTGATCGCCTATCGCGGTTTCAGTCGCTCGGGTTCGCGACCTGTTGACGGCAAGCTCATCAAAGACCGCCTGACACGCGCGCGCGCCCTGCGCGAGGCTTTGTTTGGCGAACCCCATTATCGCCTGATTCACGGCGACGCCGATGGCCTGCCCGGTTTGGTGATTGACCGGTTTGCCGACACGGTTGTTGTACAGACGGCGACGGCCGGCATGGACCAGTTGCTTGATCAGGTCATCGTCGCCCTGGAAAAACTGATCTCGCCGTCGACAATCGTGATAAGCAACGACGGCAAATTCCGCAATCTGGAACACCTTGATCGCTACTCGAAAGTGGTTAAAGGCGGAGCCAACGGGGCGATCGAGGTCCGGGAAAATGACCTAACGTTTTATGCCGACCCCCTGAACGGCCAGAAATCCGGATGGTTCTTTGACCAGCGGCGGAACCGGGCCTTTGTCAGCGGCCTGGCAAAAGGACGAAATGCCGTCGACCTCTACAGTTATGCCGGTGGCTTTGGGATTACTGCGGCAGCGGCAGGGGCCACCAATGTGTTGATGATTGATCGTTCGGAAAGGGCCTTGGATTTGGCGCGAAAAGCCGCCGAAACCAATGGCCTTGCCAGTGCCTGCCAATTCAGTGCAACCGAAGTCTTTGGCGCCCTGGAGCGGTTTCAGGAGGGCAAACGTCGGTTTGGACTGGTGATCGCTGATCCGCCGGCCTTTATAAAAACCAAAAAAGACGTGGCCACCGGCATCAAAGGTTACAAAAAACTTGCCCGGCTGAGTGCGACCGCCGTTGAACCCCAAGGTTTTTTGTTTATTGCGTCGTGCTCACACAACATGCACGAAGATCGGTTCATTGAAGAAACCTCGCGTGGCATTGGCCAGGCCGGCCGCTCGCCCCGCCTGATTTATCGTTCGGGTGCCGGCCCGGACCATCCGGTCCACCCGTTCATGCCAGAATCTGAATATTTAAAAGCCCTGGTTTATCAACTGGATTAAAAAAGCCCGCAGCCAACAGGCCACCTTGCGGCAGGGTTTTCAGATCCTCCGCCTATCACGACGGAGGACTACGACGGGGGATCACGACGGGGTTTCAGGCGGGGTTTTTGCGACTGACGGGAAGGGTTATTTTAAAAGTCGTTCCCGCCGGCCGATCCAGGTGTTCAATATCGCCGCCATGGGCCCTCAAGACGTCGCGGACGATGACCAGCCCCAATCCCGTGCCGCCCTCCTTAACCGACCCGACAAAGGGTTGGAACAGACGTTCCCGGGCGCGGTCGGCCAGGCCGGGTCCGTCGTCCGAGACGAAAATGATGAGGCCGTCGGCCTCAGACCAGGCCTCAATGGTTATCTCACTGGCACCCGCTTCATGGGCATTGCGGCCAAGATTGGCGAAGGCTCTGAACAACTGTTCCCGATCCCCGACGATGAGCAAATCCGGGTCGATCCTGTTGTTCCAAAGGATGTCGGCGCTCGGCTTGACTTCAAAATTGTCTTCCACCGGTTCCGACAGGTGAATACCCACTTCGTCGAGTAAATCGAACAGGGCAAAGCGAGAAATGTTCATCTGCGGCACACCCTGGCCCACATAATTGAGCGTCTGGCTACACAACTTGACGGCTTTATCGATGGAATCATAGAGCCGCGGCAAGGTTCTTTTGACTTCCGGATCGTCAACCAGGGCCAGTTTGTCAAAGGCCAATACGGCGGTCGCCAGGGAATTGCGCAAATCGTGGTTTATTTTTGCCATGCCCGCCCCAAGCGTCGCCAGGCGGGACTGTTGTGCCAGAGCTTTACGAACCTCATCCTGCATCCGTGCCAGTTCGCGTTCCGTGATTCCAATCTCGTCACGCCGTCCCGACGGCGGTATCTCTCTTAAGGCGTCCTCCGGTGATCGTCTGAATTGGCGGATACTTGCCGTAATCCGACGCATGGGCCGGATCAATAACCAGTTCAGGGTCAAATAAACCAGGGTTGCAGCAAACACCGATATGACCACAGACAAATTGACAATCCGCGTTGAAAAGGCATACATGGCTTCACGCATGGGGGTTTCGTCCATAACGATTTCGACCATCACCGACGGGTCTTTCTGAGACGTACCGATGACTCTCAGAACCCGGTTTCTATTTTGCAACAGGGTTTCGAAGGCGTCTTTGATCCACATAAAAAAGGATTCTTCATTGACATCAATGGTCCGGTCGACTTTGGGCGGCATCGACTTGGAAACCATCAACACCCGCTGTTCGGGCCGATGCAGGACGATTCCATAGGCTTCCGCATGGAACAACAGTTTGTCGCCCAGTCCCTTATCGACGATTCCTTCCGGAATGGCTTCCAGCGCCAATGTCGCCAAATGGGCCCAAACGATCCGCTCTTCCATATAAACCTTTCGAAACCGCGATACGGACGGAGTCCAGATCAAGGCTTCGGCGATCATAATAAAAAAGATCGTCAACATCAGCAGACGTATCGACAGGCCGGTGAACAGAGACGGGGAATCGACGGTTTTTTTTGCCATAACTGGCTTTAATCATTACCCAAATTTGGCTAAAAAGCGAACGATTTTACGGGTCTTTTCGCTGAACAGGGACGGTGTATAAAAACTGCCGGCGGCGCGTTTGGAAATTTCACCTAATGTGGGATAGGGCACGATTATCTGCGCAATATCACCAATCTTCATGCCCTTGGACAGGGCCAGCACCCAGGTTTGGATCAGTTCACCGGCTTGCCGCCCGACAATCCCACAGCCCAGAATTTTCCCTTTTTTACTGGTGACAACCTTGATCAACCCGCCTTTCGCCCCCTCCGCCAAAGCCCGGTCATTCTCCGCGTAAGGCCAGGTTAAAACCCGCGTGCTGTCGCCATGGATTTCGCGCGCCTGATCTTCCGTCAGACCGACCTGGGCCAGTTCCGGCGAGGTGAACGTCACCCACGGCACGAACCGGTGATCGGCCTTTGACGGCAGGCGGAACAAGGCATTTTTGATGACAATGTTCGCATGATATCCGGCCACGTGGGTAAATTGAAAACCGCCGGCAACATCACCAATGGCAAATATTTTTTTGTTGGAGGTTCGCATCCTCGCGTCGACCTCGATGCCCTTTGGCGAATAACCGATCCCAGCCTTTTCCAGGTCCATGCCATTTACATTGGGGCGCCGTCCGGCAGCAACCAACAGATGGCTGCCGTCTACCGATTGTTCTTTACCGTCTTTTTCGACGATCACCCGAACCCCTTTGGCGGTTTTTTTAATCCGTAAAACCTTTATGTCCTCATGCAGGTCAATCCCTTCATGGAGGATTTGTTTACGTACCGCGTCGACAAGTTCGGCATCGTCCTTGGGCATAATCTTGAACATTTCGAGCACACTGACATCGGCTCCCAACTGTTTGTGGGCCTGGGCCATCTCGATCCCAATCGGCCCACCACCAATAACAATCAGGTGTTTGGGGATTTCGGCGAGGTCGAAAATGGTTTCGTTGATCAAATAAGGCACCTCGTCAATTCCGGGAATAGGCGGCACGAAAGCCCGGCTGCCGGTGGCAATCACTACCCGGCGGGCGCGAATGCGGGTATCGCCCGCCACAACCTCCTGGCGGCCGGCCATTTTCCCTTCCGCCTCGATCACCTGGACACCCAGACTTTCAAACCGCTCGACGGAATCATTGGGTTCAATGGCGGCGATGGTATTTCGCACATGGCCATAAACACCAGCAGCGTCAATCTTTTTAATTTGCCCCTGAATACCAAACCGCCCGGCGTCGCGAACCGCTTGCGCCGCATGTCCGGCGGCCAGCAGAGCCTTCGACGGCACGCAGCCATAGTTGAGGCAATCCCCGCCCATTTTATGTTTTTCGATCAAAACGGTGCTGGCGCCCATTTGAGCCGCCCCCGCCGCAACCGACAAACCGCCAGAGCCTGCGCCAATGACGCAAATGTCTACATGTAATGTTTTTGTCATAAGGGTCCTAACTCATTCAAGACGACGTGCCGTTGGTTTTGACCCTTTTGTAGATGATTGGGACCAAAGAGAGTACCGCAAGCGCCAAAATCGGTCCCAAAATATCCGGCTGGAAGATGATTTTCAAATCCGGCATACCGCCGGCGTCAAACACCGCTCCCAATCCGTTACCGACACTGCAGAACACCGCCGTTCCCGGAATGATCCCAAAAAACGTGCCGATGACAAAGGTCCGCATGGGCACCCCAAGAAAGGCTGGAACCAGGTTAACCAGCCAGAAAGGGAAGAGCGGAACCAGCCTTAAAAACAACAGATAACTCAAGGCATTAGACTTAAAACCCTGTTCCATTTTTTCGGCCGACTTGCCGGCTTTCGATCGGAAGAAGTCGGCCAGGCAGTATCGCGCAAGAATAAAAATCAGCAAAGCACCCAACGTTGCGGCGGAGACCACATAGAGAGTAGCCTGCACGGTTCCAAAAATAAATCCACCGGCCAGGGTCATCCAGGTCGCGCCGGGCAGGGACAGGGCGACGACAACCGCATATAGGGCGATAAAACTGCCGATGGCCATCATTTGGTTGGATTCTGACCAGCGAATCAATTCTTCGCGGTTATCGCGCAGGGCTTCGAAGGACAGATACTGATTCAGACCCAGACCAAAAAACCCGGCGACCACCGCAATCAAGACAAAAAGCGGAAGGACTTTTTTTACGCTCAAACCGCCCGATTTTCCCTCAGTGGGTGTTGCCGTCGGCTGCTTTGTTGGATGGTCGGTCACAAATTTAACTTTCTCATAAACCGCAATTACACCGCCTCGCGGGTGCGAAGCCGATGCCTATAAATTTTATTCTAGTTGCTGATGGCGTGACAAAGGAGACACTGTTAATAACAATACCGTGAGATATTTGTAATTGCCCTGCCCGCGCCAGAGCCCCGCGTTCAACGGATCTGGAACAGCTCTGCGACGGTCAGGGATGATCCGGCGGCGGCCTATTCGGCAGCTTTTGCGGCGGCTCCGGAGCCCGGCATTTGCCGTGGCAAGGTGCTCACGGTAACAAGAATAACTGCCGCCGCCCCGGCCAGGATGCGAAACAGGGTATCAAATCCCCAGTTTAGATAGACATAGGAGATCAACGGCAGGGCGACGGCCAAAACAGAAAAACTGACAACGTAACGGATGCCATAAATCCGTGCCCGATTGGTGCCGCTGGCGGTCTTGGCGATCATATAATCGTTAATGGGTATTTGCCCGAAAGCGCCGAGCATAAATCCCAGGGCAACCGCCAGGGCTAACCCATCCCTTAAGCCGGGCATCAACAAAAAAAACAAAATCTGCAGGGCCGCAACGGCCATAAACACCTTGCGCGGGCCAAAGGCGTCGAGACTGCGGCCGACAATCAACTGGGCGATCGAGGCAACGGCAAAAACCGTAAACGCCATAAAGCCGATCATCGTCGCCACGTCGCCCTCGCCGGATCCGATCAGGCGCGCGACACCTCGGGACATCTCGAAGGCGAGATTTTGCAGGCGTTCGTCGAATATTTTTGGCAACGCAAAGGTCGTTGACTGGAAGATCACGGACGAAACCGCGGTTGTCAGAAAGACAATGACCGCAACCCGAATGATCATCGCCCGCTGCGCCGCCGAGACATCTCCGGCAGCCTGCGGGGCCACCGATCCGGCACCCTTGTGGTCGTCGTGGATGGTTCGCCAGCGCACAGCCAGATAGATCAGACCAACGGCAATGGATACCACACCTGGCAAAATAAACGCCATCCGCCATCCGCCATTGTCAATCAGGTATCCGGTGATCAGGGCGGCGCAGGCCACACCCAAATTACCCCAGACACCATTGCTGGCGATGCGCATTCCCGTGTCGCGCCACTTCAAGGTCACAAGGGCCAGCCCAACCGGATGATAAATCGCGGCAAAAATACCGATGACAAAAAGACGCACACCCATCTGCAGCGGTGTCTCGGCAAAACCGGCGACTATTGCAGCAAGGCCGATGCCGATAAAAAACACGCACATCATGCCGTCCCGGCTCCATTTATCGGCCAGCCAGCCGGCCGGCAAGGAAAACAAACCAAAGGCAAAAAACCCGGGCGTCGCATAGACCAGGAGCTCCGCATAACCAACACCCCATTCGCGGCTCAGTGCCAGGGCGGCAACCGTGGCAAACACCAGCGTGAACAGGTGGTCAAGAAAGTGCCCGATGTTAAGAAGCAAAAAATAAAACGAGTCTCGGTTCATGGCCTGCGGTTCCCCAAAGAACTTTTGAAAATTGTCGTTCGTTGTCGACCGGCGGCGGCGGGCCGGGGCGATACAATCGGGCATTTATACACTTGTCTGATTATCTATGTCATGCCAATGTTTAGCGATTTTCTGCCAAACCAATTGGAACCCGCTGAGGCAATCATATGACACAGCCGTCCCGACGCAGCACAAACGCCCGACATTTTCAGGGGTTGGCCCAATCCATCGGTGTCATGGCCAAAAGTTTTGACGACGGATTTGTCATCGCTCAGCATGATCACGAACGCGATCAACTACTTTATGCAAAATCCGGCATCATGCGGTTGCGTACCGATCATCAGGCCTGGATCGTGCCACCGGATGTCGCCGTATACATCCCCGCCGGAATCGGCCACTCGGTCAGCATGCAGGGTTCCGTCGACATGAGAACCCTTTATATTGACGCCACCAAAATCCAAAAACCGGCCCAGACGTTGAGTGTGGTCGCCATTTCCGGATTGTTGCGCGCACTTATTCTGGCGCTCAGTGAAGAGCCCGTTGACTATGACATAAAAGGGCGCGGCGGGCTCATGGCGCAACTGATTGAAATGGAAATAAACAACGCGCCCGATCTGTCGCTCAACATTCCCTTGCCGAAGGACGCCCGTCTGCAAAGGGTTTGTGGGGCCCTGCTTGCTGATCCGGCCGACCGCCGTACCCTTGACGGCTGGTCCCATGTTGCCGGTGCCTCGACCCGGACCCTGGCCCGGTTGTTCGAGCTCGATCTTGGCATGAGTTTTAGCCACTGGCGCCGTCGTGTGCGCTTCCATAGCGCCCTGGAAGCCCTGGCCCGGGGCACCGCCGTTGCCATCGTCGCTGGCCGCCATGGTTATCGGAGCACCAGTGCCTTTTCCGCCGCCTTTCGCTCGGAAATGGGAGCATCGCCGTCGCGGATCAGCGCCGAGCCCTGAAAAATCTCGGGTTTGTTTTAGCGCCGATAAATTCCTGCCGGCGTCGCTTTCCAAATATCGGGTTTTTCAGCCCCTTATATCCCTGCCGCCCTAAGCCAAACCGTTAAAATCATCCAGCAACATACGAATGCGACCGGAATCCACCTGGTCCATGATCAGATTTGCCCGATTGGACGCGGCGACGGCGTCCATTTCCCGTATCCGTTGTTTGACCCGGGGAATGTTTGACGGCGACATGGAGAATTCCCTGAGACCCAGACCGGCCAGAATAACCGTCAGGTTCGGGTCGCCGGCCATTTCACCGCAAATGCTAATGGGAATCCGGGCTTTCATGGCGGCACCCGTGGTAAATTGAATTAACCGGAGAACCGCCGGATGGAGGGGATCAAAAAGCCCCGCCACATGTTCATTGGCCCGGTCGACGGCCAGAGTATACATGGTCAGGTCATTCGATCCGATGGCCAGAAAATCGCTAACCTGAGCCAGGGCGTCGGCCGCAAGTGCGGCACCCGGCACTTCAATCATGGTGCCCAGCGCCGGCAGCTGCGGCGGTATTTTTACCCGTCGGCGTTTTAACTGGGCAGCCGCTTTGACGAGGATTTTACGGGCCCGCAGGACCTCGTTGACTGTGGTGACCATGGGCAATAAAATACGTACCGGCCCATAGTTTGCGGCCCGCAACATGGCCCGAAACTGGGTTTCCAGAAGCTCCGGTTTTAACAAGGACAAACGAATTCCCCGCAACCCCAGGGCGGTTGTCACACTGTCATCCATTTCTCCGACCACCGCGTCGGCGGCTTTATCGGCACCCACATCCAGGGTGCGGATCGTCACCGGATGCCCATTCATGCCCTCGACGATTTGCCGCATGATCCCAAACTGCTCGTCTTCTGTTGGTACCGTTGGCCGGTTCATGAACATAAATTCGCTGCGCATGAGACCGACCCCCTCGGCGGCGACCTGGCCGATCATCTTCATCTCAATGGGCAATTCAATATTGGCCTGCAATTTGAACGTCGTGCCATCGCGGCTGATCGCCGGCTGCGTCTTTAACCGGGCCAGCCGTTTGGTGGTTTTTTCAAGCTCCGCACGGCGGCGTCCCAGGCGTTTCAGGGTGTCGCTGTTGGGGTTAACCACGATCAGTCCGGCCGAACCGTCAATGATCACCGGATCACCGGTTCGGATCCCGTCCATTAACGCCGCAGCACCCAACACACTGGGAATGCCCAGTGCGCGGGCGACAATCGCCGTGTGACCTTCGGCCCCACCCAACAAGGTACCAACGCCGCAGACCGTCGACGGATCCAACTGGGCCATGTCCGCCGGGCTTAGGTTTTCAGCAATGACGATGCTGCCTTTGGGCAGGACGCTCAGGGGCCGCAGAGGATGTTTGCCGAGGTTTAATAAAATTCGATTGCCGACTTCACGAATGTCATCCAATCGGGCCGCAATATAGGAATCATCCATCGCCTGGAAGGCTCCCGATATTTCCGCAATTTCCAATTGCACGGCAGCTTCGGCGTTGATTTTCTGTGCCCCGATGCGTTTTTCTGCGCCGCGCACCAGACGCGAGCCATCGAGCATTAGTAAATAGGCATCGAGCAAAGCCCAAAGCTCGTCGCCCGCTTCGTTGGCCATTTCCTTGGCCCGGCTTTGCAACCGGCGGACCTGGCGTTGGGCCAAGCGGACCGCCCGCGTCAGGCGATTTTCTTCGGTTTTGATATCTTTTTTGCGGATTTCGTACTCGGGAATATCAACGACACCGGTTTCGCGCACATGGGCGATGCCGGATGAAATGCCCGGTGAAACACCCAAACCTTTAAATCGCTTTTCTATTCCCACGCTACCCCAGTTCCGGACAGGACGTTTTTAAACCGCCGTTGACCCTATTCTTCGTCAAATTTGCGTTCAATCAATTCGCAGATCGCGGCCATGGCCTGGTCGGCGTCTTCGCCGGTGATATTCACTTCAATTTCACATCCCATGGCCGCAGCCAGCATCATCAACCCCATAATAGACCGCCCCGATACGGTTTGCCCGCCGCGGCTCACTTGAACGTCGGCCTTAAAGCCAGAAGACGTTTGCGCAAACTTTGCCGCCGCACGGGCATGCAGACCCCGTTGGTTGACAATTTTGATCGCCCGCTGATGAGCTTGTTCTGCCACTAAGACCCCTGGGCCAACAGTTGCGACGCAATATTAATATACTTTCGCCCGGCTTCCTGGGCACTGATGATGGCCTGGGAAAGCGGTTCTTTTTCGCGCACCGAGGCCAGCTTGATCAACATCGGCAGATTAACCCCGGCAATCACCTCTACTTTGGCTTTATCCATGATCGAGATGGCCAGATTAGATGGCGTTCCACCGAACATATCGGTCAACAGAACGGCACCATCACCGACGTCGGCTTTGATGGCACAATCAAGAATTTCACTGCGCCTGACTTCCATATCGTCATCAGGACCGATACAAATGGCCGTCACATTGCTTTGCGGTCCGACAACATGTTCCAGGGCAGAGATCATCTCCTCTGCCAGGCGGCCGTGGGTAACCAGCACCAATCCGATCATTTTTTCAGATCCTTCAAGATATGTTTCACTACAGCCCTCACTTCCCTCGAAACCGATATTGGACTCAACCCCCTGGTTTGTCCAAGTCCCGATGTTTGACCTGAACGGAATAATGGTCTCCGGCCACATATTCAGCCAGACGCTCAACGGTAAAAACAGAGCGATGTTTGCCGCCCGTGCAGCCAATTGCAATGGTTAAATAACTTTTTCCTTCTTGGCTGTATCTGCCGAGTAAAAATCGCAGCATCGCCGTCAAATGCTCAAAAAACGGCTCGAATCCGGGATCGGTCATTATGTGATCGGCTACTGCCTGATCCTTGCCGGTCAGCGGACGCAGCTTCAGGTCATAGTAGGGGTTTTTGAGAAACCGCACATCAAAGACCAGATCCGCATCCCGCGGCAGCCCGTTCTTAAACCCGAACGAGGAAATAAACACCGATAAACCGCCCGAGTGTTCAATGCCAAATTCACCTTCGAGGGTCCGCTTGAGATCGCCCAGGGCCATATCCGAGGTATCGATGAGGACCGTCGCGCGATCACGCAACAGGGAAATCTGTTGCCGTTCCTGGCGAATCCCGTCGGAAACGGGTCGGTCCACAGCCAGCGGATGGCGGCGCCGGGTTTCTTCGTAACGGCGCACCAGAATTTCGTCATCACAATCGACGAATAACATTTCAATATTTGCCCCCTGGCGCCCTGTCATTCCGGCAATTTTCTTGAGCACTGCCTGGGCGTTAAAATCGCGGGTGCGGATGTCTATGCCAATGGCCGTATTTTCCTGAAAATCTCCGGGGCTGACCAAACGGTGCAAAAGCGATATGGGCACATTGTCGATGGCTTCGTAACCGATATCTTCCAGGGCTTTTAAAGCCGAGCTTTTGCCCGCACCGGATATGCCTGTCACGAGAATCAGTTTGGGAACATTCAGGGTTTGGTTTGTCGTATCAGTCATCGGTTCTGGTAATAGAGCCCGAGACAAGGCCGCTGACAAGCTCGACTTTAAGGGCCGCCGCTGCGCCCCAGGGGAATACCCGGAAATGCGGCACCTGCACGCCGGCGATGAGCAGCCACTGTGCCGCCGGCAACCGATCCAGGGTACCGTCCTGATGCAGGTCGATGACAGCGCTCAGGCGCACCCGTTGCAAAAAGTCATATTTCAGAATACCAACGGTCCGCACTTCCAGTAATCCCTGCAGAACCTGCGGCGCACTGGCAAAAACAATATCCCCAGCGCGGGCCAAATCGACACGGTCATCGGCAACCAGCCGGGCACCCCGATCGATCAGCCGCAGGGCCAGGTCCGATTTGCCACTTGCCGAGGGCCCGCGCAATAAAAGCCCGCTTTCGTCAATACAAACGCAGCTCCCGTGAACCTGTTCGCTCACTTTGTTCATCCCCTGGATTTGCCGGTGGCCGACGGCAACCGTACGGTAAACCGCGCACCCATAACGCGGCCCTTCAGGTCGGTCCGATTGGCGGCGGTTAGGGACCCCTCGTGGGCACTGACAATCTGTTGGGAAATGTTTAAACCGAGGCCGGAGTGGGTACCGAATTTTTCAGATTGCGGCCGTTCCGTGTAAAACCGGTCAAAAATTTTCTGTTCCAGGCCGTCAGGTATGCCAGGGCCATCGTCATCCACCTGGATGCAGATCTCGGATCCGTCCTGAAATAAGCTCAACAGAATATCCCCGCTTTCAGGGCTGAAGGAAATGGCGTTGGTTATCAGGTTTTGGAAAACCTGGGCCAGTCGCCCATCCATGCCCGAAACCACCAAAGGCTGGGTGCCACCATCGGTTCGCACCAGTTCAATCCGCGGGCCATTTTCCTTGTGATTGTTATGCATGTCGGCAAGGGTCGCCAGCATCGCCGCCATATCCACCAGATCAAACTGGGTCCGGGACAGTTCCGCATCAAGGCGCGAGGCATCGGAGATATCACTGATTAAGCGGTCCAACCGAACGACATCTTCCTGGATAATGGTCATCAGTTTTTGTTGTTGTTCCGGGTCTTTGAGGCGGGCGGCGGTCTCGACCGCACTGCGCAATGAGGTCAGCGGGTTCTTTATTTCATGGGCGACGTCTGCGGCAAACCGTTCCGTCGCGTCCATCCGCGCCCACAGGGCTTCCGTCATTTCGCGCATGGTTTCAGCCAGTTCACCGATTTCATCCCGGCGGCCGGACATGTCGGGAATTTTGTGTTGACGGCCGAAGTCATGGCGCACCCGGTCAGCCGCCGCCGCAAGGCGTTTCAGGGGCCGGGCGATGGTTCCCGACAGATATATCGACAACAGAACGGTTATGGCAATGGCCACCACAAAAACCTGCAGGATTTTGCGCCGGATTTCATAGAGCGCCGTATCGATCACCCGTGACCCCTTGGTCAACATCAAAGTTGCCAACACCTGTTTGTAGCGCTGCACGGGAACCGCCACACTCAGGACCAGGCCATCTTTATCGCTGCGCCGGACCGCTTTGACATAATCGCCGGCGAGCGCCGCCATGGCTTCCGGGTAGTCGGTGACCCGCTGCACCGGGTTTTCAATATACAGGGCCAGCTGTCGACGGGCAGTTAGTCGATTGAGGATAAGATCAAACACATCGAAGGCTTTGCTGAGGGCGCTGTAGGTGCCCTCCGGCGGCGGCAACTCTTCAATTTCAATGGTTTTTCCGGCCCCCGCCAGGCGCCGCGAATCAGCCGTCAATTCACCGTCCTGACGGAACAGACGGGCCCGGGTCCCGGTGGTTTTGACCAGTCGGCGTACCATCTGTTTGGAAATATTGGAAACCCGGTAATGACCGGACGGGGTTTCGGCAACCGCGCCTTCGCTCAAGGCCACGGCAAACATCTCGGCCTGGGTGGCCAGGGCTGACAATTCCGCCTGGATCAGGTTGTCTTTATATTCGTCCAGGTAAAGGATACCGGCGACCAGGATGGCAAGGGCGAGAACGTTGACTGCAAGAATGCGCCGGGTAATCGGCGAAATGAATCCGATTCCGGTCCGGGTTTTTCGTTTTTCTTCTGCGCCGGCGTTCATTTAACCGATCATACCACCGTATAACGGTATCCAATGCCATAAAGGGTATCAATTCCGGCAAATGCATCGTCAATGGCTTTAAACTTACGGCGCAGGCGTTTGATGTGACTGTCGATGGTCCGGTCATCGACGTAAATATGTTCGCCATAGGCGGCATCGATAAGCTGGTCGCGGTTTTTCACATGTCCCGGACGGCGGGCCAGGGCTTCGACAATCAAAAACTCGGTCACCGTCAGGTTAATTTCCTGGCCTTTCCAGGAACACAAATGCCGTGCCGGGTCGAGAACCAGATCGCCCCGGCGCATTATCTCGTCCGACTCATCGTCCTTATTTTGCGCCTCATGACGGCGCAATACAGCGCGAATGCGCTCCAGCAGCAGGCGTTGGGAAAAGGGTTTTTTGATATAATCGTCGGCCCCCATGCGCAGACCCATGATTTCGTCGACCTCGTCATCTTTCGAGGTCAGGAAAATCACCGGCAGTTTGTCCTTGCGGCGCAGTTCCGTGAGCAGCTCCATGCCGTCCATACGCGGCATTTTAATATCCAAAATGGCCAGATCGACGCGTTTTCGCCCGAGCCCGTCGAGGGCTTCTTCGCCGTCGCCATAGGTATCGACCGAATAGCCCTCGTCGATCAGGGCCGCCGACAGCGACGCCAGAATGTTCTTGTCGTCGTCAACCAGTGCAATGGTGGTGTTCATATAACCATGATCTCCATAAGTCAGCCCATTTTGACCCCTGTTGCGGGCCCATGCAACCTGTCCTAACCGCCCTTTGTGGCAAAATTATAACGCTATTCGCACAAAACAAACACATTTTGCGACGTTGGAAGCGTTGTGAACATTGCACGCGGACTTACAGGTTATTTGAGTTTACTCAACCATGTCTTTATAACTGACACATGTTTAACACGCAGTAGGAGAGTAAATGACATTTGCTAAGATTGGACACACCAAACCACCCTACGAATTAAACAAGCGCGCCGAGATCATATTTGGGATCAGATTTATTTTCTATAATCGACAGCCATAGTGCCAATAATCGACAATCGCCGCAAATCACAATGGCCCATCTTCGAAGTGTGGCCCAATCGCTCCTTTCCGCCCGACGAGTGCTGTCTTGGTGACAATCCCATCCAGGCAGAAAAATCTCGACATCGCTTAAAGGTTGTCGGGTCCGGGGCAAAAGTCAATATTGCCGCTGCCGTTATCGGCCCGACACCTGGAATGGTCATAAGGCGTGCTGCCGTCTTGCCTTTCCGTGAAGCGGCCTTGATTGCTTTCTCCAGAAGATCGATCCGAGATTGCAAATCCGAGATCTGGTCGAGAATCATATTCGCGTCACGGATAACGGCTTCCGGCAAGACGTTTGCCTCGTCGGACAGAGCCGCTTGCAATCGCTTCAGATGCACAGCACCCAACGGCGCAATCACGCTTTGCTCGACCGCCTCACCCATCATTGCGACATCGTTGACACCGGCAATGAAAGCTGGCGTCTCAAACACCGTAACTGAGCAAACCAGCAGGGACACGAAGCGCTGCGATCATTGAAGTCTCCGTGCGTAGTGTCCCTTCTTATCTCAGCAGAATAATCAACTATCCAACCCCTCAAAATCAACCTCCAGGGGGGGGTCAAAATTGGACGCCGATGGGGGGGCAAAATTGAATGCCGATTGACACCAACCGCACACAGTCAATGGATTGCAGCTAAGGCTGAATGCCACGCATAACGCGATTGCCTACGAAATCACGGCAGCTGGGGATGTTTGTGAATTGCACAGGCCCGTTACAATCTCCTACAAACGGCTTTTCGGTATTTGGATAAACGCGTGGATCAACCCAAGCCGCATGTGGGTCGGTATTCGTGAATGCCGTAGTGGACAAATGAAGTTCAACTACGAGGCTCACAACTACGGCCCTTTTGCGACGGTCAAATCCCTGTTGAGCCGACCTTGCGATTATTAAATATGGAAATGTTACTGGTCGTGATCGACATGTGGTCGCCTTTTTGAGATGAGCGCTCTGCTGGCGCAAGTGTAACCAATAACTACGAGTTACATTGGCGCTATTCGTCCTCGAAGAATTCAATATGGGTATTGTGGATATATTTAATCGTCTCGTCCAAGCCGTCAAGGTGCCTACGGGCAACGGTTAGGACTCTTTCAACGGACTTTGTCTTGAGCGCTTCGGCGATGCTTCGATGGTCGTCGAGAATTGACCCGAGCTCTTTAACCCTGCGGTCGTACTCCAATGCGCACAGGCGTTCCATTTTCTGCTTTTGTTGTCTGATTGCCTCATATGCCCCAGGACATCCGCCGAGCTCGCAGATAAGCCTGTGGAACTCATAGTCGAGCGATTGCATTCCCTCCGGATTGACAGTCTCGACACACCGCTTTTGCTCTTCGAGGTTCCTCTGAAGTGTCACTGCACGCGGCTTGTCCCAGATTTCACAAGCCCGCCGCGAAACTTCGAGCTCGACTGCAAGGCGAATGAAACGGGCTTTTTCAATGCGAGAGAGCGAAAACCCGCGAACTTTGGTGGCTCTCTGTGGCCGCACATATAGGAGATCGATACTGCTCAAGCGATGGAACGCATCCCTTACAGGTTGTGGCGAAACGCCAAATTTGCGCGCGACCTCGGCTTCTGAGAGTTTTGTCCCTGGCAAAAGCTTTAACGAGACTATGTCCTGGTAAAGCTGTTCGAACACCTGATTGGCCAAAGGTTGCCGATCATCAATGTCAACTCTTTCCCGCATCTTCAAGCAGAATCCTTCGTTTCGTTCGCTCAGATCATATTGAATTTTAGTAAGAACGTGCGCGAACTTCACGCACGTTCAAACGCCAAACTTGACAATAGTACTATTCTACTATAGCAGTTGGAGCAAGTGCCAATTCAGACCGTGCGGCTAACGCATATACCATAGAGAACGCATATACCATAGAGAATGAACGCATATACCATAGAGAATGATCGAGCAACCGATATGAGCGCAGACGTAATACCTTCGGCGGACAGGCTGTCAACATGACAGTGGCGGTCGTAGAGAATGTGCGCCTAGTGAAAAATGATGCCTCGGTTGCGATCATTAACTTCAACAGGGGGGCGAAAGCGACCTATCAGATATCCAGGCGGTCAAAGCGCATTCGCATCGCCTGCGTGATGGCCCATGGTTGCCGAATTCACGTCAGCCGAGGCAGCTTTTCCCCAGGAGCAAATACCTTTTTACGGCGGCATGGGCTGTTCCTGACCCGCCTCCGCCAAATGTTTCACAATATACCATCAATAGGAGGATATCATGGTACAAAAACTTTCAGCAAGAATAGCAAAGAGTAAAAGGCGGAAAATCGGTTGGATCGCTTCAATCGCCGCCGTATTGGCCATAACCGTCACAGGAGTGGCAAGCGCCCAAACGAGTTTTCCAGACAGGCCCATTTCGATTATTGTGCCGTATAACCCTGGTGGAGGAACGGATACGACCGGGCGCTTCTTGGCAAATGTTGCGGAAAAGTATATCAGTCAGCCCGTTACAGTGATAAATCGTGCGGGCGCATCCGGCACCGTTGGAACGGCCGAGGCGGCGGCTGCCAACCCGGATGGCTACACCTTATATTTTAGTGCCTCTGACGCGTTAGTCACAACGCCGCATTCCCTCCAAGTCCCCTATTCGGTTGACGATTTCAGAGGTGTTGTAGGGGTGAGTTTTGCGCCTAGTAGTATTGCGGTAAGAACTGACTCACCATGGGAAACACTTGAAGACCTTCTTGCGGAAAAAGATTCGGGTCGGGTAATTAATCGCGGTCACTCCGGCGCAGGTGGCCTTCACCACACACTTCTAAAATCCTTGTTCTTAAAGACCGGAATAAAATTCCGCGATGTCCCCTTTCAAGGCGGCGGGAAAACAATCGCAGCGTTGCGCGGCGGGCATGTCGATCTGATCGGCGGTACACCGGGTGCAATGGTCGCAAGCGTAGAGGCCGGGGAAGTCAGGATCTTGGCGCTTTCTTCGCCAGAACGACTTGATGCATTCCCGGGCGTTCCGACGTTCAAAGAAAAGGGGCTGGATATCGTCGCGACGGTAGAATGGTATCTGCTGGCTCCCAAAGACACGCCGGATGAGGTCGTCGCAGTGCTGGAGGAGGCCTTTATTAAGGCCGCAAGCAGTGACGAATTTAAGGCATTCACTGTTACTAGAAAACAAGAAAGCCTAGTTCGGAATGGTGTGGACATCATGACAAAGCTGCGAAGCGACTCTAAAATCTTTGGCGAGATTATCAACCAGTAAGGGCATTGAGCGCGCACAAATAGTCAACGCGCTGTCAGGCCCCGGAGTGGAAGATAATCGAGCAGCTCGACAATCCCGGCGGACTTTAAACGGGTCCGCCGGAGATCACGTCAGGATAAGTTTGGTAACGGGCTCGACGCCAGAAGACGCGCGGCACCAGTGTGCAGACACCGGTTTGGTTTAATGTCTTTGTCTGCAAGTTGCGCGGCTCTGTTGCAAATTCGGTCAAATGTGTCGACGACATCGAACACTAAGCCCGGGTGCCAACCGAATATGCCGAAACCACGTTATAAAGGACCAACAGGGACACCCAAATGCCGAGCGTAACACGCATATTGAGACGAAACATCTCGTCTATCACCACACTCTTGATCGGTGTGTTTGTTTTCGCGAGTATTCCGGGCCAGATTGCTGTCTTTGATAGCGGCGACATGAATCCAGTTACCGCACGAACTTTGCCGTATATGATCACGTCTGCAATCATTGTTATTAGCCTAATCATGATCGTATCCGACGTTGTTGAAACCTTTAGATCGGGAGCGGACCATTCGGCAACTGAGCAGAAAGAGACGACAAGATATTGGCGCGTATTTCTTGCGGCCGCCGCCATCGCTCTGTGGATAATCCTGCTGCCGTATCTTGGTTTCAACATCACGACAATACTGCTGGTCGCATCGATCATGATCATTATTGGAAATTGCCGTTGGTGGCAGATCGCCTTGTTATCATTGATATTAAGTGTGCCGATAAATTATCTGTTGGGGATTGTCTTGAGGGTGTACCTGCCCAGCGGCAGTTTATTTGGGTAGGAAGGAACAAGACGATGATTGAAAACTTCTTCTACGCAATAAACGTCGTTTTTCAATGGCAAAATATCATATTGATTATCGTAGGAACGGCGGTTGGCATGGTCTTTGGGGCTTTGCCTGGATTGACCGTGACCCTAGCAGTCACGTTAGTGCTGCCGTTTACGTTTGATCTGCCTCCGGAGTCAGGGATTATTCTGTTAACGGGCGTTTACTGTGCGGGGACATATGCGGGCTCTATATCGGCAATTCTGATTAATACCCCGGGCACCCCATCATCGGCTGCGACAGCGTGGGACGGGTATCCCCTGACCCGCAAGGGAAGATCATTTGAGGCGCTGAGCGTCGCGCTACATGCATCTGTTTTGGGAGGGTTAATAAGCGCCGTAGCGCTTATCTTTTTTGCACCGATGTTGGCGAAAACTGCCTTGGCATTCGGCCCTGTGGAGCGGTTCGCACTAACCTTTTTCGGACTGACGATCATTTCAAGGGTCGGTGGAAAATCTCTGTCGAAAGGATTTATCTCAGCACTCTTTGGCTTGCTCATCGCATCAGTTGGCGTAGATCCGATAATGGGCGTGCCCCGTTTCTCATTCAACACCTTCTACTTGTATGGGGGCGTCGGAATGATCGAGGTGTTTATCGGTATCTTTGCCATCGCGGAAATTTTCAATCAGATCGGAAAGCGTGTAGAGACCGGGATAATTGCAACAGACGGTACCCAAATGAAGACTATTCGTTGGAAAGAGATCATTCCGCATTACTGGACCGTGATAAAATCGAGCGTCATCGGCATTGTCATTGGCGTTATCCCCGGAACTGGCGGAAGCATTGCATCATTTATTGCATACGATGAGGCTAAACGATCGTCCAAAGAGCCAGAAAAATTCGGAAAGGGAAGTTTGGAAGGCATCGCAGCATCAGAAAGCGCGAACAACGGTGTAACGGCCGCGACGCTCATTCCCACCTTGACATTAGGGATACCTGGAAACACCGTTGCTGCCATTTTCCTGGGCGCGCTTCTTATCCACGGCTTGACACCAGGCCCGCAGCTTTTCGTCAATCAGGGCGGGCTCATGTATACCATCATGATCAGCTTCATATTGGCAAATATCGTCATGTATTTTCAAGGACGATTTGCGCTCAAATGGTTCGACAAAATCATCAATATACCGGCGGCAATTCTGCTGCCGATCATCCTGACGATGTGCCTGCTCGGAGCGTTTACAATATCGAATTCTCTGAACTCGGTCATTGTCGCTTTGATCTTTGGATGCGTCGGCTATGCGATGATCAAGTTTGAATACCCGACGGCCCCGATGGTGATTGCGATCATACTGGGCCCAATGGTGGAAGAATCGATGCGCCAATCGCTGATATTGTCGGATGGCAGCGTGATGATTTTTCTCACACGACCAATCTCACTGGTGTTTTTCGTACTGACGGTGTTCGTCACATTGTCACCCGTTGTCATTAGACATTGGCGTCAGCGGAGTATAAGCGCGGTCTCGCAGCACCAAAAAACCACAGACGAAAATTTGAAAGGCAAAAAATGATAAATGCTAAACCACACGTCGGCTTGCATATCGGAGAACTTAACTTTCCTGCCGTAGATGGACGAAAATCAGTCACGATTGGCCAGGTCAAGGATCGTTGGACGATGCTGTTTGTCTATCGCGGCCATCATTGTCCTCGCTGTAAGCGTTTTCTGAACAAGCTGAACGAAGCTTTGCCCGCTTGGGTCGAAGTCATGGATGTCGTAGTCGTCTCAGCCGATTCCCACGAGAAGGCTTTGGCGGACAAGGAAGAATTCGGTTGGGAGTTCGACCTTTACCACGGCCTAACAGAAACGCAGATGCGATCACTTGGTCTTTATGTCTCCGAGCCGCTTTCCGAGGCAGAGACGACAGGCTTGTTTTCTGAACCGGGCGCGTTTGGCATTCGTCCGGATGGTACACTCATGCTGGTAGATATATCCAATGGCCCCGCAGCGCGCCCCGACCTGGAAGAGCTCCTGGACGGGATGAAGTTCAATATTCAGAACAATCGCCCGGTCAGGGGAACCGCGTAGCCAAAAATGTTGAGGTCGATCTTGCCCGTCGCCTCTTTTAATTTTGGAAATGCTCAATAAGTAGTGCGCTCCGCTTCTCGCATGTCGTGGCAAGTACGCGTGCGGACGCGAAGCCTTAATCAATGTTGAGGTTATATTCGAAATATCCGCGAATGGGCAAAAGGCCGCATCGTATTTTCTGTTAAATTTAACCTGCACACGCACAGACCGCTTCAATTCACTCCCATATCGACATCTATGGACATTCTTGTATGTCTGACAGGTCATAAAGCGTAGGTAATTGCCGATATCGTCAATTTCTGGCCTTGAGAACGGTAGGGACCGGGTTATGTTTCCGTAGGCATTAAATTCAACAGGAGACTTATAATGCCTATTCTCATTCAACTTCTGTGCGCCCAACAACCTTCCGGAAATGATCCGGTTGGAAATGCAAAATCTACACTGCTAAAAATCTTGGAATCTCAGCTAGAGGCTTCGAAGTTGAGGGTTGCTGGAAAATCATCAACCTTAACGGAGCGCCAAAAATGGTTCAACAGAAGCGACGATGCAGGCGAAACCTCGTGTTTGGACAACACCACTTCGATCCCGTTTTCGGATACGGTGATTTGGGCAGTGTTAGCGCCGCCAATTACATAGTTCAATTTGTGAATATTGCAGAGCAGATTAGCAGGTGATTTTTTCAGCGGACGATACCTATCAGATGTACCCACGACCTGAGCTTGGCATTTCTCTATATTTTGGGTGGAAACACCACTGAATTTAATGTCGCCGTTATCGTCAATTTCACCCAGGAAGGTCGCCGGTCCCGGTTTAAGGCCCGAGACTGCTAAGTCCGCTTTTACGTCGCATTCAATAACAGCATCCTGCCACTCGTGTTCCATCGCCTCTTTAGCGTCATCAAGTCCGCTTGGCTTTTCCGGCGTCCGATCCCTGTCAGCAAGTCGTTTTTTTCGCAATTTCGTTCGTGCCTACATATCGCTGATGGATTGCCGTTTTTATTCTTTTTAATATTCCTTTAAATCGAACAGTCCGAAGCCGAACTTGAGGTTTACCAAAACAAGGTTCTCAAGTTCAACTTTGGATTTTATCCTTTTGATCTATAGGCTTTTGTTAGAGCATCGCCCCGACCAATTGTTGCGGTACGGAGAGTGCCGGGAAATGGCCGGAATTCAGGATGTGAATTTGGTCAACTTTCCAGTTTTTCACCATCTCGTCCTGCAACGTAGGGGTAAGCATTTTGTCGATGTCCGTGCGGATGTATGTTTTGGGCACAGATCCGAACCGTTCATCGCTAATGTTGGCTTTGGCCATGAACGGTTCAGTGGCTTGTGGACCCGTCAGCAACGGCAATGCTTCGAGGATCGAAGTTTCATCAACATCGTGGAAAGCGACTTCACGCCACGTTGCTTCATCTGAGGTCGCGGAGCTCTGGTCTTCGGAAAACGCGAGCCGTGGCAGGAATTGACCGGCCGTATCGCGTTGCATTGCTTCGAAAACACTATCGCCGTTTTTCAGCAAAAAGGCGGTGACATAAACAAGGCGCTCGATCTTCTTTGGGATTGCCTCGGTAACTTGCGAAATTACCGCACCGGCCATGCTGTGACCCACCAGGATGACCTGGCCCTCTAGCTTCGAAATTGCGCCGACGACTGTATCTACGTAGCTTTCCATGGTCACTCCGGCGATGGCGCGTTCGTTGCCAAGACTACCGGGTAAATCAACGACGGTGACCTCGTGGCCGTTCTTTTCCAGCTCCGGCGTGATGTTCTCCCAGCTCCAAGAACCTTCGAATGCGCCGTGTACCAATATGTAATGTGACATTCTCTTTTTCCTATTTGGACCTATTGGTCCGGTTTTTTTGTGGTGTGGACCGATCGACCCTCGACCGGTCCTTATGATTTGATTAAAATTGAACGGCCTTAGGCCGCTGAAACATTCGGCGCAGGTTGAATGCCCATTGCCGCTTGAATTCCGGCGAGAGGAAAAATCTGTCCGTTCCCAGCCCAACTGCCCTCAGCAAGTTCATAGAGCATGGTCCATTGGTTCAGCCGGCCTTCGAACGAGCCAACGATGTCATCAACGATAGAGCCGATCGCTTCGACGAGTTCTTTTCGCGTCTCGCTATTCAGAGCCCCTTCCGGTGTCGTCACGGCAATGCGGAAAGGGGCTTGGTCGAGGTTCTCACTGCCGACGTAAATTGAGCCGCTGGGCAGTTCATCGTAGTAAGCCCAAACCAGGGACTGGGCACCGGCGTGCTCAAGAGGAGCGCGTTCAGAGGTCAGGACAGCGTTTGAAATCCGAGACATGAGTGCATCTTGATCCTTTTTGTTCAGTGCACCTTCAGGTGCTGTGACATGAATATGTGGCATGGATTTATTCCTTCAATGTTTGACCGCGCGACGCGGCCGTGATTTGATTATTAACTTGTTATTTGCAAGTTATTAGACAGATAGATTATTAACTTTCTAAAAGCAAGTTATATTTCTAGAATAAATCGGCAAAATAAATGAAAATAATTTAATTCCATATTATGACTTGCTTTACACAACTTAAATTTTTATGTTGGCGTTATGAGAAATCAAAACAAAATGCGGCAATCTGGTTGCCCAGTCGCGTTCAGCCTCGATACGTTCGGGGACCGCTGGAGCCTGCTTGTTATACGTGAAATTATGCTGCTTGGAAAAACCACCTACAGTGATTTTCAGAACATCGACGAAGGCATTGCAAGCAACGTCCTAGCTGATCGGTTGAAACATTTGGAAGCCGAGGGCATCCTTGCTAAACACCGCGACCCGGATAACCGCAGAAGCTATATTTACAGCCTGACCGAAAAAGGCCGTGATCTGGCATCGATCATGATCGAGATCATTTTATGGGGTGGCCGGCACGATCAGCGCCCGCAAGCCATACGTAGGGCCGTTGACGAAATAAAGAAAGATCGAGACGGTTTTGAAGAAAACATACGGGCCGGATGACCGATCCCGGCACCAATAATCTGGTCTCGCTGGACGCCTGCTTCGGGCCATAACCGGCTGTTTTTGGCCCTATAAAATCAAGTCCACCATCGGTAAAAATCTTGCATGCGCTACAGAGACCTCGCTAGGGTCAGGACCCATTAATTTCATACAATTCTGTTTGCACAATCAGTCGGGAGTTGCGTCGGAATGCGTTGCCGAGGCGTTTGAGTGATTCGATGTTTGGAAAAACGTGGACCTCTTTGGTCCGTTCGAAATAATCTGTTGCATCAAATCTTCAGTCACACGATCCTGGCCTTGCCGTATTTTGTAACCTCCATGGGGGTGTGGTCGTTTTCATGGAATAACAAAATAGCGGACACCCCACCGGCGGCATGCCTCCAGTGGGGTCCTTGGCGCAAACGCCAATGGAATTTCCAGACGTCAGCTTACACGGACGCTCTCGAGGCTTATCTGTGAACGACACCAGGTAAAGCTTCTTCGTTCGGCAGGAATATTGTAACCGTCGTGCCGATTCCCTGTTCGCTCTGAATTTTTAGCGCGCCACCGTGCTGTTCGACCAAAGACTTCGTAATGGCAAGCCCAAGCCCCCACCCTTCCTCAGCGATAAAGGGGTCTGGATTGACCCGTGTAAAGGTTTCGGTTACCTGTTGCAGTCGTTCAGAATGCATACCTACTCCGGTATCCGAAATCACAACCTTTGATCCGGTGTTGGTGCTGCGAACGGAAAGATTTATTTCTCCTCCGGCTTTTGTGTATTTGACGGCGTTGGTTATTACATTGAGTAAAATTTGTATTACGGACGTATGGTCGGCCCAGATTGTGGCGCTCCCGGCCTTTCCGTCGTAGATGACATTAATTTTTTTAGCCACAGCAATCGGGCCAATCACACGAAGACACTCGGTTATCACGTCGTCCATCTCAAGTGCCGCCATTTCCAGATCCCGGCCACCAGATTCTACCGCCGACAGGTCCAGTATCCCACTGACCAGTTCAAGCAGATGGATCGCGCTGGCGTGAATATCGCCACCGTATTCCTGGTACTTGCCTTGACCGGGCGGCCCGAAATACTGGTTTTTAATGATATCGGAAAAGCCGATGATCGCGTTGAGGGGGGTCCGCAGTTCATGACTCATGTTGGTGAGAAATTCGGATTTTGCTTTGTTGGCTTTAATGGCGCTGCGTGACGCCTTTTCAAGTTTGTCCTGCGCGGTTGCGATGTCGCGATTGGCCTGGGCAATACGCCGGCACATTCCATTAATCGAAGAGGCCAGTCGATCCAGCGCATCATTGCGGTTAACCGACTGGGCCCGTGCCAGAATCAGCTGATTTCGGTCTGCATCTGCCATATCGATGTTTTCGGCAAAATCGGTAATCCTGTACAAATGCCGCGTTACGATGAGTTGAAATACGATAAGAATAAAAATTCCGACGAAAAAGGTTTTGATGGCATTGCTCAATAAAATGCTGAGCAGTCTTTCGCCAAGGCGGCTGTATATATTGTTGAGATTTGCCTGCACCGTCAGCACCCCGATATCCACCTTTATTCCGCGATATTCGTAGGTCAACCGATAGCTTTCCTCCTGGTATCGGTCCTGTAAAGGCGCGCCCGACGCCCACCGAGCAGCGCCTTCCACACTTATTCCCGCATAGGCCATGTCCGGAAACTGGGTAACCCCCCTCAGTAAGATTTCGATTTGCTGGACATCCTGGGTCCAGAGGGCTTCGCGGAGGGACGTCAGGTGTGCGTTGCGAATGAGAGTGAAGTTATATTCAATGAGCGAGACATCTTCGGTATAATCTTCGTACAACTGAAGGGCTGTAAAAAAAAAAGTAAAAAAGGAACTGAAAAGGACAATGCAAACCATGAGTTGCCGGGCGAGACCGTTTCCATTAAAAACAGCGGCGCGCAGTTCATCCCAATATTTTTTCCGACGTGTCACATCTGTCATGGCCCGCCGTCTTTCATTGGATCGCGATACTTTCAAATTGACCAAGCGTCAGATCGCGGATCCGTTGGTAGGTCCCGTCCTTTTTCATTTCGACCAGGGCCGTGGCGAGCGGCCTGGCAAGGTCTTCGTGTTTTTTATGGAGATACATGAACATATCAGTTTCCGCGAAAGGGGGTTGCAACAGGTCTAAGTCAATTCCCAACTGACGGCCGACATAGGCGCCCTGCCATCGATCTGCCATAACCACATCGGCCCGTCGGTTTTTTAACAGGCCAAACAGCAGTTTCATATTGCGCACATCGGTCCTTATTGCCACTTCCTTTACGTTCCGTTCATATATCTTCCAACCGATTATGATACCAACCGAATAAGGTTGTAAACTTTGCCATCCACGAACGGGAAAGCTGTTTCCAGCGAGCGTATATCCGGTGAACTCCAGAACCATCAGGGGTTCGGGAACCGGGACAAGATTGGTATATGCTTTTTCCATATTACCAATGCGTAAAAGATCGCCATCTTCTATTCCCGAATTGGCATGTTCGAGCGCTCGTTCACCGGGCAAGCGGACGATCGCAACATTGTGTCCAATCCGCGAAAACATCTCCTGCGCAATCAGGGACAAAAACCCCGGCGCATCGGGCGTCGAGACGTAGGGCATGGAAAAGGCGGTCGCGAGGACAATGTCTTTTCCCTTGGCAGATGATGTTAAAATTCCGCTGCAGATTGACAGGGCCAAAAGTGCGAACGTTGTGAAAATACGCATAAAACGACTACCGCTTTTGTTGCATCAATTCGTATGCATTCGGCGATTAAACCAAACCAACGCCAGAAAAGGAACCTATTTATTTGAGAACTCTTCTTGTGGATTCTCCTTATCCGATAACTGTCTTGTCATGCGTGAGCGAGGGGGAGGACCCCGGTTACAACATAATTGTGCCAATGTGGTGTCGTAACCCCTTATCAGGAGCGTCGGCAAAATTGCCGATCACAAAATCAATTTTATTCAAAATCAATCCTATTGATGAACTGCTGTCTTGGCAGTACGCCGGGCGTAAATTCATACCGTCCGACCGGCGTGAAGCGGTGTACGGGACGGGTTTAAAAAAACCCTTCGACGAAGTAACGGACACGGAATTTGTTTTGTCGCCACTTGACCTAGGTCAAGGACAGCCGGCTGCAAAAATAAGTACTTATTGGCCGGTGTTGAATAACTGGATGTGCGGTATCTGAGATCATCGTCTTTCGTCTGTCCGGGCAGTTTTCGCCGAAGTGATTATTCTAAAGTAGGGTTTATCTTGATATACGGGTTTGAGCGGCTAAAGCAGAATTTGCCAGGAATAGGCAATCGACCCCTGTGGTTTTTCACCGGTGTTCTATTGATGACTGTTGTTTTATCGACGTCGTCATTCTCGCAGAGTCCATCGCCCTACCTGCACCATTTCATAGGTAAAATTTCAGCGAGCCAATTGGTTAATGGTGCGGATGGTTACGGGCAAATTGATGAAAAAATCCCTGTTGCTCCTCTTTTGAAGAAGGGCGAAACCATTGGGTATGCCTACATAACTTCGGATTTCGTTGGTACGACGGGTTATTCTGGAAAACCGATTCACGTAATGGTTGCCGTTTCTCCTGACGGAAAACTGATGACAGCTGAATTGGTCAAACACTCAGAACCGATCATCCTGATCGGCATCCCGGATAAGAAAATTAAAGCCCTGACGGAAAGCTACGCCGGGCTGGATCTGGTGGCGGAAGCCGCAGCCGGCGGTTCGGGCCACGATCTGAATATTATTTCAGGCGCAACCGTTACAATTATGGTGATCGATGATTCGATTATTCGTTCCGGACTGAAGGTTGCCCGGGCGCTCGGGCTGGGCGGTCTCAAACCACTTGTTGGCCGGTCCGGCCCGCGCTATGAGATTGACCCGACACTTGACGGTTTGCGCGACTGGTCAAACCTTTCAGGAAATGGCGTTGCCCGTCGTCTGGCACTCGATGTCGGGCAAATCAACAGGGCCTTTGAGGCTACGGGCGATGCCCGCGCCACGGCAAGACCCGAACCCGGCCCCAACGATGAGACTTTTATTGACTTGCAGGTTGCACTTATCAGTGTACCGGTCATTGGCCGCAGTCTGCTTGGCGAAGCAGAATACGACAATCTTGTTGCCTGGCTGCAGCCTGGTGAACAGGCCATTCTGGTTGCCGGGCGCGGCCGTTATTCGTTCAAAGGGTCCGGTTATGTTCGGGGCGGCATCTTTGATCGCATCCAATTGATCCAGGGCGATCGGTCCGTCCGTTTCCGTGATAAAATTCATCGTCGATTGGGTGCGTTGGCAACGCCGGATTCCCCCAGCTTCACCGAGCTCGATCTTTTTAAAATTCCCGCCGATGCCGAATTTGAGCCGACCGAGCCGTGGCGTCTGCAACTTTTGGTCCATCGCGCGATTGGCCCCATTAAAAAGCTCTTTCAAACCTTTGATCTGTCCTATCAGCTACCAAAGGCCTACACCCGCGTCCTGCCGACACCTCTCTCGGCTGTTGCAACGGATCTGAAAACCGAAGCCGAGGAAAAACAGGCCTTGTGGCAACGCATATGGCGGCAGAATATTGTCAGTATTGTCGGCCTTGCCACTCTGTTATTTATTTTAACGATTGCGTTTTTTGGTCAGACCTATTTGACCATAAGCGAACGGGCAACCTTCTGGTTCCGTATCGGATTTTTGACTACAACATTGTTTTTTCTGGGCTGGTACGCGAACGCCCAGCTATCCATCGTCAATTTGATGGCCCTTGCAAACGCTCTGGCGACCGGTTTTACCTGGGATGCGTTCCTGCTTGACCCGCTGGTTTTCATTTTGTGGTTTTCCGTTGCCGCATCGCTGATCTTTTGGGGACGGGGTGCGTATTGTGGCTGGTTATGCCCGTTCGGCGCGTTACAGGAATTAACCAACCGGATCGCGAAACGGGTTAAAATCCCTCAGATCGACGTTCCATGGGCCCTGCATGAACGGCTTTGGCCGATCAAATATATGATTTTCCTGGGGCTTTTTGGTTTGTCACTGGTTTCCCTTCCGCTTGCCGAACACTATGCGGAGGTCGAACCTTTTAAGACGGCCATTGTTCTCAAATTCCAACGGGCATGGCCTTTCGTCGTTTTCGCCATCGGTTTGTTGGTCATTGGGCTGTTTATTGAGCGGTTCTATTGCCGGTATTTGTGTGCGCTTGGTGCTGGTCTCGCGATTCCCGGTCGGATGCGGATGTTTGACTGGTTGAAGCGCTATAACCAATGTGGGGACCCCTGCCAGACCTGTAAAAATGAATGCATGGTCCAGGCCATTCATCCCGAAGGCCATATCAATCCAAACGAATGTCTGTATTGCCTGCATTGTCAGGTGCGTTACCAGGACACACAAATATGCCCTGTTTGTATCAAACGGGAGGTTCGTCGGGCGCGTTTGCGGGGCGATTATTCGGATGCAAAAAAAATTACCGCTGGAGAGCACTCTTCATACAAACCTCCCACAACATAAGGAACGATAATGATGACAAAAAAAACCGTAGAGAAAAAGGGCATTTCGAGACGCGACCTCCTGAATGTCCCTGCCAAAGGTGCGCTGCTGGCCGGCGTTGCGGCGACAATGGGTGGAAGTGCGAGCGCCCTTCTGGGTTCGACATCACCCGCCGTGGCGGCTGAAGCCTATGCACCCAAGCCGGGCGAATTAGATGATTATTACGGATTTTGGTCGTCGGGCCAGGCCGGAGAGCTTCGTATCGTCGGGGTCCCGTCAATGCGTGAACTGATGCGTGTGCCGGTCTTCAACCGGTGTTCGGCAACCGGTTGGGGCAGCACCAATGAGTCCAAAAAAATCCTGAATGAGGGCCTGCTTCCCGAGAGCAAAGAATTTTTGAGTTCTCAGGGTATGGACACCTATCAGAATGGCGATCTTCATCACCCGCATATGTCATTTACCGATGGCACCTACGACGGGCGTTATCTGTTTATGAACGATAAGGCAAACACCCGTGTCGCCCGCATCCGCTGCGACGTCATGAAATGTGACAAGATAATCGAAATTCCAAACGCCTCAGATATTCATGGTTTGCGACCGCAAAAATTTCCCCGGACCGGGTATGTTTTTGCCAATGGTGAGCATCGGATTCCGTTGCCCAACGATGGCAAGATTCTAGATGACCCCAAGCAGTACGTTTCCATCTTTTCGGCGATTGACGGGGACCGCATGGAAGTCGCCTGGCAAGTTATTGTCAACGGAAATCTTGATAATTGTGACGCTGACTACCAGGGGAAATATGCGTTTTCAACTTCATACAATTCCGAGGAAGGCGTTACCCTGGCCGAGATGACGGAGTCGGAAACGGATCACGTTGTGATTTTTAATATTGCACGGATCGAAGCCGCCATTGCAGCCGGAGAATTTGAAATTCACAAAGGGGTGAAGGTTGTTGATGGACGAAAGGGGTCAAAATTGACCGCTTATGTCTCCATTCCCAACAGCCCGCATGGCGTTAACACGGCCCCAGACGGCAGACATGTGGTGATCAATGGCAAATTGTCACCGACGGTTTCTGTCATCGATGTTACCAAGGTTGACGCCGTATTCGACGGTGCCGAGCCGCGCTCCTGTATTGTGGCTGAACCGGAATTGGGCCTGGGACCGCTGCATACGGCGTTCGACGGCAAGGGCAATGGCTACACCACCCTGTTCCTGGATAGCCAAATGTGTAAGTGGAACATTGAAGACGCCATTCGTAAGTACAACGGCGAGACCGTCGATCCAATTCGGGCGAAAACCGATGTTCATTATCAGCCGGGCCATAACCACTCTTCGATGGGAGAAACCAAGGAGGCGGACGGCAGGTGGCTGGTGTCTTTGAACAAATTTTCGAAAGACCGTTACATCAATGTGGGTCCGCTAAAACCGGAAAACGAACAATTAATTGATATCACCCTAGATAAACCTGTCGTTGTTCATGACACGCCAACGTTCGCCGAGCCGCATGACTGTATCATTGTGCATCGCTCGAAAGTGACTCCTGACAGCATCTGGAAACGCGATGACCCGATGTGGGAAGACGCCCGCAAGCAGGCCGCAGCGGATGGTGTCGATTTGGAAGAAGGGGCTGAGGCACCCATTCGCGACGGCAACAAAGTCCGTGTTTACATGACCTCTGTGGCACCGACCTTCTCGCTCGAGAAGTTTACAGTGACGCAAGGTGATGAGGTTACGATCTATGTCACCAATCTCGACGACGTTGATGATCTGACCCACGGTTTCTCGCTTGGTAACCACGGGGTTGCCATGGAGATCGGCCCGCAAGCGACGGCTTCGGTCACGTTTACTGCCAGTCGGCCCGGTGTGCATTGGTATTATTGCCAGTGGTTCTGTCATGCCCTGCACATGGAAATGCGCGGCCGCATGTTTGTTGAGCCCCGGAACGCCTGATGCAAAATCGCCTCGGCACCCTGTTGATATTGATGTTGCTCCCGCTGGCGCTCGTCTCTGTTAAGGCGCGGGCTATGGAGTTCGTCGTGTCGCCAGATGCCGGGGCGTTAACGCAGACACTTCGGAAAGCGCAGGCCGGAGATACATTGCGTCTCCTTGCGGGTCCGCATAACGGACCGGTTGTTATCGACAAACCTTTGACACTGGTTGGCCAGGGGGCTGCCCGTATCAAGGGAACCGGGGTCGGATCCGTGATAACGGTGAGCGCGCCGGATGTGTCGCTGATCGGATTGGAAATTTCCGGATCGGGATCGTCCGGTGAACATCGGGATTCCGCAATCAAACTTCTTAAGAGCGCGACGGGGGCCATGGTTAAACAAAACCGATTGCTCGGAAATTTGATTGGTGTCGATGTTCACGGTGCCAAAGACGCACAGGTTATAAAAAATGTCATTGAGGGCCGCCGCCACCACCGAATGAATAGCCGGGGCAATGGTGTTTATGTCTGGAACGCACCCGGAGCCAAAGTCATCGGCAATGATATTCGCTGGGGACGTGACGGGGTTTTTGTCAATACGTCGCGAAATAATGAATTCCGCAGTAACCGCTTTCGCGATCTGCGGTTTGCCATCCACTATATGTACGCGCACGACAGTATTGTCGCGGATAATATTTCGATCGGTAATCATCTGGGATATGCCCTGATGTTTTCAAAAAACCTGACGGTCACGGGGAATTTGTCTTCTGATGATCGCGATTACGGACTGATGCTGAATTATACCAATGCCAGCCATGTAACCGGCAACCACATTCTGCGTGTCGATGATCGATGTGTATTTATTTATAACGCCCATAAAAATCTATTCCATGGAAACCGGTTTGAACGGTGTGGCACCGGCGTCCATTTCACGGCAGGTTCCGAGCGAAACCTGTTCAACGACAACGCCTTCATCGGCAATCGAACCCAGGTCAAATATGTCGGCTCGCGCTGGCTGGACTGGAGCGACGGTGGGGTCGGAAACTACTGGTCAGATCATGCGGCTTTTGATCTTGATGGGGATGGCATTTCTGACTCAACCTATCGCCCCAATGACCAGATGGATCGGGTTCTGTGGACCCAACCGGCGGCAAAAATGTTGTTGGGTTCGCCCGCTGTTCAATTGATCCGATGGTCTTTGTCGGCGTTTCCAGCCTTAACGCCGGGCGGCATCATTGATCGCCAACCCCGGATGCGACCGGTTGATTTGCAATTCGCACAGTGGGAGGATCCCCTATAACCATGTTACAGATTGACGGAGTCATCAAATATCGCGACGGGCGCCAAACGGTTACAAATGTCAGCTTGACGGTTGAGGCTGGAGAACGCGTTGCCTTGCTTGGTCATAACGGCGCGGGCAAGACGACGCTGCTGCGCCTGATTCTGGGTTTAACGAAAATTGACGGCGGACAAATTTCTATTTTTGGTCATCCGCCGGGGTCAATCGAAGCCCGACGGCTAACAGCTTACCTTCCAGAAAATGTCGATTTTCACCAATCTTTGAGCGGCAAGGAAGTGTTGCGTCATTTAGCCCGATTAAAAGGAGATCGAGCGACACGCGCCGACGATTTACTGGAGCGGGTTGGTCTGGCAGCGGATGCCGAGCGGCGAATTTCGACCTATTCAAAAGGCATGCGGCAACGCCTGGGGCTGGCGCAGGCCCTGTTGGGGGACCCGCGCCTGTCACTATTGGATGAACCGACCTCTGGTCTGGACCCCATCGCGCGTTGGGAATTTTATGAACTGGTTGGAGAATTGGCGGCAGGCGGAGGTGCCGTATTGCTGTCGTCACATGCGCTTACGGAAATGGAAGCGCGGACCGACAGAATAGCTATTCTGCGCGCGGGAAAGCTTGTCGCCAACGACACCCTGGAAAGCCTTCGGCGTTCTGCCGGGTTGCCGGTCCGCCTGCGCGTTGCGGCCCGCCCGGACCGTGCAGAAGACCTGATGGCCAATTTGGGCGGGTGCCGGATCAACGGCCGTTCGGTTGAGCTTGCCTGTCAGGCAGACGAAAAAATGGCGCTTTTATCATCGATTAATGCGCTACCTCACCTGGTCGAGGATATCGATATTGTACCGCCCGGATTGGACGATCTTTACCGCTACTTCAGCGCACCGGAGGAAACGCGATCATGACCGCTGCATTTGCCTTTGCCCGCTATGACCTTTTGTTGGCGCATCGCAATTTATGGGCTGCCATTTCAATTGGACTGATGACCCTGTTTGCCATTGTCCTGACAATTTCAGGCTCGGCACCGGCTGGGGCGCTGGGCGTTGACAGGCTAACGGTGACCGTCACCAGCCTGACAACCCTGTCCATTTATTTAGTGCCATTGATTGCCCTTTTGTTGTCGTTCGATGCGATCGCCGGTGAACGGGACCGGGGCATGCTTGCACTGATCCTCTCCTACCCGGTCTCCAGTGCTTCTTTCCTGATCGGTAAGTTTCTTGCTCACCTGATAACACTGGCGGTGGCGCTTGCCATCGGGTTTGGGATTGCTGGCATTTTATCAGTCGCCTTGGACGGAGCCTCACCCGCCAGTTGGAAGGCGCTTTTTGTGCTTTATGGAAGCGCCGTTCTTCTTGGCGCGACGTTCCTGGGGTTTGGCTACGCCATATCCAGCCTGGTCCGCCACCCCGGTGCCGCTGCCGGACTGGTCATTGGGCTCTGGTTGATTGGCATTGTGCTATACGATTTGGCGCTTTTGGGCGCTTTGGTTGCTGATGACGGCGGCTTTTTCACGTCAAAGCTGTTCCCCTGGTTGTTGGTCATTAACCCGGCGGATGCTTTTCGCCTGGTTAATCTTGGCGGATCGACATCCACGCTGCTCGCCTCCGGCTTGCTTGTGCCGCAGGACGCCTTGCCAGCCCTGATGCCGCAAATGGCCCTGTTGCTCTGGCCTCCGGTCATTGGGTATATCGCCTGGCGCTTGTTTCGGAGAATTGAGCCATGAAAATTCTCGCTGTCCTTGTCTGCAGCCTGTTCATCAGTGCCTGCGGTGATGAAGAATTCAGCGAATTGCCGTTGCCGGTTGATCTCTCCGCGTCGGCATTGGGTTACTATTGTCAGATGGATTTGCTCGAACATGAAGGCCCGAAGGGCCAAATACATCTGTCCGGGTTGCCCATGCCAATTTGGTTTTCGCAAGTGAGAGATGGAATTGCTTATATAAAGTCCGCCGAGCGGACAGCCGATATTGTCGCATTTTACGTAAGTGATATGGCAAAGGCCACCAGTTGGTCATCTCCGGGCAAGGAAAATTGGGTAGATGCTAATCGAGCATTTTTCGTCGATGGATCTGATGCCAGGGGCGGTATGGGGGCACCTGAATTTGTGCCGTTTGCAACAATAGATAGCGCACAAACCTTTGCAAAAAATCGAGGTGGTAAGGTTTTGAAGTTGGTCGACATCAAACCGCAAACCGTTTTGCGACCGGTAGACATCAGCCCGTCCGGGGAGTTAACAAAATGATCGGACGCCGCAGGTTTATATCGATAGTTGCCGGAGCCGGGATGAGCGGACTTGGACTGGCCGGAAGTGCTGAAAAAACCATGGCTTCTGTTTCCCTCGACAAACAGCTCTATCGCTGGAAAGGGGTTGCCCTGGGCGCGGCGGCATCCCTTACCCTTGTCCATAAAGATGCGCAGGCGCTGGCCGAACAGGTGCAGACAGAAATCAGACGCTTGGAGCATATATTTAGTTTGTACCGGCCCGATAGCGCGTTGGTCCGTCTCAATACCGAAGGCCGCCTGTTGCATCCGCCCTTAGAGCTGGTTGAGTTGCTGTCAATTTGCGATGTTTTAAATGACCTAACAAACGGTGCGTTTGACCCGACGGTACAGCCCCTGTGGGAGCTATACGCGACAAAGTATGTGGCAGGTGCGGCCCCGTCAAATTCCGAAATCAAAGATGTCATGAGGCATGTGGGATGGACAAACCTGCAGGTTTCTCCAGAACAACTAACTTTAAAAACAAACCACGGCGGCCTGACCTTAAACGGAATTGCGCAGGGTTACATTACCGACAAAATAGCGCAATTACTGACGCGCGCAGGCGTTTCGGATGTGCTTGTTGATATCGGTGAGATTGCCGCCGTCGGTTACCAGCCAGATGGCCAACGATGGCGGGTTGGGATTGCCAGTCTGGAAAACCCGACCCGGGCCCGCACATACAAAAATCTTACGGACCTGGCAATTGCCACGTCAGCTCCCTTGGGGACGGTTTTTGATGAAGGCGGATCCGTTGGCCATATCCTGGACCCAAGAACCGGCTATCCCGGCGGAAAATGGCGGCAAGTTTCGGTCATCGCACGACATGCATGCCGTGCCGATGGCCTTTCCACGGCCTTTTGTTTGATGGAGAAACACGAAATTCTTCAGGCATCTGCCGGACTAAAGGTCGACCTGGTCAGCTAGAGTTTCCGGGATAATATGGCGCATTCTGATGGGGAATAACGGTTCGTTCGGTTAGGCGCGGCGCGAAACCGTAGCATCGGGCAAGGTGGGCGACGGCATCTGCATCAAAATTTCCACTAATCGCCATGAGGTGCCCGTTGACCATTGAGCCCTTGATTTTTTAAGGTTCGCGCCGTCATTTCATCTTATCAACTGTTGCAACTTCTCGCATGAATTCAGAATTTGCATTGATGGGCCCACAATTGAACCATCCATCACGCTTTCTCCAACGTTTATTCGGCTCCGCAATCACCGGGTTGCAATCCGCCAGAAAATCCGGGCATTCTTAGAGGCTTCGATTCTCAGGCAATAAAAAAGGCGGGGTATTAAGTGGCGGGTGGTGCTCAGCAAAGGCGATTGGCTGCGGTTCTGATTGCCGATATCGCCGGTTATACGTCGCGCGTTGAAAAAGACACAGACGGAACGGTTGCCGCCTGGCAGTTGGCGCGCGCGACGGTGATTGAACCATCGATCAAAACCGCGATGGGTCGTATTGTGAAATGGACCGGCGACGGGTTTTTGGCGGAATTTAAATCCGTCCGCGATGCCGTCGAATGTGCCCTGAGCTTGCAGGCGCTTTTGCATGACAACCCGCTGGATTTTCGCATGGCCGTCAATATGGGCGACATCATCGATGACGGTCAGGACATCCACGGCGAAGGGGTAAATATTGCGGCCCGCATTGAGGCCCTGGCGGCACCCGGCGGCATCGCCATTTCCGGCGGTGTTTATGACCAGGTTCGCCATCAGCTCGATTGCCATTTTGACGACCTTGGCAGCCATAGGGTCAAGCACGTGTCGGCACCCATCCAGGTTTATGCGGTTTCGCCGGCGGGTTCAGTGCCGTTGAGAGCGTCCGGTCATAAACCCCGGAGGCAATGGGTCCTGTCCGCAGTTGCGGCTGCGCTATTGGTTGTCGCCATTGGCGGTGTGGGCTGGTGGGGATTACAACGGGGCGAGCGTAACTTTTACCTCGCCGACGTCTCGATTGTGCAAAAGGCCGGGCAACCGTCGATCGCCGTATTGCCCTTCGCAAATCTGTCAGACGACACGAAACAGGGTTATTTTGCCGACGGGGTTACCGAAGATCTGACGACGGATCTCTCGAAAGTGAGCGGACTTTACGTGAGTTCAAGCTCGGCAACTCTCAAGTACCGGAAAAACACCAGCGGCCCGCGGTTGATTGGTGAGACTTTGAAGGTAGGTCATGTGCTGGAAGGCAGTGTCCGCCGGGTCGGTAAAAAAATTCGGATTACGGCAAAACTGATCGACGTAAAAACCGAGCAGCAGCTATGGGCGGAACGCTATGATCGCGAAATCGAGAACATCTTCGAAATTCAGGACGAGATCGCCGATCAGGTCATCGCCCAACTTGCCAAAGCCTTGGATATCGATGCCCTGCAGCGCCAGGAGCGAAAATACACCCCCGATGTGGAAGCCTATGATCTTTACATCCGCGCCCGGGCCAAAAGAATCCCGCCCACAAAAGAAAACCTGACGACGGCACTCGAAATGTTCGAGAAGGCCATTGCCGTTGATCCCCTGTTTGCCGGCGGTTATGCGGGTGCGTCTTATGTCTATACCCTGCGCTATGATATTGCGCCCCAGTCGACGGCAGCGGCTGCCAAAATATTAACTCAGGCCCGCATGCTGGCGACAGAAGCGGTCAAACGGGACCCGAGCTTTGGTCCCGGCTGGAGCAGTCTGGCGGAAGTACAACTGCGCCAAAACCAATTTGATGACGCCTTGGCCTCCATTCAACGGGCCATCAAGGAAGCGCCAAATGATTCGTTGATGCGGGCCAATTACGGAAGATTTTTGGGGTATACGGGACAGCCGGTTGAAGGCATTGAATATTTAAAACAAGCCATGCGCATGAGCCCGGACAGCCTGCCGCTGCTTTATTTTCTGGGAGGCAATTATCGCGTTGCCGGCGATTATCAAACGGCCATTGAGACGCTGGTTGAACATCGCAAAAGATTGGGTGGCCGCGTTGTGCCGGCACCGACCGTTCAACTGGCCGCCGCCTATGTGCAGGCCGGCGAAATGGACAAGGGCCGGGAGGAAATCCGCAAAATCCTCCGTGTGGTGCCGCACCTGTCGCGGGAAATCATCGCCCGCAGCCACGTCTATAAAAGTCCCGAAGCCATGCGCCCATACATGGATGCCCTGGCGGCGGCGGGCTTGCCCTAACAAACCTGATATTGTGAACACAAGGCCTGTTCAGCGGCAGGTCAGGCTGCTGGTTAGTCAGGCTATCGATTGCCACGCTGAAAAAGCCTCCATCTGCAATTTTCGCGGCCCTGGCTCTGGCCACTGCAATTATTATGATCACTTAAACTTCATAGGAAAAATATTTATTTTCTATATTTTTCATTGGTTTTTCCAATATGGTAGGTGCCCACCTCAATTATCGGGTGCCCACAAGGATAGGGGCGACGTAAGAGCCGGGGTGAAAGCGCCGCCTGGACCTCTTGCCGATGGGGTTTGTTTGAGATTACCCAAAGGCTGTTCGGTATTGTTGGTGAAACGGAAACCTTTTTGCGCGCGGCAAGGGATTTCGAGGCCGGTCACCTGCGGGTCTCTTCGGTTTTACCGTTTTTCATCATCGATATGGTCACGGCTTTTCGCGAACAATACCCGAAGGTCAAGATATCGGTGTCGTCGGGAAACTCGACAACAACCCTAACAAGCCTGTTGGCCTATGAATCAGATGCCGGCATATTGGCCGATCACCAACCGGACCAACGCCTGTTTACCCACCGCTACGACAGCCACCATGTTGTCGCAATTATCAGTTGCCAACGCCCCTGGGCGGACCGTAACAGCATCCATTTAGCGGAACTTCACGGCCAACCGATGGTCCTCAGAGAGGTCGGCTCGAACACCCGTCGGGCCTTTGAAGCCGCGACCGCCTCCGCCGGTGTGACACCGGATGTGATCATGGAAATTGAAAGTGGCGAAGCGGTGCGTGAAGCGGTCGCGAAAGGTCATGGACTAGGCATTTACGGGGAACTCTCCCTGCCCGTGGACCCGCGTTTACAGGTTTTGCGGTTTATCGATGCGGAAATGCAGATCAATCGTTACCTGGCATGCCTCAAGGAACGCCGCAACGAACTCCTGGTTGAGGCCTTTTTCAACGTATCGAAGCAAACCCGTTGAGCGACGGACCCCTCATTGCCTGGCCGACAGATTTAAAAATTTAAAGGATCTGCAGCAGGTGATCGGTTAAAGCGGCCGTTTATTCATTGTTTCGGAATCCTTACACCCGGCCTGGCGGTGCCGTGGTTTCTCGGATGATGAGTTCCACGTCCAGTTTTTCCTGCAAAATCACCGAATTGCCAGCAATCCGCGACACAAGATGATCAGAGGCCCGCAGCCCCATTGCCGTCGCTGGGACCCGCAGGGTGGTAAGGGCCGGTTGTAAGTTCGAAGCAAGCGGCAGATCGTCAAATCCGGTTATGGAAACATCACCGGGAACGTGGATTGCCATGGATTGGCATTCAAGCAGGGCGCCAAAGGCGATCACATCGTTGCCGCACATGACAACCGTCGGACGCGGCGATTGTTCCATCAATGCCCGCATGGCTAATCGTCCGGCACGAATGCTATAGGCACATTCCCGATAGGCGTCGGCTTCGATATCCAGGCCCTTTGATTTAAGAACATCTCGAACACCCAACACGCGATCCCGCGCCCGGTCATTATGGGCCGTCTCTCCGGCCAGCATGGCAAAACGCCGATGACCGATTTCCATCAAATAGGTGGTTAGACGGCGCATGGCATCGCGATTATCAAATCCCACGCAGGGTGATTTTTGATCCAAACCAAAGGCCCAGGAACAGACATAAGGAACCCCCATGGCATCGAGTTTTGCATAAACTTCCGGACGGTGGTCGAAACCGATAAGCAACATGCCATCGACCCGGCGTTCCATCAAAGCCGCGATCTGGCGGACTTCCTCTTCCAGGTCAAAATTAAAACTGGCGAGCAGCAGGGTATAACCGGATTCATAAAGCCGTCGCTGGAAGGCTTCGATCCCTGTGGCGAAAATTGCGTTATCCAAGGTAGGAATGACCGCACCCATGGTCATCGATCGCTGCGATGCCAAAGCCCGCGCGGCACCGTTAGGCACATACCCCATTTCGGCAACGGCGCGCCGCACTCTTTCGGCTCTTTCCGGACGGACAGAATCCGGGTTATTCAAAAACCTCGATACCGTTGCCGTGGAAACCGACGCTGCTTTTGCGATATCAGCTAGGGTTTGGTTACTCTGCCGTTTATGATGTAAGCGTGTACGTTTCATCTAAAATTCTACGCAATATTAAAAAGGAATACAATTAGCCTTAACCTACAGTCAAATTACAGCAAGAGCATATTAGCCCCTATCAAGTCATAGATACAGGGAGAATTTGCCGATCAAAATTTTCCCTGTTGACAGAATTTTTGATATATGGTGACATATAAATAATGTAAGCGCTTTCATATAGCCTGCAAAACGAATAAATGCCGACCTCGATTCTACGAAAACAGGGAGCAAGATTGGACAGTCGAATTTCTAATCGGCAACGAAATGAGCGTCACCTGTGATCACTACACTTTTGTATGCCTTGTCGGTAACATCCCTGTCGGCGATCCGTTGATATCGCATCCCCGGACCGCCCGGGAATATACCCGTTAACCAACCCTATTGGCCTAATTGAGGAACCCGTAAATGACCACCCAATATATCAAAAAAGCCGAAATGTCGGCTACCACCGGTGAAGATGATACCCGCAGAATAGTCTCTGAGATGTTAACAGAGATTGAAACCGGCGGCGAGGAAGCGGCAATAAATTACGGTAAAAAGTTGGACAAATGGCAGGGCGACATTCTGGTTAGCCGCGCGGCCATTGACGCGGCAGCGGCGAAGGTTCCACAACAGCTCAAGGATGATCTGAGATTTGCCTACGACCGGGTGCGCGGATTTGCCGAGAAACAACGGGCCAGCATTGGTGAGTTCGAGACGGAACTTTCGCCGGGCCTGTGGGCCGGTCAAAAACTGATTCCCGTGGATACGGCTGGCTGTTATGTCCCCGGCGGTCGTTACGCCCATGTGGCATCGGCGATTATGAGTATTGCCACGGCAAAAGTCGCTGGCGTAAAAAATGTTGTTGCCTGTTCGGCTCCCAGTGTTGAGCGCGGTGGCGTCCACCCGGCGATCCTTTACACCATGGATTTGGCTGGTGCCGATCATATTCTGGCCTTAGGCGGGGTCCAGGGGATTGCCGCCATGTCCTTTGGTCTTTTCACCGGCAATAAGGCAAACATTCTGGTCGGCCCCGGCAACCGTTTTGTGGCGGAGGCAAAACGAATGCTTTTTGGCCGGGTTGGCATCGATCTGTTTGCCGGGCCAACGGAAATCGCGATTATCGCGGATAAGTCGGCAGACCCGGAAGTGGTCGCCGTCGATTTGGTCGGTCAGGCGGAACATGGCCCCGACTCGCCAGCCTGGTTGATTACAACCAGCCGTGACTTTGCCGAAAAAGTCATGGCCCGCATGCCTGGTTTGATTGCCGAATTGCCGGAAGTGCAACGGCTGGCTGCGGAAGGCGCCTGGCGGGATTACGGCGAAGTTGTGCTTTGTGATACGGATGAAGAAGCGGCAACGGTCAGCGATGAATATGCGCCGGAGCATCTGGAAATCCACACCGATAACCTGGACTGGTATGTGAACCGCCTGCGCAATTACGGCTCGCTTTTTGTTGGCGAAGAAACCACCGTTGCCTTTGGCGACAAATGTTCCGGGACCAACCATATTTTGCCGACAAAAGGTGCCGGGCACTATACCGGCGGGCTTTCCGTCCATAAGTATTTGAAAATCGTAACGACCCAACGGATGACCCGGGAAGCCAACCGCGACGTTGCGGCTGTTACGGCGCGGATTTCCCGGCTCGAGGGGATGGAAGGTCACGCCCGGACCGGTGATATCCGGCTTGATAAATATTTCCCCGATGAAACCTTTGACCTGCAACCCTAAATCTGACGGAAAGGCGCTTATCGATGACCAATGTCAAAGACTTGTTCGGCCTTGAAGATCGTGTCGCGCTGGTCACTGGGGCGTCGTCGGGAATCGGCCAACATATGGCGAAAACGCTGGCATTGGCGGGGGCTTCGGTTGTTCTTGTTGGCCGCGATAAGCGGCGGTTGGAGGCGACGACTGCTGAGATATCCTCACAGGCGGGTGCGGTTTCTGCCCTGTCGGCCGATCTGCAGGACAAACAAGCGGTCGAGCGTATCGCACGGGAAAGTGCAGAACCCTTTGGCGCACCGGACATTCTGGTCAATGCGGCAGGCATCAATTTACGGGAACCGCCGCAGGACATTTCATGGCAAAGTTGGGACCAGACACTGACCATCAATCTGACCATCCCGTTTTTTCTGGCCCGTGCACTCATTGACGGCATGCGACACAAGGGGTATGGCAATATTATTAATATTGCATCCCTGCAGTCGTACCGTGCTTTTGCCAACAGCGCCGCCTATGGGGCGTCTAAAGGCGGGGTCACCCAGCTCACCCGGGCGATGGCGGAAGCCTGGTCAAAGGATGGCATTACCGCGAACGCCATCGCACCCGGGTTTTTTCCAACCGCATTGACCCAACCGGTTTTTGACAATCCGGATCTGTTGGCGGCAAATGCCGAAAAAACCGCAATCGGACGCAATGGTGAAATGGCCGACCTGGACGGCACCACCATCTTTTTGGCGTCCCGGGCATCGGCTTATATAACCGGCCAGGTTCTGGCCGTTGATGGGGGATACACAGCAAAATGAAAGCACTTGTTTATACCGGCGTTCAGGAACTGACCTGGAGGGACGAACCCGAGCCCGTCGCAAACCAAGGCGAAGTCGAAGTGGTGGTCGATGCCGTCGGGGTTTGCGGGTCCGATATGCATGCCTATCACGGCCATGATGAGCGCCGCCCGGCACCCCTGATTTTGGGACACGAAGCCAGCGGCCGGGCGACATCAGGCCGCTACAAAGGGAAACGTGTGGTATTTAATCCGTTGGTCACCTGCGGAACCTGCGACGAGTGCCTGGGCGGTCGATCCAATCTGTGCGGCAATCGGGAAATCATCAGTATGGCTCCGCGTCAGGGTGCCTTTGCGGAAAAAGTTGTTATCCCCGAATCCAACATTGTTGAAATTCCCGAAGGCATGGACCCGGTTAAGGCCGCCCTGACGGAACCGGTCGCGACGGCGCTGCACGCCATCGGTGTGGCCGAACGTGCCCTGTGGCGACCGCTCGGGGAATCTAAGGGTTTGGTCCTCGGCGGCGGTGCCATCGGCTTGTCTGCGGCATTGATCCTGCGCAGCCGCGGGTGCCGCCATGTGACCATTGCCGACACCAATGCCCTGCGTCGCGACACTGCACAAAAGGATCAGGGGTTTTCCGCCATTGACCCGCTATCGGCGCCGCCAAGGGAAAACAGTTTCGAGCTTGTGATTGATGCGGTCGGTGGACGGGCAACCCGTAAAAGCGCCTGCCACGCCGTTAAACCCGGTGGCGTAATCACCCATATCGGTCTCCAGGATTCGAACGACGGGTTGGATATTCGAAAACTGACCCTTCAGGAAATCATGTTCATTGGAACCTACACCTACACCATGGTCGATTTCAGGGCGACGGTTGCGGCCCTGCATTCGGGAGCCCTGGGCTCCCTGGACTGGATCGAGAAACGGAAATTGGCCGATGGTAATCAGGCTTTTCAAGACCTGCACAACGGCAAGGTTTCCGCCGCAAAAATCATTCTGACAACCTGAACCGGTTCTCTGGTGTAACGGAAGTAAACAACAGGGCCTTCCGACAATGGATCAGTTGTCGCCGCACAACGGGCCGGCAGGAACCACGCGTCGTCATCATCGATTGACCTGTGCACAATAGACCGTCTATATTAGGCCCATCGGTGCCTCTTATGACGATCAAGTCTGGGGCTTAAAAGGGAATACGGAAAGATTGACCCAATTGGGGATCTGGACCGTAGCTGTCCCCGCAACTGTGAACGGCGAGTTGATATTAACTATGTCACTGGGAAACCGGGAAGGCCAATATCGACAATGAACCGTGAGCCAGGAGACCTGCCGGTCGACGTCGCTGTTTACACGGGTTTTGTGTAAATGACATTTGCAGTGAGTTTGGTCCGCACGGACCACAACGGAGGATTAGTTATGACCAGCAAAACAATTGCCTTAAAACAAACCGCTATGGCCCTGGATTCGAGCCGGATTGCGCCCGCCGTGGCGGCCCTCATGGTCGGCGCCTTTTTATTGTTGGGTGCGGGTTTCGCCCATTCCAACACCATCCACAACGCGGCCCACGACGCACGCCACGCATTCGCGTTTCCCTGCCACTAAGCGTTATGTTTAGAATCATATTTGCCGTCGCGCTGCTGGCTGGATTTGTCAGCGGCGCGGGAATTTCGCTTGTCCAGGAAATAACCACAACCCCGCTTATTTTGCATGCGGAAGAATTTGAACAGGCCAGTGCCGCACCGCACCACTTCGAGACGGCCACCTTCAAACTGGTCGATGGCACCGCAACCCATGCGGGCGCTTCGGCTGAAGCCTGGGCGCCAGAAAACGGCCTCCAGAGATTTTTTTATACGGCGCTGGCCAACATCGTTATGGGGGTCGGTTTTGCCCTGCTTTTGGTTGCCAGTTACGTGATCGATGGCAGTCGGATTAACGGTCGCCGGGGTGTTGTCTGGGGTATGGCTGGATTTGCGATTTTTACCCTGTCACCCAGTCTCGGTCTGGCACCGGAGGTGCCCGGGTCCCTGGTCGCTGAATTAACCGCCCGCCAGGGATGGTGGCTAGCCGCAGCAGCCAGCACGGCCCTGGGCCTGTGGTTAATGGTCTTTCGCAGCGGTTGGATGTTTGCCGTCGCCGGACTGGTTATTATTGCCCTGCCGCATCTGATAGGTGCGCCCCATCCGCAACAGATCGGCGGCCCGGTTCCGGCGGAATTGGCCGGCCAGTTTGCCGCGGCGTCACTGGTCACCGCCGCGATCTTTTGGGCAATGCTCGGATGGTTGAGCGGGACCATTTACCAACGTATGGCGGCAGACGGATAACCGACGGGGACAAAACGTGGCGCTAACAAAATCCGATGCGGTAAGCCATTCGCGCCAATTGGTGCGCGAAGGACGGTCGGCGGCCCTGTCGACGGCCCTTTGCAGCCACGCCGGTTGGCCCTATGCGTCGTTTGTCACATACGCGACGGACCACAGCGGTTGCCCGATCTTTTTATTCTCTGATCTGTCGGACCACGCCCGCAATCTGCAGGCCGATAACCGGGCGTCGCTGTTGGTTGAACGCACGTCCAACCGCAAACATCCGCAAACCGGGCCCCGGGTGACGCTGGTTGGCACCCTTAAAAAAACCCGGGACGCCGGCCACGCCGAGCGGTTTTTCGCCCGCCATCCGCGGGCCAGAATGTACGCCGGATTTGCCGATTTTCATTTTTACCGAATGACCCTGGTACGCGCCCATTACGTCGGCGGGTTTGCCAAAGCCGTGTGGTTTCGCGGTCGCGAATTACAGGTAAGCAAAACCCTGGCGAGCCAGATTGCCGACACCGAAGCCGGCGTCCTGCACCATATGAATTCCGATCACCAACAGGCGATCGATCTTTATGCCAATCAGCTGCTCAAACGCCGCGGTTGCGGTTGGCAACTGACGGGGATTGATGCCGATGGCATCGACCTGATGAACGGCGGTCGTCCGGCCCGCTTGATGTTTGCTGAACCGCTGGTCGATGCGGCGGACATTCGCCAACGGCTGGTCGAATTGGCGAACCGGGCCCGCCAGCTTGCGGCCCGGTTGCCAGCGCCATAAAGCGTGTCTTGCTTGTTCGCAGTTATGGCGGCGCGTCGGATCAGCTGGTCGACATCGACTTCCCGCAGTGCGGGCAGACCATCTTACGTTTGCGGAGCTGATGATGGGCGGAGTTTAAAATTGCCGCCGCTTCCCGGTCGCTAAGCCCCAACTGTTCGCGCATTTCATGCAGACGGTCGTGATCTTCCTCGGTAATTTTTCCATCCTCCAGGATCGCGTCAATCAGTTCACTGTAGGCCTGTTTGCGCTGATGCAGGGCCTGGTTAAATCCCGACGCGATGATTCCCGTCGGCAGGGCAACCATCCCGACGCTGATGATGCCGATGGTTGCGCCAAATATTTTCCCCACATTGGTTATCGGCACGACATCACCATAACCGATACTGGTCATGGTTATGACCGCCCACCAGAGCGCATCGGGGATCGATCCAAAGGCGTCGGGTTGCACCTGGCTCTCCGCCAGATAAACCAGGCTCGCCGACAGCACGACCATCATCAATAAGATGAACAGAGACGCGCCAATGTTGGCGGCTTCGTCTTTGAGAACGTCTGTCAGCAACCGAATGGCCGATGAATAACGGGTCAGGCGAAACACCCGCAACAATCTCAGAACCCGCAGGAAGCGGAGGTCGACGGCTCCCAGCATGGCCAAAAAAAACGGCAGAATAACCACCAGATCAAGCAGGGCCATGGGGGTAAGCAGATACCTGAACCGCCCCCACAGGGGATGATGGTATTTAAGGCCCGGCCGTTCGACACAGGCCCAGGCGCGGGCCCCATATTCGACGGAAAATACGGTCACGGAAAAAATCTCAAAACCATGGAAAAAATCCCCATAGGCGTTGGCCAGCGACGAAACAGATTCCAAAATGACGGCCAGAATATTCAACGATATGAGGACGATCAAAAACCCGTCACAGAGACGGCTTGACGGATCTTCTTCCTTCGCGGCTTCCAGAATCTCGAAGGTGCGGTGTCTGAGGGTATGCATAGGAAAAAGATAACCGTTTCCGGCGGCTGAGGCAAAAGGTCTGGCACTTGTGGGTTTAGCCATGCGGCAGCGACAGGGACGCGTCAGGGGTCTGGCCCGGTTCCGGGTTCCGGGTGGCCTTATGCGGCGCGCAACGGGACAAAAGAATTAAAATCTCCCCAGAGGTTTCCCTGGCCCGTAAAACCGCTTATGTGATGGCATTCAATCGGGGTGAGGGAAGCATGAACGAATTTGTGAATTTTTGGACTTTGGTTACGGAAGTCTGGCAGAACGGGGTGGCCGGCGTCGACATTGGCCGGGCGCTGTCGGCCGCCGGTATCCTTATTGGCTTTTTACTGGTCCGCAAACTGCTAACCCGCTGGATCCTGGCCTGGATAAAATCCGTCGCCGCAAAAACCCATACAACCATCGATGACGCGGCCATCAAAACCCTGGAGAATCCGGTCCGCTTTGCGCCGGTGGTCCTGGGCGTGTTTTTTGCCACCCAACATTTGGGGTTAGTCGGGATTTATGCGGAAATTGCCGAAAACCTGGTGCGTTCGCTCATTGCATTCACCATTTTTTGGGGATTTTTGGAATTGGTTCGGCCCCTGAGCGGGTTTTTGAGCCGCCTGGAAAAACACTTCACCCAGGAACTGGTGGAATGGTTAATCAAGGCGTTGCGGGTCACCATTGTGCTGATTGGCGGGGCGACCATACTTCAGATCTGGGGCATTCAGGTGGCACCGATTATCGCCGGTGCCGGCCTGTTGGGCGTGGCGGTGGCGCTCGGTGCACAGGATTTATTTAAAAACCTGATCGCCGGGTTATTGATCATCGGCGAAAAACGATTTCACAACGGCGACTGGATCCGGGTCGAAGGCGTGGTCGAAGGAACCGTTGAAAGTATCGGCTTTCGCTCGACCATGGTTCGGCGGTTCGACAAGGCGCCGGTCATGGTGCCGAACACAAATTTGTCCGACACCGCCGTGACCAATTTTTCGGCCATGACCCACCGGCGCATTTACTGGAAAATTGGCGTTGTTTATTCCACACCCATTGATCAACTGCGCGAGATACGCGATCAAATTGAGACCTATATTCACAATACGGATGATTTTGCGCCCGCCACAGAGGTCTCGACTTTTGTCCGCATCGACAGTTTTGGTGCCTCGTCCATCGATATCCTGCTCTATTGTTTCACCCGCACCACCGATTGGGGCGAGTGGCTGAAAATCAAGGAACAGCTGGCCTACCAGGTCAAACAAGTGGTTGAAGGAGCCGGTTCGAGTTTTGCCTTCCCCTCACAATCGGTTTACGTGGAAAGCATCCCGTCCGAACGACCGGAGATTTATGTGCCGCCGGCGGAAGAAAAGAGTTAAATTTTATTCCGGTTTTTTCAGGGCCGACCAGGCGAGCATCGCCCAGCCGGTTAAAAACAACATGCCGCCAATGGGTGCCGCCGCGCCCACGTGTTCGGCGTTGATCAATGCATAGGAATAAAGTGAGCCGGAAAACAGGCAGATCCCGCCGACAAATGACCAGCCGGCCCGGACCGCCCAATAGGCGGCACGGTCAACCCGGTTAGCGGCCAACCAGGCGACGGCAAACAACGCCAATGTGTGAAACATGTGGTACTGAACAGCCGTCGAGAAAACTTCGCGCAGGGCCTGATCACCACTTAACTTGTGATATCCGTAGGCACCGGCGGCAACCGCCGTCGCCCCATTGATCGCAGCGATGGTTATCCAGGCCCGTGACGAATGGAAATTCACCGCTTTAATTCCTTCAAAAAACCCATTTGATTGTGGACAAGTTTTTCAAACTCAGAGATTTCCTTGCCAACCAGGCCGTCGATGGCATCGAGATAGGAGGCTACGTCTTTTTTGATGATGCCCATGGTGTTGCTCGGATCATAGGCCTCGTGCGACCAGTCGATATCGTCGAAATGCTGGGCGTACCAGTTGTTGCCGGAGCTGCTGGAAATCACCTTGAGCATGGTGTCGCGCGCAACTCCCAGGGCGGCTGTCGATTCCAGGGCATGGCGGACGGCAACGATGTTCGATGCGGCAACAAAGTTGTTAACCACTTTGCAGGTTAAACCGGACCCGGTTTCTCCCAGATAATGGACCTCCGTACCCATGGTTTGCAAAGCCGGCATCAAATCGCGGACGGCGGCTTCGGGTCCGCCGACCATAAAGGTCAATTGCCCTTTGACCGCCCGAAAGCCGGTGCCGGACATGGGCGCGTCCATGAGCAAAACACCGTTTGGTAATTGGTTTTCGATGGTTGCCAGAAACCGCGGCGACAGGGTGGAACTGATCACCAGGGTTTTCGGCGGATTGGCGCAGCCATAGAGGGCTTGATCGTCAAATAACAGTTCCTGGGTTTGTCGGGTATCGCGGACGATGGAAAACAAAACATCGACACGTTCGGCAAAGGTCGCCGGGTCAACCACCATACGGTCTTTGAAATCGCCGAACTCGGACGCCGGGCGAATATCAAAGCCCCAGACGTCAAAGCCATTTTTGCGCAACTGCCGGCCCATGGGCAATCCCATATTGCCACAGCCAGCGATCCCGATAACTTTCGTTTTTTCCATCAACCCTGTTTCCCTGCCGCTCTGACCAGCCCCGTGAACAGATTAAAATTGGCGTCGCCCGGATTGGCAAAAAACTCCGGATGCCATTGAACACCCAAACAAAACCGTTTGCCGGGCACCTCGACACCTTCGACCACCCCGTCAGCGGCGCGGGCATTGATCATCAAACCCGGGGGCTGATTTTTAAGGGCTTCGTTGTGCGCCGTATTGACGGCAATTTCAGTTGTTCCCATAAGCCCATGTAACCGCGACCCGGCCTCGATCCGCACCCCATGGGCGGTCGTTTCCGCCGGGCATTGGTTCAAATGATCCATTTCCGTGTCAATGACGTCGTGCAGATTGCGGTAGAAGGTGCCGCCATAAAGACCGGCCAAGACCTGCATACCGGCACAGATACCGAGCACCGGCACATCGCGATCTACGGTGCCCTGCATGAGTTGTTCTTCGAACACAAAGCGCGGATGCAGGTCTTCGTCCTTGATTGCCGGCTCGCCGTAAAGCCGGGCCGGAAAGGGGTAAAATCCGCCGGGGAACAGAAACCCCTGACAGAGTTCCATATAGGCGGCGAGCCCGTCGGCCAGATAGGGGATGGCGACGGGCAGGCCACCAGCCTGCCAGATGGCGTCAAAATACCCCGTGCGGATGGCATAATGCGGGCGCGAGGAGAACGACCCGTCCGCCGCGTAGTCCAATAAAATGCCAATGTTTGGCCGATCCGTCATATTCACCCTGCCCGTGTCTAACCGTCCCCCCATATATGCCGTGCGCCCCGCGTCTTGTCTATGTTTAGCGATAATCACCGACCAACGGTCCGGGCCTTGCAATAAATTAACATCCAACTGCAAATGAACGTTTGGTGATCGGATCAGACTTGCTATAAACAGCGAAGAATTGAGGAGTAAACCGCGTGCCCTTGTTACATCTGGCGATCCTTGCACTGGTGCAGGGCATTACTGAATTTTTACCCATTAGTTCGTCCGGTCACCTGGTTATGGTGCCCCTGGTATTGGATGTACCGGATCAGGGGCTTACCCTCGACGTTGCCGTTCATGTGGGCACCCTGGGTGCGGTGATCCTCTATTTGTGGCGCGATATCCTGGAGATGCTTGTCGGCATCGCCCGGACAATGCGGGGCCGCAGTGACCCGGCGGCTTTGCTTGCCGGTTATCTGATCCTGGCGACGCTGCCGGTCATTGGTGCCGGATACGCTTTTAACCATTATGTACCGGGCGGCATTCGCGGCATTGAAGTGATCGGTTGGGCAACCCTTGGTTTTGGCATTGTCCTGTTCATTTCCGACCAGATCGGCATGACCGTGCGGCGGATCGAGCATTTACGGGTTAACGATGTGTTGTTCATCGGCTGCGCCCAGATTTTGGCCCTCATTCCGGGAACCTCCCGGTCTGGGATTTGCATGACAGCGGCGCGGGTATTGGGCGTGGAACGTTCCGATGCCGCGCGTTTTGCCATGTTATTGTCGATACCGGCAATTGCCGGAGCCGGCAGCCTTAAGGGGTACGAGCTGTGGCAATCAGGCGACGCGGCCCTGACCACCGATGTTTTTTTCGCGGCCGGATTGGCGTTCATCGCGGCACTATTCACGATCATCGGTCTCATGGCCTGGTTGCGGCGCGCCACCTTTACCCCGTTTGCCATCTACCGGGTTATTCTGGGTGCCGCGCTGATTGGGATTTCCTATGGTTGGATCCAATAACCCGAGGCCTCCTGCCACCGCCGGTTAATAGCCTTTTTTCAGATCGATGAGATTTTCCGGTGCCTCACCGCGTTCCATGCGGCGCACGTTGTTTGCAATATATTGCGCCCCGGAATGGGGAAACGTGAGCGCCGCAATATGGGGTGTTACGGTAACTTTTGGATGGTCCCAAAAGGGATGGTCCGGTGCCAGCGGCTCCGTATGAAATACATCTAACACGGCCGCCGACAGATGGCCGCAATCGAGCGCCGCCAGGAGATCCTCGTCAACCAGGTGGCGTCCCCGGGCCAGATTGATAACAACACTTCCCCTTGGTAATTGTTCGAGCAACCGGCCATTGATAATACCCTCCGTCTCTGCGGTCAGGGGCAGCAGGCAGATCAGAATATCCGTTCGTTTCAAAAACCCCGGCAATGCCGCCGCGCCGGCGTAACTGGTTATCCCATCAATCGATTTTTGTGAACGCGACCATCCGGCCACGTTAAATTGCAGCCGGGCGAGCGCCTGACCGACGGCGGTGCCCAATTCGCCCAGTCCCAACAGGCCAATCCGGCACTCTGCGGCGTCGCTTTGCGGCAACTGAGTCCAGGTTTTGTGTTGTTCAAAAACCCGGTATTTACCGAGATCCCTGTGGAAATGGATCGCCCAGTAAACCGCAAACTGGGTCATCCCCTGGGACAGGGAATTGTCGACCAGACGGACAATGGGTTTGTCTGTTGGCAACTCCGGATCACAGGTAATGCCGTCGATGCCGGCCCCAAGGGACAGGATCGCCTTGATATTGGGGAACTGCTTAATGACGCCAGCAGCGGGTTTCCAGACCAAAACATAGTCGATGGTCGTTTTGTCAACGTCGCTGTCTGCGGGCCACACATAAAAATTCAGCCCTGGCAATTGCTTGAGCAAATGCGTCCGCCATAAATCGGCCCGGTCTTCGTCGGAAATAAACATCAAATTCACGGAATATTCCTTGCTGATTCATTTCGTTTGCTATGGGAATTCCCGCCCAGCAAGTCAATGGGTAATCATCCGGTGCCATCAAACTTATACGGGAAAATGCTCAAAAAACCGTTTTTCACCGGTCCTTGAAAATGTGATGGCCCGACTGTCCGGCTGGCGGATGGCCCATTTGAGGGTGAGTATTTGCGCCAATAGGGCGGTGCCCAAAGTGCCCGCCATGTGCGAGCGACGGGCGCTCCAGTCGAGGCACGATTTGCACAGCGGACGCCGGGGGGTTGCAAGGGCCTGCAGATCAATGCCCATTTCCGCCAGAAACTCCTGCCCGGCCCCGGTGAGTCCCAAGGTTTTGGCTGAACCTTTGACATACCCCTGAGCGCACAGACTATCGAACATACGCACACCATATTCGCCGGCCAGATGGTTGTAACAGACCCGGGCCTTTCGCAGGGCCGGGTCCTTGGGTCCAGTGCGGGTGCGCAGGGCCCCGTGTTTTGCGGCGAACCCCATCATGGTTTCGATGACCGAAGCCACCTCCTCATCGGCCAGGCAAAAATAATGATGGCGACCCTGTTTACGGCGGTGGACCAGGGCCCCGGCTTCCAATTTAGCCAGATGGGAGCTTGCCGTTTGCAGGGTTATACCTGCTTCGCCAGCCAGTTCGCTGGCGGTCAGGGCTTTGCCGCTTGTCAGGGCGGTCAGCATGTTGGCGCGGGCCGGATCACCAATCAACGATCCCAGCAGTGCAATGTTCGGTCCGTCTTTCATAGTTCGATGTTAACCGAAGCATTATTACCTGACAACGGTTATAATCCGTTTGCCAGAGGCGGTTTTTTATATCGACCCGCAGCCTGCTGTTTGTTACCTTCTTCACCAGGAGACATCACATGGACGCCCTTGCAGAATACCTTCCCGGCCTCATTCTTGCCTACTCGGCGTTCCTGTTATCGATCATGAGCCCCGGGCCGAATATATTGGCGGTTATCGGGACGTCCATGAGCGTCAACCGGAAATCCGGCCTGGCGTTGGCCCTAGGTGTTTCCAGCGGCTCCTTCTGCTGGGCGATACTGACGGTGGTTGGCCTGTCGGCACTGCTTGGCACCTATGCGTCCGCCCTGCTCATCATAAAAATCACCGGCGGTCTTTATTTGTTGTGGTTGGCCTATAAATCCCTGCGTTCCGCTGCTTCCTCCCAAGATCTGCAGACCAGGGCCCTGGCCGGCGGCCATCGAAGTTTGGTGCAGTATTATGGCCGCGGATGGATGGTCCAGATGACCAATCCAAAAGCCGCCCTGTCGTGGGTTGCCATTATCTCACTGGGGTTACAAAATGATGCCCCCTATTGGGTTGGATTGTTGATTGTCCTCGGCACCGGTTTTTTATCGGTGGCCATTCATTGTCTTTATGCCATGGCCTTTTCGACGCCGGTCATGGTCCGGTTTTATGGCAAGGCGCGGCGTTGGATCCAGGGGTTTTTGGCTGCATTTTTTGCCTTTGCAGGGATCAAGTTGTTGACCAGCCGCCTGTGAACAAACACAAACCAAACGCCGCGAAGCGGGGATCAAATAATTAATTAGGACTTATCTGAGGGTACATACTGCGGACAATCAGATATCGATTGCCGCCGGCAACCGGCTCATGCAAAACTTGTAATCGTCGCTGAAAAGGGCCTATGACACCCTGTTCGCGCTTTCAACCCTTCGGAACACCGCCCGCCATGTGGACGACCATCAAATCCATCTCGTCTTTGCTGCTCAGTTACGGTTTGTTATTGCTCGGCAATGGCATGATGGGAACCCTGCTTGGGCTGCGCAGTCAACTGGAAGGATTTTCCACGGAAATTACCGGATTGATCATGTCCGGATTTTTTGTCGGCATGCTGTTGGGGGCGCTGTTTGCCGTCCGGGTGGTGGCCGCAGTTGGCCACATCAGGGCGTTCGCGGCCTTTGCCTCGATCATGTCTGTCGCGGTCCTCGGCCACGTTTTACATGTGGATCCTGCAACCTGGTTTGTGTTGCGGCTGATCGCCGGTTTTTGTATGGCCGGCATGGTCATGGTGGTTGAAAGTTGGGTGAATGAGCGGGCCACCAATCAGACACGTGGCCAGGTCCTGTCGCTTTACATGATCACCAACTATTTGGGCCAGGGCCTCGGTCAGTTTATGATGCTGATTGGTGACCCGGCCCAGTTCCAGTTGTTTATCATTGCCTCCATGGTCTATTCCTTCGCCCTGGTGCCGCTGTTGCTGACCGGCTCAAGCGCGCCCAAACCGGTATCGCCGAAGCGCATAAAATTCAAATCGCTTTTTGCCATTTCACCGGTTGGGGTGATTGGCACCATATCGGCGGGGTTGACCAATTCGTCGCTGAACGGCATGGGCGCGGTTTTCGCCAAAGAAGTCGGATTATCCGTCGCCGAGGTATCAAGTTTCATGGCGGCAGCGATCATGGGCGGCATGGTTATGCAATTTCCCATCGGTCGTTTGTCTGACAAACTGGACCGACGGACTGTCCTGATCGTCACCTCACTGGCGACGGCGTCAATGGCCTTTGCCATGATTTGGGCCCTTGACCAACCGGTCACGACCTTCATTTTAGTCGCCGCCCTATACGGCGGATTCAGTTTCACGGTTTATCCCCTGTCGGCGTCCCAGGTCAACGACCTGGCGGACCCGGGAATGCGGGTTCAGGTCGCCGCCGGTTTGTTGATCGCCTATGGCATCGGTGCCAGTTTGGGACCCACCGTATCCGCCCAGGCCATGGCCTTCTATGGCGCTCCGGGATTTTTATATTTTATCATTCTCATCAATATCACCCTGCTGATCATCACCGTCATTCGAATTCTGCAGCGGCGCCGGAGCGACAAAACCAAAACCCCCTTTATGCCGCTTGGCAGTGTCGGTGTCTCTAGCAAACAGCTCTATGCCGCCGCCCTGGAAAACAACCACGTCCCACCGGACGACCTGCAGTAAGGGCGATCCCCTTGACATCTTCGCATTGGGCCGTAATTTTCCAACGTCAACCGGCACAACACGACAGCATATTGACATCTTTATCAAAGGTCTGCGCCGCCAGTTTCAGACCTTCAACCGTCGTCAGGTAGGGAAAGATCGTGTCTGCTAATTCCTGAACCGTCATTCCCTGGCGGATGGCAATGGCCCCGGGGTATGAATAAACGCCGATCGTCGAAGATTTGGTGCTAATCTATTAGTAGCAAAAACGCCTTTTTAAAGGGGCCTTCCGATCAGGTTATAGGTATCTCAAACGTTGGAGATAAATAGCCTATGCACATATCGCGAATGAACCCACGAGTTTGACGGGGCGACGTAACACTTATAATTCGAATAGTTCGAAATCCATCGTAGTTGGACCGAGCTGATATTGTCTGCCTATTTGGCTGGTGCCAAAATCCCAATTTATTACCTTACTGGGAAACGTGAACCCGACCAGGGTCAGCTTTGAACGCAACAACAGACTTAAAAAACTTAAGAGACCCGACAATCTATTTTTTGGCCCATAGCTGCCATCCAGATTTCGTCGAATTTAAAACAGCGCCTTCACCGTTAATCGGATCGCCGCTATAGTTTGAAAAAAGTACAAACATCCAGTTGATCAAGGAGCAAAAAGCATGAATGAATTTTTTCCAGTGGTCATTCATCACAATCCCGAATGTGGCACATCACGCAATGTTGTCGAATTCGTAAAGGCTGCTGCCTACGAACCGAAGATCATCAAGTATCTTGAGGCCGGTTGGTCTCGTCGCCAATTGCTGTCGCTATTTGCGGCAGCTGGTTTAACGCCGCGAGCGGCTCTTCGAGAAACCAAATCTCCTGCTTCGGAACTTGGACTTCTAGACATTAACGTTTCAGATGATGCACTATTGGATGCAATGTTGGAGCATCCAGTTTTGGTTAATCGGCCGCTCGTAGCGACACCCAAGGGCGTTAAGTTGTGTCGTCCATCCGAGTTAGTTCTTGATCTTTTGGACCGACTGCCTCCCGGGCCGATAAAAAAGGAAGATGGCGAGTTGATCATCGATGCAGATGGCCGACGGGTCGGAGAGCCAAACAATTCTGATCCTGGTGCATTTCAGACTGAGGTTGTGACGGCAATAACAAAAGGATTATCGTGGCCCGGCAATGATGACCGTTACGCCCACAAGGCAGATGATGACGCCCGAGACGTCCCATCGATCAGGGCGAATTCCTTCGACAACCCAAAGCCAAGTTAACGATGCGGCGATGTAAACACCGCCATAGGCGGCATAAGCCCGCCCCGCAGCAATACTATCAACGAATGTCAATAAAAAGGCGAAGAGGGCAAGCGATGCCATGCCAGGGGCAAGCCACCAGATCGATTTGTCCAACTTTAGCCATGCCCAAAACGCAAAGCATCCAGCAATTTCCGCAATTGCGGCCCCGATGTAGGCTGTGATCGTTTGCATGGGGGCCAAGCCTTCGAGAGCTGGTGCCGGATTAGAGCACTTCCGGGATAACAGGTGATGTTTGACGGTTTTAAGTATTTTTAAATAGGAAATCAACTACGCGGCAATAAGAGGTGTCCCGACCCTCCCAGTGCGCCACCGCTTGATCGTCAAATTCGGCACAGGTGTATCCTCCACCAACAGTACAGATATAGCGAAGGTCCACTGGTATTACCCACTCCTGGCTAAACTTGCTCGATATTCACTCTCTCACGTTTCGTCTGTATCTCAAGGTGACAGCGTCTATTCTTAAGCCAAATTCGACAGTTTCCGAAATGTCGACGGCTGTTGTACGGATGTATTCTCCCTGTAGAGTTGAATAAAGGAGCGGTTGAGGGCCGGGAACAAAGACGACGCGCTAGGGTCAGGACCCATTAATTTCATCCATTCTGCGGAGGTGATTTATCTTATCGGTTAGGCGGAAAGACGCAGGAAACCCCACGGTTTTCAAGTTTTTTCAACGAAGCCAGAGAGATAAAGCGCCCCGCCCCAAGGGGTTTGTCCGTAAGCTCACGCCTTGTGC
>JAJFII010000018.1 GCA_021775095.1 Rhodospirillales bacterium
CTCAAACAATATTTGGATGAGGCCCAATGTGGCGATTTAAATTACGACGAACCACAGGATTACGGTATTATCCTTGCCGATGTGATTGCCAGTGTGCGCCCGGAGTTGGACCTGTACCTGGTCACCAGTCAGTCCGTCGAGGACATTGCCGGGCGTGCCGGAGAAGCCTGTCGCCGGATCTTCTACAATCGGGAAGACTTTTTTGAACTTCATATGAACATCCTGCGCGGTGTCGAATCACGTTACGAAACGCCGTTTTTTACGGCCCTCAAACATTATTCGAAGCAGCCCACCGGGGTATTCCACGCCATGCCCATATCCCGTGGAAAATCGATAACCAAATCCCACTGGATTCAGGATATGGGTGAGTTTTACGGGATGAATATTTTCCTGGCCGAAACATCAGCCACGTCCGGTGGCCTGGATTCTCTGCTGGAACCGCACGGCCCCATCAAAAAGGCGCAAGAACTTGCGGCCCGGGCCTTCGGGTCCAGGCGGACATTTTTTGCGACAAACGGCACCTCGACTTGCAATAAAATTGTCGTTCAAGCCCTGGTTCAGCCCGGCGACATTGTCCTGGTTGACCGGGATTGCCATAAATCGCATCACTACGGAATGGTTCTGTCGGGGGCTGACGTTATCTATCTGGATTCCTATCCGCTCCATGACTATTCCATGTACGGCGCGGTGCCGCTGCGCGACATCAAAAAAATTCTCCTGGAATTGCGCGATGCCGGTAAGCTGGGTCGGGTAAAGATGCTGTTGCTCACCAACTGTACGTTTGACGGTATTGTTTATAACGTCGAACGGTTTATGGAGGAATGTCTGGCGATCAAACCAGACCTCATATTCCTCTGGGATGAGGCGTGGTTTGCCTTCGCCAGGTCCGGGCCGACGTATCGGTCACGGACCGGGATGCATGCGGCTGAGAGCTTGCGAAAAAAATACAAATCCGATGCCTATCGGGCGCTTTATGCAAAAAAACAAAAGGCCCTGTCAAAAATTGAAGCGAGCAATCACGACGCCTTGTTGGATAAACATTTATACCCGGACCCCGACAAAGTCCGCATTCGCGTGTACACCACCCAATCGACCCACAAAACCCTCACATCCCTGCGCCAGGGCTCAATGATTCATGTGAGCGATCAGGATTTTAATTCAAAAGCAGCTGAACCTTTTCACGAAGCCTATATGACTCACACCTCGACCTCGCCCAATTATCAAATTCTCGCGTCCCTGGATGTGGGGCGGCGGCAACTTGAACTGGAAGGTTTCGAGTTGGTGCAAAAACAAGTTGAACTGGCCATGTTGCTGCGTCAGCAAATCCGGACCCATCCGCTGTTGTCCAAACATTTCAAAGTTTTGACGGTCGGCGATATGATACCCGCCCAACACCGTCAATCAGGCATCGAGAGTTATTACGACCCCGACCAGGGCTGGAATGAAATTTGGGATGCCTGGGCCGGCGATGAGTTCTGTCTCGATGCGACCCGCGTCACCCTGTTTGTTGGCGGAACCGGTCTCGACGGGGATACCTTCAAAAACGATATCCTGATGGACAAATACGGCATTCAAATCAACAAAACGTCGCGTAATACGGTACTGTTTATGACCAACATCGGGACGACGCGAAGCTCTATCGCTTACCTCATCGAAGTGCTGGTTAAAATTGCCAACAGTCTCGACGAGAATTTTGAAGACATGAATACGCCGGAGCGGAAGGTACATGAACGAAAAATTCATTCCCTAACCCACGAATTGCCCTCTTTGCCCGATTTCTCGCATTTTCATGATGCCTTTCGACCCGATCCGTCCGGGACCACACCAGAAGGCCACATGCGTGATGCCTATTTCCTGTCCTATGAGGAAGTTAATTGCGGATATTTGGGTTTGGACGACGGCACTCTGGATCAGGCCATGGCGGCCGGACGGGAAGTTGTTTCGGCAACATTTATTATTCCTTATCCGCCGGGTTTTCCGATCCTGGTGCCGGGACAAGTTGTCAGTAAACAAATTATCGAGTTCCTTCGTAATCTGGACGTCAAAGAAATCCATGGGTATCGCCCTGATTTGGGACTTCGGGTTTTCACCGAAGATGCATTAGCTGATAAATTAAATTAACGGATTTCGGAAAACGTGATCCACTCATCTGCCGCCTTGCCAACAGGGGGGGGCTAAACAGAAAGGTCGAAAAATGAACACGCTTCCAGTAAAACAGAAAACCCCGGCAAAGAAAAAGGCGGCGAAAAAAAAACCCGCCAAACGGGCGAAGAAAGTGCACCTTAAAAATATTTCCGAAGTGCGCCGATATTTTCATCGCAATGAAGACCCCATCTTTTTTATCAGTGCTACGAACTTTAATCTTTTGGGGATCGATGAGTGGTGTCGGAACTTCCATTACATTAATTACATCGATTGTTACGACGGACGCCATCCCAACACCTTCGTGCCTTCTGAAAATGCCCATCCCGAGTTTGAATCGATAGAGGACATCGTTGCCTATTTGCTCGAGCATAAAGAAGTCATCGATTTTATGAAATCCAAAGGCAAGAACCCAAAAGCGGTGTTCTTGATGTTTGATGAGCGCGTCGAAAAAATCTGCAAGGAACTGGGCATTGAAGTTTGGTTTCCGAAAGCCAAACTGCGCGAGCAAATCGATCATAAGATTGAGACGGTCCGGATCGGCAACAAAGCCGGCGTCCCCAGTGTGCCCAACGTGTTGTCGGAAATTAAGGACTACGCGCACCTCAAAAAACTGTCGAAACCAATTGGCGATGACCTGGTTTTGCAGTCAGCCTTTGGCGACAGCGGTCATACAACATTCTTCATCAAGAATGAAAAGGATTTTAACCGCCACAAGAGTGAGATTGTTGGCCAGGGCGAAATCAAGGTCATGAAACGCATTAATTGCCGGGGTTCAGCCATCGAAGCCTGTGCCACGAAAAACGGCACCATTGTCGGCCCGTTGATGACGGAACTCGTTGGCTTCAAGGAACTAACACCGTACCGCGGCGGCTGGTGTGGAAATGAGATCTTTGCCGACGCCTTCGATCAGAAAATACGGGACGCGGCGCGCAAGTATACCTTCGAGTTTGGCAACCAGTTGGTCAAGGAAGGATATCGCGGTTATTTTGAACTGGATTTCCTGATTGACCAGAAAACCGGCGAAATTTATCTGGGTGAATGCAACCCTCGGGTCACCGGGGCCAGCTCAATGACCAATCATGCGGCCTTTGCCCATGCGGACGCGCCTTTGTTCCTGTTCCATTTGCTTGAATTTTCCGGAATCAACTTTGATTTGGATGTGAACGAACTGAATAACCGCTGGGCCGATCCGGATAACATTGACCAATGGTGCCAGATGGTGATCAAACATACGGATGACAATGTGGACGTCATTACCCAGGCACCGGAATCGGGAATTTGGAAGATGTTGCCTGACGGGCAAATCGCGTTTAGTCGATTTGATTATCACCGCCGCGCCGTCGATAGCGAAAATGAGGCCTTTTTCCTGCGTATTCAAGGGCCCGGCGATTTTCGTTACGAAGGTGCCGATTTGGGCATTCTGATTACCCGAGGCCACGCCATGGACAAACGGTTCCGGCTCAAGGCCCGTTCAAAAAAATGGATTGATGGCATAAAGGGCCAATATAAGGCACGACCGTTGCCAAGTGCCCTGGCTGTCGAACTGGAAGCGCCGGACTTCAAACTCCTGTGATTTGTGTTTTATGAAGCTGAACCAACACCAAGACTCGTTTGCGTTCAGGGCTGTTACCGAAGCCAAGGCCGGCACCCAATGGCAGGCATTATTTGATCGCCATTGGCCGGCCTACAAACGCTGGTTTTTGTCTGAAGGGATTGAAGCCAGACAAACCTATCTGGCCAGCCTGCGGGCCTTAAAGCGCTACATGCCGGAGCTTGTGCCAACCTATGAAGAGTTGGTCGAGCTTGTCGGCGGCAGTGATCTGGCGGCGCGTTTTCTCAGTCTCTACTGCCCGCCAGCCTATCTGTCGGGCTGTTCCCAGGCCATCTGGTCCGGCGGTGAGCCGCTGCTGGTTCGCAATTATGACTACGCGCCAGCCCTGTGCGACGGGGTTATTGTAAGTTCGCAATGGAACGGCCAATGGGTCAGTGGCATGTCCGACGGCCTGTTCGGGCTCGTTGACGGAATGAATGAAGCCGGGTTGGCGGTGTCGCTAACCTTCGGTGGGCGGACCATCGTCGGTGACGGGTTTGGTGTGCCTCTCATCCTGCGTTATATCCTTGAATTTTGTACAACGGCAAAGGAAGCGGTCGCGGCCCTGAAACGCATTCCCTGCCACATGTCCTATAATGTCACTGTGATTGATCGGGCCGGGCGTTATTTTACCGCCTATTTGTCGCCGGACAGGGAAACGGTCATCACCGACGCGCGGGTTGCGACCAATCATCAGGACCAGGTCGAATGGCACCGCCACGCGCGGGCAACGGCAACCGTTGAACGCGAACGTTTTTTATTACAAAGGCTTGCCCTGCACGACGAACCGGCCAACCGGTTTATTGGCGCGTTTTTGAAACCGCCCCTGTATTCGACGGCTTTCGATCGGGGCTTCGGGACCATTTACACGGCCGTCTATTGGCCGTTAAGCGGCAACATCGAATACCGCTGGCCCGGTGAAATCTGGCACCATCATGTGACCAAACTGGATACGGGAACCCGTATGATACGATTTCCCATCTATCAGTGAACGATAGGATTTGCTTATCGACAGGCGTCACAGTAAAAAATCGCGTGCCTGCGACCAACGCGCAGATCCGTGCTTATATTAGAGTCAGAAGCGGCTCCTCCAGTTGCCCGGAAGAGCCGCTTCAAACCAGAATTCCTTTATACTCCGAAGAGTCCCTGGGTCTTCCGATTGGGCCCGTTCACTCTGGTTTTCCTTGCGGTCTACCGTTGCTTTCGAACTTGGGTATAGTGTACGGTCTGGACAAAAATCCAACAACCCGAATTCGATCCACAGGACTGTGGAACATGGGGAAAAAAATGGGGTCTCTTAGGGTCCAGTGGATAAAATTCAGGGTTGGCTTGCCGGCGGAAGGTTTTAATCGACGGGTTTTTTTGATCAGACAGGTATCTGTACTGTCAAAGTTCTTTGTACGGTCCTGGTTCCACAGGGTTGCATTTACGGTCGGCAATCCCGTTGTCATCTGGAGTAGGATTTCACGAGTGATTGCGACAGGTCGAGCATGTTGATATTGCTGGTCTCCCTATGACCGACACGCTTCGAAAATCTTTGCTCCGCGACCATCGTCAACAAATTGAAGGGGGAAATACGGAAACCGGTCCCTGACGTGGAAGATCGCAGACTATTCGACGACCCGCCACGTGCCATCCGATTGACGACAGGCCCTGCCGACCACTGTCTCTGTATTGCCGCCAATCGTAACAATGTGTTGGAACTCGCGGCAATTCTGGCCTTGTGGATCGACATAGGTTCGCTGCGGGGTGATCTGGCCTGAATTCCCCGAATCGGGGCTGCGCCATGTGGCCGCAGTTCCGCTGGGCAGTGTCTCCAACGCCTGCTGTGTCGCCTGACGTGATTTAAGCCGGTCAACGTCATCCATCGACTTCCCAACTTGATGGCCCAGCAGAGCACCCGCAAGAGTCCCGATGGCCGTTAACGCCAAACGGCCTTTGCCACCTCCGACGGTTGAGCCCAAAAGACCGCCGCCGACCCCACCAATCACCGCACCAACCGCACCTTTCGGGTTTTGTTGGGCTTCCGCGCAAGCACCAACTCCGAAAAGTACAACCAAAAGCAAAGCTCCGGGCATGCTCGGTTTCATTTTTATCTCCGATGTCTCAATAGGTTTGTCCACTCCCTTATGGATATAGCCGGTTATGGTCGGCCAACAAGTTACTCTTTCATCGCAGGAACTGAAAAGTTATACCCTTATGAAAGGCTTTGGCGACATGGACAATAGCAAGTTTTCGTGGTATCCGATTTGCTTAGTTGTCCTCATTGGTACATCTGTCAACAAACCAACTTAATCCATCTTCGATCACCAAATTGGAACAAATACGTGATGAATTTTCAACGAAATCTTATTTCGATTTTATTCCTGTTGAATGTGCCACAAATAGCGGTCGCACAAACTCCAAGCAATAATGATTATATTTCCGGTGCGCTTGGATTTAGCCAACCGACAGACGCTGATCTTACGGGGGCCGGGATCAATACGTCATTGGATTCTGATTTAGGATATGGTGTTTCGTTCGCCTATGGAAATGCCTTTGGCAATAACTGGCGGGCTGAAGGCGAACTTAACTATCGGCGATCGGCGGTTGACTCAATCGGTGTAAACAACGGTGCGGGAGACACATCGGCCTTTGGCCTGATGATCAACGGATATTACGATTTTCATAACGACTCCGCTTGGACACCCTATCTTGGTGCCGGTATTGGCGGCGCATCGGTTTCCTACGATGGCGTGTCGCCGGTCGGTGGTTCCCGTATTGATGATAACGATTGGGGGGCCGCCTATCAGGGCATCGCAGGTATTGACTACAAAATTGATGATCAGACGTCTGTATTTACGGAATATCGTTATATTGGTTTATCGGATCTTGATTTCAAGACGGACTCCGGTGTCAATATTGACGCCGATTCGGGTGAGAATCGGATTATGATAGGTTTGAAATGGTCGTTCAATAAACCGAAGCCTGTGCCGGTGGCTGCAACTCCTGTGCAGGCTCCTGCGCCGGAACCAAAGCCACAGCCGGCACCCATTCAACAGGCCAAACCAGCGCCGCCGATTGTGCCCGATGTGCCGAAAAATTATCTGGTGTTCTTCGATTGGGATAAGTCCGATCTTACACCAGATGTGCGCGCGATTCTCGCACAGGCGGTCGCCAACAGCCGGGAAATCAACGTTACGCGAATTCAATCGATCGGCCACGCTGACCGGTCTGGCTCCGATAAATATAATCTGGGCCTCTCCCAGCGACGGGCCAATACCGTTCAAGCGGAACTGGTACGCCTGGGTGTTCCCTCAGGTGAAATCTCAGTTCTAGGGCGCGGTGAGTTAGAACCATTGGTACAAACACCCGATGGAGTCCGCGAGCCGCAAAACCGACGGGTTGAAATCATCCTGAACTAACGGTGGTTAATCGGCACTGAAGATGGTTAACGGTACTAAGACACTGGTTAATCGGTACCGAGACGATGGTTTATTGGTACCGAGACGATGGTTAATCGGCACTGACAGGTTGGTTTAACACGTCCCTGGCAGATACAAGCCTACGGGCGTCGCTGGCTGGTGTGATCAGACCCAACGCCGTCATCACTGGCTGACTGCGAATATAATCGACCAATCTGCTGGATGGCAGGGATTGGGCAAACGTGAAAACCCCCTCCATTCGTTTACAGTATGCCCGCGCCGTCAATCGCCGAAGGGAAGCACGATTGGTCAGATGAGTTAAAAATTTATTCAACTCTGCACTGGCATTTTTTTTGTAAAGACGAGCAAAAAGCGTACGCAACGAACGACCACCACGGACCAGTATATTTTCATGGGTATTGACGAACTGGTTATACAAAGTTTGTTGTTTGCACGACAAAGCCGCGACGGTTAAATCAGCCCGAAAATACCTGAGGCGAACGGTCATACCATCTTCCGACGTCAGGCAGCCAGCGGGAAGGTTCACACCGAAAATCGCATCCGCGTTGAGACACTTTGCGGCGCTTGGTTTTGACAATGTCAGAACCGCGCCAACACAGACCAATCCCAGTGTTAATTTTAGTGCCCGCTGATGCGGCTTTAAAACCACCAAATCTACCAAGACTTCACACCCCCAAATCTCAATATATCCGAATATGCCACCAGTAGGGTTGTAGCGCAACTATCATTCGCATACCAAATGTAACGGCCATCGGATTTATCGACCGCACCGGGACTTTGGGGTATTGCGAGCAGTGCGCGGAACAGATGATGGCGGGAGAGAGATGGGGCGCTTAAAATATCGCCCGTTCAGGGGCCACGCAGGTCAAGTAAATGCCGTTTTTGTGCCCGAGGCGCAATTCACCGTGTTAATCCTGTTCCTTTTGTCGGTATTTTAACGGTAACTGTTGTTCCCACTGATATTTGACTTTGGATGTCCAAATACCCCTGGTGGGAATCGACGAGGGACTTAACAATGGCCAATCCAAGCCCATATCCGGGTTGTGTTTTATAGGGATCACTCTCTTTTGTTACGAACGGCTCGGTAATGGTTGCGAGTTTTTGTTCGTCGATGCCGTCGCCATTGTCCTGTATGATAAAAACATGAAATCCGTCTAATGTCTTTGCATGCAAGGAAATTTCTCCGCCATCAGGCGTAAACTTGAGCGCATTAGACAGCAAATTAATTATAATCTGCTTCATTGATCTCTTATCGGCCATTAGAATTGGGATGTCGGCTGGTACTTTGATTGTGTATTGGATATGTTTCGAATCGACGTCTCTGATAATAAACCGAGAACATTCATTAAGCAGTTCACTGACGTCGAGTTCTTGAATATCAAGAGAAATTCGACCCGTTTCAATCATCGACAAATCGAGGATATCGTTTACTAAATTGAGCAAATGTTCACTGCTGGCATGGATATCGAACGCGTATTCTTTGTATTTATCAGACCCTAAACTTCCAAACAATTCGCCGATAAAGACTTCTGAAAATCCTGTTATTGCGTTTAACGGCGTCCTCAGTTCGTGGCTCATCGACGCGAGAAAGTTAGATTTTGCCTGGTTTGCATTTTTTGCTTCGGACAGGGCGCGATTGCGTGCGTCCTCCGCTTCTGCGCGTTCTGTTACATCCTGATTGGTCCCTATGACTTCAATCAATTCACCGGAACTCGATGAAACGGCTTTTAAATGACTTTCAATATACCGGACTTCACCCGTCTGGCGGATAATTCGGTATTTTGAGGCGACTTCTTGCTGGCCATTGCTAATCAGTTGGAATTGCCGCTCAACCGCATGCGTATCATCTGGATGAACGAACTGTTCATATAACTCAACACTGCCTTGTGTATCTTTCGGTACGCCAAACATTCTACAGGTTTCCTCTGACCAGGTTTGTTCCCCGGTCGAGACGACCCATACCCAATCGCCCAGTTTCAAAAGACGATGGGCTTCACTAAGCCGCCGTTGGCGGTCTGTGACGTCAATTTCCATGCGTTTTCTTTCGATCGCATATCGCATGGCACGTATCAGATTGACTCGATTGTATTCACCCTTGACGAGGTAGTCTTGAGCCCCATCTCGAATGGAATCGATAGCTAAGGTTTCATTATATTCTCCACTGAGAATAACAATCGGGCACTCGGATACAATTGCCTTAACGGCCAAAAATGTATCATAACCGAAACTGTCTGGAAGGTTTAAATCGACGAGAACCAGGTCAAATCTTGAAGATGCCAGTAACGATATTGCGTCATCCAAAGTTGCCACAGAAATCAGTTCAAAATCCACCGTTTTGGCATGCTCAATTGCAACCTGCAGCAATCGAACATCGCCCGGGTTATCTTCGATAAGCATTATTTTAATTGTTTCAACGGTCATATTTAGCCTGTTCAACGCAATCCTCTTTTTTGCCTGGCACAATCAATGTCTTCGTACTGTGATATCGATTTTCAGTCCGGCGGTAATTTCACTGCCTTCAACCAAAACTCTTCCAAAGATGCAAACGTCGACAGGAACTTTTCCATGTCCACTGGTTTTTGTATGTAACTGTTAGCCCCCGTATTATAGGATTGAAGCACGTCGGAATCTGCATCAGATGTCGTTAGTATGACAACGGGGATCCTTTTTAACTGCTCATCCGATTTGATCTCTTTCAACACATCCAGGCCTAGTTTCCGCGGAAGATTAAGGTCTAATAGAATGATATCTGGGCGCGGTGCCTGTGAAAACCTTCCCTCTTTGCGCAGGAACTGCAGGGCCTCGTCGCCGTCACGCGCGACGTGCAGTTTACTATCCACCCGACCCCGGCCAAAGGCAATTTCCGTCAGGCGAACGTCACCAATGTTATCTTCGACAAGAAGGACGTCGATCATCTTTTGGGTATTGTTCATTGTCGTTGTTCTTTCTCTTTCCATATTGGCAAGGTAAAGCTAAAAATGCTGCCGGTGATTTCGCCCGGTTCAACCCAAATGCGCCCCCCATGCCGATCGATTATTTTCTTGCATACAGCAAGCCCCATGCCACTCCCAGGGTATTTTTCGCGCGAATGAAGACGCCTGAATATTATGAATATCTGTTCCGAATGATCGGCGCTTATACCAATACCGTTATCAGAAACCCGGAATTGCCATTCCTTGCCAGTTTGGGTCGCAGATATGTGAATGACAGGGGCAGACTCACTTTTGAATTTTATACTGTTAAGGAGTAGATTTTGAAAAAGTTGCCTGATGGCATCACGTTCTCCGCCTACCTTGGGAAGTTGATCATAGGTAATTTTGGCCTGACTGTCAGTGATTGCATTTTGCAAATCAATTAGCGTTTCCTTTAATATAATCTCACAATCAACAGACTCGCGAACCGGGGCGTTTTTACTTACCCGCGCGTAAAGCAGCAAACTATCGATCAGTGATTTCATTCTGTTTGAGCCATCGACGGCGAAATTGATGTATTCGATGCCGTCTTTGTCCAACTTGTCTGCGTAGTCGGTTTTTAATAGGCCACAGAAGCTGGTCACCATCCGCAACGGTTCTTGAAGATCGTGCGACGCCACATAGGCAAATTTTGACAGTTCCTCATTTGAGGCTTTTAATTCCCTGACACTAAGTTGCAGTTTTTCGTTGGCTTCTCTTACCTGGAGTGTCTTTTCATCGGCAAGCTTCTCAGCGCGTTGCTTAAGCAGCGCCAGTGAGGCGATCAGATAAAAAACCAAAATATTAATGATAAGCCCGACAATTGCGATAAAGGTCGGCAGAAACTCTTCAGCTGTCGTCAGTAAAGAGTTCTTTACGGTTAATATGATTAACCATTTCCGACCTTGAAGATTAAGTTCTACAGATTTCCTGGGGCCATTGTAGGGTTGGGCCAAGGTATTCGGCAGTAAATGGTTGCTATCAAACAGCAGGCTTTCCTGCGTCGTGGATTCTCCATCGAATATCTGGTAGGCGACATTCGATTGCTCTGTGCCGAGTGTGCCTATCATTAAATCGCCCATTCGAAACGGGCTATAGACCCAGCCAAGAAAGGCCTCGCGTCGTTGCGCTTGAGTATCGATAGGTTTTCCCGATTGATAGCGGGGCAGATACATCAAAAAACCTTTTTGAACATCGGTTTCGGTTTCCTGGACAAGCGTTATGATACCGGACAGGGAGGCATCGCCGGTATCGACTGCCCGCGCCATGGCCTGTCGCCGCGACGGATTTGACCACATGTCATACCCAAAGGCCCGCTGATTACGCCAGTCAAACGGTTCCAGATAAATTATTGAGCTGTACTGATCGCGTTCACCCTCTGGCTTGATCGTATATTCGGGGAACCCTTCAGCACGAAGCGCTTCGATATGTCCTGCCCGTTGTTCGGGAGAGACCAAAATACTATAGCCAATTCCCTGTATGCCGGCCCAATGGTCCTGGATTTTCAGGTTATCGACGAAATTTCTGAAACGCGCTCGATCCACCTGCCCCGCCGCGTTCATAAAACCAACGGAGCTCCAGAGTAATTGTTCATAGGCCTGCATTCTGCTGAAAACCGATCTGGTTATTTCGTTAACCCGGTTCTCGAACCGCTGATTTTCAGTGGCTTTTTGAGAATTGTCAGTTAGCGACCAGGCAAGCAGTGTTAATAATAGGCCGACAATAAGAACGATCCAGGCAACATAAGTATTATGCGCAAGCGCAAATATTCTCAACTTCTGCAGGGAATTTTGGATTTTATTGGACAACCGCAGTCTCCATCAAATGTCTAACAATTCGATTGGCTCATCTCTTGAATTTTGTGAATTTGCATACGCATTCCAGCAGATCCACATATCAAAGTATGTCCTTAATACCTGATAGTTGTTGACGTTCATTTAACGCTGTCTAAACCTCTGATTATGACTAAAGAAAAACAACCGGATTGATGGGGGGGGTAGGTTGGCAACCCCCCTTCCGACCGAGCTAGGGCGCGAGATCCCATGTATGGATGCCTTCTCCAATCTGCTTGTTAATCGTTGTTAAAAGTTGATCCAATTGGATAGGCTTCGGGCACACCGCGTCGAGGCCAGCCTCCAGGAATTCCGCTACATGATCGGATTCCACATCGGCCGTCAACGCGATAATCGGAATGTCAGACTTTTCTGAGGCCATAGAGCGAATACGAAGGGTCGCTTGTATTCCGTCGAGAATTGGCATGCGAATATCCATCAGGACGATGTCGAAGAAACCGTCAATCAGCTTTTCGATACCCATTTGGCCATCGTCGGCGACAGTTACCTGATGGTTCATATTTTCAAATATGGTTTGCAGTAAAAGCTGATTGTGCATGTTGTCCTCAACAATCAAAATTTTAAGAGCTCTAGTTGCGACCCAACGTCCTTTTGACTCGATCACCTCCGACGCGTCCGTTGCATCGCAAGCGAACGGACAAGGAACCGTAAACCAGAACCGGGACCCCTCGTTTTCAACGCTTTCAAAGCCGATCGTTCCGGCCATTAATTCCGTCAATTGTTTTGAAATCGAAAGCCCCAAACCGGTTCCTCCATAACGACGGGAGATGGACGTATCCGCTTGCATAAACTCGCCAAAAAGTCCGTTCTGTTGGCTTTTGCTCACACCGATACCACTGTCCGTGACGGAAATACACAACACAAGACCGTCGCCGTTCTTCTGCTCGCAATCGACACCAACAGTAATCGAACCGGCTGTTGTGAATTTGACTGCATTGCTGAGCAAATTGGTACATATTTGCCCTATCCTAAGCCTGTCTGCGAAAATTGTTTTTGGCACAGATGGGTCGATTTCGATTTCGACATGCAATCCCTTTTTCGTAATATTGGCGTCAAACATGAGCACCATTTCGTCGATAAATCGCTTAACATTAAAGGGCTCGGGCACAATCTCCATTTTACCCGCATCCAGTTTCGACTTATCAAGAACCTGGTCTAAAATCGACAGCAGAATTTCTCCGGACGTTTTGATACTGTTGGCATATTTGGTCTGATTTACCGTCAAATCCGTTTCAAGAATTAAATCCGACATCCCGAGTATGCCCGCCATTGGCGTTCGCAATTCATGGCTCATATTGGAAAGAAATTGCGATTTTACGCGATTGGCACTTTTTGCGTCTTCCATTGCCGCTTCACGTATTAAATCCGTATGCTTGCGTTCAATCGCGTATCGTAGGGTGCGAATGATACTGGCCATATTGAACTCGCCCTTTAAAAGGTAGTCCTGGGCCCCATCTTTAACCGATTTAATCGCCATTTCATCATCGTACACACCGCTCATGATGACAATTGGGCAATTGGGAACTTTCTGTTTTACCTTTTCAAAGGTTGCATATCCCGTACTGTCAGTCAGATTAAGATCGACAAGCACCAGATCAATTTCGTCCGAACCAAGGACATCAAAGGCTTCCGCTAAGGTTGCCGCACACAGCAGCTCAATATTGCTATTTTCCGATCTCAATATGGCCATTTCGAGAAGTTTTATATCGCCAGGGTTATTCTCAATCAGGAGAATTTTTGTACGCTCGTAGTCACTACTCATCAATCGTCGACACCTCCAAAAGAACACCATTCAGAGCCAATAAAAAACAACAAATTTTAGCCATTGGCTGTTGCAAGTGATAACCCCATGCGATCCAGTTCCGAATTTCCGAGAAATGTCCCCTTATAAGGTGGGCAATTTCCTTCGATTTTCAATATCTAACTCCTTAATCCCGACAGAACCACAATGGCACCATATGCAGAATCTGTACAATTTTAAATAGAAGGCGTCAAAAGTTTACCGAGTTTTTATCAAAATTGACCAATTGTTATCCTTCTGCACCCGTCTCAAGCCCCACATCTCGGGCTTTTATACGACCGGGTTCAAAGAGGAGACCTTAAAAATCGTAACAAAATGTCCCAATTAAAATTGCAACACATTATCAGCATATTATTATATTCAACTCAATTTTGACCTTCTTATACCCGGCCCCCCGTGGGCCCGTCCGGCGCACAGGATTCTTGAAAAAACTAACGGTTTTGGCAATTTTACCATTCGTTGCGCTTGCCGCCCTGTTCCAATTGCTCAAGGCTCACATAAGGCCAGACCAATTAATCATTTCCCGTTAGCAATTTCGAAATCCGGCTCTAAACTAAAGATAGTAATCCTTTTTATTTTCTTACCTGAAATGTTTTATGCAAGATCAGTCGGCAAAAGCATCCAAAGATTTACACCTTTTACTGGGTAAATTTGCGGCTCTTTCCCTGTGTCGTGCAGATTTCCTGTTTGAGTTAAATAATGAACAGACCATTGTTTTTGGTGCTGGTGCTGTAAACCTCTTGAAGGGATGCACGCAAACCAACGTGCGCGGAAAACGCTACATTGATCTTATCCAGGAACATGACCAGGAAAAGATTACCGCGCTGCTTTCCAACACCAACGCCAATGCCCGGATTAACGATGTGGAAACCCATTTTATCATGCAAAATGGCACCTTCGCTAAAGCCGTCATGTCCGGATATCGTGTCCCCGACTTCGAAGACAACTTTTTTCTGGCGATTAAAATTGACCCGCGGCCCGTCCAAAATCTCGGGAAACGAAGCATGGATCGGGAGGCCGGGTCCGAACTATTGCATCCCAAAGCCTTTGCTTCCGTCGCAGCAGATCGCATAAGCACCCTTCCTGACGCAGGTGCTCATGCCAAAATCAGTATGATTAAAATCAATAATATTGATGAAATCAAAAATCAGGTGTCGGCCGCCAAACAAATCGAGTTGTTTAACGCGGTCGGAAAAACCTTGAACGAAAATTCACTGGGCGGCGAGACCGCTGGGCGCATTGATGAAAACAATTTCAGTGTCCTGCATTCTGATTCAATGAGTTCGCACGACCTTGAGGCCAAACTTGCATCCAACACGGCAAAAATAATAGGAGATGACGGGGTTAACCTGGATACCACATCGACCAGTTTAAGTGCCGACATGACGAACTTGACCGCATCACAGATAAATAACGCGATTATTCATACAATGAAAAAGTTTTCAAAAAGCGACCAAGCTTTTGAAGACACGAATATGGCACATATGTTTTCGGAAAAAATGGCCGAGACAAACAAAGCAATCATCGCCTTTCGTCGTGTATGCGAATCCAAACATTTTGACTTGGCCTTTATGCCCATCTGCAACCTTTCTTCAGGATCCGTCCATCATTTTGAAGCTTTGACACGATTTCGCGGTAACGCCGGGGGTATTGAAAGTTCCCCCTACGAACTCATCACCCTCGCCGAAGAAGTGGGTATCGTCTCCGAGTTTGACCTGGTTGTTGTTGAAAAATCCATTGCCTTGATCAAGACCCTGACGGGCGTTTCCGGTGCAAAACCAATAGCCATCAATGTGTCCGGTCAATCTATTTCTCAGGAAAGCTTCGTTGAAGACCTCCACCTCCGGCTTAATGCCGTTGCCGGATTAAATGAGAAGCTCACTCTTGAAATAACAGAATCCTCTGAAATAACAGACCTCAAACGCGTCAACGCACACATCCAGGAATTTCGGGCAAACGGCTTTAAGGTTGCCCTGGATGACTTTGGTGCGGGCGCCGCCAGTTTTGACTATCTCAATTCATTTGAGATCGACACGGTGAAATTCGACGGGCCTGTCATTAAACGGGCCTATGCGACAAAGAAGGGCAAAGCATTCCTGGCATCGATGGCGACATTGTGTAAACAAACTGGAATTGAAACGATAGCCGAAATGGTTGAAGACGAAAATCTCGCATCCTTTCTTAATGACTGTGGTGTTGATTTTGGCCAAGGTTATTATTACGGACGGCCTGATTTTGATATGAACATCTTTGCCAACGTATTGCCCTAAAAACCGACTTTTTAGTTTGGAATTTAATTACCGTGGCCTTGAGCACACAATAAATGCCCCCTATTCCTATAGCAAAACACCGGCCGCAATAGCCCGCCGACACGTACCAATAATCACGATTTTAAGGCCAAAATCCAGGCCGTTGCCTGGAACAGGTCGGCGCAGGTGAAGTCCGGGCAGGCCGGCCTTGGTTCGTCGTAGCCGTGATCCACGAATACGGTCCGGCATCCTGCAGAAACTCCGGCATCAATATCCTTCCATCTGTCGCCAACCATAAAACTCGACGATAAATCCACCTCATAAAGGGCGGCGGCATCCAGGATCATACCGGGCCTGGGTTTGCGGCAGGCGCACTTATCGCAATCATCATGAGGACAGACCCGCACCTCCACAAGCCCCAGTTCTGCAATAAGAAAATCGTGCATTTCGTTGATCGTCCGCCAATCGATATGACCGCGGGCAATTTCCGGTTGGTTGGTTACGCCAACCAGCAGAAACCCATTTTCAGTTAACAGCTGGCAAGCCTGTTTGACGTTGTCCAGCAAGCTAAATTCCTGTCGGTTGAGGGGAGCATAGGGTTTCCCACCTTTGACGAGGGACCGATTGAGAACCCCGTCACGATCGAGAAAAACGGCTTTATTGCGCAAATCGATAGCCGAGCAGGTAACCGCGCGGATTGCTGGTTTTAGCTGCCTGTTGTCCGTCGGCACTGCCCGGGCCGTTTTTCCCCCGTTCTGCACGGTTCCCCATCAATGGGTTATTAAAGTTCATAACCGGCTGCCGCCGCATCGTCGGCAAACATCCGAACGGTTTCGAGGGAAAACTCGCCTAAATTTTTTCCGACACCCGAAAGTTTCCGCAAAATGTCGTGTGTAACCGTAATGATATGGCAGCCCATATCATCACCCTGCATCACATTTAACAGTTCACGCGGGCTCGCCCAGATCAGTTCAGCCGCTGGTTTTTCCGATAAAATCGCCAGAGATTTTTTCATGACCGGTAGGGGATCAACGCCGGTATCCGCAATACGCCCGGCAAAAACAGACACACAGCTCGGCACGTCGGACACAAGAACTTGCGCAATGTCCTCGACTTGCCGGAGTGTCATCAGGGCGGTCACATTGACCTTAATTCCTTTTTCACACAGCTCCCGGACCAGGGGGGCGCTGGACTCTCCAGACGAATTGGTAACCGGTATTTTGACATAAACATTGTCACCCCATGAGGCAATTTTCACCGCCTGCCTGTGCATTTCTGAAAAATCATCTGAAATCACCTCGAAGGAAATCGGTTTGGTTCGGACAACGGTCAATAGGTCTTTGGCAAATGCCTCATAATCCGTAACACCGGCCTTGCGCATTAAAGTCGGATTCGTCGTCAGCCCGGCAATATAGTCCTTGGCGTACATTTCGAGAACACCCTTTTTATCGGCACCGTCCGCGAATATTCTGATTTTGTACTTCGACAGGTGTATCATCGGCAGAGGCTTTCAAATTGTGAATGATTTGCAGGCGGCCTATCAGTTTTGGGCATGTCACTAAATCGGTTTCCATTCTCATAATTTAGCCCGTCGCCCCCCAGCCACACAAACAACCGGCGGTCGCGGATAAGGGATGTGGCCAGCGTATTTTTGCTGTCGCCAGCGCTGGACCGCGCTGGCTGTCCGTATGCCGCGGCGAGACCACACTCAAGTAACCCACAAATCTCAAACCACATCCTTCGATTTGCCACCGCCCAGAATACGCACCGCCAAGACAAATGGCCGGGTATACAGTTTTCCAATCGTATGCCAGGTTCCGTCTGTACCATCGCCCAGCCCCATGGCAAATGTTTCTTTTTCTTTCGGGACATAAAGTGTGCCAAACAGATAATCCCATACCGCCAGAGCAAATCCAAAGTTATTACCCATATGCTGGGGCGACGTACTGTGGTGAATTTGATGTTGCGCCGGACTTACGATGAGGTACCCGAGCACACCGTAATCCAGCCAGACATGGCTGTGACGCAGATTGCCAATCAGATTATATACGGCGATCAGCAGGTGGGTTCCCAGGAAGGTTGCAATCGTTATGTCTCCGGCGCTTAGATAAAAGAACAGTCCGGTTGCAATCCCGCCAAATAAATTTCCACCCAACCCCATGATAAATAAATCCACCGGATGAACCCGAAAGGAGGTTATCGGTGTCAAAACTTCTGCCGAATGATGGACTTTGTGAAACTGCCAAAGAAGATCAATTTTGTGTTGGCCCCAGTGGGCCAGAAAACGACCGAGATCATAGGCCACGAAGAAACAGATCGTATACAACACCCGCGCCGTATGGGCTGTCCAGCCCATATCCGGGCCTTCGCCGTACAGCTCAATCAATAAGGACTGGACCCCTATTCCAACATCAATTCCGCCAATCATTAACGGCGCGATCAGCGATCCGTACAGCATGCTGTTGACGACAAAATACAGATAATCGGCTTTGCTTGATGGGGCCCACCAAATGCGTTTCGAAAACAGATCGGCCAATATTCCAACCATGTTTTGCTGAGCCACGTAAGCGGTAATGGCTGAGACACCAATTGCGACCAGCAGGGCCGACAGCAAATAAGGCCAAAATAATGTCGACTGGCTGATAACAAACGCATTTAGCGGCTGCTCCAGGATATCGATGATCAACGTCTGTTCGATTGTCTAAAGCTCCCTATGAGCGGCCCTGCATTTACCGGGTTGCCCGATCAATGGCATAGAAAGTATAAAACGAGCCGCTTTTAATTTCACGAATATTTTCCGGTAGTCGCTGCGGCTTGGTCCCCGGGTGCAACCAGACCAGATAATCAAACTCACTCCGCCATTTCTCGGCAATCGCACGATTCCATTTGGCCTCACCAATCGCCTCAATGTTTCCTCGCAAAACACCCGGGGAAACCGGGCGTGGTTTTTTTTGCGAGAACTGTCGGTAATCCGGTTTGAGTTCAATCGGCCATTTGGTAACAAACATCTGGGGATAGAAAACGGATTTTTCGATCACTGCCAAAGCTGGAATATGCCAGTAGCCCCCTGCCAGACAATCTCCGGTAACGGCGCTGTCTTCGATCACCGGAAGAATTCTAGCACCGCGTGGCATACCATCGAGAGATCTAATAAAGTCGATTTTTTTTATATCGCATGCAGCAATGAGCCGGTCGACCTTTTCCAACTTAAGCAATCCAATTACAAGGCAGACAGCAACCAACAAATAACGCATTCCACGCTCTGGCAAATCAATCTTCATGGTTGCCAGTAACAGCAAACTGGCGAGCAACGGAATTCGTACATGGGTAAGCCAAATGCCCAATATGGCAACCGGCATCACTAATCCAAGACCGATAAAAAACAGGACAGTGAACTTCATCGGACTGACAATCGTCAGTCGGCGGGTTAAGGCCAGCCACAAAATCAGGAAAATCAGGCACAGCCCGGCGACCACGTCAAAATTATTGAAATACAGTACGGGAGAAACAATCGCCTCCAGTCGCGCAATCATCGGGCCAAATACGGTTTCAGTTCCGTGCGTCGGTGACGGAATTAACGTCAATAAAACCGCCGGGATGACAAATTGCCCCGCCAAGACACCGTCCTTTTTGAGATCCATATTCCGGTTCTTATAAAAGGCCTGCCCCCGCAACAGGACCAACGTCAATCCAAACAGACAGAACACCAACAGATGGGAAAAAAACAGAACTAAAGAAAAAACTCCCATTGCAAACAATCTGCGGTGCCACAACCAGTTTTCGGACTGCAGCCACAGGGCGGTGCCGAGCACGGCCAGGCCGATTCCGAAATAGTAGTTGGTCAAGCCAATCGCGACAGGTGCACTATAGGCAACCAACACCGCTAGCAACGGGATATATCCGACCCTTCCGTAATAATGGCGACGAATTAAAGCAACGCCGGCAACCATCATCAACAAGCTGCTAATGACAAATATTTTTCCCGCCATATAGAGAGGCACGATTTGTACCAACGGCCAAACAAGAAGATCAAATGCCAGGTTTGGATAGATTTCCCAGTTGAGTGAATAGAACCGCGACAGATCGGCGTCATGGGCCAGATTGTTAAGGGCAAAGACCCGCGCCAAATGAACCGCCAGATCAGCGCCAGGGGGCAATTGCGCCCTGAGTATCGGCAATAGGGTTATGCCCAAAACCAACGTGGGCACTAAAAAACGGACGATCCGATGGTTCCAAATGGAACCGGGCCGACCCTCCATCTCCGCATTATCCGCCATAAACCAACTTCCCAATTTCAGCGAAACCCCAGGACTTAGCAACTGCCGGCCTCGACCTATTTAAGCAAAGGGCTATTTAAGGCAACAACATGAAAACCGTTCTTGCGATAGACGATCCGTTCGGACCGCGCCAGAGCTTCCACATTGTCCATAAAATCCAAATAAAAGGGGGCTCCATATTGCCAAGCGGCGATCTCTGCGTCGCGATGATATTGCCAAAGCGCCCGGTTGTACAAACAGGCAGCGCGGTCATTCAAATCATCAAAAATCAGATGGCTGATGGAATAGGCCTGCAGATAGGCTTTGAGCTTTTGCGGTCCCTGATTAAAGGGCATTCCCTGTCCCGGGCTGGCGGCACCGGGAACATCAATATTTACGATATCATGCTGCCGATAATCCAGCGCATAGGGGTAATTGACCATCGCCAGTACCTTGGCACCTGTTGGAATGGATTTTTGCATCTCGGCATACTGATCGCGCAAGGAACCACTGAGGGCGACGCGGTCCCAGTGCGTAATCATACGCTGCACATCCTTTACCATCATTAACCCGCCGACAATGACCATCACACCAACCAATGCCCCGTTGGCGTATCGACGAATTTTCAAATCTAATGAGCTTGCGCTATCCAAAGGCAGGCTTGCCTTGATAAAAACCATCAGGGTCCCGATAAAAGCCGCATTCAAAAATGGTGCCACGTAGCGATGTATATTTTCGACATCGGAATAAGTAAAAATCCAGGTTATGGCGACGGTGCCAAATATCGAGGCCGCGTAAAGTGATAATGCGGCGGCATTTTTGCGCAGGAAAAGGAACACTAGGGCAGGCATCCAAAACAGAGCAAGGCGGGCATGGAAAATCGTTTCCAAAAAAACTTTCAGATGGGAAATAAAATCCAGAGGTGCCGAATAGTTTTGAAATTCCGGTTGATGGTTGCCGCTAAACACTGGATATAAAAATGTCCCGGATGAAATTTGCAGCAGAACCATCCACGGTGCCAGACAGACCAGCGAAGCCAGGCCGAGATAACCCAAACGATATAAATATGTGGCGATTTTTTCTTTTTGTGTCCGATAAAATATCAACCAAAAAACAATGATCGTTAACGCAGCAACCAGCAGGTAGTGAGCCCTCAAACTGCCGGTCGCGGCAACCAATCCGCCCAAAAGCCAGATTTCAGCATGGCCGATTGATCGCCGGTCGAGGTGGCGTGACAATGTTCGAAATAGCGTCAAAAACAGCGCCAGCCCCGTTAAATGGCTGGCCGAATTTAACAGCGGGAACGGCAACAGGACGACCAATAGGACGGCCAGGGTAACCGCCAATAACCGGTTTTGGCGAAGATCGTCAAATGCCCCAATTACCAGTCCGAACGCGACCAGTAAAGCGACACCGCGATCCAACAAATAGGCATTGTTTTCATCGCCGGTGGCACCGACGAACGCCTGCAGAAAGGTGTGCCCACCGTATCCGGCCAGGCGGCGTAAACTAAAGGGTTCTATCAAAGTCCCGGTATCGAGCAATTTGACGATCATCGGGAAATAGGCGATATCGTCATCAGCACAACTCATGCCATGGAAATGAACAGCTGAGGCGTATCGTACAATCAGAGGAAAACACAACAAAACCGTCAGCCAAGCGGTCCGGGTATTGAGCGTAAAAAAGCCGTAAACATCGCGATACGCAAAAACTGCACCGCCCATAACAAAACCAATCAGAAGTTCACGGGAAACAATGCCGAGGGCGCTCAAAAAACCGCCGATAACGAGCGACGCCATCATACCCCATCCGGCAGCCAATCCCCAATCGACGGGTTCTCGCTGATCGCCGCCAAGACTGTTTTGAACAATCCGGCCCCAGCCGACAAACGCCGCCAATATTAAAATCCCCCAGAAGAATTGGTATGCATAAATGACGGTCATAAGGGGGCGTAACTCGGATACAGGAGATCGGATCGGGAAATTCCGTGAATGGGTCATGGTAGTCCCGGCAAATGTGACGCACAATGTGAAAATTCACCTGAACGGGCAGGTTGACGAGTTGATGGGTTTCTGGGCGGTCCGATGAAAACAAATACCATGCGCGGTATCGACCGCTATTTTGGCTCGCCCCTATGCCACGTTCTGGCCCTTCTGACACCCCTGTTGGTTGGTCGAAGGCCATCACCAAAATCCGTTGTTCTGTGTAAATTTTTTGGCCTGGGAAGTATTTGTTTAAGTTATCCCCTGATCAGAGAACTGCAACGCCAGGGTTTCGAAATTACCTTTCTGACGTTCCAAACCAATGATCCATTGATTCAGATTATCGGCGTTGATCGGACCATTTGCATCGAGCCAAAATCTCTGTTTGGTTTTGTCTCCGGCGTCCTGAGGTCAATCTGGATATTACGTCGGGTCCGTCCCGCCGCATTTCTTAATCTTGAATTTTTTTCACGCTTTGCCGCCCTCATGACTCTGCTTTCCGGTGCACCGGTGCGGGCTGGCTTTCATATCAATCATTTGCCGGTGGGAAAATTGTATACACACCGGACAAATTTGAACGTCTATCGTCCGATATTCGAGAATTATTTAAACGTCGGCATGTCGGCGGGTGTTATCGAGAACCTCTGCCCTTTTGCGCCGGATCAGAACACTTTGCATTTTCCGGCACAGGGCCAGCCCGTAAAGGAAATTGGCAGCCGTTATTATGTGATCAATGCCGAAAGCAGTGAAACGGTTCAGTGGTTGCGGTCTTGGCCCAAACAACACTGGACAGATCTTATCGACCAGTTGCGCGCCACACGACCGGAAATTACGCTTGTTCTGTTGGGCACCAATTCAAGTATTGCGTTGTATGACAAAATCGTCGAGCCAGCCAAAACCACGGACGGGATCGTCAATCTGGCGGGTTCAACCAACTTCGCAGACATGGTTCATCTGATTCGTGGCGCCGAAATGATCATCACAGTTGACAGTGGTCCGTTTCACATCAGTGCCCTGTTTGCACGGAAAACCATTGGATTATTTGGCCCGGAAACACCTGTGCTTTATGGATATAAATTGCCTTGGGTCCGCAATATCCATAAAAATTTGATGTGCAGTCCCTGTCTGGCCCTTTACGATGCAAAAAAAAGTGTTCTTGAATGTTCGGACAACCAATGTCTGAAACAAATTTCCACGGCGCAGGTGATGGCGGAAATCGAGGCGCTTTCGACCGGCCTTAATTAACCGCCAGATTTTTTAGTTCTATTTTTGCCGCACCATATTGCCGGTAGTTGGTGACCCCTGTAGCCAATGTTTTTTTAAAATAGGCGCGTGCCGTGAGCTTGTCGCCACGCAGCAGGCGATGGAGACCAAGGAAAAAGTAACCGACACATTCACGCTGGCGCCGCGTTTGGGAGTCTAGGTGCCGCATTGCGTCCAGAACCCTGTCCGCTGAAACTTCTCCGATATAGGCAGAATAAATAATTCCAGGCCATTTGGTTCGATTTGTTTTATCGGCAAAGAAATTATCCGCTGTTGATACAACCCCGGCCTGAGCCCGCGCTAAATACATCCATAATAAGGCATAGTCCCCCAGTTCCGCGGATGCCTTGTGATATACAACCTGAAAATCCTGAACGGCTGCCACCATGTCGCGTTCATAATATAACAAAAACCCCCGACTGAAATAGGATTCGTAATCTTCCGGGGCCCGGACGATGGCCTTCGAATAATTATCGATCGCCCGTTGCGGCTGATCGCTCTGTTCATAGATCCAGCCCCGCGCCTGATAGGGTTCTGGTACGGAAGGATCCAATTCAATCGCCTTGGAAAAATCTGCTCCGGCCGCCTCATAGGCCCGGTTGGACTCATGGGCCCAACCGCGCCCCATATAACCAGCTATTAGATTGGGTCGCGCCGAAATGGCTTGATCGTAGGTCGCAATGGCTTCTGCCAATTGGCCATTTTCTTCAAACACCACCGCCCGACGCAGGGTTTGCAAAAAGCTTTGATCGCTCATTTTCCTGCTCGGCACAGGCGATTTTCTGGGCGGAACAATCAACACTAACTGTTTGCCTTGCTCCAACCTATCGGCGGATTCTACCGGCATCGGAGCGGGCTCAGGTATACCGGCCGGGGTTTCCGCCGGCGGTACAGGTCTCGGCTCTGGCGTCGTTGGAAGGGCCTTCAACTCGCGAACGGGAACATCGGACGAGACTTCCCCAAGCGGCAAAGGTTTCGGTGCTGCGGCAGCTTCGCTGGCTCTCAGATCAGCAACAGGCGGTTCGGGCAGCTCTGCCGACAACGACAACGGGGCCAAACCCGCCGATGCTTGCATCGGTTGCGATAGGGAAGCCGGTTCTGGCACCTTGATTGTTCCTTTTTCGGGCGGTGGAACTAATGGATTAATCTGTGGCGGCGGCACCTTTGCGACGGGCTTTAACGCTTCTGGGGCCGATCCCACAAGTGGCGTGTCTGCGCTTTTCGTTGATGACCGATCAACAACCGGCGCGGGCTTGTCAACAGGATGGCCGTTTGCGGTTTCGATTGGTGCTACCGGTTGTTTCGCGAAAGGGTTTTTGGTCGATGGCAGTTGATTTGTTTTGGGAATTTGGCTTTTCGCAATTGTAACCGGGTGCCGGGGTGTCGGTTCTGCGGCAAAAGAGCTGACATCCGTCGCCACCTGTTTCTCTTTGGCACCGGTTATAACGACCGGTGCTGTTGCCAACGACCGTTGACGATCCCTGGCTGGCTCACGGGGCGGTGTCTGGGCTAAGGGATCTGATGAGGCATCGTTTTTTATAACCGCGAGTGGTAAATTTCGATTTGTCAGGTAAACCAGTCCAATTGAACCGACGGCGACAAGGAACAAAACCAAAATGAGTACGCGCGGCCATACGGACCGATACGCATCGCCTCCAAAACCATTATTTTCGATTTTCACGACAATATTTGAGCCGAGCTTTCGGTTGGCTTCCGTCCGTTTCAAGGCATCCAGGATAAGAGACATAATCGTTCCTATTCCGGTTTTTCCGTATCAGAATTCAAATTTGGCGGTTGCGCCGTATCGTGCCAGGTGAGTGATTTTAGTTTCGCCATCCAATCCAATCCCTTGTACCTGACCTGCTTCATAACCGACGACTGGCTCAGGACCGGCAGATGATTCTGTTGCCATGGGTCAATGCTCAAATAGGCAACGGATATAAGAAAAAGGCCCACGGCAATATACAATACCGCAGCGGATTTATGAATTGGCTTTACCGGCAGGCCCAAAACCTCGACCGCCGCCTGGCGCGCCAGAGCTGCGGTAATGGTGCGTTTTCCCGCTGCGTACGCGCCAAGCAGACATCGCTCGCAAATACTGTTGATCAAACGCGGAATACCGCGTGACTTTTTATAGATTTCAGAAATCGCTCCCGCATTGAATAAATGTGCCGGAAGTCCGGCAACCCCGAGCCGATGAGCGATATAGTTTTCGGTATCTTCGGCGGTCATTGGATCGAGATGGTATCGCGCCGTAATTCGCTGCGCAAGTTGCCTTACTTTTTCCTGCTCGAGATAGGATTTAAGTTCAGACTGGCCAATTAAAATGATCTGCAAAAGTTTATTGTGAGTGGTTTCCAGATTGGTCAGCATGCGCACCTGTTCGAGCAGGGCATATTCCATATTCTGCGCTTCGTCGATAATCAATACGGCGCGGCCGCCCCGCGCATAAAGCGTCAGCAAATGTTGATTGATCAATTCGGTCAGCCCTCTGACGCTTTTGACCGTAGACGGATATTTGATGCTGAATTCTTCACATATGGTTGCCAGCAGCTCCACTTCGGAAAGTCGCGGATTGATGCACAGTGCCATATCAACATTTTCAGGCAATCGGTCCGCCAGATAACGGCAAAGCGTGGTTTTTCCTGTTCCCACTTCACCGGTTAACAGAACAAAACCACTGTCGCCTTCGACACCATAAATCAGATGGGCGAGCGCTTCCTTATGGCGTTTGCTCATGAAAAGATAATTTGGATCGGGGGTATTGGAAAACGGGTTTTCCTCAATACCGAAAAAATTACGATACATGAAGTCTAACCTCGATCAGACGATAGCGATGACGCAGATTTAATTTCATATCGTCGTGACAACGCTGTACCAAAAACCCAGAACAACGCCTATTTATCGATGAGCTGTTGTAATCGCAAATGGTTCTTGATGATCAGATCCTTATGCTTGCGCTGAATGACACCGTCTCGAGCCAAATTACCAATGGCATCGGCAACGGTTTGCCGGTCTGTTCCGACCCATGACGACAGCTCCTGATGATTGGGTGCATCGTTGATAATCCAACCGCCACTTTCACTCGTATTCGGTTCAGACAGGCGCAGCAACTCGGAATAAATGCGCTGATGTGGCGACAGCATGCTCATGGACGTGAGCCGTTGGGTCATGTGACGTATCAGCTTGGCAAAACGTCGCAGTAATGCCGTGGCAACAAAGGGACATTCAATCAGCAATTTATGGAATTCTTCACTGGGCAGCTCAGCCAGCAAAATCGGCTCAAGCGCGATCACCCGTGCCGAACGAATATTCAGATCTATGGCTGATAATTCTCCAAAAAGATCGCCGCTTTTGATTTCTGCCAAGGCGACTTCCTGACCTTTGGCCAAAAAATCCATCACCCGAAGTTTGCCTTTGACGAGAAAAAACAGGCTTGTTCCCTCGTCGTTCACATCGACGATGATATCGTTTGCCCGATATTCGATCCAATTGCATTTTTCCGTGAGCTGCATCAGTTTTTCCGGTGACACAGATTGCAAAAGCTCAACGTCATCAAGGCAGTGGTCGATTTCGCCGAAGTGATATGCTGTGGCTGGCAACGCAAATTAATCCTTATACATTTCCATTTGAGAAATCTTATTGTCGTCCCAATTGTGAGTAAATCAATAGGTTCTTTTGCACGGTCTCCTCATCAAGATCCATCCGACCAAGTGCCTGTGCGGACTCGAGGTCTCCTTTAATACCATAAAACATCGCAAGATTTTGCCGGATTTGAGCCGTATGCCGCGCCATCCTCGGCGCATTTTTCAGCATTTCAATGGCTCCATCCAGGTCTCCGTTCAGAGCCACGGATAGGGCAAAATTATTTAAGATGGCCGGATTATTATCGGAAAGTCCCATAGCCGTTTCATAGGCTGTGCGCGATGCAACAAAATTTTCAGCCATATCGTACGCAACACCCAAAGCCGAATAGATTTCCCAATTTTTCGGGTTCTTTATTTCCGCTTCTTTTAAAATATGGATCGCAGTTTCTGTATGTCCGGCCGCCAGCATGGCTTTGCCCAGTTCAATTTTTTGCGCCATTTCATACCGGCTGTCCGGCTTGCCACTTTGCAACAATTCAATCGCGCCTTTGGCTGCTCCCGTGTATCTCAAGTTTCGCGCCAACGCCAACCGAAGTTCCGTATCAACAGGATTGCGTGCATACAGGTTTTTGTAGTGGGTAACGGCAGAATTATAGTCACCGGTAAGTTCAGCCTGGGCCGCAGTCTGACGCAAGGTATCTACGATCGCTTTCGAATTATCCGTAATCTCTGCTTCGCACGCTGCCACGCCAAGCGCCAGCAGGACAAAAATAGAACAGCGGATAATTCTCTTAACACTCATATGACTTCGCTCATGTGTATAATGCGTTTGTTTCGTGCGTTGCGTCGTTCATGTCGTTTTATTCTGTCAAACCCGCTGCCACCCGGAGATGATTAAGGGAATATTAGATAATAGAGCCTTTATTAGCAATAAGAGAGCTCCAGAGCGGCGCAGGCGCGGGCAATTGCATGCCACCGCGCAATGTGACTAATATCACTGCAATTTTATGCGGGATCGACTTTAATTTGAGCACGCTGCGGGGCTGGTAAGCCATTTTCTGAACCAGACGAATACAAAATCATGCGCAGAACTAAAACCTAAACTGGGTCAAATAAATGCCGACGAAGGGACAGCGATTTCAAAGCCTTATAAAACGCCTGCGCGATGACAATCGTGGAGCGATTGTCGTTATGATTGCATTGATGTTGCCTTTACTATTGGGTTTTGTCGGCCTTGGGGTCGAAGTCGGATCGTGGTTCCAAAACAAACGGCAAATCCAGACCATCGCCGACGCGGCGGCGATCGGCGGGGCCTATGAAGCGCAAAACGCCTCGGCTACATCGTCGTCGATCCTGACCTCGGCAACCACCGATGCCACGCGCAATGGTTACGACGCGACAAATGATTTAATAACCGCCGTCAATCCCCCCATCAGCGGCTCCTATACGGCCGATAACAGCGCCGTTGAAACCAATGTTACGCGCTCCGTATCCCTGTTGTTTTCCAGTACCTTTTTAAGTAATGCCGTGTCGATCACCGCCCGCGCGGTTGCCCGCACTGGAAACAGTGACAGCACCGCCTGCGTCCTGTCGTTGGGCACCACCGGCGAAGGTGTGACCGTGAGCGGGAGTGGCGACGTGACCTTTGACGGCTGCCAAATTGCTTCGAACTCTTCCGATGCTGGGGCGTTGACCGTGTCCGGATCCGGAGATCTCACCACCGACTGTTACACCGTTGTCGGAGGCCTCGACGATTCTGCCAGCGGCCTGACAACGGATGTCGGCTGTGTCGGCAAAACCAATTCAAAGAGTGTCACCGACCCCTATAGCGGGCTGGTGGCACCGTCCTACTCAGATCCGGCAGACTGTGACGAAAGCAGCGGATATTCCTATAATATCAATGGCGGCGTTACGACGATCAGCCACGATGCTGACTTTTCTGTTCCCTATATCATTTGCGGCAATTTTAATGTCAACAACGGTTCCGTAACCCTTGAGCCAGGGCTTTATATCATCGCCGGCGATTTTTCGGCGGGTGCGAACGCCGATATTTCCGGCGACGGAGTTACTATCATATTGATGGATGGCGGTCAGCTGAGCAATATCAATGGCAACGCGACCCTCAATTTATCCGCACCCGATGCCGCCGACGCCGTTGATGACTGGGAGGGAATATTGTTTTTTCAGGACCCCGTTACGGCGAGTTCGTGCACCAACAATTGTAACACCATTAATGGCGGGGCATCGACAACATTTGAGGGGGTTATGTATTTTCCGGACCAGACCATCAAATTTACGGGTGGCAATGAAAACACCTCGACCTGCCTGCAGATTGTTGCCCTTAGTGTTGAATTCACTGGCAACAGTGATGTGTTAGGCAGCACCACCGGATGTGCCGATGCGGGTGTAACCGGCATCGCCCTGCCGGGCGATGTCGATCTTGTTGAATAATCCCGCACCAGAGAGGCACATTTAACGGACAGGTGCTATTAATGACAGAACCAGGGTTCAACCGGAGTAAAGGTTATATGAAATTCATTCCGTCCATCGTCTGGGGCAAAAGCCAATTGATCCTTAACCGGTGCTGGGACGATTGCAAGGCCGTCGCCGCCGTTGAGTTTGCGATCATCATGACGTTTTTATCGCTCGTCTTCATTGGCCTTGCCAACTATGGCCTGGCGACCTTCGAAAAAATGGAATTAACCAGCGCTGCACGTTCAGGCGCGCAAGTGGCGCTCATTGATTCATCCGATTCCGCAGCGATTAAAGCAGCCGTTGTTGCTTCAACAAATTCGAGCATTTCGACCAGCGACGTGACCACAACGGAATTCTGTGAGTGCGCCGACGGCTCAAGCATCACCTGCGGGGCAACCTGCGGCGACGGCAGCTCAAACCAATATTATTTTACGGTTACCGCCACGGAAACCTATCCCCTCCTGCTTCTTCCGACGACCCTGGTTCTGACGGGATCCGCAACGGTTCGAACTCAGTAACGATAACGGTGAGATCCAAATGGACGTAGGCAAAACATTTCAGGCCCTAAAAATCTCCACCGTTCGCCTGTGGTCGGCCCGCCGCGCCGCCTCGGCCGTTGAATTTGCCTTGGTCGCGCCCGTGTTTTTAACGATAACGCTGGGTGTGGTTGAGATGGGGCGGGCAATGTTCATTAAGTCGGCGTTACAGTTCGCTGTTGAGGAAACGGCCCGATATGCCCTTGTCAACAGTTCGGCATCAACCTCAACGCTGGCGACCTATGCCGCGACATCGCTTGCCAATAGCGGCGCAACCGTTACCGGCGCGACGTTTTCCGTCACCCAGGAAACAACCGGCAGCCGGACTTACATGTCAATCACGGGGAGTTATGCATTTAGCGTCATTATCCCAATTGTCGCCATCCCCGACGTGACACTTAATGCAAAATCACGGGTTCCCATCAGTTGAACAATGGCGTCAGTGTCGAGGCTTGGATATCGCAGCCGATGCCGACGGCGAGTTACCGGCGAACACCGTCCAAAGGTTTCAAAAGGCGATAAATATCTTCTTCCTGTTCGCTAATCGGGACTAAAAACCGCAACCCAAATTCGTTGCCGCGGGCCCAGGTAACCACACAGCGACGGAGATCATTATATTTATTAATTTTCAAGTTAATTTCGCCACCGACTTCAAGGATTTGCGACAATTTTATTTTTACCCCGGTCACGGAAATATCCGAAACCGAACATTCCCAATTATGGCCGTGGTCATCAAAAACAACACCGCCAAACATTGTCCTGCGCCGCATCTTCTCCCGTTTATTTTTAATGTCGTCCATGGTATTCCCAATGAATCAAACGTACTCGATCCAAAATTAACACGCGTGCGCTTTATCGCATAGTACAAACTCTACCTGTTGCTGCAACAGGTGATACCCGGTCAAAGGCTAGCGGATTAAGGGATTTACACCAAGATATTTTGCTTTGCCGTTGTTACAGGTCCGCAGAGTGATTAATGTTTTGCTACGGTACCGGAAATCTTTGCCGCAAACGAAATTAACCTGATGATTTCAAATGGTTAAATCTATGCCGCATATGGTGGTAAATTGCGGAAATCAATGATAAATTAGGAAGTTTACATGTATACATATTGCAACAGACACAGATCTTGAGCCACAAGGTAGCCCAGTAAGATGCGGACGCTAATCGTTGGATTAATTGTTCTTGCCTTAAGTGTCGCAGGAATCAGCACCTATTTAATTCAAAATTTCTCGACCCCGACCGCTATACAAGAGCTTGAAAAGAAGGCTCAGCCCAAGAAATTTCAAGTTCTGGTTGCCGTGCGGGCCCTGTTTCCGGGCGAACGAATTGTCGCCGATAGCGTTGTTTGGCGTGGGTGGCCGGAAGAGAGCCTGTACGAAGCATATATCACGATCGAAAATGAGGAAGATAAAGCGGGTCGCACCAAAGAAGTCGTGGACAGTGTCGTGCGTGGGGTTATTCAGGCCGGTGAGCCCATTTTGGCCAGCAAACTTTTCAAAAGTGATGCGCCTGGGTTTATGGCGGGAATGCTGGAAAAAGGGATGCGCGCGGTTGCCGTTCCGGTGACCGATAATACCGGCGTTGCGGGATTTGTTTTGCCTGGCAATTATGTGGATGTCCTGATTGTCCACAATAAGGGTGGAGCCGCCGTTAAAGACGCGACAAAAAAAAGGGCGAAAGGTAAGGGCGAGGAAGAGGAACCTAAACTTTTGACCGTTTTACAGACGACATCAGAAACGATCTTGTACAACATCAAAGTTTTGGCGGCAAACCAAACAGCAGGCAAAATTGAAGGCCAGTCAATTCCCGCCAAAACATTGACCTTACAATTGACACCAAAGCAGGTGGAAATTTTGCTGACAGGACGGGCCATGGGGCAAGTTGCCGTCGCGCTTCGCGATATCGGTTCTGCCGCAGAAACAGAAGTCGTGAACGCACAAACACGTCCGGGCACCTTTACGACAGATGTTGAAATAAGCCCGTTTCTGCAAAGCTTGAACGCTAATATACGGGACAATAAAAAAACCCGCGAGCAACTTCTTAATGAAAAACTCCTGCTTATGAAACAGGAACAAATTCAAATCGAACAAGCAGCAAAGCGTCGGCTCGAAACCCTGAACAAGGAAAAAGAACTAGCGATCCTTCAAAACAATCAGCAATTGGCGACGCAATTTCAGCAACTGGAATCCCAACAAAATCAAGAAATGCAGGCGCTAAAAAATAAACATCTGGCAGCGGAAAAGAAGCTGGAAGCGCTAAAAAACAAGCAGCTCGAAGCGCAAAGCCTCCTGGAATTGGAACAACAAAAGCAGACGGCAAGGAAACCGGTGGCAGTGCCGCCGAAGCCGGTCGTTACAAAAAAAGCGCCGGTTCGCGTGAACCCGGTTGTTAAAAAATCAGATGTGATCGAAATTTATCGGGGCGGTGCATCCGAAACGCAAGAGATTAAAATTAAATGATGTTAATAAAAAAGCTCGTCCTTGCTGCCCTATGCGTCGTTTTTGCAGGCGATTTCATACAACCGTCCAATGCGCAGGAAACGCCGCGTCGCAAAGGTAATATCGTCAATCGTACGGCACCTGACATTGGCCCTGCCCGTACCGCACCGCTCCAGCAAGAACTGCCAGGCATCATCATGGTCAGCCAGGACAAAGCGCGGATGATCGAAATGTCAAGGCCGGTCCGGAAAATTGTTATTGGAAACGAGAACGTCGCCGATGTCCACATTGACAAGGCCAACCCCAATCAGGTTTTCATTGTTTCCAAGAGTATCGGCGCAACCAACGTTTTTTTTATGGACAGCAACGGTTCCGTTATTCACCAGGCGGAAATCCGTGTGACCCTGAACCCGGAGTCGCTAAAAGCGGCGCTCAAACAATTAATTCCCAATGAAACGATTGAAGTCTCGGTGTTTCAGGACAGCGTCTTTTTGTCGGGCAATCTAAAATCCGCGCCTGCCGTCGCCGACGCCGTGCGGATCGCCCAGCGTTTCGTCACTGCCAATACAAATGTTACCAACATGATGAAGATTGTCGGTTCCCAACAGGTTATTTTGCAGGTGCGGGTCGCCGAGATGGATCGCAGTATTGTGAAAAACCTGACGGCAAACCAGGGGCTATCTCTGTCGGCGGGTCCATCCAATACAGTCAATACAGGCGATATATCCTTACAAACGACAAGCCCGTCGCTTGATGCGTTTGTTACGGGCACGATTAACCACGATATTTTGGGGCTGACCCCAACAACGATCAGCGCTCTGGAACAGCAAAGCCTTGTAAAGACCCTGGCGGAACCGACCTTAACGGCGATCTCCGGCGAGCAGGCTTCGTTTATTTCAGGTGGCCAGATTCCGGTTCCCATTGGCGTTGACCAAAATGGCAACGCAATTATCGAATTTCGCGACTATGGCATCAGATTAAATTTCACACCAGTCGTCTTGTCCAAGGGTCGCATAAATTTACAGATCACATCTGAAATTAGTGAGATTGATACAACGGTAACCGTTCAGTTAAGCGGTTTAACGGTGAACGGTTTTAAGACCAAACGGACGGAATCGACGGTTGATTTATCAAGCGGAGGTTCATTGATGTTATCGGGGTTACTTCAGGACAATGTAACAGATACGATTCGTGGTCTGCCCTATCTCAAAGATATTCCGATATTAGGCGCCCTTTTCCGCAGCACGGCCTTTCAACGCGATGAGTCTGAACTGGTTATAACGGTTACCGCCTATCTGGCCAAACCGGCTGGCGGGAATCAGTTGGCGCTTCCATCCGACGGCTTCGAGCCGGCAAGTGATATCGATATATATTTATTGGGACGCCTGCACCGGCAATATGGCAAAGGCGAACGTAATTTCTGGGAGCATCCTGTTGACGGCCCCTTCGGCTATATTTTGAAATGATCTGTCATGAAAAAACTTAACGCCCTTTGCAAACAATTCATCTGCCTTGCCGTAACCGGGTTCCTGTTGTCTGCTTGCGAAGCACCGAAGGGGGAATCTGATTTTCGCGCCAACCACCCCATTGTCGTTGTCCAGGAAAACGTCGCAATATCATTTGTCGATCTGGACCGGACACAGGAATTGTCCGGTGACGAAACCGCTTATTTCGAGCGATTTATGAGTAATTACCATTTACGCGGGCAAGGCCCCGTCGTCATCCAGGCCAGCGAAACCGACGGATATGAAGTCCTCAAGGATTCTCGAATTAAAGCCATGCGTGAACTCCTGCTTGCAGCCGGTGTGAGTAAAAATATGATAAAGGTTCTGCCGTTTAACGCAGAAAACGGTGCAGATATTACCCTGTCTTTTATCGCGAATACGGTAAAGGTTCCCGATTGTGGTAACTGGGAATCGAGCAGCAGCTTTAACTGGTCAAACCGCCGCCAAAGTAACTTCGGCTGCGCCATCCAGCGCAACCTGGGCCTGACCATTGCCAATCCGGGCGATTTAAATCAACCAAATACACTGGTACCCGGTGATGGTGAAAAATCGGCAGGGACGATAGACACCTTCCGTGCGCCGGCCATACCCGGTGCCGCCGCAGCGCCAGCCGCACCATGATACATAATAAAAAGTATCGCCGAATGAACCCAACCCGCAAGAGGCGCCTGTGATTTTACGAATTTCCATCGGCGGGTTCCCGCTAAGCCAAGAAACCAAGGACGCCATCGACACCCTACGGGATGACCGCCTGTTATTTCGCTGTTCGCTGGATGTGCAGTCCGGCGGCATCGACACGGCTTTAAGGTATCTGCAGGAAGCTAAAACACCCCAGTTGCTTATTGTTGAAACGGCGGCGCCGCAGGACCAGGTGTTCGAGCAACTTGAACAACTCGCCGACGTTTGTGATCCCGATACCCGCCTTATTCTGATCGGCCCGCACAATGATATCCAGTTGTTTCAGGAATTGGTCAATAGTGGCGTTAGTGATTATATGGTCAGTCCGGTGACGTCAGAAAAAGTCCGGGATTCAATTTCAAAAGTCTACCGCGGAATGGATGCTTTATCCGAAGGCCGGGTAATCGCCTTTATGGGAACCGCCGGAGGTGTTGGCAGTAGTGTCATTGCCCACAATACCGCGCTCGAGCTTGCGACACATTACGGCGCTAAGTCCGTGGTGATTGACCATGACATTAATTTTGGTACCGCTGCCTTGAACTTCAATCTGCAGCCCCGCCAGACCATCACAGATATTCTGACACAGGGGGCTCAGCTTGACAGTAATTTGCTGGACCAGTTTTTCACGTCCTATGAAGGATTGGTGTCGATCCTGGCGTCACCGGCGTCATTGTCGACGGGTGTCATATTAACCCAGGAAAATTTTGATAACTTGTTGAAGGCAGCCCGCCCGATGGGCGATTTTATCATATTGGACCTTCCACATATCTGGAGTCCGTGGGTCAATGACGCCCTGGCAGCAGCCGATGAATTGATTTTCGTCGCCCGCCCGGATCTGACAAATCTGAGGAATTCAAAAAGTATGATAGAATATATTGGACCAAAACGTGGCGTGGATGCTCCAACTCGTTTGATCTTGAACCAAATGGGGGCACCAAAACGAGGTGATTTGTCAGAGAAAGATTTTAAGGACGCAATCGCTTTATCGCCGACCATTGCCGTGCCTTACGATGCTGAAACCTTTGGCAAGGCCCAGAATACCGGCGAGATGATCATCTCGGCGTCGCCCAAGAGCAAACCCAGTCTGGCGATAAAGGAATTGGCACCAATTATCAGCGGTAAGGGCGTCATTGTGAAAACCCAAAAGAAGTCGATATTTTCAATGTTTAAAAAATAAAAGTAGAATAAGCGGAAAGGCGGACAAAACTAAATGTTTGGAAGACGTGGTACACAGGAAAACATAGCAGCGCCTGTAGCGGCTCCACAACCTGCTGCGCCAGCCGTTTCAGATGCGACAAAGCCCGTCGTATCACAGGTGCCTGCGCCCGAACCCGAAGCGGCTCCAGAAGCGAACAAACCCGTTGATAATTTTGAAAACCCGGTAACCGATGCGGCCAGTGCCCGTTTGGCTGAAATCAAGGTTACGGTATTCAATGATTTGTTAGACGCGGTCGATTTGGCTGAAATCAGCAAACTGGAAGCTGACGAAGTCCGTGAAGAAATCACCGATATGACATCAGAAATCATCAGTATGCGGCGCCTGGTGTTGACGGTGCAGGAGCAGCAGCAAGTCGTTAAAGACATTTGCAACGATATTTTAGGACTTGGCCCGCTGGAACCGTTAATCGAACGCGAGGGTATTGCCGATATCATGGTCAACGGTGCCGGTCAGGTCTTCATCGAAGTTGGCGGCAAAATTGAACTGACCGATATCAAGTTTCGCGACAACGCACAACTCATGAACATCTGCCAGCGGATTGTAACGGCGGTTGGTCGACGGGTCGACGAAGCCAGCCCAATTTGTGACGCACGTTTGGCCGACGGTTCTCGTGTTAACGTTATTGCACCGCCGTTGGCAATTGACGGTGCCGCACTGACCATCCGTAAATTCTCCAAAGAAAAATTGACTTTCGATAACCTGATCAAATTCCAAAGTATCACGCCGGAATTGGGAAAAGTATTGGAAGTTATTTCCGCCATACGCTGCAATATTCTGATATCCGGTGGTACCGGTTCTGGAAAAACCACTTTGCTTAATTTGATGACCGGCCATATCAATCCTGGCGAACGCATCATTACCTGTGAGGATTCAGCCGAATTGCAACTGCAACAACCGCATGTCGTTCGCCTGGAAACCCGCCCGCCCAATCTGGAAGGTGCCGGTGAAGTTTCGATGCGCGACCTTGTCAAAAACTGTCTGCGCATGCGCCCGGAACGGATTATCGTTGGTGAGGTTCGTGGCCCCGAGGCCTTCGATTTGTTACAGGCCATGAACACCGGTCACGATGGGTCCATGGGCACTATTCACGCCAACAATCCACGCGAAGCCATCAGTCGTGTCGAAAACATGATTGCAATGGGGGGATATAATCTGCCGGCGAAGGCGGTGCGCGAACAAATTGCTGCCGCTGTTAACGTGATCATTCAGGCCCAGCGCCTGCGTGACGGCTCGCGCAAAATTACCCACGTGACAGAGATTATTGGTATGGAAGGTGATATCATCACGCTGCAGGATTTGTGCCTGTATAAAGTTGATGGTGAGGACGAGAACGGCAACCTGATTGGGGCTCATCACTTCACCGGCATACGCCCGCATTTTTGGGAAAAAGCGCGTTATTACGGCCTGGAGCAAAAACTGGCGACGGCATTAAATATGTTTGGAAGTTGAGGCATGGTCAGAGATACCGTCATTCTCATTATAAGTGCCGCAGGTATCGGCATGTTTTTGATCGGGACCCTGTTTATTGTCGTGACCATTGTTTCGCGACCCAAGATCGCCTTGCGCAAACGCCTCAACTTGATCGGCACGCTGGGCGAAGTTGTACAACAGGACAAGGGCGAAAACCGCCGCGCCAAACGCATTCAGGATAAAATCAAACAGCTGGAGAAAAAAAACACCAAGGAAAGTGGCATTGATGGATTGCGTCAAAGCCTGTTGCGGTCCGGGCTCGATATTACGGTCAGCACCTACTTTGTTTTTAGCGCAATCCTGGGTCTGGTTTCGGCCCTGATCTATCTGGTTCTGGGGTATCCACCTCTTGGTGCGATCGCCATCGCCCTGATCATGGGAATGGCGGTTCCAAAACTCGTGCTCATGAGGATGGCTTCGAAGCGGCAGGCCCTGTTCACCAAGGATTTTGCCGAAGCCATTGAAATCGTTGTGCGAGGTATTCGCTCAGGCCTGCCGGTCAATGAATGTTTTAATGTGGTCGCCCGCGAATTCGAAGCGCCGTTAGGGGAAGAATTTCGATTGCTGGTCGAAGGTCAAAATCTCGGCATGTCGATTGATGATCTGATGGAGAAGGGCATCGCCCGGATACCGACTTCGGAGTATAAGTTCTTTGCAATCGTCATTCAGATTCAACGGCAAACGGGCGGCAATCTGGCGGAAACACTAGCCAATCTCGCCGGCGTTCTGCGCGACCGCAAAAAAATGCGCGATAAAGCAAAAGCGATGGCAGGTGAAGCCATTGCGTCGGCGGGCATTATTGGCTCACTGCCCTTCGCTGTGGGATTATTGCTGTCGGTCGTAAACCCGGCTTATCTTATGGTTTTGTTCACTGAACCAACGGGCCAAAAATTAATAGCCTTTGGATTGTTCTGGATGTTTTTAGGGTCGATGGTCATGAAGAAAATGATCAACTTCAAGATGTAGCTATGATTACTTATTTGGCACGTATGAACTCGACAACATTGATCCTCTGGGCACTTGCCTGTGGCGCGGTGGTCGCTGTTTTATGGTTTCTTTCGACTTTGGTTGTCAATGGCAAAAAGTCGAAACGCATCAGGCAGGTAATTACCCAGCACCGGGGCGAAATGAGTGCCCGTCAGACAGAAAGTTTGAACCGTCCCTCAGCGATCCGCAGCAAAAGTGGCACAGCCCGGGTAGAACTGGCGCAAAAAATTATCACCGGCCTGAAGCTTCAAAATTTAATGGATTCCCGGGCCATCCGTGAAGAACTGGCGCAGGCAGGGATGCGCGGGCACAATGCCGTTGCTATATTTATTGCCTCGCGCGTTGTCGTTGCCGGCGGCGGGTTTGTCCTGACTTTGATCCTTGTCGGGTTGATGAGGGAGTTTCCCTATCCGAATTATGTGAAGTTTGTCTTTGCAGGTATTGGTGGTGTCGTCGGTTTTTATCTGCCAAAACTCCTGGTCGCCAACACCAAGGCGAAACGTCAGACCGAAATGACGGCAACTTTCCCCGATGCACTCGACTTGCTTCTCATTTGTGTCGAATCCGGGCTTGGTGTTGAAATGGCCTTTACCAAGGTAACCGAAGAAATTATCGAAAGTTCTCCTATTTTGGCACAGGAACTGGGATTAACTTCGGCCGAACTTGCTTATTTGGGGGATCGCCGTCAAGCGTTCGAAAACTTTTCCAATCGAACGGGTTTGCCCGCTGCAAAGTCACTGGCAACAACGCTGATTCAGTCGGAACAGTATGGAACACCGGTCGGCAAGGCATTGGGCGTTCTTGCCCAGGAAAAACGTGACGAGCGGCTTTCTGCCGCCGAACGCAAAGCCGCCGCATTGCCCGCTAAATTAACGGTGCCGATGATTATTTTTTTCCTGCCCGTTCTTTTTATCGTTGTAATTGGTCCCGCTGCCTTACAAATGTAGGCTCAGCATCTTATTTTCTCCCTAAAATCAGCATATAGGCCCACCAGATGAGTAGCTTTGTCGAACGATATTTAAACGAAACTCGGCAAATTCTGAATGCCGTAAACGTGCCGACCATTGAACACCTTGCCCAGGGGTTATCTGCGGTCCGAGCACACGGAGGACGTTTGTTCATCTTGGGCGTTGGCGGCTCTGCCGGACATGCGTCACACGCCGTCAATGATTTTCGCAAAATCTGTAATTTCGAAGCCTATGCGCCGACCGACAATGTCTGCGAACTCACGGCACGGGTAAATGATGACGGCTGGGAAAGCGTTTTTATCGAATGGCTAAAGGGCTCACGCATGACCCAGTCCGATGCCCTTCTGGTGTTTTCCGTTGGTGGTGGAAATAAACAACAGAATGTTTCGGTTGGTCTTATACGGGCAATCGACCACGCCAAGGAATTAGGGGCCAAAATCTTCGGAATCGTTGGTTCAGCCGACGGTTATACGGCCCAGGAAGCCGATGTCTGTGTTGTCGTGCCACCGCTCTTCCCGGCGCGCCGGACACCGCACAGCGAAGGCCTGGCAGCGGTCTTCTGGCATCTGTTGGTTAGCCATCCAGACCTGGCACAAACTGAGACAAAATGGGAAAGCCTGACAAAATGAGTACTGCCGCATCCGAAAATATTGCACCGTCATTCGTCATCGTCGGTGGGGCCGGATTTATCGGCAGTCATTTTACCGATCGACTGCTGGCATCGTCAGAAACCTTAAAAGTGACCCTCTATGACAACTTTTCATCCGGTCGGGAATGGCACTACGCTCATCACAATCGCGATCCCCGATTGCATGTGGTAAAAGCCGATGTCCATGATTTAGATCGGTTACTGGAATCCATGACCGATCACAGTACCTGTATATTACTGGCCGCCAATCCGGACATTGCCGCCGCCGTCAAGGATCCGGATATCGACTTTCGTGAAGGCACGATGCTGACGCGCAACGTCATGGAAGCAATGCGTCAAACCGATTGCAAACGCCTGTTATATGCGTCGGGTAGCGGCGTATACGGCGATTTCGGCAATCAGGAAATGGCCGAGGATCATGGAGGCGCGCGGCCAATTTCAACCTATGGCGCCAGCAAGATCGCCTGCGAAGCGTTGATTTCCGCCTATTGTCATATGTTCGGAATAGCCGCCCGTTGCTTTCGGTTTGGCAACGTCGTTGGCCCCCGCCAAACCCATGGTGTCGGTTACGATTTTGTACGCAAATTGAAAAAGGATCCGACCAGGTTGGATATTCTGGGCGATGGAAACCAAAGTAAGTCCTATATCCATGTGGACGATACAGTTGCTGCGGTTCTGCACGCTTACAGATACTGTGATGATCCGTTTTCGGTCTTTAATGCGGCAACTGGCGACTATATTACGGTGACTGAAATTGCCGATTTGGCGGTTGATGTGTTGGGTCTGAATAAAGCCCATGTCGAATATCATTACAGCGGTGGTGACCGTGGCTGGAAAGGCGACGTTCCGGTTATCCGGCTCAATTCGGATCGATTGTGTGCCTTGGGTTGGCAATGCCGGAATTCGACCCGCGAAGCGGTCCGTAGGTCGCTGGTGGCACTGCTTGACGACGCGGATCGATAAATGATCATCACCCGAACCCCATTGCGAGTTTCGATTGGTGGTGGTGGTACCGACCTGCCGTCCTACTATGAAAAATTTGACGGATTTGTCATTTCCGCTGCCATCAATAAATATATCTACATCACTGCAAACCGCGCTTTTCGGCCTGGATATTTTTTGAAATATTCTAAAATTGAAAACACGGAATCAATTGATGCCATTCAGCACGATATTTTTCGTGAAGCCCTGCGCAAACTGGACATGCCGACCAGCATGGATTTGGTCAGCATTGCGGATGTCCCTTCAGGGACCGGGCTCGGGTCCTCTGGCAGTTTTACAGTCGGCTTATTACACGCGCTGCACGCTTTTCGGCGTCACCATATTAGTACCGAGGAACTGGCCGCATCGGCTAACGGGTTGGAAATGAACACACTGTCAGAACCGTGCGGCAAACAAGATCACTATATCGCAGCCTACGGCGGGATCATGTGTCAGACCTATCGTAAGGATGGTTCGGTTGACATGAAACCGTTAACGATTACCGACCAGACATTGCGCGGTTTACGAGAGCATTTGATGTTGTTCTTCACGGGCTACAGTCGCAACGCGTCGGATTTGCTGAGCGACCAGAAAATAAAATCTGATAACGACGATAGGGCAATGCTGCAAAACCTGCATTTTATTAAGGATCTGGGGCACCGCATCAAAAGTGTTCTTGAGCAGGGCAATCTGCCCGCGTTCGCGCAAATGATGCACGAACATTGGTTGCACAAACAAATTCGATCGGCAAACACTTCCAATGAGCGGATCAATTGGTTATATGAAACAGCCCGTGAAAACGGTGCATTGGGGGGAAAGCTGGTTGGCGCAGGAGGCGGCGGGTTCCTGTTGTTCTTTACGGAAGATCGTCCGCGCTTGCGCGCCGCAATGAACGAAAATGGCCTGCAGGAAATGAGCTTTGATTTCGATTTTGACGGTTCCATCGTACAGTTACGTAACTAAAGTCGGATAGCAGGATCGTTTATGGGATTGGTTCCCGTCGTTATTTTTACGGTTTTTTTATTTACCGAAGCAGCGAAAGCCTGATCATGCAATGTCTTATACTCGCAGGTGGCTTGGGAACCCGGATTAGCAGCGTCAGTGCCGGGTTACCAAAATCGTTGATTCCGGTTCTCGGTCGGCCCTTTCTCGATTACCAATTAACCTGGCTCGCCGCTCAGGGTATCAAAGCGGTTGTCCTGGCGCTTGGTTTTAAAGCTGAATTGATCCGCAATTTTACCGGCGATGGCCGGAAATGGGGCCTTGATATTTGTTTTGTCGACGACGGCAACCGGCCGCTGGGAACCGCCGGTGCCATCCGCCAGGCAGTCGACCACAACCTTATGGACGACGCATTTTTTGTCCTGTATGGAGATTCCTATCTCGATATCGAACTGTCATCTCTTTGGCGGCAGCATCAGAAATCGGCCCAGCCAACTCTTGCGGTTTTCCGAAACGACGGAAAATGGGATACCAGCAATGTTTTGATGGAAAAGAATAAAATCAAACTTTATGAGAAAAACAGCCCGGATCGGGACAAACTGAGAATGAATTACATTGACTACGGAGTGTCCCTTTTGACCCGAGCCAGCATTTTAGATCACGTTCCGGCCGATCAAAACTACGATTTGGCAACGCTGTTTCATAAACTGAGCCTGAGCCGAAATCTGAACGCCGTTGTTGCTGCCCGGCGCTTTTATGAAATTGGCTCGCCTGATGGTCTTGCCGATCTGGAGCGCCATTTAAAACCTGGCCCGGGCCATGCCTGAACCGGCTTTGGCCAGACAGGCGAAGGTTTTTTCAGGATCAATGTTAGCGGTGGTTCTTTTTGTCAGCCTTATACAATTGGCCTGGTGGCAATTTGGCGATCAGATTACGGCAAACGGCGGTTTTGCCGATGGTGACAGTTATACCCGCCTGATCCGTATCCAGCAGTTGCTTGATACAGGTGACTGGTTCGATAACACAATCCCCGATGCCAACGCCCCTTACGGCACAAGCGTTCACTGGACCCGGTTGTTTGATCTAATTGTCCTTGCCGTTGCTGCGCCCATGGTCCCGGTGATCGGCGTTACACAGGCACTGTTTTGGGCCGGTACGATTGTCAGCCCGCTGCTCCATGTCCTGACAGCCGCCGCCCTGGCCTGGGCCTTGACGCCGTTACTGGGACGCGTTGCCGCCTGTTTCGCAGGTGCGCTTAGTGCCGCACAGGCGGGTGTCATGGTTTTCGGGATTGTTGGCCGCGCCGACCATCACATGTTGTTTGCCCTATTGATCGCCGTCTCCATCGGTTTTCTGATCAGAAACAGTGGTACCCATGGCGCTTTATCAAAATACGGGTTCTGGGCGGGGCTGTCGATTGCCTTTGGAATCTGGGTGGGTCCGGAATTTCTTTTGTATATGGCGCTCTGTTTGAGCGTGCTCGGCCTGCGATGGTTTTTTGCACCGACACCGACGAACCTGAAGCAAAACATTTCCATGGCATCGGGTATGACCGGCGGATTACTGTTGGCCCTGTTGATTGAGCGGGGTGGAAGCGGGTTCACCGCCTTTGAATATGATCGCCTATCGATCATTCATTTTGTGCTTGGCCTGTTCGTTCTGGTTTTTTGGGTAACCCTGGCTTTTATCGAAAGGTTTAAGCCCGATCAAACCATGGTCATGCGGGCGCTGACGGTTGCAGGCGGTATCACAATTTGTGCAGCAACCCTGGTTTTTCTGTTCCCGAAAATCATCGGCAATCCCCTGAACGATGCAGATCAAGCCATTCAACCCATATATGCCCATATTTCCGAATATCAGCCGATCAGCGACATCGCCCGGTTATTTATCTATTTCGGCAGCGCCCTGTTTGCGGTGCCATGGCTTGGTTGGCGATTGCAACAGAGCTACGGCTCAACGACTTTTTGGACATGGCTGCTGATCGGGGCCTGTCTCGCCGTATACATGGCACTTGGCATCACTTGGATTCGCTGGTGTTTATATGCGGGTATCTTTTTGTCGATCCTGATTGGCGACATGATTTTTTTTATCGATCTATCGCTATCGCGGCGATTGCTTTTTCCGACCCGGATTTTGGTCAAAGCCATGGTGATCACAGGCGTCGCCACGGGGCCACTGATTGTCGGCGCATCGATACTGTATTTCGGCAAATCCGACGCCCAGCGATTGGCTGAAATACAAAGCGCTTGCCCGGTCCGGGATTTGTCGCTGATATTAAATGACCCGCCATTGAACCACATACCGCAAACAATCGTTGCCTCGGCCAATTTTGGGCCGGAGTTGATTTATCGGACAAAACACAAAGCCGTAGCGACGGTTCATCATCGAAATGTGAGCGGCATTCTGGACGGTTATGGTCTGTTCCGCGCTGTTGAGGATCAGACGGCAAAAACCATTATCCAAAAACGCGCGGTTACCATGCTGTTGTTGTGTCCGGGTTCCGCCGACGATAAATATTTTTTGACCGATGCGCCCTCGGGCAGTCTTTACCACCGTTTGCTCAACCCACCAGCACCTGACTGGCTCAAACCGGTTGTCCTGCCGCAAGCCTTAAATAAGCATTTGAAACTGTTTGTTGTAGACCGCAAGCGGCTAGGGCTGGAGCCGATAGACAGCCCAGGCGTCGCCCGATAACCCCCACTGCGGAAACACTTTGACCAGTTGATAGGGTTTGCTCATGCCCGAGGGAATTTTTCGCTCGATAACCGGGTCCGCCAGTCGACCGTCCAAATACCCGTTAATAAACCAGTCGGCCGCCACTGCCCCCTCGTTTTTTGCCGCAACAAAATCCAGACGGTCCTCAAGCTTCATCGATTTCGCGGTACTTTTAAAAACCGAGCCAACGCTGAATGTCGGATAACCGGTCACGGTTTGCCGGCGGCTGTCAGCCGCGGATATGAATTTTAAGGCGTCCCCATAGTGGCCGCGCCCACCGTTTGCAAAATTTACCAGCAAGCCGGCCTGACCCAGGCAAAACCCGACGATGAAGAGGATGGAGGCGCATTTTTTCCAACCGCCCGCATCCCAGCAATTGCCAAGGGCGTCGCAAAATAAAAGCAGCAGGAACAAAACCATGGGTAGGAAGTATCGATGGATGACTTGTGGGCTTTGCTCGACGGCGACGGTCACAAGCGGGAAAACAATTAATACAATGGCGTAAAAAACAGCCACCGACTGTTTTTGTCTCATCAACCCAATAACCAAAGTCAGCGCCGCCCCGGCAACCATCGCCAGGGGCAGGTAAGAAGTTACCTGATCGGCATCCAGTCCAAGGGTCCAGTAAGTCATGATCCGGATCGATGGCAGCGCCAGTTCAGGACAGCAGTCACCTCCGCGCACCATGTTGTTGACGGCGACCACGGCAAAAAGTGTGGAAACGATGAATTGTAGCCCAAATAACGGTACCAATCGGGCAATGGCGGCGACGACCGACTTTCGATCTCTGAGAACATCATCCGCAGCCCACAATCCGAAACCCGCCAGAACAATGCCAAACAACAGGTGTGACAGCAATCCCAACAGGCTAACGCAGACAAACCCAATCAGGCCCTGCAGCGACGGCTTATCAAGATACGACGTAAGCAAGGCAAAACCCGCCAGAGCACACAGCATCATTGGCGCATACCCCCGCGCTTCGCCGGAATAATTGATCAGAGGATAACTCAATCCAAACAGAATGGCCGCGATCACACCGGTCGAAACACTTTTCCTGAAACCGATCCAGATCGCCACCAACAGCATCATGATGCCGCTTATCAACGACAGGAACCGATATGCGAGCGGAGACGCGTCAGGCCCGACAAAAGCCAGATACCCACTGTTCAAAGCATGTGTGTTTGAATGAAACAGCAGGGCGATCCAGTCTTTCAGATCGGCCGATTGGCGGGCAACCTGAATTTGGTCAAGCGACCAGACTTCATCAATCCATAAATCGCCGCCGGTCGCCCAGATGCGCAAACCAACGGCAGGCAGCACGATTATCACTACGAGCAGAAGGGCGCTTCGCAACAGGGCGGGCCTTAACAAAGTGCAAGTCCTTTCTTCACCTAAACCTTTCGCCCGGTTTTCTGGCAATCGCAATAACCTGCCATCCCCAGGGCGAGGCGAAAAACGAACAACCGATGACCGCCCTGAACGCCGCCATGACACAGCGCGCCAGCGGACCGGGTTTTCCGTCGATATCCTGGTGCAATTTTTCTCCCCGCATCAATATCACCAGGCGATAAAGATTAAACATCGGAAAGCCACTTCCCGTCGCCAGGTCAACCCGATATCCGGCGTCTTCCAGATCACGACGAAGATGGGCCGGTGTATAATGTCTGAAATGCCCAATGGATCTGTCAAATGCCGATTTTGGCCCGCCAGGTACGGTAATTACCAAGGTACCGCCCGGCTTCATGTAGTCTGCCAGCTTTTTAAGGACCAGAAGCGGCCGCTCCATATGCTCCAGCACTTCTGAACAGACAATGTGACTTGCCCATTTTTCGAGGTCTGGCGGAACGGTTTGGTCAGCATCCAGATCTACTTTCCGCAAACGGCTGTTTGGCAGGAGTTGTTTCGAAACTTCCAGCCCCTTGTCGCTGCGGTCTATTCCGGCAAGCTCCGCGTTTGGGAACTTGCGTGAGAGCATTTCCAATAAATCCCCGGCACCACTGCCGACATCAAGAATTGTCGCACCGCTTAGGCCGGCAGTCGATCCCAACATGCGTGTGATACATTTACGGCGATAACGCTGCCCGGGATTAAGCCGCGTCGCTTCGGAATAACGTTGCCAATGGCTATTCCAATACGTGTCATCAACATCAGCAGGGGCGTCAGGCAAGACCACTATTGCGCCTCTTTTGTGTTGACCGCCGGTTCCGGCAGATTGGCAGCAATCGCATGCAGCAAAAGAGTTGAAACAAATGTAACAAACGCCATTATGACCGTCGTCAGACCGAAAACACCGAGATGATTTGTCCCGACCATACTGTCAAACAGCCGATAACCCGCGCCGGCGTAGGCCATTACAAAATTAACGCATAACAGAAATCCGATACAGAAAACCAACCCGGCTGCCGCCACGGTCGGCGTATAGGGAAAACGCCGGGTCCATTTTTGGCGAATATCGCCGACCGGATCGTAAATCCCCTGCGCCAGCCCCGCCAAAAAGATACATTGCAGACCGAAGATCGCAAACGTCGACCCCAGGAACATGGTATTCAGAGAAAACCGTATACCACCGATGGTTATCGGTCCCCAACTGAGCGGAACCATGATCAGCAGGCCCAAAAGAAGCAAAAGCAGGCCCGGTTTTAACACAAAAAAATCGCTGCCGTGAATGAACATCGCTTTCAAATTTATCCAGCCCGCATACCAGGGTGAAAACCAGCCAATGCGTTTGTGGTGGCTGACACGACCTTCGCGGTCCTTGTAAAAATGAACCGGAGCTTGCACGGTTTTGAGCTTCAAACGCACCGATTTGACGACCATTTCAGAAGCGTATTCCCACGATTGCGATTTCAGGTTCATACGCTTAAAGGCGTCCAGGGTCAGGCCGCGCATGCCACAATGAATATCGGAAAATGAGGTTCCGTAGATCATATTCAACAAAAATATTGTCAGCGGCGTGCCAAAATAACGATGCAACGGCGGCATTGCCCCGTCTTCGATGGAACCAGCGAACCGCGACCCCAGAATAAATTCATTGCCTAGGTCAAATTGTTCCATGAACGGCGCAATTTCACGGAAATCGTAGGTGCAGTCGGCGTCACCCAGAATGACAAACTGGCCTCGAATATTTGGCATTGCATCCAGATAAGCCCGCCCCAAACCGCGCACTGGTGTTTTTAGGACCCGCGCGCCCATGGATAGGGCAATGTCAGGGGTAAGATCGTCGGAACTGTCGAGGATCAGAATTTCGGCGGAAACACCTGCTTTTTCGATTCCCTGCAAACACCAATCCATAAATTCTGCCATGACCTCGGCTTCGTTCATGGCTGGAATCACAAGCGATAGGACCGGCTGATCGACGTCGTTTTCCGGAATATACATGGTCATTTCCGGGTCGTCGGGAAACCCATAGGTCCGTGCTGATATCTGTTGAAGACGACTTTGCGCACTGTCAGTCACTTTTATTGCCCACCTGTTCTTTGATCACTGTTAAAACTAACCAACCTTATTTTTTTATCGGGGATTTGCAACCTGACGCATGGCATAGGGTCAATGGGCCCCAATGATGAAGCGACCAAACAACGAAAAATTCGACTGAACCACAACCACCAGGGCCGCGCTGGCAATCGCCACCCCGTAGGGTATGGAATGGGGCGGATAGCGGTTGTCATTCATCCAGGGAATTCTGGTTTTAAGGAAGGCCAGTGCCTGAACTTTACCTAGCACCAGGACAACCGCGGCAATGACGCCTCCCAAAACAGCCATACAAAAAAAATAAAACCCAATCTGTTGCCAATGAATCCATATAACCGTCGCGCTGACAAATTTAACGTCACCGCCGCCTAACAGGCCGACGGAAAACAGAATCGCTGCAACAACAAACGTCGCGAGAGCGAGAACGTATTGAATTGCAATAGCAGAGGGTGAAAGTCCCGCTAAAACGGCGGCGGGTAAAAAACTGGCGGCCAATACCAGCGAAATCCAGTTTGGGATTTCTAGTCGCCTCGCATCGGAGATGGCAGCCAAAATTAGGACGCTTAAATATACGGTCAGGGCTGCTATTTCAAAGGAGGGAAGGACGGGCGGTTGCAAACGAGCCTCCGTATCACACATATAACGGCAGGCGACCAAACCCGACCTGAGATCAACAAATGCTCAGCTTTTAATTATCAAGCGTATTAGCAACGTTATTGAACGTATTACCAGCGGTTTCACCCATTATCGCCAAGCCACCAACAATGACGACGGCAATAAGTCCGACAATCAATCCATACTCAACTGCTGTCGCAGCCTGTTTATCTTTTACGAGACGGGCAACGGATTGCTTCCAATGCACTTCCATTCCTGAAAGGCCTTTTTCCAAAGACTTCTGCTGCCACCAGCTCCTTGCCAGATATAAAGCCCTAACCGCAAGCAGAGACGATTCGCACCCCAAACCAGGGGCGCCTTCGTCAGATTTTAGTTACTTAGACTATTTGCGACGCTATTGAAGGTGTTACCAACATCCGTACCAATGAGTGTAATCCCAGCAATAATAACCACAGCAATAAGCGCTGCAATCAAACCATACTCAATGGCAGTAGCACCACTCTGGTCTTTTTTAAGGCCACGAATAAACCGGATCATTTTCTTTTCCATTCAAAAATTCCTTTACTACTCATCATAGTCTCGCTGGGTGAAACGATGCAGCGCTTAGAGATACGAATAGGAAAATAAACTATCTGTCCCCTATCTCGCAATACCCTCCCAAAACTATCGTCATAAGTCAATTGCGAAAAGCGTAAATTGAGTTTGCTCATACAATCAAATCAAACAATATACCACAGATAATAGGTGTAATGAATTACGATCCTCTTAATATTGTCAAAAAATATTGGATTCATATTCTATGGGAGTCCAGTTCCAGGGGCTGCTTTACCCATACAAGCGGCAGGTCATTTTCAAACCAAGGAGCCAAGCGGTAGCTGGCACTCGGAACCGCATAATAGACTACTGATCAAGCATCGCATCTTCCTTCCAAACGGAGACCAGGGCGGGTCATAGATATTTAAAAAACATCCAATTAAATCGTTTAAAGTCAATATCTTAAAAGAGATGGTGGTCCCTGCAGAATTCATTCCCATGGTGCCGCCGTGAAAGGCCATCAAAAATTGGTTGTATATAAAGGTTCTAAATAATTTTAATTCCCTTTAAAACCCGTCGGATTTAATGCGATGACATATGAAAAGTTCTGAACTCACTGGTGGTGCAAGGCGGTGACAACGGCATATGTGGCAAAAGAAATCCCCTTCGACTTACGGTTTATAAACTCCTGCAGTCAAAGCCCCCTGCCCTACTCCGAATTGCCACCATAGATTAAACGTATGAATGTAGACTTCTACAATCGGCTTTCAACTGAAAGAAGGCTCCGGGTAATCGGTACCAACTCAGCTTACAATTTCATAAGAATTGGTATACGATGCCTATTCGGTTATATTATATTTTATGTCTGCATTGGGCCGTTGAGGTTAAGGATGATGCCTGACAAGGGTCGTCCCGGAAGCGGACTTGACGAAAATGAACTCGACACAGAAACGGGAACCCGCTCGAGGGAATGGGTCACAACTGGAAACGCAAATACAGAAAACAACCTTTCTGTAGTTACCCTGTTTGACTGCCTTTCACCTGAAAACTTACAACAGTTAGAAACAAAATGCCACTGGCTTCAGTTTAAGCCGGGGTCCATTATTGTTGAACGGGGCGACAGGAACTCGGATGTTTATTTTCTACTGGAAGGCGAAGTACAGGTCTTGAGCTTTTCGGATTCTGGTCGTGCGGTGGCTTTTGCCGGTCTCCGGAAAGGTGGTTATTTTGGTGAAATTGCGGCCATAGATAACAAACCCCGATCAGCAACGGTTGTCGCCAGAACAGATTGTCGGGTTGCCCGTATAACGGGAGATGAATTCATAGATCTTGTGACCGCCTATCCGCCAATTACGATTTTACTTTTGAATAAATTGGCGGGAATTATCCGGACAACTGACGAAAAAATAATTGATCTTAGCGTCCTTGGTGCGGAGCAACGTATTTGTGTCGAACTTCTTCGGAGAGCAAAACCGAATCCTGCCTCCGGCTCCGGGGAATTTGAAATTTACCCGGTTCCTACTCAAAAAGCACTTTCCAGAGAGGTCGGGGTTACACGGGAAACCGTGGCGCGAATATTTGGCCACCTCACAAGCGAAGGAATTATCCATCGCAAATCGAATGTTCTTTACGTTCTAAACAAGCAAAAAATGGAAGATATCGCATTGGCCACAAAGTCGATGAAATAAGGAGATATGTAGCAGACGTCACTATGGAGAGAAACCCTTATGGGTTTATATAATGATAGGATTCGTTGATTTTTCGCCAATTCTCATCGGGAGAACCTGTAGTCGACGGATCCTGGTTAAGGGTCAGGTCAGATAAGATGAGCCAACCAAGTGGGAAACACATGCCCGCCGAAATGGAGATCAATGATGGGTAAAAAAATATCAGGCAAACCAGATAAGAATGTCAAAGCAAAAGGAACAAATTTGCACGATGTCCCAGTTGGCCCGTCAAGTGGCAATACGCCCGTCGGCAATGAACCAGCAGAAGGCGGTGAGGGTGCCGAAGGCGGGCCTTCCAGCGGGCTCAAACTTAAAGGCACACCGGGCGATGATGTCCTAATTGGCGGGCCCGGCGATGATCGAATAAATGGCAAAGGCGGTAACGATGTTCTCGTCGGCGGTGCTGGTGATGACCACATCAAGGGCGGGGCGGGAGATGATGATATTTCCGGAGGTGACGGTAACGACCGCTTGGAAGGTGGTGAAGGTGCCGACAAAATTGACGGCGGCGCCGGCAATGATCGTATCAAAGGTGGTTCCGGGGATGACCTGATTTTCGGTGGCGACGGTAACGATCAGCTTGAGGGTGGCGAGGGTGCCGACGTCATCGACGGGGGTGCTGGAAATGACCACATAAAGGGCGGGGCCGGGAACGATGTGCTTTCAGGCGGCGACGGTGATGATATTTTGGAAGGTGGCGAAGGCAACGACCGTCTTGACGGCGGGTCGGGTAACGATCACCTCAAAGGTGGCGAAGGTGCCGACCATCTGTTTGGCGGCGCCGGTAATGACGTTCTAGAAGCCGGTGAAGGTGCGGAAGGTGGCCTTGGCGATTTTCTCGACGGCGGCGCGGGTAATGATATTCTTGTAGGTGGTGAGGGTTCGGATGTTCTGATCGGCGGCAGCGGCGATGACGTCGTCGACGGCGGCGAAAATAGCGATACCGGCATTTATACAATGCAGGATAATCTGGACTCGGTCGATATTTATAATGGCGGCAAAGGCGTCGATACGCTGCAACTGGACCTGACCTATGGCGAGGCTCAGGATGCCTCTATTTCTGCCGACATCACGGCGTTCGAAAATTTCGTCGCCGAGAACAACGACCCGGGTGAAAGCGGTAACGGTCACAAAGGTGGTGGTGAAGGTGGCGAAGGGAGTGCGACCTATGAGTTTTCGACGATGGATCTATCAGCGTCGAACTGGGAAAACGTCGAAGTTAATTTGATCAATACAGGCCCTGTTGCCGTTGACGATACGGGCGAGGTGATTGAAGATAATTCGGTCGTCATCAATGTTCTTGCCAACGATACGGACACGGATCATTTAGATGTGTTAACCGTTGACACCGTCTCTGTCACTTTGGGAGGCGGCAGTGTATCGATTGTCGACAATCAAGTGGTCTACAATCCGGGCCAGGATTACCAATATTTAGCAGTGGATGAATCAGCCCAGGCTGAGGTCTCCTATTCAATTTCAGACCTTGCGGGAGAAACTTCGACAGCCACGGCACTTATCATAATCACAGGCACCAACGACGGCCCCGTCGCCAACGTCGATACCGGTACGACAGATGAGAATGCCACAATCACGGTCGATGTTCTGGCCAACGACACAGACGTCGATCTTTCCGACACTCATACCGTTGATACGGCTTCGGTTGCCGCCGGTCAGGGCACCGTCGTTATTGTAAACAACCAGGTCGAATGGTCGCCGGGTACTGACTTTGATTATCTGGCGGTGGGCGAGAGCACGACTGTCACCATTGATTACTCGATGTCGGATAACCACAACGCATCTGCATCATCGACGTTAACGCTGACGGTGACCGGATCAAACGACGGCCCCGTCGCCAACGTCGATACCGGTACGACGGATGAGAATGCCACAATCACGGTCGATGTTCTGGCCAACGACACAGACGTCGATCTGTCTGATACCCATACGGTCGATTCCGTCTCGGTTCCATTGGGTCAA
>JAJFII010000019.1 GCA_021775095.1 Rhodospirillales bacterium
CAGTAAAGCCTTATTGAGGTCGCCCATTTCCAGGTATGAACGGCCAAGATTGGCGTGGGCTTCGGCAAATTCGGGATTTAGTGAAATCGCCCTGGTTAGGCAGATGATTGCGTCTTCAAATCTTTGAAGGTCATTATACAAATTGCCGAGGTTGTTTTGTGCAGCAGAGTTTTGCGGTTGGGCTTTTATTGATTTTTGCAGAAGCTCAATGGCCATGTGGTTTTTGCCGACTGACTGGGCGATCACGCCAAGTTGGGCTAAAGCGATCGGATGATCGGCTTCAAGTTGTAAAACTTTGTTGTAGATGTCTTCGGCTTCAACCAGTCGGCCTGCACTTTGATGTTGCATCGCAAGGTCTATGGCCTGCCGTAGAGTTAAGGTTTGATTGTTTTTTGGGAAGATTTTTTCATTCATGACGAGTTGAATATCCGCGCTCGGAATAAAATTTTAAAATTCAAATTACCACTGCTAAATTGGAAAGAAAATCGTTCGACCGAAGATAATCCTGCCGGACCTGCGCCGTCGGCAAATCCACGGTTTTTTATGAAAAGAACTGGATCGGACACCGCGCAACGGAAACTTTTAAGGCAACCGGAAAAACTTTGGTTTTGCTGGGAACGGATCCTCACCTGCTGGCGACGACTGCCGACATTAGAATTCCCTAATTTTGAATAATAAGCTGCCAGGTTATTTGATCGTCAGGCAGGCGCAGGTCGCCAGCTGGGAGATTTTCAAAGATGTGCTGCCCATCAGAAGCGCCTTGATCGGGCCAAACCCCCGGGTGCCCATAACAATCAGGTCCGCATCGATTTTTTTGGCGATTTTCAGAATGCGGTTGGCCGTATCGCCTTCGAGGATTTCTGCGGAAACCTGTTTCACGCCACTTTTTTTTGCCAGGGCAATGGCGTGGTTGGTGATTTGTTCGGCAAGGGCATCCATGACATCCTGGGACACCCGGTTTCGTTCGGCTTTGGTGATTTGCGCAATCAAACCACCCGATATGTTTTTGACGTCGGGTTTCTGGACGGACGGCGCGCGAACCAAATGTTCGACTTCGGCCATTCGACGAAAGGCGGACGGCGGTTCGCCGTGGAGTTTGACATGGCCGACGGTCAAAGACGCCCCATAGGTGGCGGCAATATTGGCCGCCGCTGCAACGGCTTTGGTGCCAGGGTTCGAACCATCGGTTGCCACTAAAATTCTTTTAAACATGTTTTTCTCCTCGACTGTAATCCCGGCCATCCGGTTCAGGCTGGAAAAGCGACCCTATCCTATCGCGAACGGTGGGGCTGCGATATAAAAGAATTTTTACCGGAATAATGGACTGAAGCCGTACCAGGCGGACGGGTCATCGCGGGTTTGCGGTAACTGCATGGCTGGGTTGCGATCTTAGCGCTGTTTACGAGGCGCACATTTGTTCATACCCTGCGGCTGCAAATCAACCCAGTCAGAGAAGCTTTATGTTAAACACAGAACACCCGCTTAACGGTCCGCACCCGACGGATTGAGATCGACCCGGATGGCGGCGCGGTTGAGCCCGGGACCAACAAAACCGCGCTGCCGCCCTGTGGATCGTCGATTGGGCCGACCGACAAGAGTTTACCAGCGGGCTGCCGTGCGGCTCATTGGCCAAGGTCAATTCACTTCGTTGACATAGCGATACCCTTCGGTCAGGGCCCGGTGGATGGTCCAGCTGATGGGGGTGCCGGCGGGGTCGTAGGCTACTTCTTCAATTTGCATCACCGGTCTTATGTCGGTAAATTCGAGCAGCGTTTTATCCTGATCATTGGCGAGTTCAGCCGACAGGCTTTCGCGCACGGCGGAAATGCGGATTCCGTATACCTCCAATAAATAGACATACAAACGGGCCGGTACGTCGTGTAGGGGAAATTCCGGCAATAATCGGCTGGGCATGGTAAATACATCCCACATGACCGCGCGGTCCTCAATAAGGCGAACCCGTTTGAGCCGGAGAACCTGAGGTTCGGTTTCCGAGCTGAGGTTTAATCGTGCACCTTCTGTTTCTGTCGCCCTATCGATGATGGCGCTGACCATACGCACGTCGGATTTCAGCAGTTTTCCGGTATCGCTGTGCAGGCGGAAATATTGGAAAAAATGACGCAGCCGGTGATGTGGGGAGCGTCCCGTGACCACAGTGCCGATGCGCGGGCGCCGGGTTAACAGGCCCTCAAAGGTTAATTCCCCAAGCGCCCTGCGAACCGTACCAACCGACACGCCAAATTTCCCAGCCAGATCATGTTCGCCCGGTAACACGGTCGCCGGGGTCCAGGTGCCGAGCAAAATTAATTCGGAAATCTGACGTTTAACCTGTTCGTAAAGGGGCACTGAACGGACGCCAACCAGGTCGCCGCCGACTAAAGGATTGGGACCGGACGCCATCGAAATCATGTTCTCCCTTGACTCAATTAGAGAGCCGTAGTTTTATTTCTATATAACATATAGAAATAAAAATTCAGACACAAGGCGATAGCGTTTTTTAGGTGAGGGCGGACCGGTATTGTGCAAAATGAAAACTTTCAGCGGGCGGAGGCTGCCCTTTGCGGCCAGGCCCCACAGATGATTGAAGATCTGGCCGGGCTGATTGCCATCGATACGTCGTTTCCCCCCGGTGCCGGATATGATGTTTTTGCCAATCATGTGACTGCCCTGCTCGCCCCCTTGGGGTTTGAAACGGAATATGTCAATGTCCCGAACGAGTTGTGGTCTAACCAGGGCAGTCATGGGGCGCGAACCAATGTTATTGCCCGACGCGCCAATGGGGCACCAACCCATTGTATTTATTTTCATGTGGACACAGTTCCGCCGGGGGATGGATGGTCGGTCCCGCCCTTACAATTAACCCAAAGGGATAATCAATTATTCGGCCGTGGAACCGCAGACATGAAGGGCACCATCGCCGCCACGTTGGCGGCTATCCGGGCCCTGGATCACTGTCAGTTGGAATACGGTTTTAACCCGGTCCTGTTGTTTTGCACGGACGAGGAAGGCGGCCTCTATCCGGGAATTCGGTATCTGGCGGAAACCCAGCGGGTTGACGGACCAATTCTCTGTCTGAACGGCCAGGCGCTGCCCCGGATCTGGGCCGGGTGTTTTGGCAGTCTGGATCTCAGACTGCGGTTTTTTGGGCGGGCGACCCATTCGGGGGATCCGGGTAATGGGGTCAATGCCATCGAACAGGCCTTGCCCATACTGGCGGCCCTGCAGGCCCTGAAATCAGATGTCGAGACCCGGGTCAGCGCGTTACCGCCACCGCCGGTGTCTGCGGGCGGCCCCCTGCACGCCCGATTAACTTTGACCATGGCCCGTGGCGGCGCCAAAGGCTCCAGTTTACCTGCAGTGTTTGAAGTGAATATCAATCGCCGTTACCTGCCGGAAGAACACTCTGAGGCGGTTATCGAGGAAATCCAAAAATGTGTTTCCGATGCCGCTGCAAAAACCCGTCTGGTGGATTGGAACTGGGACATCGAGGGCCATCTGGCACCGGTTACGGACCCTGACGGCGACACCTATTGGCCGCGCTGGGTGGCCGCCTTGTCGCAAGGCTTTGGCTGGCCCCGGGATGATTTTAGGGTGTGGGGGTCGTCCACCAGTTCCGATATGGGGTGGGCCCAGATGACCGGCCACAAGGAGATCCTGCTGGGCGGTTTGAGCCGGCCCGACAGAAACGTTCACGCCGCAGACGAACATACGACGACTGACGACCTCATGGGGTTGGCACGGTCGCTTATGTTCTATCTGGCGAAAGACTTTACGCAGACCGCAGACCTGAAAACCCATAAAAATTGATCTTAATAAACAGAGGAGAAAGACATGTCACAGGATTCAAAAACCATTGACCGCCGAAGTGTTCTCGGTGGTATGGCAACCCTTTCGGTCACTGGATTGACCCTGCCACTGTGGGCAAAGTCCAGTTTTGCAGCCAGTAAAGGCGGTACATTGCGGGTTAGTGTCAACCGTGCGCCCGGTCGCTTAAATCCCCTCCTGCAACGCCTTAATTCGGAATATGTTCTGGGCGAGCTACTGTACAGCGGCCTGACCAGACTGGGAAAAGGAATGGAAGTGGTACCGGATCTGGCGGAAAGCTGGACATCCAACGGGGATCTGACCGAGTGGACATTTAAGCTACGTTCGAACGCCAAATTTCACAATGGCAACCCGGTTACCGCCAAGGATGTTGTGGTATGTCTGACGGCGATCCTCGATAAAAAAACCGGATCACCCGGCCGCCGTAATCTGGGTCCCATTTCCGGCGTTTCCGCCGGTCCTGGAAATACCGTGATTGTTAAAACTTCGACCGGGTACGGCGACTTGCCCAGCGCCCTCGCTTATACGACGGCAAAAATTGCGCCGGCCGAGATTGTCACCGGTGATTTTGATCGACTGAGCCGCGAAGCCATTGGAACGGGGCCTTTCAAACTTGTCAGTTATGAGCCGGATCGATTGATCGTCGTCGAAAAAAATCCCGACTATTTCATCTCCGAATACCCTTATCTTGACCGGATCGAAGTCATGGTATTCCCCGACTCATCAGCCGAAATGGCTGCCCTGGTTGCCGGAGAAGTTGACCTGGCCCTTGAAATTCCGCCGGCCGACTTTAAACGCATCAGTGGGGCATCGGGGGTTACCGGGCAACGGACCCCGTCCGGCCGTTTCATTGATGTTGTCATGGCCAACGACCGCAAACCGTTTAATGATCACCGGGTCCGCGAAGCCCTGTCGCTGACCCTGGATCGTCAGGCGATGATCGATTTTGTTGCCGAAGGGTATGGCACGCCGGGCAATGATTCACCGATCAATTCGGCCTACCGTTATTATGCCGATGCCAAACAGAAAACACCGGACATCAAACGTGCCAAGGCGCTGTTGGCGGAAGCCGGTTATCCCAATGGCATCGATTTGACCATGGTCGCCTCCGTAAAACCCGGATACCGTCAGACATTGGCCGTAACCATTCGTGAGATGGCGAAAGCCGCTGGTTTTAATATCAAAGTCGAAACCATGGCCCATGCAACCTACCTCAAACAGGTTTGGAAGAAGGGTGACTTTTATGTGGGGTTTTACAACATGCAACCGACGGAAGACGCCCTGTTCAAACTCCTGTTGACCTCCGATGCGGCCTGGAACGAGACCCGCTGGAACAACAAGGAGTTTGATGGATTGGTGAACGCCGCACGGACAACGACGGACACGGCAAAACGACAACAGCTTTATGGCGATGCGCAAAAACTCATGCAAAAGGAATTGCCGGTTTTGGTGCCGGTCTTTTTTGATTTGTTGAGTGCCAATCAGAACTATGTGGAGAATTACAATCTTCATCCCCGTGGGGCCACATTCAGTTTGGAAAAAGTCTCCCTTGGTGTGGGTGCACCCAAACGGTGAACCTTCACCGGTCCGGCGACCTGGTCGCCGGACCCCGCTATTCGATAAATTGATTGTGTTATGTCCCTTCAATATATTTTCAAACGTCTGCTGTATTTGATAATCACCGCGCTGGTCGTATCGGCGCTGGTATTTGGCATTACCCAGATTTTGCCGGCCAATGCGGCGACCATGTTGTTGGGCGAATACGCAACGGCCGATGCCCTGGTCGCCCTGGAACAGAAACTTGGCCTCGATCAACCGGCCTATGTACAATACTGGCGCTGGATCAGCGGCCTGTTGCAAGGCGATTTAGGCACTTCCCTGCGCTCTGGTCTGCCGGTTGCCGATACGGTTTTTCAGGCCCTGGGCCGGTCCCTGCTGCTGGCGGCTTTCGCCCTCATTGCGGTGGTGATCATCGCCATACCTCTGGGCGTGATTGCCGCCGTACGGCGCGGCAAAGCAGCCGACTTCGGGGTCAGCATGATTTCTTATATTGGCATATCCCTGCCGGAGTTTGTCCTGGCGACGTTGTTGCTGGTTTGGCTGACAGCTCCCGATATCGCCTTGTTTCCAGCAAGCGGTTATGTGCCGATTACGGAAAATTTTACCAAAGGGTTGTGGCACATCGCGCTGCCGGTGATCACCCTGGCGATCGTCCTCACGGCCCATGTGATGCGCATGGTACGGTCCGAAATGGCCGATGCCCTGCATGCTGATTATGTGCTGGCGGCGCGCCTGCGGGGGCTTTCCACAACAACCGTATTAATTCGTCACGCCCTGCGCAATTCCATGCTGCCGACGATAACCGTTCTCGCCCTCGACGTCGGCTATCTGATCGGCGGCATCATCGTGGTCGAAGAAATATTTGCCTTCCCCGGCATCGGCCGATTGTTAATTGTTTCCATTCAGGAACGGGACCTACCGATGATTCAGGCTGGCGCCCTGGTCATGGCCTTTACCTATGCCTTGTCAAACCTGCTCGCCGACCTGGCTTATGTGTATCTCGATCGGCGTATTCAATATGACTGATTTTATGTCCCGTTTGCTGCGCCAACCACACGGCGTTGTGGGGTTGATACTGCTGGTTGTTTTGGCGATAGAGGTGATTCTCGGGCCGGCGCTGGCCCCCTATGATCCGGAAACCTTCCATTATTCCAGCCGCCTTGTGGGTCCGACACCGGAATTCCTTTTGGGCACGGACCAGTTCGGACGGGATATCCTCAGTCGCCTCCTGTGGGGCGCGCGGACGACCGTGCTGCTGAGCCTCTTCGCCACCCTGATTGGTGCGGGAATTGGCGGTGCCATTGGCATCCTTTCCGGCTATCTCGGCGGCCGGATCGATGAGGTAATCATGCGTTTGGTCGACGCCCTGATGGCCATACCCAGCCTGTTGTTTGCCTTGCTGATCATTACCGTGCTGGGCCCAAGCGGCACCAACGCGGTGGTTGCCATCGGTATCGCCTTTTCCCCGGGGATGGCGCGGATTGCCCGCAGTGTCACTTTATCCGTACGAACCAGCGATTATGTGGCGGCGGCGGTCGCCCGCGGAGAATCACCGCTGTGGATAATGAGCCGTGAAATTGCCCCCAATATGCTGGCCCCGGTGATCATTGAAGCGACCATTCGTGTGGCCTTTGCCATCATGCTTCTGGCGACCCTGAGTTTTTTGGGGCTTGGCTCACAGCCGCCGGCACCGGAATGGGGATTGATGATTTCGGAAGCCCGGGCCTTCATGTTCAGAAATGCCTGGACCATCGTTTGGCCGGGCCTGTCCATTGCCATGGTCGCCATTACCTTTAATTTGCTTGGCGACGCCTTGCGCGACGCCCTCAACCCAAAAAACGACTGAAAACCATGGGCACACAAACCACCCTTACCCTTAAAAACTATGGTGTTTCCTATGGCACGGACAAGGGCCCCCTAAAGGTTCTCGACGCCATCAATTTGCACATTGGCAAAGGTGAGGTGCTGGGGCTTGTGGGAGAATCCGGGTCCGGTAAAAGCACCCTGGCCTTAGCCATCATGCGCGCCCTGCGCGGACGGGTCGCCCATGAGACCGGACAGATTCTGTTGGGCGATGTTGCCTTGCACAGCCTGCAAGGACCCGCCCTCAATCGGATCCGTGGCAAACGCATTGCCATGGTTTTTCAGGACCCGGGCGGTTCCCTGAACCCGACCCTGACCCTGGGTGAACATTTCAGGCAAACCCTGGCGCGCCATCGCCAGTTAAACCCGTCGGAAATCCGCCAGGAAACCGACCGCCTGTTAAAAATGGTTGATTTACCCGACACCCAGACCATGGCGCTCAAGTACCCGCACGAGGTGTCGGGCGGTGAAAAACAGCGGGCGGTTATCGCCCTGGCGTTTGCCTGTGATCCAGAATTGATCCTGTTTGATGAACCAACCTCGGCGCTTGATGCGACCACGGCTGTTACCATCTTGGATTTGTTTCGCGACCTGCAAAAACGCACAGGTGTTTCTGCCCTGTTTATTTCCCATGATCTGGGTGTGGTCCGCGAAATTGCCCATCGGGTCGCGGTGATTTATGCCGGCCGGATTGCCGAAGTCGCGGAAAACCGGCAATTGTTCGCGCAACCCCGCCACCCTTATACCCGTTCCCTGCTCGCCAGTTTGCCAAAAGCCGCGACAGATGGGGAGCAAACGCCTTTGATTTCAATTCCCGGGTCCTTGCCGGATCGGACGGTCGCCATCCCCGGCTGTAACTTTGCCGAGCGCTGCCAGTTCGCCACCGACCCATGTCGCCGGGGACCGATTGAGCTTGCCCAAGATTTCGGCCATGCCGTCGCCTGTCCCTACTGGCAGACGGTCCTCTACCAAGCCATTGGTTCTGACGAAAACAGCCAAATGGGTGTTCGTCTGGAGATCAGCGAACCCCCCCTGTTGTCCCTGAACAACCTGTCCGTTCACATTTCCCGGCCCGATCTGTTTGCCCGTCTGATGGGGCGCCAACCAAAGGTCATTCATGCGGTCAATGATGTGGATCTGGATTTGCATGGTGGCGAAACGCTGGGGCTGGTCGGAGAATCCGGTTGCGGTAAATCCTCCCTGGCAAAGGCCCTTGTCGGATTAAGACCATTTTTGGGACACCTGGAGCTGGACGGTCAGCCAATCCCGTCCGTTGCCCAAATGGATAGTTCCTATCGTCAAAAGGTTCAGATCATTTTCCAAAACCCGGACCTGTCCTTAAATCCACGCCAGTCCATTGGGACCATCCTGTCGCGCCCCTTAAAACTTTATCCGGGCCAGGACACAGGGGCAATGGACGACAAAATCAACCGGCTTTTGCAGCGGGTTAACTTGCCGCCGGAATTTGCCACCCGATACCCCCATGAACTGTCGGGTGGTGAAAAACAACGGGTCGCCATCGCCCGGGCATTGGCGGCGAAACCGGATCTGATTATCTGTGACGAGATCACATCGGGTCTCGACGCCTCGGTGCAGGCGTCTATCGTAAACCTGCTGCGTGATGTCCAGCGTGCGACCGGTGTGGCCTATTTGTTCATCACCCACGATTTAAATCTGCTGCGTCACATCGCTGACCGGGTCGCCGTCATGTATTTGGGTGAGATTGTTGAAATTCGCCCGGCCCATAAAATTGGTTTACCCCCCTATCAGCCCTATACGGAAGCCCTGCTCAGTTCGGCACCCGTCCTCGACCCAGGCCTTGAGCCACGACGGATCCGACTACAGGGCGCCCCGGCCAGCCGCCTGGGTGCCGCCAAGGGCTGCCCGTTTGAGAGCCGTTGCCCGCGTCGCATTGACGACATCTGTTTGAGCGAACGGCCACCGCGTATTCACTTCGATCGCGGGCACTGGATTCAATGCCATCTGGATCAACGGTCCCTGCGGTCGGTTCCGCCAATTTGGACCGCCACCCCCACTTCTTTGAATAACGATTAAGGAGCACCCCTATGCCCAGTGAAAAAGACATTTTGGCCCTGGTTGATGAACAGGAATGCATCGAGTTTCTGGCTAAAATGGTGCAACACAAAAGTTATACGGAAACCCCCGGGGAAATTAAGCTGGCGCGCTTTATGCGCGACGCCATGGCCGATTTGGGCCTGCAGGCAGAACTGCAGCCCGTTGTCGCAGACCGGGTTAATGCGATCGGCACTTTGAGGGGTACTGGCGGCGGAAAAAGTCTGTTGTTTAATGGTCATTTGGATACCAACCCAGCGACCGATGGCTGGACCGTTGATCCCTGGGGCGGCCTGGTCAAAGACGACTGTTTGTATGGGATTGGTGTCTCCAATATGAAAGCCGGCGACGCCGCCTATTTTTGCGCTGTGAGAACCCTGGTTAAAGCCGGATTTAGACCGGCGGGTGACGTTATATTAACCTACGTCATCGGCGAGTTGCAGGGCGGCGTTGGTACGGTTCGGGCCATTGAGCAAGGCGTAAAAGCCGACTATTTTATCAATTGCGAACCAACGGATGTGGCCGCTTTGACCCTGCATGCGGGTGCCTTTGTCATCATTATCGAGCTCGAGGGCATTACCCGTCATATCTCGAAGCGCGAAGAAGCCGTCGACGTGATTGCGGCGGCGTCGGCCTTAATCCCAAGAATAAACGCTATTGAATTCTCTGGCGCCAAAAACGCCCTGCACAAATCGGTGAACCGGGCCAACATCGGCACCATCCGGGGTTCCCTTTCAAGGGACTTTCACGATTGGCGACCGCCACAAATTGCCGATTTTGCCCGCCTGACCGGCACCGCCCGTTATTCGCCGTCGCAAACGCAAGATTCGGTATTAGCGGATATTCGCCGCGAACTTGATACCCTGGAACGGGAATTTCCGGGCCTCAAAACGCTTGTCAAATCGGAGCAGGAGGAAACCGGGCGGCCTTTGATGCTGCCCTTTGAAGTGGATCCCGCGTCGCCCATCGTCACGTCCGTGAATGGGGCCTACAAACGCTTGCGCGGTGTCGACCAGCCAACGGGTGCGATGGCGCCGCCGTGTTTTTACGGCACCGACGCGGCGCATTTTCAACATATGGTCGGCATGGAAGGGGTTGTCTGCGGGCCCGGCGGCAAATTTAATACGATGCCCGATGAACGGGTTGAACTGACCGATTACCTGGACGCCGTTCGTCTTTATTTGATGGTGATATTGGATATTTGCGGACCCGTAGGAGAACTCTGATCGCCGCCCTGACCAACCCCTTTCCGGCCCGTCTGGCTAAACTCCGCCAAGCGATGAGTGACGCCGGTGCCGAGCTCTATTTGGCGGATCATGGCGAACTGATGGGCTGGTTGACCGGATATCAGGGCACGGAAACCATGTATCGGGCGCTGTTGGTGCCTAAGAACGGCGACCCCTGGTTGGTAGTGCGGGGGCTCGATGCGCCGCAAGCGGCGGTGCAAAGTTGGTTGACGGATATTGTCGGCTTCAAAGATTGGGATGACCCCCACCTGGCAGTCACCGGCTCGCTCGTGGAACGGGGTTTTGGCAGAGCTACAATCTTAACCGACAACCACTCCTATTCGTTTACCGCCCATACCTATGGACGGTTGTCTGCCGCCCTTCCCGAAGTGAATTTTGTCTTTAACCCGGGTTTGAGTGATCGCTTGCGGGCCGTCAAAGACCGCATAGAAATCAACCATTTGCGGGCTGCCGCCAAAGCTGCCGACCGGTCCATGGAGCGATTGCGCTCGGAAATTAAGGCGGGCAGTACCACGCGCCAGGCCGGAGCCATCGCCGCATCGAGTTACATGCTGTTTGGTGCCGATGACGGCCAGGTGGGCCGGATTTGCCGGGGCCAGGGCAGCACCGGGTTTTTACATGCGGAACTGGATGACATTCCGCTTTGCCACGGCGACGTGCTGCATGCGGAATTGGTGCCGAAGGTCCAGCGCTACAGTGCGCGGCTGATGCGGCCCATTGCCATTGGTGAAATCAAACCCGAGATCGCTGAGCTGACCACGGCCCTGGTTCATCATCAGGACAAACAAATTGCCGCCATGGCCAGCGGGCGTGTGGCCGCCGACGTCGATGCGGTTCTGCGCGACGGGGTGCGCAACGCCGGTCTGCGCGATCAATACGAAAATGTCTCTGGGTATATGCTCGGTCTGTACGGTCGCACGCCGCGCTCCAGCGATTTCTCCCACGTCTTCCTGCCGACCAGCCAGTGGCAGCTGCAGGCCGGAATGGTTTTTCACATGTATACCTCGGCCGGTGGCATCGGCATCAGTGAAACCGTTTTAGTGACCGATCAAGGCGGCGAACGCCTGACCCGGACACCGCGTCAGGTTTTGCGCGCTGGCGGATGATCACCATTTAAATCGGTTTTCGGCATAACCGATTTTTAAGGTAATGGGATCAGGGCTTGGAAGAACCCTATCTGTTGCCCTTGAAATGTGAATCCAGTCAATAACCCAAAACTGGAAAATTTTCCGGGCTTTATCGTTACCTGTTCCTGCCTTAAAAAAGCGATTTTAATTGTTCGAGCCACGCCACAATTCGGGCTTCGTTGACGCCGAAGTCGCTTTTTCCGTAGTGCGACCGGCTGTAGATAGCCAGGGTCGAGGCGTTTTCACCATGATTGAAAAACTGCACCGTTATGCTGTCGGGGTAGCGCATCAAGGTCGAGCGCTGGATGTGGGTGATCTGGCCGTCCGGCCCGGCAATTGTCTGTCGGCCCATACGGGGTTGTTTGGTGAGCACATCCATCCATCGCTGTCGGAGGGTATCGGGCGGGACCTGAAAGATCGGGCTGACAAGATGCGGCGTCGCCGCACAATATTCGATCCGGCAGACCAAAAACTGATTGGGGTTTTCGGTCAGAACCAGGCTGGAAAATTGGATTGGGGCTGTGTTGATGGGGCCAAACAGTGCCGCCAGCAGGCGGTCACGACCAACGATGGCGACCATTAACATAACAAGGATCACAATTAGGCAAATGCCTTTGGCGAAGGTAATAAGCCGTTTCATGGGATCTAAATCCTTTGTGTATGGGTGGTGGAATTCATTAATTCCAAAAATCACTTTTATGGGCTTTGGATGATCTCGGCGAACGGCTCCGCCAGCCCACGGTCGCCCTATTCCTTGGATGCCGTTCTCTCCCGGGTTATTCCGTGCACCAAGTCGGCACCTTTTTCGGCGATCATCACCACCGGCGAATAGGTGTTCGAACTGACCACCCGGGGCATCACTGATGAATCAATGACCCTGAGGCCGGCCACCCCACGGACTTTTAAATCCGGCGCCACGACCGTGCGCCGATCCGTCGCCGGTCCCATGCGGCAGGTGCCCGCCGGATGGTAATCGGTTTTGCAGTTCTGTCGGCCATAGTCGGCAATTTCATCGTCGCTCTGGACGTCGGGACCGGGTGCAACCTCGCTTTTGATGTAGGGTTTAAAACTCGGTTGCGCCATGATTTTTCGGGCGATCTTAAAACCCTTTATGGAAACCTCCTGATCGTAGGGGTCCGACCAGAAGTTGGGGTCAATGTTCGGCGCTTCGTCGGGGTTTGGGGACTTTAAGGTGACACTGCCGCGACTGCGCGGCTGCATGATCGTCGAATTGAGGGTGACGCCATTTTTGATTTTTTTAACCCCGTGTTCGAGGCCTGAACCGGGCAGAAAATGAAACTGAATATCCGGTGATGGCGCTTTGTCATCGGCCCACCAAAAGCCGCCGCCGTCGACCAGATTGGAGGCGACCGGGCCGGTGCGGAACAACAGGTACTGCAAACCGGCCCAGAGCGCCATATGAGGCGGTTTATAACGATCAAAACTGTAACTATCGGAACATTCACTGACCTGGAAAATGTCCACATGGTCATGCAGGTTTTTACCGACCCCGGGTACATCGGCGACCACCGGAATGCCCAGTCGGCGTAATTCCTCGGCCGGGCCAATGCCCGACAAAAGCAAGAGTTTGGGTGAGCCGATCGCCCCCGCCGTCACCAGGACTTCGCGTTGACACCGCAGGACCGTCTCGCCCGCGCCCTGTTTTAAGGCAACGCCAACGGCGCGGCCCTCTTCAATCACCACCCGGCGGACCAGGCTGTTGGTTTTAATGGTCAGATTGGACCGGCTCATGACGGGTCGCAGATAGGAGACCGGTGCGCTCGAGCGCCGGCCGTTGTGGGTGGTTGTCTGATAAAACCCAAAACCCTCCTGCGACGCACCATTAAAATCCGGGTTATAGGGAAAACCGGCTTCCTGACAGGCGCGGACAAAAACCTGGGTCATGGTTTGCGGTTCCGGATCGGAAACCCTTAAAGGTCCGCCAACCCCATGCCATTTATTGGAAAACCTCGGATTGTCCTCGGAGCGCCGGTAATAGGGTAAAATGTCTTCGTGCGACCAACCCTCGCAGCCATCTTCGGAGGCCCATTGGTTATAATCATTGGGGTTTCCCCGGGTGAAAACCTGGGCATTTATGGAACTGCCGCCGCCCAATACTTTGCCTTGCGGATACCACATTTGACGGTTGTTCAAGTGTTTTTGCGGCGCCGTTGAATACCCCCAGGACGCCAAGGTGCCGGTCATTTTGGCAAATCCCGCCGGCAGGTGAATGAGCGGATGGCGATCCGGCTTGCCGGCCTCCAGCAGCAATACCCGGACCTTTGGGTCTGCCGTCAGTCGATTGGCCAGAACACAGCCGGCCGGTCCACTGCCGACAATAATATAGTCAAACACAAAGGCCTCCCCATGGTGCAAATGCCGGTGCCCGCGCGGGCCAAAGCAGACTATCACACTCCTTTGGATTGTGAAGGGCCCATGCCCTTGGAATGAAGCGCCGGCGCTGATGCAACGTTCAGAAACTCTAAGGAGTGGTCTTAAACAATTTGGCAATTTTTACCGTGGTGGTGCGCAGGCGGTCCTTAAGGTCGGATTTTTTATGGTCAAACCGGTGGGAAGGTACGGGGATCGAAACGGAATAAATATTGCCGTCGTGATCTTCAAAGGCCGTGCCGATGGCGGAGATACCGTCGGTATGTTCATCGACGTCGGCAGCAAACCCTTGGCTGCGGATCTCATCGATCTCGCGCATAAACTGACCCAGGGCACGGATACCCCGACCGCTGGAACGCAGTTCACGGGTCGCCAATGTTTCGACGGTTTGGTTATCCAATAAGGCTAGGCAGGCTTTGCCATTGGCGGTTGAGGTTAAGGGAAAGGATTCGCCCACCGTGGCCACGGCGCGCAGGCGGTGTGGACCGATGATTTGATCGACAAAAACCATGTGGTCACTGCGAAAAGCCGCCAGATCGACGGTTTCTCCGGTCTGTTCGGACAGGCCGGCCAGATAGGGCCGGATCGTCACTGTGATGTCCAGCCGTCCGGCCGATGCCAGGGCCTGAATTTCAGGTCCCAAGCGGATGCCACCGCCGTTCGCGTCAACCATCACCAGCCGTTCAGCCAGCAGGGCGTTGACAATTCTCTGCACCGTTGAGCGCGCCAGGGAAACCCGGGTTGCAATCTGGCCTAGGCTCAGACCGTCGTTGTCGTCCTTTAACAGACGCAATATGGCGGCCGCGCGGGCAATCACTTGGATGCCATGGGCCGATCTTTTTTCTTTCGGGGAAACGCTTGCTGCCATGGTTCGCTCCGGATTCCAAATCATCGGACTAGAAAATTGCCAATTGACCGCATTATAATACAAATGTATCATAATGCGATACAATAATAAAAATTAGAATGTGTCCATATAAACAGGTTGATCCACCTCCGGGTGGAAAAAGGAGAGGTCCATGTCGAAAAAAGTATTTTCACGCCGTCGTCTGCTGACGGGAACAGCCGCCCTGCTGGCGGCCCCTGCACTTCTAAAATACACCCGCGCCTATGCCGCCAATCCGGTCCTTAAAATTGGTCACGTGAGCCCCCGCTCCGGACCTCTGGCCGGATTTGGCGAAGCCGACCCCTATACCCTTGACGCCATCCAAAAGATTTTTTCCGGCGGCCTGGCAAACAATGGTAAATCCTATGAAGTGCAGATTATCTCGAAGGACACCCAGTCCAATCCCAACCGGGCGGCCGATGTGGCGGCTGAATTGATCCTCGATGACGAGGTCGATATTATCGTCGCCGCGTCGACACCCGACACCACCAACCCGGTCGCCGATCAGGCGGAAGTCAACGAAATCCCGTGCATCACAACGGACTGCCCGTGGCAGCCCTATTTCTTTGGCCGCAACGGCAATCCGGCCCAGGGGTTTGACTGGACTTATCATTTTTTCTGGGGCCTCGAAGATGTTATCGGCGCGTTTTTGTCTCTGTGGGACAGCAGTGGTGCCGCCAAGTCGGTGGCCGGATTGTTTCCCAATGACGCGGACGGTAACGCCTGGGGTGATAAAAACTTAGGTTTACCCAAACCCCTGGCTGCGGCGGGCTACAAATTAGTAGACCCCGGTCGGTACCAACCCCTGTCCGAGGATTTTTCGGCGCAAATTTCGGCCTTCAAAGAAGCGGGCTGTGAAATTGTTACGGGCAATATGATACCGCCGGATTTTGCCAATTTCTGGGCTCAGGCGGCGCAGCAGGGGTTTAATCCGAAGGTTGTAACCATCGGCAAGGCCCTGCTTTTCCCGGCTGTCATTGAAAGCCTGGGCGCCCGTGGTGACGGCCTCACCTCCGAAATCTGGTGGTCTCCAGACCATCCGTTTACATCCAGTTTAACCGGTGACAGCGCAAAAGCCCTGGCCAGCGGTTATACGGCAGCGACCAAACGGCCGTGGACCCAACCGATTGGTTTTAAACACGCACTGTTCGAGGTGGTCGCCGATGTGGTCAAACGCAGCGCTGATCTGGATGACAAAATGGCGATAATGGAGGCCATCAAATCGACCAAACTTGCAACCATCGTCGGCCCCGTTGACTGGAGCAAAGGGCCCGTTAAAAACGTCACAAAAACCCCCCTGGTCGCCGGACAATGGCAACGCACGGGGAACAAAATGGAGTTGAAAATCACCAACAATCAGACCGCACCGGAAATTCCCGTGACCGGTAAACTGAAACTGTTGGCCTAAGGTCGCCTCTTCGGACCGGAGACACCTAGGGTCCTGACCCTAAGTGCTCCGGTCCTCACAGGAGCTCCAACGTGACGAACCTGCTTGAATTGAACCAGTTATCAAAAGCCTTTGGTGCCGTCCGGGTCTCTGACGGCCTGTCCTTTGCCTTGGCCGGCGGTGAAGCCCTTGGGGTCATTGGTCCGAACGGTGCCGGCAAAACCAGTATGTTCAATTTAATTACGGGTACTCTGGACGCCGATTCCGGCGATATTCTATATGCCGGCAAGAGTGTGATTTCACTCTCGGCGGCGGCCCGCGCCAAATCCGGTATGGCCCGTTCCTTTCAGGTGCCGCAACCGTTTACCGCCATGACGGTGTTTGAAAACACCCTGGTCGCGGCGACGGCTGCCGCCGGGCTTTCGATCCGCGACGCAAACGGCCATTGTCTGCAGGTCCTTGATCAAATCGGCATGATGGACAAAGCCAATGATCCGGCCGGCAGCCTAACGCTGCTGGAACGCAAACGCCTGGAACTGGCGCGGGCCCTGGCGGCAAAACCAAAACTCCTGTTACTCGACGAAATTGCCGGTGGATTAACGGAACACGAATGCCGGGATCTGGTGGCAACCATTCGATCCTTGCGGCAAACCGGGATCACGATCATTTGGATCGAACATATTGTCCATGCCCTGCTGGCCGTCGTTGATCGTTTATTGGTCCTCGATTTTGGTCAGAAGATTGCCGATGGCGATCCAACCGCCGTCATGGCCGACGGCCAGGTGCGGCAAATTTATATGGGGATCGATGCCGATGCCTGAACCCGTCCTCCTGCAAACCCATGATCTGGTCGCCCGCTATGGCGATTTTCAAGCCCTGTTCGGTATCGATTTTTCGGTTTCAGCGGGTGAAGTGGTTGCCGTTATCGGCGCCAATGGGGCCGGCAAAAGCACCCTGATGAAGGCGATCATCGGCCTTTTGCCGAGCCCCGCCGGGTCCGTGTTATACCACGCCAAACCGATTGGCGATTTGGCCGCCCATGAAATCACTCATTTGGGCATGACCCTGGTGCCCGAGGGGCGGCAGCTGTTCCCGTCCCTGTCGGTCGAGGAAAATCTGGTCATTGGCGGCCAAATGAACCGACCCGGCCCGTGGTCGGTAGCGGCCGTCTATGATCTGTTTCCGGTGCTTAAACAACGCCGCCACCAGCCGAGCACGTCGCTTTCCGGCGGCCAGCAGCAAATGGTCGCCATCGGCCGGGCGTTAATGTCGAATCCGGATCTGATCTTGTTTGATGAAGTCAGTTTGGGACTGGCACCAATAATTATAAACGACATATACGCCGCCCTGCCACGGATCATCGAACAGGGCATGAGCGCAGTTATTGTTGAGCAGGATATTTCCCGGGCCCTGGCGGTTTCTGACCGGGCCTATTGCCTGCAGGAAGGTCGCATATCCCTGGAAGGGCCATCCGGCTGCCTGACACGGGCGGCCGTCAACCATGCGTATTTTGGGGTCTGAGACATGGATTGGCTGAACGCAATTGTCCAGGGTATTTTGTTAGGTGGTTTATATGCTCTGTTTGCGGCGGGTTTGTCCTTGATTTTCGGGGTCATGCGGCTGGTCAACGTGGCGCACGGCGATTTTATTGTCCTCGCGGCTTTTCTGGCCCTGGTGGTCACGCAGAGCACGGGTCTGCATCCTTTTATGACATTTATTTTTGTTATCCCGCTAATGGCTGGACTGGGCTATGCCCTGCAACGGGGCCTTTTGAACCAGACCCTCGGCCATGCCATATTGCCGCCCCTGTTGGTGACCTTTGGTTTGTCGGTCATTCTGCAAAATGGCCTGCTCGAGATATTCAGTGCCGATAACCAGAAAATGGATGCCGGGCCGATCGAGACCATGAGCCTGACTGTGGCCGAGGGTTTGAACATCGGGGTAATGCCGCTGGCGGTTTTTGTTATTGCCATTGGCGTCATCACCAGCCTGCAATGGATGTTTTATGGAACCGCCCTCGGGCGGGCTTTTCGGGCGACGTCCGACAACCAACAGATCGCCCAGCTCATGGGCCTGAACAACCGCCATATCTTTGGCTTGGCCATGGCCCTGGCCCTGGTGGTGGTGGCCATCGCCGGTATATTTTTGGGCATGCGAACCAGTTTCGATCCGTCGGTCGGCCCGGGCCGGCTGATTTTCGGGTTTGAAGCGGTGATCATCGGCGGTCTTGGTAATTTGTGGGGGACACTGATCGGCGGCATCCTATTGGGGGTCAGCCAGAATATTGGTGCGCAGATAAATCCCGGGTGGCAACTGCTGGCTGGCCATCTCACCTTTCTGGTTGTTCTGGCGGTCCGGCCGCGCGGTTTATTTCCGAAGGTCGACGGATGACAGAGGCAACCACTTACCGGGTCATCCAAAGTACCCCATCGAGCCAGATGGCTGCACTGGCAGCGCTTGCATTGCTGGTCATTCTGGTGGCCGCGCCGTGGTGGGCGGGGCGCGGCGACATGCGTTTGCTGAGTGAAATATTCCTGTATTTATCTCTCGCCGTTTTGTGGAACCTGCTAGCCGGATACGCCGGTCTTGTGTCCGTTGGGCAACAGGCTTTTGTCGGGTTTGGCGGCTATGGGCTGTTTGCCCTGGCCATGTTTTTAGGGCTTCATCCCCTATTGGCCGTCCCTTTGGTCGGTGTGGCCGCCGCCCTGATAGCGATTCCCATCGCCTTTCTGATCTTCCGCCTCAGCGGGGCCTATTTTGCCATCGGCACCTGGGTGATTGCCGAAGTTTTTCGCCTGAGCTTTGCTCAGGTCAGCAGTCTGGGTGGCGGGTCCGGCACCAGTTTGCCGATTGCCATTGTTAAATCCATGGCCGGCAGTCGGGCGCTTAGGGACTCGATTTCCTACTGGGCCGCCCTGGCCATGATCGTCCTTGTGCTGGCGGTGGTCTATCTGTGGTTACGGTCGCGCCACGGGATTTCCCTGACGGCAATTCGCGACAACGAACTGGCCGCCAGGAGCCTGGGTATCGATGTCTGGTGGACCAAATTTTGGGTGTATCTGGTTGCCGCTGCCCTGACCGCTTCGGTTGGTGCCCTATTGTTTTTACAAAAACTGCGAATTTCTCCGGACGCCGCTTTTAACGTCAATGACTGGACAGCCTACGTCATTTTCATTGTTGTCATTGGTGGCATAGGCACGATGGAAGGACCGCTCATCGGGACTCTTGTGTTTTTCCTGCTGCGCGGGTTTTTCGCCGATTTGGGCACGGTTTACCTGATGGTCCTAGGTGCCGTCGCCATAGTTGTCATTCTCAAGGCGCCACGGGGCATTTGGGGATATATCCACGACCGCTATGGGTTGACCCTGTTCCCGGTTTCACGGCGCGTCGTCAAATTCGATTCCTCCCACAAGAATGAGAACCCGTCATGAAACTCAGCCTAATTCTTTTTGGAATGGCCCTGCTTTTCAGATATGCCCGCTGGCGCAACCCGGAATTTCGCCAACGCCTGGCCGGAAAAGACCTAAAGGTCCAGATCAAAACCCAGGATGGCAAACAGGGGCGATTATTTCTCTTCCAAAAGGGCCGGGTGAGCTCTCGATCCGGTGTGCATGCCGATGCCGATTTTTCGCTGGTTTTTAAAACCGCCGAGGTTGCCGGTCGATTGTTGATGCCGCCCATCAATCAGTTGCAGCAGATCGAAGCCATGAAAAACTTCCTGTTTCACCCGGCAGGCAAAGACGAAGATTCCGTGTGGTTTGCCCAATCCGTCATGACCGCCATTAGCACCGGCTGGAAAACCGGCAGCGCCGCCAGTGACGGCACGACCCGCCATTGCACCATAACCAATGGCGGACCGCTATTTGTTTATGTAAAGGACGGCCGAATTATTCGAACAACCCCCATCATCTTTGATGACGAAGATGCCCCCTCCTATACGGTCCAGGCCCACGGCAAAACCTTCACGCCGCCCCGACAAACCTCGCTGTCGCCCCATGGCATGAACTGGAAATCCATGGTTTATGCCCCCAACCGGTTGCTCACACCCCTGAAGCGGGTTGATTTTGATCCGAACGGCGCGCGCAACATTGCCAATCGGGGGCTGTCAGGATATGAGCCGATCAGTTGGGACGAGGCGTTCGATTTGGTGGCGTCGGAAATCAAACGCATGAAACGCGTATATGGACAGGGTGCCATCGCCCAGTCCAATGGGTCGCATCACAACTGGGGTAATATTGGCTATTACCTGAGTGCAAAAATCCGCTTTATGAACGCCATTGGCACGACCGAGGTGCATCACAATCCGGACAGTTGGGAAGGCTGGTATTGGGGGGCTTTACACCATTGGGGCGGCAGCCTGCGGGTCGGCGGCGGCGAACCCTTTGGCACCATGGAAGACTGTTTAAAAAATGCCGAGATGGTGGTGTTTTGGTCCAGCAATCCAGAAGCGACCAACGGATTGTATTCGGGTTTTGAAGGTTCCATTCGTCGCCAGTGGTTAAAGGGCCTGGGCCTAAGGATTGTTCATATTGATCCGCATTTTAACGACACGGCGCAATTTTTGGGTGGCAAGTGGATCGCGCCAAAACCAACCACGTCGCCGGCTTTGGCTTTGGCAATCGCCAACGTCTGGATGAACGAACAATCCTATGACACAGATTATGTGGCTAAACGAACCCAGGGGTTCGAGACCTGGCGCGACTATGTGCTGGGCGATGATGATGGCATCCCGAAAACCCCGGAATGGCAGGAAACGGAAACCGGCGTTCCGGCAAAGGATGTCAGGGCCCTGGCCCGGGAATGGGCCGCCAAACGCACTTACCTGGCGGCTGGCGGTCTCGGCAATACCTTTGGCGGTGCGGCGCGTAATCCGACGGGCAGCCAGTGGACCCGGACCATGGTCTGTCTGATGGCCATGCAGGGTCTGGGCAAACCCGGCATTAATCTGGGCAATATGCAAATGGGCGTGCCCCACGATTTCAGTTTTTATTTCCCCGGTTATGCGGATGGTGGCATCTCCGGAGATCTCAACAATACTGCCCTGGCGGTGAGCCTCTACCAGCGCATGCCGCAACTGGCGACCATGAACCCGTCGACGCAAATCATCCCGCGCCTGAAGTTGCCCGACGCGATTATCGATGGTTACGCAGAGGGACAGGTCTGGGACGCGCGGACCATTGAAGGCCAGTTTTCGAAAGCCATTTACCCCAAACCCGGCCATTCCCCGGTACACATGTTATACCGCTATGGCAACGCCATTTTGGGCACCCTGAGCGATGCCAATCGGTATGTGGAAATGTATCGGTCGCCGAACCTTGAATTTGTCGTTAATCAATCGATCTGGGACGAAGGCGATACCCGGTTTGCCGATGTGATCCTGCCCGCCTGCACCCATCTGGAACGTACCGATATTGGTGAATGGGCCAATGCCGGCGGCTACGGTGCGCATTTTAACTCGCAGGTGAACCACCGGGTGATTGCCTTCCAATCGAAATGTATAGAACCGCTTGGTGACAGCAAATCCGATTATGATATCTTTACCGGCCTTGCTATGCGCCTCGGTCTCGGCAGTTATTTTACGGAAGGCATGCGCGATGTCGACTGGGCCAAACGGATGTTTGACGCCTCCGATCTGCCCGACCACATTTCCTGGAAAAAATTCATTAAAAAAGGATATTTTGTGGTGCCGACGGAACGCGAAGATTTGCGCGCGCCGACCGCCTACAATTGGTTTGCCGAGGGACGCAAAAAGGATGTGCCCGAAGCGATGCCCCTGCCCGGCGATTATACGGAAGCGTTTGGTGAAGGCCTGCAGACCCAGAGCAGCAAGTTTGAGTTCGAATGTGAAAGCCTCAAGCGATATATGCCCGACGACCCGGAACGCCCGCCAATTGCCAAATATAGCAAATCCTGGGAAGGGCCACGCGTACCGGAACTGGCTGAATTCCCCCTGCGCCTGATCACGCCGCATTCGCGATATAGTTTCCATACCCAGGGCGATGGCAAGGACAGTTATTTGAACGATATCAAAGATCACCGGGAACTGATTGGCGGCCACTATTATTGGATTATCCGTTTGCATAGGGAAGATGCAAAAGCCCGGGATATCGCAGACCATGATCTGGTTTGTGTCCATAACAACCGGGGCGCCGTGATTTGTGTCGCCCATGTTACCGAACGATTGTTGCCCGGGGTCGTCCACAGCTACGAATCCTCGGCCGAATACCAACCCATGGGCGCGCCCGGCGCGTCCGTTGATCGTGGCGGATGCATTAATCTGTTATCTCCGTCCAGGACGCAAATTAAAAACGCCCATTCCATGGCCAACGGACTGTCCATGGTCGAAATTGAAAAATGGGATGGGACCACCACATTTATTCGCAAAGACCCGTTAACCGCCGCTCAGGGTCTGAATGCGGAGGGGGCAAAAAAATGAAAAAATGGAACCTCATAAAATGGAACCTCATAATTGACGTCGATAAATGCACCAATTGCAATGTCTGTGCGGTCGCTGTTCAGGATGAACATGTGGGAAATCAATTCCCCGGATATGCGGAAGAAATGCCCAAACATGGTCATCGCTGGATCGAGATCATGCGCCGTGAACGGGGCACGGGAACGGCTATGGATGTGGCTTATCTGCCGACCCTGTGTCAGCATTGTGACAACGCGCCATGCATCAAAAAGGCCCCCGACGCCATTCAAAAACGTGCGGACGGCATTGTTCTTATTGATCCGGTAAAAGCCAAGGGGCGTAAGGACCTGGTCGAGGCCTGTCCCTATGGGGCGATCTGGTGGAACGCGGAGAAACAAATTCCCCAGCACTGGATATTTGATGCCCACTTGCTGGACAGGGGGTGGAAGGAACCCCGCTGCGTGACCGTATGTGCGACCAACGCTATGACCTCAGTAAAAGTTGATGACGCGCATATGGCACGCCTGGTTGACGAACAGGGGCTGCAGGTTCGCCTGGCCGACGCGAAGACCAAACCCCGGGTCTATTACAAAAACCTCTGGCGGTATGAGACCTGTTTTATCGCCGGAACGGTCTCCTGCCTGCGCGACGGTCAGATTGAATGCCTGGCCGGCGCTGAGGTTCGTTTGTTGAGCGACGGTGATGTCATTGAGACACAGAAGAGCGATGTGTTTGGTGATTTTAAATTCGATAAACTCGCTGGCCAGAGCACGCATTTTAAGGTCATCGTCGATGCCGACGGGCAGACCCAAATGGTTGACAATATAAATCTGGATCAATCGATTAATATCGGTGAAATTCATTTCGCCTAATCGCCACGGACACTTTTAACGGGTCGGTCCCACCGACAATCAACAGGCACAAAAAAGGGAATAACAAAATGCGCAACGTTAATTTAAACACCATTACGGACGGGGTTATCAGCGCCAATTCGGGGCTGAAGGACGCACGGGTGAAAACGATCATGGAATCTCTGGTTCGCCATCTCCATGCCTTCGCAAAGGAAACCAATCTGACCAGTGAAGAGTGGGAATATGGGGTCGATTTCCTTTACCGCGCCGGTCAAATCAGTGATGAGAACCGCAACGAATTTATGATCCTGTCTGATGCTCTTGGATTATCCTCCGTTGTTGATCTTAACCGGGACGCTGCAGGCTCCGCAGAGGTCACTCAGTCCAGCCCGCTCGGGCCGTTTTTTGTATCTGGTTTACCGTTTACCGATTTTGGTCACGATCTGGGGGCCGATCAATCGACCATGCCCATTTTGTTACAGGGTCGAATTCTCGATGGCGATGGGAATCCGATCGGCGGTGCCGAAATTGACCTGTGGCAAACCGATGCGGCAGGTTTGTACGATGTGCAATATCCGGACCGGGACGGATATCATTTTCGCTGCAAACAACGCGGCCTGGACGATGGCCGCTACCAGTTTAAAACCATCCTGCCGAAGGGTTATGTGGCACCAACCGATGGGCCCGGCGGAGATCTTTTACTGGCCGCATCACGCAACATCTGGCGCCCCGGTCATTATCACTTTCGCATTCAGGCCGCCGGCTTCCGGACCCTGGTCACCGAACTGTTTTTTGAAGGGGATGAACATTTAGCCGATGACGTGGCCTTTGGCGTTCGTGAATCTCTGGTTGTCGATCCGGTGCTTCGCACTGCAGAGGCCGACGCCCAGGCGGCAGGAATGGCCTCGCCCTATTCGGAAATTAAATTCGATTTCAGCCTGGTCGCCGAATAGGCCAGTCGCCGTCGGCATTGCAGGGAATTATAAACCGAAGGGGTTTCTGGCTGTCGGGTCGCTGTAGCTGGGAAGTTACAGCCGTTGTATCTCCATCCATTGGGAAAATCCGACGCTCACTGCTTCGTCTTTTGACTGAACAAACGTAGACAGCCCGTGCCATCTGTGCGACGTATTGTAAATTGTCTGATAATGCCGGTAGTCTCGGCACCTTTCCCCTCAAGTAACAAACGCCGGAATAATTCATTAGGAAGCACCATGGAAAAACGTCATCTCGGAAACAATGGAACGCAGGTCTCTGCCATCGGTATCGGTGCCCTCTCCTTTTCGGACTTCTACGGTCCTACGGACACCAAAAAATCCCACGCCATTTTAACGGCAGCCCTCGACTTAGGAATTGACCATCTCGATACCTCAAACGTCTACGGCGGTGGGTTATCGGAGGAACGCATTGGTTCTTTTCTGGCCGGCCAGGGACCGGGGCGCGGGTCCTTGTTCAAAATTGCCACCAAGGGCGGGATCCGTCGCAAAGAAGGGGGTGGAAACAGTTTTGACAACAGCCCGCAACATATCACCGAGGCGCTGGATAAATCCCTCAAACGTTTGGGGGTTGAATCCATTGATTTGTATTACATGCACCGGCGTGACCCCAACTTCTCCATCGAAGAGGTGACGGAAATGCTGGCCGGGTTCATTAAGTCCGGAAAAATCAAACAGTTTGGCTTTTCCGAAATCGCACCCACCTCCCTGGCCCGCGCCGCTGCCGTTCATCCGGTCGGTGCCGTGCAATCGGAATATTCCCTTTCCACCCGTTCTCCCGAATTGGGTCTGGTGCAAAAATCCGCTGAAACCGGAACCACGTTCGTTGCTTTCAGTCCGGTCGGCCGCAGTTTGTTAACCGATACACCCCATAATCGGGAACGGGCCAAAACCATGGCTTTCCTGGCCAATAATCCGCGGTTTATGGAACCCAATCTAGGCCAAAATATTTCCATCACCGACGGTCTGCGACGGTTTGCCGCCGACAAGGGTGTCAAAACCGCGTCTCTGGCCATCGCCTGGCTTCTGCATCAGGGCGACCACGTGATACCGATCCCAGGCACCCGCTCAACCGAACATCTGGACGAACTGGCGCAAGGCTGCAGCTTAAAACTCAGCCCTTCGGAATTGGCGGAAATCGAACAAATCCTGCCCGTTGGTTGGGCCCATGGTGATCGCTATTCCGATGCCCAGTGGATCGGTCCTGAGCGGTACTGTTGATCCTTTCTGGCGTTGTCTGACTTTGTCGGGTAACGCATATTATTGAGTATCGCGAATTGGCTCCTGGCTGCAAAGCCGGTGATGCAACTCACACAATTTTGAGTTGACAGACCGGGGTGCGGATTACAAAACTCCGGGCACCTGCTTTTGACAAGATTAGGTTACACGTTAGAATAATTCTAATTCTGACAGGTTAAAAACAGATAACCTGTCAGGTACTTTTCGTATTGCCCAACTTAATATTAAACAGGACTAAAATTATGCTGAATAAGGTCATTTTCCGGCGACAGGCCGATAAAAAATCGACGAACTTTATCGTTAGTCTCGTCACTTTGACTGTGGCACTGTTTTCTGCTGCTGTCCCATTGAAAAGCAGTCATGCGGCGGATAGCTTCGTCTTTACTGCAATCCCCGACGAAGATGAAAGCCGTTTGCGCCAAAGATTTGAAAAGGTCGCCACATATTTGGGCCAACAACTGGGTGTGAGCGTCAAATATATCCCGGTTAAATCCTATGCGGCGGCGGTCACGGCGTTTCGCAATGATCAGGTGCAATTGGCCTGGTTTGGCGGTTTGTCGGGCGTTCGGGCTCGTAACCTGGTTGCCGGCTCGCAAGCCATTGCCCAGGGCTACGAGGACCAGGCGTTTGAGACTTATTTTATTGCCCACGCCAGCACCGGCCTGCAGCCAACCTCTGCCTTTCCCAAGGGAATTGCCGGGAAAGTCTTTACCTTTGGTTCCAAAGGTTCCACGTCCGGTCGGTTGATGCCGGAATTCTACGTTCGTGAAAACCTCGGAAAATCACCGGACGAGGTTTTTAAGAAAGTCGGTTTCAGCGGCAATCATTCAAAAACCATTCAATTGGTTCAGTCCGGTGCCTACGAAGTGGGTGCGGTCAATTTTAAAGTCTGGGAAAACGAAATGAAGGCCGGCAAGATCGATCCCAAAAAAGTATCGATCATCTGGAAAACTCCGCCGTACCCGGATTATCAATGGTCAATTCGCGGCGATGTGGACGGCAAATGGGGATCTGGATTTCAAGGCCGGGTCCGAGACGCGCTTTTGAACATGAAAGACAAGGACCTGCTGGCCTCGTTCCCGCGCCAAAGTTTTATTCCAGCGGCAAATACCGACTATCAGCCGATTCTTGATGTTGCAAAGGCAATCAAGTTGATCGATTGATCAACTTGATGACATCTTGCTCCAACTGAATAATGAAAACCTTGGATATAACCAGGGTGTTGTGTTGCATAACATCTCTCTCTCCATTCAGGAGGGAGAGCGTGTTGCCTTGATTGGCGAAAGTGGCGCTGGAAAATCGACATTGTTATCTGCCCTGCAGAACCGGTTCCGCGACCGGGCGGCTCTGATTCCCCAGGACGTGGGGCTGGTGCGCAATCTCAGCGTCTTTCACAACATTTACATGGGGCGGTTAGACCGCCGTTCCACCGCCTATAATCTTCTCAACCTTGCCTGGCCGCAAAAACGCGACGTGGCCGAGATCAAACCCCTGGTCGAACGGCTGGGACTTGGCGATGTGCTTTTTAAGGTTACCGGCGAGTTGTCGGGCGGACAACAGCAAAGAACTGCGGTTTGTCGTGCCTTGTATCAAGGCGGTGCTGCGGTGATCGGCGATGAACCCGTTTCGGCTGTCGACAACAACATGGCCAACCTGGTCATGAGTTCCCTCAGCCAACAATTTCAAACCGTCGTCCTGGCCATGCACGATGTCGATCTGGCGCTCAAATATTGCAACCGTATTGTCGGGCTTAAGGACGGGGTGATTGCCCTGGACCGGCCGGTTGACACATTGACGCGTCGGGACATCGATTTCCTGTATGCGGGTTCCGGATGACCGCCAGCCCTTCGCTTTTAAGCGGCCTGCTTAATCGGCCTCGATATTCGCCGATGGTCAGAACCAGCCTGGGTTTTATCGGGGTTGCCTTGGTCGCCCTGTATTTTGCTGACATTTCCATCACCACCCATGACCCCTGGGCGGAGATCAACCGAATGGTCGTCGGTGTTTTCACGCCGGATTTCCTGGCCATTGATGCCATCGGTTCGGCGCTTGTCAAAACCGTCGCCTTTGCCCTGATTGGTGTGGCTTTGGGGGCGGTCGCCGGATTTCTTTTGGCCCAGGTTTTTCATTTTACCCTTGTCCGACTTGTTTGTTCTTTTGTCAGAGCCATTCATGAATTGTTTTGGGCTCTGATTTTCCTGCAGATGCTGGGACTGACACCGATGACCGGTATCCTGGCCATCGCCCTGCCCTATGCGGGAATTTGCGCCAAAGTTTATGCCGAGACCCTGGAGGAAGCCCAGATGCCGGCCCTGAAGACCGTTCCCTTAGGCGCAGGCCTGGTCTCGACCTTTTTTTATGTGCGTCTGCCGGACGTCTGGATCCATATTGTCACCTATACCAGCTACCGGTTTGAATGTGGCTTGCGGTCGAGTGCGGTTTTGGGATTTGTTGGCCTGCCGACGCTCGGGTTTTATTTGGAAACGGCGTTCAGCGAAGGTAACTATTCGGAAGTTTCGGCCCTGTTGATTACGTTTTATCTTTTAATTGCGTCACTGAAGTATTGGCTGAGGCCCCGTCTGATCGGGATTTATTTGCTCATTGCGCCTTTTCTTTTGGGCGGCGGCATGGACATAAAACTTACCAATGTGACGCGGTTTTTGACCCAGGATATTGTCCCGGCACCGCTGCGTGGTGGTGACCTCATGGCGGCGTCCAGTTGGTTTGAGTTTTCAAGCTGGGCCTCCCACCTGATCCACGATCAGGCCCTTCCCGGGATTGTCGCAACCTTGCTGCTTACGCAAATCGCTCTGGTCGGGACGGCGTTTTTAAGTCTCGCCTTTTTCCCCCTCATATCGGAAAAATTTATCGGCAAAAAGGGTCGGGTTGTCGGCCATTTGTTTTTGGTGATCCTGCGCTCGACCCCGGAATTTATTCTTGCCTATATCTTTTTGCAGCTGTGGGGGCCTTCCATGTTACCGGCAATTATTGCTTTGTCCCTGCACAACGGAGCGATCATTGGCCACCTGATGGGACGCTTCAGCAACGCTGTTCTGCTTCGTGCCGATCATCCGTCAGGAATCAATCTCTATGGGTACGAAATAGTCCCCCGCATCTACGGGCAATTTTTAGCGTTTCTGTTTTACCGGTGGGAAGTGATTATGCGTGAAACAGCTATTTTGGGTATTCTTGGCATTGCGACACTGGGGTTTTATGTGGATAGTGCCTTGGCGGAAATTCGCCTCGACCGGGCTCTGTTCCTGATCTGCATCACCGCCCTCCTGAACGTCGGAATCGATAGCCTGTCGCGCCATATTAGACGGCGGCTGCGATTAAATCGTACAGTTCAAAGTTATTAAAACAATCGGAAATCGACCATGAAATCGACTGCACATCCCATATTAAAGGACCTGGTATTAATCGGTGGCGGGCACGCCCATGTGGCTGTGATAAAAAGTTTTGGCATGAAACCTATTCCCGGCGTGCGGCTGACGGTGATTTCCCGTGACGTCCATACACCCTACTCCGGCATGTTGCCCGGGCTCGTCGCCGGCCATTATAGCCATGACGAAGTCCATATTGATTTAAGGCCCCTGGCACAATTTGCCGGTGCGCGGCTTTATCACACCGAAGCCGACGGCATCGATCTGGTGCACAAGCGGGTTTTGTGTCAAGGCCGCCCATCGGTGCCCTATGATTTGTTATCGATCAACATTGGATCTACGCCGCGGATCGGAAATATTCCCGGTGCCCAGGAGTTTGCCGTTGCCGTAAAACCCATCAATCGATTTGTTGACCGGTGGAATTTATTTCTCAAACGCATCATCAACCAGCCCGGTGCCCATAATATTTGTGTGGTTGGTGCCGGCGCTGCAGGCGTTGAATTGTTACTGGCGATCCAGTTTCGTCTGAAAAATGAATTACACGCCCTCGGCCGCGGTGCCGAACAATTAAGCTTTCATCTGGTGAGCAAATCAGAGCAGATCATGCCGCAGTTTCCCGCTGCCGTCAGCCGGCGCTTCGAACGGATTCTCAAAGACCGCGGTGTCATCGTCCACCGGGGCCATGAAGCGACGCAAGCCGAAGACGGCACCGTGGTTCTATCCAACGGCGATCGCCTGGATGCGGATGAGTGTCTGTTTGTCACGGCGGCGGGGGCTGCGCCCTGGCTGCAGCAGTCAGGGCTGGATGTTGACGAACATGGTTTCATTAAAGTCGGTGATACCTTGCAGACCCTCACGCACCCCGATGTATTTGCGGTTGGTGACGTCGCCGCAGTTGTTAACCACCCCCGTCCCAAGGCCGGGGTGTTTGCCGTTCGCCAGGGCAAACCACTGAGCAAGAATTTACGCCGCCTGCTGTTGCAGCAGGCGCCGAAACCCTTTACGCCACAGAATTCAATTCTGGCACTGATCAGTTCGGGCGATAAATATGCGATTGCCACCAAGGGTTCCTTCTCCGCCGCCGGTAAGCTTTTGTGGACCTGGAAGGATTGGATTGATCGTCGCTTTATGAAAAAATATTCGGACCTTCCGGAAATGAAAGAGGAATCCGAACCGGGCGTCGATCGGGCCCTGACCAATCACGATACCTTCAAGGAAATTTCGGCCATTGCCATGCGTTGTGGCGGCTGTGGGGCGAAGGTCGGTGCCGGGGTCCTGACCCGTGCCCTGGCGGAATTAAAACCCGTTCCCCGCGATGATATCCTGATCGGTCTGCACGACCCCGATGATGCGGCCGTGGTCGAAGTTCCGGCCGGCAAGGTCATGGTCCATACGGTCGATTATTTCCGTTCCTTCATTGACGATCCTTACCTGTTTGGCAAAATATCCGCCAACCACAGCCTTAGCGATATTTTTGCCATGGGCGGCGAAGCCCAATCGGCGCTGGCCATTGCAACGGTTCCCTATGGCATTGAAACCCAGGTCGAAGCGACCCTGAACCAAATGATGGCCGGTGCCATGGAAATGTTAAACGATGCCAATGCCGCTCTGGTCGGCGGCCATACCAGCGAAGGGGCCGAGTTGGCATTGGGATTCTCCGTCAATGGTTTGGCCGACAAAGATAAGATCTTACGTAAGGGCGGTATGGAGCCGGGCAACGTGCTGATTCTGACCAAGGCGCTTGGCACGGGAACCCTGTTTGCCGCCGACATGCAACAAAAGGCGAAAGGCCGGTGGATCGATGCCGCATTGGATTCAATGATCCTCTCCAACCGCCTGGCCGGTGATTGTCTGTTTCGTCATGGTGCCACCGCCTGCACGGACGTGACCGGATTTGGATTGCTTGGACACATGGTTGAAATGATCCGTCCGTCGGGCGTCGATGTGGAAATTGATATGCGGGCCCTGCCGATCATGGACGGTGCCCTGGAAACCGTTGGCATGGGCATTCTCAGCACCTTGCAACCGGCAAACGTTCGCCTGCGGCGGGCGATCCGCAATCAGGAACAGGCCGTTGCCAGCGTTTATTATCCTTTGGTTTTTGATCCGCAGACGTCGGGCGGGCTGTTGGCCAGTGTGCCGGCAGATCACGCCGACGCCTGTTTGGCCGAACTGGTGCAGTTGGGTTATGGCCGCTCAACGGTTGTTGGCACGGTGTCCCAACAGAGCCAACACTTAGAACCGGTAACTTTGATTTGCTAACATCGCGCGACAGCCCAAATTCGCCAGGGGAAGTGCGTTTTGTATTATCTATTTAGCAACGGCCGGGTATGACTGGCGTTTTGTTGACATGAACCTGTCGCCATGTCCAGGGGATGTCGTAGGATTTGAGTACCGATTTGCCTGTGGTGCCAACCACCGGCAATACAGCACGTGGGCGATATCCTGGCAGGAAAATCAAGGGAGCCTCCTGCCAGATTTTCGGCTCACGAAACGGGCCTTATTGCATGACCATGCCGCCGTCGATCATCAGCAACTGTCCAGTCATATAGTCGGATTCGGAACTTGCCAAAAAGGCGGCAGTACCGACGACGTCTTCGGGCAGTGAATACCGTTTCATCAGGATCATGTTCTCGGCCAGCAAATCCATGGATTCACCCTCCTTTTCAAACTTTCCGATGGCCACCAGATCCTTGTCCAATTGTTCCCACAGTTCCGTATGGACAACACCCGGGCCATAGCCATTGACCGTAATGTTGTGTTCCACCAAGGCTTTGGCACCGCCGTTGATCATGGCGAGAACCGCATGTTTGGAACAGGAATAGGGAACCACGTCGTCAAAGGCCTGGCGGGATAAGATGGAGCCGACGTTTATGATTTTGTAGGGGTAATCGCGTTTGCCCTGACGGATCATTTGTTTGGCAGCCTCCTGCATTCCCATCAGGACTCCAAGCGCATTAACGTCCATTATTTTGCGAAAATTTTCTTCCGTGACATCCAAGAACATCAGCGGCTTGTTGATCCCCGCGTTGTTTAACATGACATTGAGTTCGCCAAAGGCGTCGGCCGTTTTTTTGACGGCCCGGGTTATCTCTTCGCGGTTGGTCACATCAACTTTTTCGGTGACCGCATCGCCGCCGGCGGATCGAATGCGTTCGGCGATTTCATCACATCCGTCCAAATTCACATCACACAAACCGATCTTTGCACCCTGTGCAGCCCAATGTTCCGCAACAGCTGCGCCCATTCCCTGCGCCGCACCTGTTATGAGACAACATTTTCCGGCAAGCCTTTTCGGATCCATTGGATGATTTCCTTTTCGATTATTCTTGGACAATATATTCGATCATATTGAGAGCATCGGAAAAGCGGGGAAACTTGAAGTTTGTCCAGAATAGATGATATCTGTCCACCTTGGACAAAATTCGAATACTTTCGTGACTACGAATCCGCCACTGTTCATTCGCGAAGATTGCCGATGTTGATGACCTGTCGGCAAAATCGAATTCGGGGAAAATGGTTCCCAGGGATGCAACATTCAGGAGATTAAGTCATGAACTACATTCATAAGGCGGCGAAACTAGTCATCGGCGCCGTTGCGGCGATGGGTATCTTTGCCGGCGTTTCTTCGGCACAGGCCAAAACGTCCATCGTTTCGTTCAACGGTCCCGCTGGTGAAGCCTATATCGGCAAATTCATAAAAGGCATCAAAGCCACGGCAGAATTAAACGGATACGATATCAAAGTATTCGAGAACCAGTTTAATCAGGCAGAGCAGGATCAGCAGGTACAACAAGTACTCGCCGCCGGCCAATTGCCTGATGTATTTATCTGGTGGCCTTCCGATGCGGTTGCCGGTCTCGGTTCTTTACGTGCCCTGCACAAGACGGGAGTTCCCGTCCTAAAAATCAATCAATTGCCGAACGAACAGGATAAAAAATACATCTTCGGATACGCCGGGCCCGATGATCGCCTGCGCGCCCGCAACGCCGGTTATATGATGCGCGAAGCGGCGGCTGCAAAAAAAGCTGCCGGCGGCAAAGGTTTTAACGTCATTGTCCTGTCCTATCCCCACTCCTACGGCGGATATGGCCTTTCGATCAATGCTTTTAAAGAAGCCATTGCCGGGTCCGATTTAAAAATCATCGGCGATGTTGACGAAGGATTTGGCCAGGCCAACGGTTATAAGGGGGCCGCCAAACAAATTGCAAAATCAAAGGACCAGGGAATCGATTTTGTCTATGGTATGGACGACGCCATTTTAACGGGCGGCATCAAGGCGCTCGAAGAAGCCGGTTATACCATGGGTAAAGATGTGATTGCCGTTGGTACAGTATGTAATGGCGATAAACAGCTGATTGAAGAGGGCAAGCAGTTCGGCACCACTTTGCAATCTCCTTTGCATGAAGGGCAATTGGCCATCAAACTGGTCGGCGAATTCATTAAAACCGGTAAACTGGCCAACTACATCAACTTCACGCCAAATCCCGCCGTAACCAAAGAAACCCTGAACACAACCGCGTTGCGTGGTTACGACGGAAAACTTTACGGCATTAATGAGCTTTGTTCCGGCGCATGGAGCGACTAAATTTGTCCCGACTCTGTTCGGCACCGGGAAGGGTCTTGTGGCCCTTCCCGGTTGCCTTTTAAAACCATTGAAGTGGCAGTAAATGTGATGGAACCCCTCATAAAGCTCACAAATATTCGACGGAATTTTGGCGCTATTCAAGCGCTGCGCGGGGTTGATTTCGAGATTGGTGCCGGTGAAGTGATCGGGTTGGTTGGCGAAAATGGCGCTGGAAAATCGACCCTGGTTAAAATCATCAGTGGTTTCGACAATGGTTATTCTGGTGAATATAGTTTTCAAGGAAAATCTGTTCGGTTCACAAATCCGGGTAAGGCGGAATCCGCCGGGATCGCCATTGCACAGCAGGAACTTAGCCTCATACCGACCATGACAGTGGCTGAAAACATCTTTCTAACCGGCCACAATGTGCCGGTTTTTTCGACCCGGCGTTCCCTGGCCAAGCGGACCCGCCCCTATCTGGATGAGGTTGGGCTGACCGATGTGGATCCTTTGACCAAAGTGGAGCGGCTTTCCGTCGGTGAACAGCATTTGGTCGAGGTTGCCCGGTTGATCGCCCACGACCCAAAAGTGCTGGTTCTTGATGAACCGACGGCGGCCCTGGGTGAGTCCGACAGCATTCGAATTCTCGAAATGGTGACCCGACTGGCGGAACGGGGTAAATCAATTATTTACGTAAGTCACCGCCTTGATGAAATTTTTAAGGTCTGTAATCGCATTACCGTCCTGCGCGATGGTGAAAGCCAGGCGACCAAACGGGCAGACTCGCTTAATGTTGACTTGTTGGTCGAGCTGATGTTGGGGCGTGAACTGAGCAACATGTTTCCGCCCCGTAACAGCGGTTCGCAAGCCCCACAAGTTCTGATGAAGGTCCGAAACCTGTGGCCCGACGGATTGGTTGAACCCCTTGATTTTGACATTCGTGTCGGTGAAATTTTGGGGTTGGCAGGGCAACTGGGATGTGGTTCCGGGGAAATTCTAGGGGCCATAGCCGGTGCCCATCAAACCAGGTCCGGTCAACTGACCATGGATGGTCAGGATTTTTTGCCAAACAGACCCAAACAGGCGATCGCCAAAAAGATTGGTTATTGTTCTGAGAACCGCAAACATGACGGGTTGTTTCTGGGGCGTCCGATATTTGAAAACCTGACCTCCCCTGCGCTGGAAACCATTTCGCGCCATGGCTGGAATTTTGGCAACCTCGAAAAACAAACGGCCCATACAATCGGTGAGAGTTTCACTGTTGACGTGTCCAGGTTGACTGCCGAGGCCGGTGTGCTCAGCGGAGGCAACCAACAAAAAGTTGCACTCGGAAAATGGCTCGCCATCAGCCCAAAAATTATTCTGGTGAACGAACCGACACGGGGTGTTGACGTCGGTGCCAAGGCCGAAATTTATCAAAAACTTCGTGATTTGGCCGATGGCGGTGCGGCGGTTGTGGTCGCCTCAACGGATATGCTTGAGATATCGAACCTACCAGATCGCATCCTGACGTTTTACCGGGGCATGCAGGTTGGAGAGGCCCGTCAAAGTGATATTTCCATGGCCGGAATCTTAAAGCAAATCACCGATCCGTTCGACGAAGCCGGGTTATAAGGGAGCGCCTAATTTAATGAACGTGCAAACTCCGACACTGGGTATCGGTTTGTTCCAACCCATTGTTTCGAAATTAACCCGGCATTCATCGGGGCTGGTCGTCGCCATGGTCGTATTGTTTTCGGCGGTCTTTCTCTATGGGGCGTTTACCGCACCCAATTTTATGACGTTGTTTAATTTAAAAACGGTCATTCGCGACGCCGCATTGGTGGGAATCATGGCCATCGGTCTGACCTTTGTTACCCTTTCGGGAAATTTCTTTTTGCTTTCGATGAAAGAAACAGCAGCTCTTTGTATCATTGCATTTGCGACCGCCATGTCGGCCGGTTACGGGTTCGAAATTTCCTTTCTATTTTCTATGGTGATCGCAATTGCTGCCGGCGTCCTGCAGGGACTGCTGATCGGTCTTGGTGGCAACCCCATTGTCGTGACGCTTGGCGCGGCTGGACTTTTTTTTGGGATTGGGTCCTTTTGGAGCGATAATCTTGTTGTTTCCTTCCGCCGTCCGCATGGTGCCGAATGGCTGGGAACCGGGTCTTTTCTGGGATTGCCGAATATAACGGTCGCCTTTATTGTTATCGCCATCGTTGCTGAACTGGCCTTGCGATACACAAACTTCGGCCGTCAGGTGTACCTCATTGGCGCCAACCGCGCGGCCGGCAGAGCCACCGGTCATGAAAACCTGTCGATGGCCATAAAGGTTTGCACCATTGCCTCCGTATGTTCGGCATTTGTGGCCATTGCATTTGCCGCTCAAGTGTCCAGTGCCCATGTGAACTATTTTTCTTCATCGTTCGGGTCATCCGGCGATATGACGATTTTGGTTATCGCCACGGTAATGGTCGGCGGCAACTCCATTATGGGCGGTTACGGTTCAACCATCCGGTCCAGCCTGGGTGCGCTTTTCATTTCAGCCGTCGACAATATGATGGTTTTGCATGATTTCAATTCTGGCCCCCGGGTCCTGGCCGTCGGTTTGATGATTGTTTTCAGTATTATTGTATTTGCGCTTATTAACAGAGGAAGGCGGGTCCAGGAATGACGAACCCTGATAACAATGCGGCTTCGACTGGGCTTTTTAATCGGAGTAAAACCTGGGTATCCAATAACCCTGATTTGGCATTTTCGATCCTGTTGGCTGTTTGCGTTTATGGCTATTTCGCGTTGACCAATGACCTGTTTGCAACTCATCGCACAAGTTATGCAATCATGGAGCGGTTTGCCGTTCTTGGATTGGTCGGATTGGCGCTGACGCTCTGTATCGTCGCCGGTGAGATTGACCTGTCAATTGGCTCAAATGCCGCCCTGGCGGCTGTCATTGTTGTTCGTTTCACCGACAGCATTGGTGCTTTTAATGCGTTGTTTGTGGCCTTGGTGATTTCAACCACGATTGGCCTCGTGCAGGGTTATTTTATCGCCTATCTGCGGGTGAGAGCGATTGTTCTGACGGTTGGCACCTTGATGTTGTTACGGGGCGTTGCCTTGTTTGCGGCCGAAGAAAAGACGGTAATGCTGACTGATTTCGACGTAACGGATTTTATCCAAACCAAGATGTTGGGTTATTTCTCTCCGGCGAGTTTACTGGTTATCGGTGTTTTTGTGTTGGTTGCGTTGTTTATGAACTACACCCGGTATGGTCGAGAAATCTATGCCATTGGTGGGGCACGTAAGGAAGCCTTGGCCGCCGGCATAAACCTGAAACGGCCGATGATCATCGTTTTCACGATTTCCGGGTTCTGCGCCGGATTGGGCGGGGCAATCATTGGACTGCGATCTGGTACCGCACAAGCTTTGGGACTGCAGTATCTGTTGCTGGCCGGAACCGTTGCGGCGTTTATCGGCGGTGTCAGCATATTGGGTGGCAAAGGCGGTGTGATCGGAGCGGCGATCGGCACCTTGGCGGTAAATTTCTTGAACACCGGTTTGGTGTTTAATGTGACACCGGCATTTATGGTGCAACTGTATCTGGGGATCTTATTGATTGTCGTCATCATGTTTCAGACCGGCTCGCGCGTATATGATAACTATCAACGGCGACGATCCATCCTCGCCACCGTCGACGGCCGCCGGGATCAGATGCTTGAAAACAAGAAAAAAATTCAAGTATAGAAGACCCTGGAAAAAATATATCCAATTTGGATATATTTTGATCTGCAACGCCGTTGCTATCCTGTACACTGTGGGAACCAGTCAGGAGAGTGACGGCAATGTCGCGAATGAACAGTTTCCAAACACCGCAACCAGCGGGGCAACGGTCGATTACCGCCATGCGGTTAAAACCTGAAGGGCCCTACGAGACTGCAGATGTGCCGCGGTTGTTTGTTCCGTCTAACCATCGAATGGCGCAGTTTATTGACTTTGTCGAACAACAGGAGGAAGAAACCCGACGGACCCTGTCGATTAAGCAGGGATATAGCGAAATCCAGCTCCTAGCCCACCTGCTGCGCAACCATCTCAGTGGAAAAATGACCACAAGCTCTTCGCTGGCTGGCAATTCGGGTTTAACCTACGGCACGGCAATTCGGGCCATTGAAGACATAATCAAACGGGGATTGATTGTAAAACGTCCCCGGACCGCCACCGGTAAATCGTTTTCCCTGCATCCGACTCATAAATTACTGACCGAATGGCAGGAACTGGCGCGCCGAACACGATCTTTGATCGACACAACCATCGGCTTTGAAAATGACCAAAATGCCGCACCAACCAATTATTATTTCGGCTCCTCCTACGCCACCGGTGAAACTCTTGCCCCGCCTGGCGTGCTCGACACCCGCTTGGTCATATCAGGCAGCCTTCGAATTTTGGTTCATGCGGACCCGACATTTATGGCAATGAACGTCCTGCGCAAGCAGTTCGAGTCCGAGTTTGGCGTATCGATAAAAAGCCGGGCCTTGTCGATTGATCGATTGCGCGATGAAATACTGAACAACGCCAAACGCAAAACGTCTGACTATGACCTGATCGCCTGTGATTTGCCGTGGTTTGGGGAACTGGCACAAAAAGGCGCCCTGTTATCGCTGGATTCAATGATGGACCCGAATTCCAGAGATATCCGCGACATTCACCCTGTGGCCATGGCAAGTGCGCGATATCAGGGTCGGCAGTACGGCCTGCCGGTTCAAACGACCCCTGAATTGCTGGTTTATCGCCGCGATATTTTTGCTGATGCGGGGATCAATCCTCCGGACACCATTGAACAGACCCTGGCCGCAGCGAAGTCTTTGCATGACCCCTTTAGCGGTTTGAGCGGTATGGCCTGGAACGCTGGCAGAGGCACACCGTTGGGCCATTCATTTCTTTTTGTTATGGCGGCATTTGGTCAGGCGGTCATTAACCTGCGTCATGTAGGTGCCGGGTTCGACGGCGAAAATGTGTCCGGCGAGGAGTTCCGTCCCATGTTCAATTCCGATGCGGCACTTCAAACGGCCGCGTACTTTAAGGAACTGCTGCAGTATTCGGCGCGCGGTATTTTGACCATGTCGTGGTTTGAACGGGCCCAGTGTTTCGCCGATGGCAAATGTGCCATGGCCTATTGTGCGACGCTGCTGTCACCGCTGTTTGAAACCGAGTCCAGTTCGCCGGCATATGGCAATACGGGATATTTGCCGCATCCCCATGGTCCCGCCGGGTCGCCGATTGCTCCCATTGGCGGATATGCGGTCGCCATTCCGTCCAACATAGCACCCGAACGAATCAATTCAATTTGGACAGCTTTGACCTCGATCACATCGGCACCGGCCATCAAACTCTACATCGAGAACGGAAGTCTGGTGAGCCCACGTTTCAGTGTCAGCATGGACCCCGAGGTTAAGGCGATTTCGCCCCTTATCTCCATTGTCGATGAGATGGCACGGTTTGAAACTTTGCAAATGTGGCCGCGGCCACCAGTCCCCGAGATCACAGAGATTATCGCCATTGCCGGTGAGGAAATACACGACATGTTGTCGGGTGCCAAATCGATAAAACAGGCGTTAGAAAATTCACAGAACCGTGCGGATACGTTAATGCGTGCCAATGGTCACTATTAAGCCCTAATCCGCCGGATCGGGGCCCTGGAGGTCTCGATGCCGAAAAGTGTTCAAACCTGTTTCCAGACAGGCGCGTCGATCTCTCCCCTTAAATTTAGGAATCGATGCCAATGACTATTCCAAACATTTCCAACAGCGAAACCTATCTTCGAATGTACCGGCAAATGGTGCGCATACGTAACTTTGAAGACAATGCCAATAAACTTTATTTAACCGCGAAAATGCCGGGTCTGACACATATGTATTCCGGCCAGGAAGCCGTTGCCGTGGGTTTATGTGAAGCCCTGGAAAAAACCGACCACATTACCAGCACCCATCGCGGCCACGGCCACTGTGTTGCCAAAGGGGCGGATTTCCAACAGATGTTTTGTGAACTGCTGGGCAAAGAAGAAGGGTATTGCCGGGGCAAGGGCGGGTCCATGCACATCGCCGACCAGGAAAACGGAAACCTCGGGGCTAACGCCATTGTTGGTGGCAGTGCCGGCATTGCGACCGGTGCCGCCCTGTCTGCGAAACGTCTTGCGACGGGGGCGGTTACCGTGTGTTTTTTTGGCGACGGTGCCCTCGGTCAGGGACTGCTCTACGAAGTTATGAACATGGCGGCCTTGTGGTCATTGCCCATCATATATGCCTGCGAAAACAATCTCTATGGAGAATATACCCACGTTTCGGAAATGGCGGCGGGTCAACTAAAGACCCGGGCCTCGGCATTTGGCATTGATTCCTTCGAAGTTGATGGCCAGGACGTATTGGCGGTGAACGATTTGGCACAAGACCTTGTAGTCCGCGCGCGGCGTGGGGAAGGACCGTTTTTTGTCGTTCTCAACACCTATCGTTATCACGGCCATCATGTCGGCGATATCAACCGGGCCTATTACCGGAGCAAGGAAGAAGAAGACGAGTGGAAGACAAACCGCGATCCCATTAAAAATTTTGCTCATTGGCTGATCGACAAAAAGATAATCGATCAACAGGATCTGACAGAAATTCAAAAGGACATAGCGGCCGAGGCCGAAGCCGCAGTAATCTATGCCCTGGCCGCCAGGTATCCGTCGGAACGCGAGGTGGGTGACCATGTTTACAAAATTTGACCCGTCAACTTCCCCATGCACCGTCGCCATTAAGGATACCGCCCATGCGTGAAATCACCCTGTCCCAAGCTGTCAACGAAGCCATTGCCGAAGAAATGCGTCGTGACCCAACAATCTTTCTGTTAGGCGAGGATGTCGCCGAGGCGGGAACACCCTTTAAAATTTTGTCCGGACTGGTCGAGGAATTTGGAACTGAACGGATTATCGACACGCCCATCTCAGAGCCCGGTTTTACCGGCATAGCCGTCGGTGCGGCGATGACCGGCAGCCGGCCAATCGTCGATTTGATGTTTGGTGATTTTCTGACGCTTGTCATGGACCAGATGGTCAATCAGGCGGCTAAAATCCACTATATGTCCGGTGGCAAACTCAATGTGCCCATGGTCCTGCGGACCAATATGGGCGCAACCCGACGCTCGGCCGCACAACACAGCCAAAGCCTGCATGCCTGGGTCTGTCATGTACCGGGCCTGAAAGTGGCCATGCCGTCGAGCGCTTATGAGGCGAAAGGATTATTGAAGACGGCAATTCGCGACAACAATCCGGTCATCATCTTCGAAGATAAATTGATGTATCAGGACAAGGCGGAAGTTCCCGAAGAGGAATATCTCATCCCCTTCGGTGAAGCGAAGATCCATCGTCCGGGCCGCGATATTACGCTCATTGCCACCAGTTCCATGGTGCAGGTGGCGCAGCAAGCGGCGGAATCTCTGGCTCAGGAAGGCATTGAAGCTGAAGTCATAGACCCACGAACCCTGGTCCCGCTGGACGAAGGCACGCTGATCGCATCCGTTAAAAAAACCAGTCGTGCAATTGTCGTCGACGAGGGCCATCGAAACTATGGCATAACCGCAGAACTTGCGTCGCGGATAACGGAGAAGGCGTTTTATTACCTCGATGCTCCAGTCCAACGGTTGGCGGCGATGGATGTGCCCATTCCCTTTTCACCGCCGCTTGAGGATTTGACCGTACCAACGCCCGACCGCCTCGTTGTCGCCGCCCGCGCCGCCCTTAAGGGGGAACTGCCCCATGGTGCATGAGATCATCATGCCTGCATTGGGCATGACCCAGGATACGGGTGTCATCGTCAAATGGTGTAAACAGGCGGGGGATCTGATCGCCACTTCGGACATCATCGCAGAGGTCGAAACCGACAAAACCACCATGGAAATTGAGGCCGGGTACGACGGTGTTGTTGCCTTTTTAAAGGCCGAAATTGGGATTCCCGTTCCGGTTGGCGAAATGATTGCACTGCTCGCGACCACTCACGAGGAAGCAGTAAAATTTGCACAGGGCCCGGCTCCTGCACGGGCCTCAGAAGCTGACGTCGCCGCCTCATGCGAAGTGCTTGCGTCGCCCCGAGGGGCACAATCGGAGTTGCCCTCCCCTCTCCGAACACCAGCCACAGGGCCGGCGTTGCAAACGGAGCTGCAACCGGCACGGATCTTGGCGTCGCCGAAGGCCCGGCGCCTGGCCCGCAAACGTGGAATCAATCTGCAAACCCTGGTCGCTCAAGGCATCAGGCAACCGTTTCACGTATCGGATCTGGACGCCATCCCGTCGACGGTTATTGAACCATTGGCGGTCATTGACGAACTGCAGATGCAAGTGACAACGGAAATTTTCGACGGTTTTCATGCGCGAATAATCACGCAGACCGAGGCCAGACCGACGGTCGGCTGGTTTATGGCGGCACTTGTCGCCGGCGCATTCCGCAAAGCCACTGGCGGCGACTGGCAATCGAAGGTCGGCCTGCATCTTAAATCCTTTGACGTCGGCGGTGACGATATGGTGATGCAAAACCCCGACCTGTCCGGCCTACGGGGGATCCGGGAAATGGATCCGGAAACCCCTGTTGAATTGGTTCTGATTGATCTGAGCACTTCACGATTAACCGAATACCGTCCAGGCCAGCGACATGCGGTGCCGACGCTGATCATGAACCGCACCCCTGATCGCCGGTTTTTTAAATTTGCTCTGTATTACCCAGTTGATCATTTGTCGCGGGTGGTTGCTGTGCAGTTGCTGAATAATCTGGTCGAGCGTGTGGAAGACCCGTTTATTCAGATTCTTTAGTAGTCGTCCCTCACGTTAATTCCCGTATAGTCTGATCCCGATAAAGACGGCGGATGGAGTTCTGCAGCCGCCTTTGGTGGTGATAAAAAAAAGTTGGCGCTCGGCCGTGAATCTGTTGAAGAAGCGAGGTCGGTGATTATGACAATCCGCTACATTTCGACAAACCGGTGTGGTGGACAGGTCTGCAGGAACCGGAGGCGGCGCTCAGTTCGTCCAAGTTGGATATCTTCGGTATTCATCTCCCCATAACCGCAGGCCATTATCCCCCGACATACGGCGCTGCTTAAGGTGTCTGAAAAATCAATGAATTTTTAAAAATGTGGAGTGATCATTATGTGCGAAAATCATGCGTGGGGAGAAATCTCAAAAAATCCAGCGTTGTCGCCAAACGTTCTTAAACCGGCACATCTGGACCAAAATTGGGATTGGGAACGACATTTACCTTCGCCCGGTATTACCGCCGTTGATTTTGAACGCCGTGTTAATTTTGATCGTCTGCGCGACTACCGCCTGGCCCGGTCCCGTCAGGCTTTGAGGAACTCCGAATGTGGTGCATTGTTACTCTTCGACGTCAACAATATCCGTTACATATCGAGTACAAAAATTGGCGAATGGGAACGCGACAAAATGAGCCGCTTTTGTCTCCTGGTGGGTGACGAAGAGCCGATTGTTTGGGATTTTGGTTCGGCCGCCGCCCACCACCGCCTGAGCTGCGATTGGTTGCAACCGGAGAACTGCCGTTCCGGTATGCTGGGCCTGCGCGGGACCGTGCCGCCGGCTGTTGGTTTTATGAAAACCCATGCCAATGAAATTATGGATCTTCTGCGCAAAGCCGGGGTTGCGGATATGCCGGTTGGTATCGACTACGTGGAAACAGCCATGTTTTTCGAGTTACAAAAAGCCGGAATGCAAATTGTCGATGGCCAGCAGATCATGCTCGGGGCCCGCGAGATTAAAAATCAGGATGAATTGATCCTCCTCAATCAGGCGGCATCCATGGTTGACGGGGTTTACCATATGATCAACGATGAGTTAAAACCCGGTGTCCGCGAAAACGACATCGTCGCCATGTCAAACAAACTACTCTATGAAATGGGTTCCGACGATGTGGAAGCGATCAATGCCGTTTCCGGTGAACGCTGCAATCCACACCCCCACAACTTCAGTGATCGGATGCTCCGCCCGGGAGATCAGGCGTTTTTTGATATCATCCATTCCTACCAGGGTTATCGGACTTGCTATTACCGGACCCTCAATGTCTGCAAATCGACGCCGGCGCAGACCGACGCTTATAAACAGGCACGGGAATGGATTGATGCGTCAATTGCAATGATCAAACCGGGCGTTTCCACCGATGCCGTGGCTGCCGTTTGGCCGAAAGCTGAAGAATTTGGTTTCCCCGATGAAATGTCAGCCTTTGGATTGCAGTTTGGCCATGGATTAGGGCTGGCCCTGCACGAGAGGCCGATTATTTCGAGACTGGTGTCGCTTGACGATCCCATGGAAATTCAAACGGGAATGGTGTTTGCCCTTGAAACCTATTGTCCGGCAAAGGACGGCGTTTCAGCAGCCCGGATCGAAGAAGAAGTGGTTGTCACAGATACGGGCTGCAAGATCATCAGTCTTTTCCCTGCCGAAGAACTGCCCGTTGCCAATCGGTACTAAAAACACCGGTTCGGATGTGTTGGCTGTTGGGTTTGGGGTGGCCCCCAAAATCGTTCCTGTTGCGCCGGGACTGCAGGTTTCGATAATTAGCCGAAGTCCGCCCGGCGACGGGGCGTCCCGATCTGTATGTACGGAGGCAATCATGCATTGTTGTCTGTTCCTTCAGGCTTTTCAGGTCTGTTTATTCGGGCGTTCGGAATCTCTGTTTCGCCACCAGTGAATGGTCGCGTCTGCCGTTGGATCGAGTTCGATGATCAGGTTCTGTAGTTGCTGCGGGTCGTCCCTGGCGGTTTCGATTTTTGCAGCGAGGGTGACGATTTTAGTCGCACCCATGGAACCACTGGCACCCTTTATGGAATGGGCGACGGATTGAATTGCAGAGGTGTCCTGCTGGCCCAGGGCTGCATGTAAGAGAACCACCTGCGAGCGCAGGGTTTCGACAGCTTTACCGAGAAGGTCTGCGACTAAGTCCGGACCCAGCTGTTTTTGCAAATTATCAAGTGCATGATTATTGCCAACTTCAGAGACTTCGAGGGCCATCGACGCTTGATCGGCAGACGATTGGCGGATGTCCGACGGGTTGCGTACTTGCGGCTGAGATGCATCGGCCGGTGGATTTGAATGTTTGAAATTACGCGCGCCGCTACCAAGGAGGATCGCGCCGGATGATAATGTTTTTAAAAGTTGGGGTTCCGTATACGGTTTGGTCAACACATCATTCATGCCCGATTCGATGAACACCGTATGTCTTTCGGCAAAGGCTTCAGCGGTGAGGCCAATAATTGGGATGGATTTTCCTGTTTCCGAGGCACGGATAATTTTAGTCGCGTCCATACCGTTCATTTCCGGCATATGAATGTCCATGAGAATCATATCCGCCCAACCTTCCGCCGCTGCATTAACGGCCAATTTGCCGTTCTCGACAACCCGAACGCCATGCCCAAATTTCCGCAGAAACGCCGAGGCAATCATGGCGTTGATGTCGTTGTCTTCGGCGACCAGGACATTCATGGGGGGAATGGCCTGGTTAAATTCAGCAACAGGGCTCTCTAGCAACCTGTCGGATTCTTGTTCGGACGCTTCGTCGAAGCAAAGAGTAACGTTGAATTGTGTGCCTTTATTTATTTCACTCTTCACTTCGATGGTTCCACCCATCAGTTCGGTTAACTGATTTACGATGGCCAGTCCTAAGCCAGTTCCGCCATGCTTGCGGGTAATGGAACTATCTGCCTGCGTAAACGGATCAAATATTTCTTTAAGACGATCCGATGAAATTCCGGCCCCAGTGTCTTCAATGTGGAACTGTATTTTTCGTTTCATCGGCCCGGGCTGCCCACCTTCAGGCTCCAATTCGGTAATAATCAGTGAAACGGAGCCGGCCGCCGTAATCTTGATGGCGTTGCTTAACAGGTTCCATATAACCTGTCGCAGTCGAACGGGGTCGCCCTTCAGGGTCAATGACGCGGCAACCTGATCCGATACCCTTAGGTGCAGCCCCTTCTCATCTGCCAGGTTCTGGAACGGCGACGAAATCACCGATATCAGATTGCGCAGATTAAACGCATTATTTTCAAGTTCGACTCCACCGGCTTCAATTCTGCTCATATCCAACACATCATTGATAATGGCCAGCAGCGTTTGCCCCGATGACAGGATGGTCTCTACCTTTTTTCTTTGGTCTTTATTGAGATCGCTGTGCGTTAACAATTGAGTAAGGCCAAGAACGCCATTAAGGGGCGTCCGAATCTCGTGGCTCATGGTTGCCAGGAAATTTGACTTTGCCAGGTTCGCGGCTTCCGCGGCCTCTTTCAGTTTGGATTCTGTTTCGGCAAGAACGATCAGCTCATTCTTCGATACAATCGTTGATTTGAGGGTGTCCGTCATTTGATTGAATGCAGAGGCGACTTCCGATATTTCCCGTGGACCTTCGATATTTAAAATTCGATCCAGATCATTGGCATCGCGTATCTTCGAAATATTGTGTGCAAGATTTTTTAACGGTTTGGATACGATCACAAGGGAAATGATGAGCAATGCCACTAAGACTGCTAACAGCGTTGCAAAGCCGATAAACAGTATAAATTCAAGGGTTTTGAGCGTTTCAAAGGCAACGGAAATGGACGATGCGGCGCTAACTGAAAGATTATCATTGGCCAAATGGGTACGGACCTGAACCCACTCATCGATATCCGAACTGGGAGCAGGCTGGCCGGTTTCCGCAAGCTTTGAATTGGTGCTGTAGACGACTTGATTATCATCGCTGTACAGAAAAAAATCATAACCAGCCACGGATCCACCAAACAATTTGTCATAGGTCGACGCGGAATAACGAAGAACCACACCGCCTTCGATCGACCCTGAGTACAAAATAGGTACACGTATGGTCAGACTATTTTGATTGATGGAAATCGTTTCTTTTCCGGGGGCAACTGTCGACAGCGGATCTGAATTCCGATTTGAAATAAGAATTCGTCCCTTGTAATCGACCAGAAATACCTGCCCCTTCGATGAGACCGGTGGATAAAGTGAATAAAAAAAGGCCGGTAAATAACTTGAGTTACTATCGAGGTCGATTAGCCCGTTAATCAACAGATCATTTCCCGCCAAGGTTCGAGCGAAATTTTTCAGGCCTTCCAGTTGATTTTGAATTCTCTGCGCTTCGCGCACGCCGATGGTCGCGACATGTTGGCGCAATTCGTTTTCAACATAGTTTTTCAGATAATAACTACCGCCGCTCCACATGAATGAAAAAATCACGATCCCGAGGGGAATCACAACGCGTAACGCGTAGCCAAATAGGGAAATCCGGCGGGAATTGGGCAGGCGGCCTAGTTGGCTATTCAACGGGAACAATGACCCCCACATTATTAAAACGCGACAGCCTGAAGTCGCCGGCGTTTAAGGCATCGTGCCGTTCCACAGTGAAGGCGGGTGCGTAGTTTTTTAACAATCCTTGATATTCGTCCAGGTTTTCCAACGCCTGTCGAACACGGTCCCGGTCCGCGGTCCCGGCTTGCAGGACCGCTTGGGCGAGTAAATGAACCAGATCGTAAGCATGGGCGGTTCCGGTTGGTGCAAAAATATCATCAGCGCGTTTAACGTCGGGATAGGCATTTAAATAATAATTTACAACCCGATTTGCCCGGTCAGGAAACGGCGGCTTGAGAAAGGAAAAGGTTTGAAGAAAGGTAAAATCCACTGCCTTCAGTGCGTCTCGTGCCTGTTGAAAGAATTGGCCGCCGGTGATGCCCCAATGGGAAATAATGGGTATGCGCCGGTCCTTGGTGTATGCGGCCATCCGTTTAACCATGGCGACGCCTTCAGGGGCGTTGGCAACCAGAAGGATAACGTCGGGATTGAGCGCCTGCAGATCGTTTAAAGCCTCGCTCATATTGGCGCGTCCCCAATGGAACCAGGAAACGCCGACAGCTGTTAACCCCTGGGCCAAAAGGCCGGCTTTCATGGCGCGTTCGTTTGAGCGTCCCCATCCGGTATTTTCCAGCGCCAAAGCAACCCGGCGAAACCCACGGGAAGTTGCTTTTTGCGTCAGAAAACCGCCTGCATACTGGTCTCGAACAGAAACTCTGAATACAAAGTTAGGGGCGTATCCATTTTCGACAATGGGCGTCCCGGCCGCCCACGGAGACAAATAGATCACTTTTTTATCGTGGATCGTTTTCAGTTCGTGTAAGGCGACCGGTGTATGAAGGCCACCTAAAACGGCGACAAGATTTTGCATCTCACTAAAGTCGACAATATTATCGACGCCGCGCGCCGGATTCCCCCGGTGATCGCGAACGATAAGTTTTAATGTCCGATTTAGGACCCCACCCCGTGTATTGATTTCATCAATGGCAATTTCTGCACCCCGGCGAATAGCGACCCCTGCTTTGGCCGAACCGGATGACATATCGGCATCAAGACCGAGGATCAGCGGTGGGCTTGCAGCGCTCACCGCGTTTGATAAAAAGATCGCAAGCAGCGACATCAAACCCAGGGACAAATGCATGGGCGCTTTCATGAAGGAATTTCCAACCGTGGTCATTTATCGGCGCACTCTAACCGATATTCACGTTTTCGGAGGCAGAAATATTGTCGTTTTATGTGAACATGTATGAATGGATGTGAATTGAAAGCCCACCAACGGTAATTCAATTTTACATTGTTTAGGGGTAAAAACCTGTTTTAAATATTCTAATTCGCCGGCATTTATTTCTGCTATGCCTGTATCTTTCAGTGGTGCCGATTTGGCGCAATCTTTTTCGCCCGCTTTTTGGACAGGGTTATTGCAGGCTGTTGACCACGCGGACCCAGGCGGCGGCCTCGCGCTCCGGTAAAAAACGCGGTCGCAGGGATTGGCAGGCGTTTTCAAGGTCCGATAAAAACTGTGGTTTGGTTTCGGCAAGATAAAGCAAATCGGCCAGCGCCTGTTGATCGCCCAGTGGAAACAAACCGGGATAGTCCCTGCCAAGGAGCCCGGTATTGCCCGCAATATTCGACGCCAGGACAGGTACGCCCGCCATGATGGCTTCCGAGATGACGTTGGCCCCGCCCTCCTGGTTGGACGACAGAACCATCAGGCGGGTTTTCTCGAATTCCTGGCGTACGGTATCGCCCGAGACTTCACCGCGCCAGTGGTAACGGTGGTTTTCGGCCGCTTCCCGGCGGGCGATCCGGGCCCAGTCGTTATTATGGGCTTTGCCCAGGTGAAACACCTGAATTTTCGAATGATCCGGCAGCAATCGGGCTGCGAGCGCGGCGCGCAAGGGATCCTTTTCCCGGCGCAGGTGACCGACAACACAAATGTCAAAACGCGCTTCGTCGACCTTTCTTGGAGACTCCAGGGGGCGGGCGGATTGATAGATGACATGGAGTTTATTTAACAAATGAGGTGGCAACGCCTCACCGATTTGATCGTGCAAACAAATCAGGGCGTCGGCTTTTTCCATGGTGGCCAAGGTGATTGTCGGATCGGATTGCAAGAAACTGTTCACATCGGTCCCACCAAGCGCCACGATAAGTGGTTTGTTGGGGTGTTTTTCCGTAAAGATATCAACCGCTTTGGCGCTCCTCCAGGCGTGCAGGGCAATCATTAAATCGCACGCCGAACCGTCATATTCCGTATGAACTTCAACGGCGTGGCCTGCGTCACTCAGGATCCCGGCCCACCGTAAGGCGGACGTTCTATTGCCGTTTTTTGAGTGTTTCTTTGCCGGCGTGATCAGGTTAATTTTCATCGAATACTTCCAGGAGCCTTAGATGACTGCACGCGTTAGTACGACACAGTTGACCGCCACTTTGCAAGATGCCAGAAACCGCACGCTCGAGCTTGTGAACGGCCTGGATGACCAGCAATTGATGGGCCCGAAGATCCGAACGGTAAATCCGCTGCGTTGGGAAATTGGCCATGTCGCTCATTTTTATGAATTTTTTATCCTGCGTCAGCTCTACGGTTTTGACAGTGTCTTGGGGGCCAAGGCCGACAAAATATATGATTCCATTGCGGTTGCCCACGACACCCGTTGGGACCTGCCCTTGTTATCCATGTCCGCGACCCTGGGGTATATGCAATCCGTCTTGGATCGCTTGTGTGAAAATTTGGAACATACCAGCGAAGACGGCTTGGCGACGGAACAAGACAGTTTTATCTACCAGTTTGGTGCCTTTCATGAAGATATGCATACGGAAGCTTTTATCTGGGGTCGGCAAACCCTGGGATATCCGACACCGGAATTTGCCATTAGCGCAGACGCAAGCGCCGAACGTAACACCGGCCCTCTGCCAGGTTTTGTTGACGTGCCGGGCGGTATTTTTCAACTGGGTGCGAGTGCCGACGCGCCGTTTCTGTTTGATAACGAAAAGTTTGCCCATCCGGTGACCGTGATGCCTTTCCGGATCGCCAGGGCGCCGGTAACAAATCAACAATATGCAGAATTTATTGCCGACGGTGGATATGCAACAGGGCGATTTTGGCCCGATGATGTTTGGGCGGAGATGCAGGGACAGGATAAAAATCATCCAGGATATTGGCTTGCCGACGGTGCTGGAAATTGGACCCTGAAACACTTTGATAAAAGAATTGCCTTACCACCACATGCGCCAGTCAGTCATGTCACCTGGCATGAGGCTAACGCCTATTGCCGGTGGGCAGGATTGAGATTGCCAACGGAAGTGGAATGGGAGGTTGCCGCCCTAGGCAAAAGGGACGGCCTGGGACAATTGGCACCAGCCAAACGGCGCTATCCGTGGGGCGATGAGGCACCGGATCCAACGCGTGCCAATCTGGATGGTCGGGCGCTGGGCTGCATCGACGTGGCGTCTCTTGCCGCGGGCGACAGTGCCTTTGGCTGCCGACAGATGCTCGGCAATGTCTGGGAATGGACCGCCGACAGGTTTAACCCGTTCCCCGGGTTTTCGGCCGATGCCTATAAAGAATACTCAGAAATGTTATTTGGCTCGACCCGCGTCCTGCGCGGCGGTGCCTGGACAACCCGCAGCCGCATGATGCATGGCACCTACCGCAATTATTTTGAACCGCACCGATGGGATGTTTTTAGCGGTTTTAGAACCTGCGAACTGCCATAACGGATCTCTTAATACAGACTGAACCGGCCTCCGGTTTCGGTCGAGGTCTTGTTCCGATAAAGCGAAATACCGATCGATCGCCGGGCAACGAGTTCGTAATTTTTCTGACCTTTAGGCCAAGGATCACTTTATCTTTTTTAAAACACCGGTAATTTGGCGCAGAGTTTTGCCGTTTTGTACACGTGAAAACACCAGCGTCATGCCGTCGGCCGTCAACGTTCGATCGTAGGTTTGAATTTCGTAACCACCATTTTTTGCGACCAGCAAAGAGTTTACAGTCACGGTATCGCCTTTGATATGGGCCCATACGTAGGGGTCACCCTGTAGGGGGTCGAGGGGTTTTTCATGACCAAATACGTCTTTGCTCATGGCCGAACCATAGACACCTGTTTCTTTACTGGGCCTAAAATTAATGGAAAACGTCGATTTTTTGACTTTGTTTTCAGCGCGAAATGATGTGGTGCTCCAGGTGACATTAAAACCTTTCTTATAGGGTTTGATCGAAACCTCCATCTTTCTACCCGGAAGCTCGTCATCAATATCGTTTTCTGCGCTGCCCACATAGTGGCCATAAAACTTTTCAAATCCACTATCGGCATGACCGCTGCCCGTCGAAAAAACCAGCAGAAATAACACCATCAGGAAAAAGGAAACTACAGTTTTCATGCCATACCTCGGCTCAATTTATAGACCAGTTGATTAACATATAGGTTCTCCCCCAATGAAACCAAGCCGGCTTCAACAAATTGTCAGTTGAAGTGATGAAACCGTTTCCAGGCTTACTGGATTGCTGTTTGGCCGCCATTATCGGAGCCTCTGGCATCTGCTATCCAATCTTCACATCACGCTTTCCTTGCCTGAAATATATCTACTTCTTGCCGATAGGGGGCAGACGCCGATGCGCCTTTTTTGGTTGTCGCCAGGGCACCAACATCACAGGCAAATTTAATGGCCTGTTCAGGTTCCCTTCGGTCGGCCAGAGCAACCCCCAATGCGGCATTAAAACAGTCTCCGGCTGCGACCGTATCGATGGCCAAAACTGGCGTCGAAATGCGTTGCCCGTGGCTGTCGCCAAAGTTCCAGGCGACCCCCGCATCTCCCATCGTGACAATGGCGCCTCGGGCCCCGGCTGCTTGTATTTCCGCCGCCGCGATTTCCGCATCGGCCAGGGTGACGGGTTTGTATCCGGTAATGATTTCAACTTCGTGGGCATTGGGTGTTATGAGATCAAAACACCTGAGGACGTCGGCTGGCCAGGGTTCTCTTGGCGCCGGTGCCGGGTCCATGATGACAAGAGTTCCACTGTCACGGGCCATTGATGCCGCCGCTAACGACGTTTCCAGAGGAATTTCATTTTGCAGGAGCAAAACGTCAGAAGCATCGATGATGGCACGATAATCTTCGAGCAATTGTGGAGTGACACAGACGTTGGCACCCGCCCCCAGTCGAATGGTGTTCGATCCATCGGCCATGACATCGATTATCGCCAACCCCGTGGATTGTCCAGGCAGCACCAAAATATGGCGACTGACTCCCGATGCTTCCAGGGACTTTTTAACATTTTGCCCAAACGGATCATCGCCGACGGCACCAATCATCCCCGTCGACATGCCAAGACGACTGGCGGCGACCGCTTGATTGGCACCTTTTCCTCCGAGGTTTACACTCACATCGCGGGCCACCAGTGTCTCTCCGACGATGGGGCTTGTATCCAAATAACAGGTAATATCAATGTTTATGCTGCCTACAACAACGATGCGATTCATAACTTTATTCCCCCATATGGCTGCTTGAGTACGTGTGTTCTCGATCTGTTGTTGGCCCCAGACGCTCAGATTTGATCATTTATCAAAGGGAGGGCACCCTTTTTAACTTTCAAAGGGACGGCACCCTTTTTAACTCTCAAAGGGACGGCACCCTTTTCAACCCTGTAGCGCCGACGCCACCCGATCAAGCGACCCCATACAGGACCGGACGTCGCCGTTTGGTGGCTCATGTCCCTAAGGTTTCCGCCACCTCTTCAATGGATGACGCAACGATTTCCCAATCCTGCTCGGCCTTTTGATCGGTTTTTTGGTCAGGTCCATATTCGCCGGGTCGATTGACATAGGCGGTTTGCATTCCGTGGGACCGGGCATGAGCCAAATCGTTATTATGTGCGGCGCAAAGCATGACCGACTGGGGCACTCCACCCAATAAAGTAATGGCCTGTAAATAACATTCTTTATCCGGTTTGAAGGCACGAAACACGTCCGAACAGAGGATTCCATCCCATGGAATACCGGCGTTTTTTGCCATGTTGACCAGCAGATTAAAACTTCCATTGGAAAATGTAGAAACAACAAACCGGCTTTTCAGTCGGGTAATCCCGGGGACAGAATCCGGCCACGGCTGCAGGCGGTGCCAGGCCCCATTGAGATGGGCGCGCGCGTTTTCATCCAACGCCGTCAGGCCAAACTCAGGGATGATCTCTTCCAAACGCTCGCGGTGCAGATTGTCGTTGGTTGTCCACGGTCGGCGGCCGCTGCTTACGTCACTCATTTTAGGTTTGTAACCGGCCCGCCAAGCATCGGCAAACACTGCTCCGTCCAAGGTTTCGATGCCGATGGTTTTGGCCGATGCAACCCCTTCAGCCGCCACCGACCTGCGCCAGTCGACGACCGTACCATAGGTATCGAAGATAACAGCTTTGATTGCATCTCGATTTATCATGCCGTGCCCGTTCCGTTAATTGATTTTTTTTTTTGCGAACCACCGTTTCCCGGTGGAAGGTGTAAACGCCTGTGGCTGTAATGATCGCCGCCCCAACAAGCGTTGTCCATGCTGGAATGACCCCCCAGATGACAAGATCGAAACCGACCGCCCACAGGATTCCGGTGTAATTAAAAGGGCTTACGACTGACGCCTTGGCCAGTTTAAGGGCCGAACTCATTAAAATTTGTCCAAGCGCCCCGGTAATTCCGGTTCCGAGAAACAACCAAATGACGTGGGAATTTAGGTCGTGCCAGTACCAGGGCTGGAAACAAGCCGTCACCAGGGCTCCGGTCAACATGTAATAAAACGCGACCGTATAGGGGCTCTCCGTTGTCCCCAATCGCCGCATCAACAGGATCGTCGTTGCCCACAAGGCCGTCGCAACAACGGCGATCAGGGAAACACTGGCAAAATCTCCAGCCGGGTTGATTGCTATTATCACCCCGGCGAACCCCAGAGATGTGGCCAGCCAGCGCCGTATACCAACCCGCTCACTTAAAAAGATCACTGCGAAAATGGTTACAAAAAGCGGTACGGCCTGGGAAATGACGATGACATCGCCGACGGTCATATGTTGAAAAGCGAAGAAAAACAGTACATTTCCGGCAGTGCCGGCGATCGACCGGGCAAAATGCAATTGCCAACGGCTGGTTTTTAAAATGCCCATGCCGCCGCCCCGTAACAGGAAAGGCACGATAACAACCATGGCAATGGCATTTCGAATGAAAGTAATTTGTGTCGGATGGTATTCGGTACCGATCAGTTTCACAAAGACGTTCATGGTCGTTAACAGGGCAACTGCCGCGACCATCATGACAATGCCCATGGTTGTTTTATTGGTCATGGCTGGCGGTGCCGCAGATAGACAGTTCGGTCGTCAATAAGCGGTTTCAATCAGTCGTCATTCGTTACATCGCCCATCAGATGGGATGCCGTCTGATTGTATAAGAGGCTGTTATTATCGACATTGGCTGTGCCGCGATTTTGGTCCTTTTTATAGAGATTAATGGCGTTGACAACGGCTGGGCGCTGTTTAATCCGGCCCCGCCACTGGGCAACGTTGGGGAATTTATCCAGCGATACCGTCAACGGTTTGGCAATGAAGGCCCAGGGGAATACGATCATATCGCAAACCGAATACTGCTCGAGAATGTAACGGCGGCCGGTTAATCTTTGTTCAAGCACCGCCAGGTTTCGTTCGTATTCACCGCGGTAACGATTTTGCCCATAATCCTGGTTGGCGACCGGCGCATAGTTGACAAAATGGCTGAGTTGCCCGGCCATGGGGCCCTGGTTACCGACCTGCCAAAACATCCATTCCATCATTTCTTTGCGACCGACAGGATCGACCGGGTGGAATTTTCCGGTTTTTTCCGCCAGGTAAAGCATGATGGCACCCGATTCAAATACCGATACGGCGTTTCTGCGGTAGTTTTCCGGCGGGCGATGATCAACAATCGCCGGAATTTTTGCGTTTGGGCTTATTTTTAAATAATCGGCGTCAAATTGATCACCCTGCGCCAGTTTCATCAGGTGTGTGGTGTAGGCCAAACCGCTTTCTTCCAGCATGATGGCGACTTTCCAGCCATTGGGCGTGGGCGCGTAATAAAAATCGATCATAAATCTGCCTTTTTATTTTTCCCGACGGCACCCGCGTTCAGCAGGAGGTCAATGGTTTCCTGTGCGACCCCGGCTTCAGACAGAACATCGCTTGTATCTGCACCCAGCATGGGTGCCGGCAAGCGTAATTCCGTTGGCGTCTCTGAAAAGACGGCGACGGGCCTGGCCTGGCGCAGGCGGCCAGCCTGGGGGTGATCCGTTTCCATAATAATTTCGTTGGCAACAATTTGCGGATGTTTGCGCATTTGAGCCCGGGTCAAAATCGGCGCGCAGGGCACATCCTCGGCTTCGAGCCTTTGCAGAAGTTGCGCCGTGGTGAAAGGCCTTAACCCTTCCTGGGTCAAATTCATGCGGTCCTCTTTATTAATTTCCCGGGACTCAGGCGTCGTAAATCGCGGATCGGTCAAAAAATCCGGCCGATTTAAAGCCCGCGACAGTCCCGCCCAATGTTTGTCGTGCAGTGCCGCAACACTGATATAACCGTCTGCCGTGTCGTAAATCAGGTCGATGAAGGATTGGGCTGTTTCGACCTCTGTTTCGTCACCAATAAAGGTGTGACCTCCCATGTCAGAGCTCCACAGGAAGGACACAATGGTATCTAACATCGACAAACGAACGTGTTGCCCCTGGCCGGTTCTTTCACGGGCAAATAGCGCCGCTGTTATCGCCTGCGACGCCTGAATTCCCGTCAATTTGTCGGGCAAAATGGTCCGCACCAGGCGCGGTCTTAGGTCATCGGCACCGGCCTGTACCGTGGTCAGGCCGGTCAGCGCCTGAATGAGTGGATCAAACACCGGTTTTTGCGCGTAGGGTCCGGTAAACCCAAATCCGCAGATGGACACATAAATCAGTGAGGAATTGAGGCCGCGCAGTGCCGCTTCGCCAATTCCAATGCGGTCGGCAACGCCGGGTCTGAAATTTTGGATAACCACGTCGGCATCTTTTATCAGAGCTTTGAAGGCGTCGAGCCCGTCCGTCGATTTCAGATCCAATACCACGGAGCGTTTATTGCGGTTGTTATTGACAAAGGAGGCGGAAAATCCGTTACGACGGGTTGCCACCTTACGCGCAAAATCGCCGCCGTTGGGGGTTTCTACTTTGATCACATCGGCACCTTGGTCAGCCAATATCAACGTGGCGACGGGACCGGAAATCATTGAAGTCAGGTCAATGATGCGAACACCGGTCATCGGTCCAGCCATTTATATATCCTTTGTTTATTGAACGACGATTTAAGCCTAACGCCGCAGCAGTCTCAATCGGCATTTTTAACCAAGTGAAGTGAATTACCGGCAATGAAGTTCGAATTGTCACATCTTGTTCTTTTGATTTACCCGTTAAAAGCGTAAAAGTGGCCCCCTTGGGTTCAGGACCTTTCGGGAAAGATTTCGACCATGCGCGAAGACCAGACGGGGCCCGGATTTAAAGAATTTGTAATTCTCATGGCATTGATAACGTCCCTTGTCGCCATGACGATTGATAGTATGTTGCCGGCTCTCTCCCTGATTGCCCAAGATCTGGGCGCGAAAGACAACGAACAGCAATTTGTAATTTCGGCGTTTTTGCTGGCGTTTGGATTGGCACAAATGGTGTTTGGGCCGCTTTCCGACGCCATGGGCCGTCGACCGGTTATTTTTTTGGGTATATCGATTTATATAATCGGCAGCGTGTTCTGTGTATATTCAGTCGATTTCCAGGATATGTTGGTTGGCCGGGCTTTACAGGGGATCGGCGTTGCCGGTCCCCGGGTTGCGACCATGGCTTTGGTTCGAGATAAATATCAAGGCGACGACATGGCGCGGGTCATGTCTTTGATCATGATGGTTTTTATTCTGGTGCCGGTGTTAGCACCGGCCATTGGTCAGGGAATTATGTATATCGCCGATTGGCGTGCTATTTTTTCGGCACTGATTTTAATGGGATTGGTCGGTTTTGTCTGGCTTGCCCTGCGCCAGCCGGAGACCCTGGCAGTGGAACGTCGTCGGCCGTTTTCGGTTCGGCTGATCGGCAGTGCGGTCGTCGAAATCCTGCGAACCCGCGCCTCGATTGGATATATCATCATGTCCGGGTTGATCTTCAGCGCCTTCGTCGGATATTTAAGTTCATCCCAGCAAATATTTCAGGATATTTATGGATTGGGTGAACTGTTTCCTTTGTATTTTGGTGTACTTGCTTTGGCCCTGGGGTTTGCTTCCTATTCCAATTCCCGCCTCGTCGTGCGATTTGGTATGCGCCGCCTGTGTCGGGCCGCCCTGATTGCCGCCAGTTGCCTGTCAGTGGGATTTATAAGTCTTGCCTACGCGATGGATGGATTACCTTCGCTGGCATTATTTATGGCTTATATGTTGCCTGCTTTTTTCTGCTTTGGTGTTCTCTTCGGAAATTTTGTCGCCCTCGCCATGGAACCCCTGGGACATATTGCCGGCGTTGGGGCTTCCGCAGTGGGTTCCATATCGTCGCTCATTTCGGTTCCCTTAGGTGCGACAATTGGTCAGCAGTTTGACGGAACCATCTTACCCCTGGTTTGGGGCTTTACGGTTTTTTCGGTTGCCGCGTTTTGCCTGATGCAATGGGTTGAACACAAGGCCGTTCGGCCCGGGTGATTGGATTAACCCATGTGCAATACATCATAGCATATTGCATACATACGTATTATGATTCGATTTGATGGACCTGAACAGGTGTCGCCGATGTTTGATCAACAAAACGGCTGCTCGGATGTACAATTTCCAGTTAGGTAGTGGACCAGAATTTGGCAGAAAAAATGCATTTATTGTCGCCAAAAAAACCCGATGGTACGACGGATTGGGATGTTGTCTTTGATGACCCGGAACGGGGACTAATTGCCCTGATTGATCGCGTCAGGACAACCGAGGCGCTGCAGGATTGCGGATTGATCATTATCAAGCGCCTTTTTACCCGTAAAAATGATCAATTGGACGTGGCTCGATTTAACAATGAATTGAATGAAATAATTTCCAGCGCCGGGACAGAGCGGGAGCTGACCGAGATCAAGCAAAAGGTTATTTTGATGCTGCAACGCATCAAGGCCATTCGAGTTGGCAAAGCCAAGGTGTATTTAGAAGAAAAAGCCAGGAATAAGAATGCCAACAGGAGATCCTCCGGTTCGGCCGCCGCGAATACCTATAAATTACTCAACAACAAAAAATTTACTGTCGCCGCAATGGCTGCGATGCTGGTGTTAATTCTGGCAATTGTCGGGCTTGTTTATTGGCCGACGGATAACGCAACGCCAGCCGATAAAAGCGAACAGCAAACGCGATTGGAGCGGGACTTAAAAGCCTTGCGGGAAGAAACGGAAAAAAAACAGGCCGAACGTCTGAAAACCGAACAGGAAAACCGTACAAAGGAAATTAGAAACCAAAAAGCCCTGGAAAAAAAACAGGCCGACGAACGGATTATGCCGCCAGCTGTTGTGCTTCCCGGTGTTTATGTGCAACGGCGCGTTAAGGGTAAAATTCGCCATGCAAAACCAATTATGCCGATATTTGTGTTTGCCGATCGAAAGGGTTTTTCGCGGCTGTGTGAAAGCCGGCCAAAAGTTATCGACATCATAAACGTCGCCCTGAGTAAAAACAGTTCCGATGGAATTCCCATTGCCGCCATGGATCTGACCAAAATCGCCAATGATATTCGCAAACAGGTCAATTCCCATTTACGTGGTCAACTGGTTTCAAAGGTCCTGCTGGTAACCGATGGTAAACTCAGCCATATGGGAACGGCGGGAGACCGATGTACGCTCGCCTCCAAGCGCTATTTCGACTATATTTATCCGCCTTCTCCCCAATAACGGAATTTCCATGCCAGCTAAAAAAAATCCCTTAAAATTAAACAAACTGCAGCTGCGTACACTGACCCTGGTCCAGGTGCTTGCCAAAGACCTGAGCACTGCAGAACGTGATCCGCTTAGCGGTGACGTTACAATTAATCAGATGCCCCATGCCCATGGCAATCATGTGCACATCGGTAGTTTTACGGTTTCAGCGAAAGATGCGAGTGGATTAAATAATCCCGCCGTGTGGACCGCCCTGACGCGCAAGGGATTAGCCAAAATTGGTCTGGGCAGCGCCGTCACACTTACCGTCCAGGGGTTGTCCTACGAGACTGGACTAAGCGAACAGTTTGTTGAGCCTTCGGATCACTGAAGGTCAACCTCGGGGCATCCGGACTTTGGCTTCGCTAAAATCCTGTGATCAACAAAAATAGACGTCGGTTCAGTGCGAACCCGGGCCATTAATAACGCGGCGGCCAGGGTATCTCTGCCGACAAGATGTTATTAAAAAACCCGGTGCCCGACCAGGAAATGGTATCGGACAACGGGTTCCACAAAATGGTCTTGGTGCAGGTCCCGGAGGGTTTAACATCGCTCGCCCGTTAAGCCACGCAAACGTTCAGCAAGAGCCTCAAATCCATCTGTCGCCGATGACGATCAAGATAATGCCCGGGACGATGAGGGCGACGGTTGTCACCGTCTGCCATGTGATGGTTTCCCGCTTAAAAACCCATAAACCTAACGCGATTGCAAACAACGGCGAACAAGCGACAATGGGAGCAATGGTCAACAACTTGCCATGTTGCAGGGCCGTATTTAAGGAATAGATCGACAGGCCATTGAGGATGCCGGCAATAACAAACCAGGCGTATCCCCTGTTCATTGCTGGAATTTTTCGCCCTTGCGCCTTATAGGCCGCAAAGGCAACAAGGCTGGAAACACTGTAGGAAATAAGACCAACATAAAGCGGGCTTGGTGCCGTTTCCATACCCATCATCGTCAGCGGGTGACCGAGGGCGCGAAAAAATGCCGCACCCAGGGGAAGTGATAGGGCCCACAGGGGCCATCCGCGCTTTACTCCGCCCCGTTTCAGACTTGCCGCAGCAACGCCAGCGACCACCGCTGCCGTGCCCAGGGCGATCGACAGGGTTATATCCTCGCCGAGCAGAATTACAGCGAACCCGGCGGCGAATAACGGATTGGTGGCAGTTAATCCACTGGTCAGGCTTGGCCCCATGATTTTTATGCTGCTGACCGCAAGACTGGCGGAAAGCACCGGCCGGAACAGACCGACGCCGGCAAATAATAGGGTGCCGGTGGTCAACCAATAGGATGTGTCCAGATAAAACGGTGAGGCCAGCCAATAAACCGCTGTCGTTGAGGAGATCGAAACAAGGGTCGCGGTTCTTGGGTCCGCAGACTGCAGTCCCAGGCCTTGTATTTGAACGGACAAGGCAAACAGAAACGCCGAAAGGACGGCAAGGAGCACAGGGAAGGTGTTGGCTGCGATATTCAAATCCTTGTGCCTCCCGAAATGGCCGATTGGTTGGCCCCCACCTAAAGGGTTTTCCCTACGTTCTGGCGGCTTTGATTGCGTAATCGATCCAGGAGTGCTGTTAAAATGACCCGAACGACCGCGTCGGTTTTCCCGAGAATTTTTGTAAAAACAGTTTTTGGAATAACAATAAGTGTGGTTTTGCGGGCAGCGCGCGCCGTTGCCATCCGTGGCGACGAGTCGATCAACGCCATTTCGCCAAGCACCGCGCCAGCCGTGAGGACACTTAAAATAAGTACCGCGTTACCATCGGACTTCGAAATTTCGACAGTTCCCTGCTCAATGACGTAAGCCTCGGCGCCCACTTCCCCTTCCGTAAAAATCACTTCACCGGGAGTAAAGGATTTACGAATCATGTCCTCTTCCGCCATTATTCTTCGCTCCATTGTTGTGCGGTATATATCGTTGTCCCCATAAGCCGGGCAATGAAGACATGGCTGAGTTGTCGAGATTGCGTTCGTAAGAAGCCGCATCTTCCGTTATCTACTGTTTTCTTAAGAAAAACAATCCGATGTAAGGAGAACCCGAATGAATTATAATTCTTCGTTGATTAATGCAATGCGCGCAACTTTTGGCTGGTTAATTGTTATTGCCGTTATCGCGGTCTTTGCCCTGACAAGTTAACCTTTCTGCGGCATGCGCGGGGCCTTATAATCGGGCGTTTAATTCAAAACGCTATCCGCTTATGATAAACGGAATGTTATTTTTTGACCCGTGCAGAGGTTGGCCGCTCCGTTGCCTGACGATCCCCAAGACCAAGACGACAACTCACTGCTTGCCGTAGCCGCAAATCATCTGGCAAGCGGAAAGTTAGCCGAGGCCGAAGCCGTCTATTGCCATTTAATATCGAAACATCCAAATGTTGCCGAATTACGGATCAACCTGGGTGCCGTATACCGGGCCCTGGGAAAGGATAGCGCCGCCCTAAAAGCTTTGCAGTCTGCCCTAAAACTATCGCCGGACCTGCCGGCAGGTCATTTTAATCTGGCGAACCTGCAACGCCACCAGGGGCAGGTGGAAAAGGCCGAATTCAGTTATCGGGCCTGCCTGGATCAGGCCCCCGATTTTTACGACGCCTCACTCAATCTGGCCGATTTTTTGGGCGAAATGGGGCGTTTCCAAGAGGCCAAAACAGTTCTCGAAAATGCGGTTGCCGTTACCCCAACGCAAGCCGAATTATGGAACAACCTGGGGAATACCTGCTTGAGTTTAGGTGATTTAGGTGCCGCCCGGTCTCATTTGTCCCAGGCGCTTTTTCTAAACCCCGATGATCCTATTTTTACCCGAAATCTGGCTACCGTTTACCGGGCGCAAGGCGACGACAGAACGGCCAAAAGGTTCCTTAATCGGATATTAAAGAGCGCGCCAAAAGATCCAGAAGCCCTGTGCATGCGTGCATTTATTTCGCTTGCCGCTGGTGATTATGCGGCCGGCTGGGAAGACTACAAGTGGCGATGGAAAACCAAGTTGCAGGGATGCCGTCGACCGTTTAATCAAGCCCGGTGGGACGGTTTCGATCTGTCGCAAAAGTCGATAGTCATTTGGGGGGAACAGGGCATTGGTGATGAAATCATGTATGCGTCCATACTGCCTGACCTGTTGCGGTCGGGTGCCTCTGTGTATTTGGAGTGCGCGCCGCGCCTGATGCCTCTGTTCAAACGGTCTTTTCCGAGTATTGAATTGTTTGAGCGGCGCGATCCGCCGTACCGCCTTCCCGCTAACAGGGAATGGCACTTTCAGGCACCGATCGCCGACCTGGCATTGCATTTTCGTACAAAAGAATCGGATTTTGGCGATGGAAGGGCCTACCTCCAGGCACACGTCGGCAGAAGAAATGATTTTTGTAACCATTATCGGCGGATCGCCGAGGGCAGATCTTTGGTAGGGATCGCATGGAAAAGCCGTGCACAGGGGACCGGATCAGTTCGTAGCCTTAAGTTAGTGGATCTGCAGCCGCTCCTAGATCCGGACGGCTTTTTTTATGTGAACCTGCAATATGGCAATGTAGGAGATGAGATCCTTGATCTTAAGAAAAGCCATGGAACTGATATATATCAAGATCCGTCGGTTGATCAATTGGCGGATCTGGATGGTTTTGCCGCGCAGATTTCGGCCCTCGACCTAATCGTAACGGTCGCCAATACAACTGTTCATGTGGCCGGTGGATTGGGGATTAAAACCGAGGTCCTCATTCCCGGTGTTGCCGATTGGCGGTGGATGCATGAACGCACAGACAGTCCCTGGTACGGGTCCGTTACTCTTCATCGAAACCTTCCGGAACAGCGGGTCGACACATTCATGAAATCTGTTGCCGAAAAAATTAATTCATAGTATCAATAAAAATATATAACTGATTGATAATTATAATTTTTACAGGCCAAATTTTGTGGAATCCTATGACTACATAATCATTGGTGCCGGTTCAGCCGGCTGTGTATTAGCCAATCGATTAACCGAAGATCCAGAGATTAGGGTTCTTTTATTGGAGGCCGGTGGGCCGGATCGAAATCTCTGGATTCATGTGCCTGTCGGCTTCCAAAAACTGATCAACAATCGAAAACTCAATTGGGCTTTTCAAACCGAACCAGAAGACAATGTGTGTGGCAGGAAAATTCCCGTGCCCCGGGGCAAAGTGATAGGCGGATCATCGTCAATTAATGGTATGTTATATGTCCGCGGACAGCCGCTGGATTATGACACCTGGGCGCAATTGGGAAATCTCGGGTGGTCCTTTCACGATGTGTTGCCGTACTTTAAAAAGACGGAGCGATTTGAACGGGGCGGCGATGCCCTGCGCGGCGGTGACGGTCCATTGAATGTGGCGGACATGCGCGAGCACCATGAATTGGTTGACGCGTTCATTGTGGCGGCGGTGCAATCTGGATTTGAACGCAATCCAGATTACAACGGCGTGCGCCAGGATGGTTTCGGGTATTATCAGGTCACGCAAAAAAAGGGCCGTCGTGTCAGCGCGGCAACGGCCTATCTGCACCCCATAAAAAACCGACGCAATCTGCACATCAAAACCCATGCACAGGTAACCAAGTTGCTTATCAAGAGCAACCGAGCCGGTGGGGTGTCCTATACAATTGGCGGCAAATCCTACAGGGCACAGGCCAACGGGGAGGTGCTGGTTTGTGCGGGTGCCGTGCAAACGCCACAACTCCTCGAGTTGTCAGGCATTGGAAACCCGGACATTCTGTCGTCCCACGGCGTCGGCGTGGTCCACGAATTGCCGGGCGTCGGCGAAAACTACCAGGACCACTATGCGGCCCGAGTCAATTGGCGGGTAAATCAAAAAATCACCCTCAACGAACAGGCGCGCGGATTGCATTTAGTCAAAGAGGTTTTGAAATATGCCTTGACCCGGCGCGGAGCTTTGGCCCTTACGGCGGGAATTGGTCATGGGTTCGTCCGGACCCGCCCGGACCTTGAAACACCCGATTGCCAAATGTTTTTTGCGCCGGCCAGCTTCGACGGTTTTACCCGCGAGCTTGAACATCAACCCGGCATGACCCTTGGTGTCAGCCAATGTCGGCCGCAAAGTTGCGGTTCCATCCACATTGCGTCCGACAATCCTTCGGCACCACCAAAACTCAGGCCAAATTTTCTCGATACGCAGACCGATTGTGACACGATCATAGCCGGATTACGCTTGGCACGCCGCATTGGCACGGCCGAAGCCCTGTCCAAATATGGAGAGTTTGAGGTCAACCCTGGGCCGGACCTGACAACGGATGAGCATCTTCTTGATTATGCGCGACGCACCGGCTCGACCATCTATCACACCATGGGAACCTGTAAAATGGGACCGACTGGCGATAAGATGGCCGTTGTCGACGGACAACTCCGCGTGCGCGGCCTGACACACTTACGTATCGTCGATGCTTCGATCATGCCGACAATGCCATCGGGAAATATTAATGCTGCGGTTCTAATGGTCGCAGAAAAAGCTGCCGATATGATAATCAGTGCCCGCTGAAGGGTAAATATCAGATAACGTCGAGGTCACGCAGAGCGGAAAGGTAGTTTTTATCCCGGCGCCAGCGTTTAACCACTTCGTTTGCCGAATCCTTGTCGACATTTCTGAAGAATTTTATCGCCGCCGCCACCGATTGTTCGGAATCCTTGCCCTTACTTGGACGGGCTTTTTGGCAATAGGAGAATACCCGCTGATACTCATAGTCGCTTAAATTTAGTGCCTTACAGGCGACAGCCAACCCTTCTCCGCCTGGTTCCAGGACAAATCTCATAACCAGTTCGTCCCGCAATTTTGCGCTTCTGCTCATCAAATTGACAAATAACCTGACCTCACCGTCCTGGAGAGCACGGATCATCAATTCCGGCGAAACCGCTCCGTCCTTGCTGAGTTCATCGGCCAATTGTTCAGACTTCGTAGCATTGGCTTCGCGTCCCCGCTGGTCACCAACGGTTTCAAATACGGCATCTTCAATCAAATCATCAATATCACCAAGATTTATGCCCGTATTGTCGACAATATATTTACGCAGCGCCGCAGATACCCACAAATACATCCGTTTCGCCATTTCCGGACGCAGTTCCTTACGAAGGAGTATCGGCTCCTGAAAAGAATCGACACGCTGCGATTGTTCGACCAAAAATTCCATAGTCGCATTGGAAATATCAGCGTTTTCATTTTGCAGCAGCGTTTTAATTACCCGCTCGTCACCGGTTTCGACTAGGGCATCGGTGACATTTTCGCTTACATTATGGCGAATGGCCACGGCCATTTGATGTTCGAGGGTGCGGTTGCGAATAATTTCAATCAGGCTCGCATCCTGTAAAACCGTACTCTCCGTTAGAATCGGATAGGCCACTTCAATATCATCATTGCCCAATAGTTCTATGAGTTCGCTGGGCGCATCTTTATTATCGGCGAGGCGTGAACTGATAACTTTTCGAACTTCCATTTCGGCATCTTTGACGATTCTGTGGAGAATTTCGAACATCAGGGCGCGTTCACGGTCGGTCAGTTGGTCGCCGTCGCCAGCAAAAAGATCAGAAACCGTTGCCGCCAATTCACTGCGACTCGCGGCCGAACGCTCGCGCGCCAACTCAAGCAGATAATTGCTATCGAATGAGGTCATGTTTACCGCTTAATAAGTTTTTTGTTTGCCTGTTTGATCTATTTTTTAAGCACGTCGAGCGACAACTGATGTAGTCTGTAAATTAACGCTAACGCCCGGTCGGTTCAACCTACTTCATTGTGGCTGGAATTCATCCTTGGGATTAGAAATAGGGGTCGCGGCCCATCGTATAAATTGTAATTGGGATCATGAAACCAAATTCCTACAGCTATTTACCCATGTCCAGTCGAGGCGTCTTTATGCTGCTCGTACCCTGGTTGACGTTGGTATCGGCACCACCTGCGCTGGCTAAATCGTGCAACTTGGAACTGGCGCTGCCACGGGTGACCGTCGAAACCTATACCAGCGCAATACGTACCAACAATGGACACAGCAGTCGCCAATTGGCAAAAAAAATTGGCGGGCACGGGAAAACACGCGGCAAAGCGGGGTGGGTCACCCGTGGGTTGACCAAGACCGATTTGGAAAGCCGGGTCGAAGTTGAAGTTCAGTATCGCAAACTGGGCAGTCGCCAGGTGTGCATCGGTCTGCAAAACGTAACGGCACGGGTTGGTTATAAACTTTTCAGGGTTTACGTGGCGCGTGATTTACGACCGGGTAGTTGCGAATACCGGACGACCATGGACCATGAACAGGCACACGTGGCCATTTATAACGATCAATTACGACAGTTTTTGCCACGGTTTGAGCAACGCTTAAATCGTGTTGTTGCCGGTTTAAAACCGTTTCTGGCGAAATCAGCTCAATCGGGACATAGCTATTTTCTTAAAAAAATAAACAGCGAATTTCAACAGGTTTTCCGTCAGCTAAACCGGGAAACCGACAGCCGCCAGGGCCGCCTGGATACGCCGGATAATTACCGGCGCGAGCAGGCCTTATGCCCACCCAACCCGCAAAAACCCCTGCGCTAATTCCCTATTTTGGTGTTTTGAAACTTCTTCCTTTGACAATCGCTGCGTCACCAAAGCGGTCTCGCACGGCGTCCATGGCACGCTCGATGTCAGCCCGACTTTGACGTGAGGGGTCCAACAGGTCAGGAAGGTCAGCATTATCAGGCGAACAGAGGCGGGTTGCGCCGACGCCAATCAATCGAAACGGTCGGTTTTTTATTTCTGGGAGCAGCAATTCCCTGGCATTGCGATAAATCTCTTCGGCCATTTGCGTCGAACGGCTTAGCAGCCGGGAACGTGAGATTTGTTTAAAATTGGACCGTTTAAGTTTTAGGGTTAAACCACCGCAGGCATAGGACGCCTGTTTAAGGCGCAGTGAGACTTTTTCGGACAACTGCCAAACGATGTTCAGGAGTTCGTCGCGATCACTCAGGTCCGATTTAAAAGTTGTTTCGGCAGATATCGACTTCGTTTCCGACCTGGGCTCAATGGATCTGCTGTCGCGGCCACGACAAAACGCATAGAGCCGTTGCCCGATCACGCCGTACCGTTTTACCAGTTCACTTTCTTCGAAACGCCGCAATTGACCAATCCGCTCAATACCGTCTCGAGCCAGGTTTTTTTGCAAAACGGCCCCCACACCCCACAACAAACCCACCGGTTTATCCGTAAGAAATTCAGTGGCTTCATCCACACCAATGACGGAAAACCCGCGCGGTTTGTCTAAATCGGAGGCGACTTTAGCCAAAAACTTATTATAACTAAGACCAACTGAGGCACTGACTCCAACTTCGCATTCGATGCGTTTAATCAATTTTATGAGGGTCTGGGCCGGGCTGGCTTTATGCAGTTTTTCAGTACCACTGAGATCCAGAAAAGCTTCATCAATTGAGATCGGTTCAATCAGCGGCGTGGTCTCCATCATCAATGCACGGACCGCTTTGCCCGCCAGTCGGTATTTTTCCATATTGGGGGAAATTACAACGGCATCCGGGCATCGGCGGCGTGCTTCAAACATTGGCATCGCCGACCGAATACCCTTAATTCGGGCCACATAACAGCAGGCGGCGACCACACCGCGTTGGCCACCGCCGACGATAACGGCTTTGCCGCGAAGGGACGGGTCGTCGCGTTTTTCGACGCTGGCATAAAAGGCATCGCAGTCGATGTGGGCAATGGTAAGGGTATTGAGTTCGCGATGGCTGATGAGTCGCGTTGACCGGCAGGTCATGCAAACGCTGTGCAGGTTCCTGTTCTCAAGCTGACAGGCGCAATCTCGACATAAGTGTGGCATCGGTCGTCGGGTTCAGGTCCATCATGGGGGTGGGTTAGAATACCCCTTTACCGGAAGGTTCGCCAGAACCATCAACGACGAACAGGTATTGCGCTCTGGGGCCGGATACCGGACAATTGTACAACGTCAATTCGTTTCTTCAGGCCGTTGATTTTATGAATAAAAACACCCATGTGCAAAATTCTAAGAAGGACCCGTTGCACGACGCGTTGATGGAAGGCCGCCAATTGCGCGAGACCATTGAAGCGCTGCGCGAAGAGATGGAGAGCATGTCTGTGCAAAAACAGCAGGCAGTGCAGGAAACTCTGGCTTTGTCCTATGACGAAGTCAAACAACTCAAAGATACTGCCGGCGCGTTACGCGAAAGCCTGGATGATTTACAGTTCGAAAAAACCACCTCCGTCCAGGAAGCGGTCGCCAGCAACTTTGATGAAATCAAACAGCTTAAGGATACGTCCACGGCCCTACGGGATTCTCTGGACGAATTAAATTTTGAAAAGGCCCAGGCTGTGCAGGCGGCCGTTGCGTCGTCGCACGACGAAATCGTCCAACTCAAAGAGACCGCTTCGGCGCTTCGAGAAAGTCTTGAAGACCTTCGATTCGAAAAAGACAAGATGGTTCAGGAAGCCGTTGCCCGCTCTAATGATGAAATCAACCAATTAAAGTCGACCATTGGCATGCTTCGCGATGAATTGGAAGAAATGCGGTTTTCCAAGGATGAGGATGTTCAGCAGGTCCGTGCCGAAGGACAGGACGAGAGCATTCAGCTAAAGAATACGATCGCTGCGTTGCGTGAAGAACTCGATGGGATTAAGTTTGATTACGAAGACAGGATTCAGGAGCTTGAACGGGCATCACGCGATGAGATTCAGCAATTACATGATACGATCTCGGTATTGCGCGAAGATTTAGAGGGAAAGAATGGCGAGTAGCTTACGTCCAGAACCCGGCAACAGGCCGCCGATTAAGTCGCATTCAGCCCGAAAAAAAACGGATTCGAATACGCGTTTGGCGCTGGCCGATAAAAAACTCCAGCAGGCGGAAATGCTGTTGTCGGTTTCTCGCAAGGTTGCCGCGATCGAAAGCCTGGATGAAATCCTGAAAACCCTTGTTGAAATGACAACCTATGAGTTGGGCGCGGAACGGGGCAGTTTGTTTCTCAATGACGCGGCCACCGGCGAACTTTATTCCCGCGTCGCCCAAGGTAACTTTTCCCGTGAAATCAGGATATTGAACACCACAGGTGTCGCCGGTGCCATTTTCACCAGTGGCAAGGGTGAAATCATCGACGACGCCTACCACGATGCCCGTTTTAATCGGACGATTGACGAACAGACGGGATTTAAAACCAAAAACATTCTGTGTGCGCCGGTTCGAACCGTCAAAAACGAAGTGATCGGCGTTATTCAGGTATTGAATAAAAAAGACAAAAACTTTACCAACGAAGACCTGAAACTGCTTGAGGCCATGACAACACAGGCCAGCGTCGCCCTGCAGAGCACTCAGTTTGTCGAACGCATGCGTAAAACCCGGGAAAAGGAACTGGAATTCCTGGACGTCGTCGCCGACGTGACCTCGGAACTTGAATTGGGCACATTGCTCAAAAAAGTGATGGCGGAAGCGACCCGCATGTTGGGGGCCGATCGCTCGACGTTATTTATGAACGACGAAAAGACCAGCGAACTGTTCTCGCGGGTCGCCATGGGCGACGGCATTGGTGAAATTCGTCTGCCGAACACGGCCGGTATCGCCGGTGCCGTATTTGCGTCCGGTAAAACCATTAACATTCCCTACGCCTATGCAGATTTGCGCTTTAACCCGGCATTTGACAAACAAACCGGCTATTTTACCCGCTCCATTTTGTGTGTGCCGGTGATCAATAAGGATGGCAAGTGTATTGGTGTTACCCAGGTTCTGAACCGCCGTGGCGGACCGTTCACTGACGAAGATGAGACCCGCCTGAAGGCCTTTACGGCACAAGTTTCCATCGCCCTTGAAAATGCCAAATTGTTCGAAGATATCCAGAATATAAAGAATTATAACGAAAGCATGCTGGAAAGTATGTCGAACGGCGTCATTACCATGGATGAGGACGGAAAAATCGTCACCTGCAACAAAGCGGGCCTCAAAATTATGGGTAAAAGCCCTAACGAAGTGATTGGCGTGTCAGCGGACGAATTTTTGGTTGACGAGAATCTATGGCTGATGGACCGGGTCCGTAAAGTCGACGAAACCCAGGAGCCGGAAATAATTATTGATGGTGAACTGCATTTTAATGACGAAACCCTGTCGGTAAACGCAAACGTACTGCCGTTAATCAATACGGAGGGCAAAAAACTTGGTGCCATGATCATGGTTGAAGACATCAGTTCTGAAAAACGCATGAAATCGACCATGTCGCGTTATATGGATCCGGCCTTGGCGGCGCAAATGATGGAAGGTGGCAATAGCGACGAGTTCCTGGGTGGTAAAAGTACAGAAGCAACGATTCTGTTCTCTGACATTCGCAGCTTCACGACCCTGACTGAATCCTTGGGTGCCCAGGGCACAGTCCAGATGCTGAATGAATATTTTACCATCATGGTCGATATCATTACCCGCGAAGGTGGAATGCTGGATAAATTTATCGGTGATGCCATCATGGCGGCTTTTGGTATTCCCATTGCCCACGATGACGATGAAGACCGCGCGGTTCGTGCGACCATTGCCATGATTACCGAACTTTGGGAGTATAACAAAATTCGCGAAGCGCGCGGTGAAAAAGCAATTGATCACGGCGTTGGCCTAAACACCGGGATGATCGTATCGGGTAACATCGGGTCGCCAAAACGTATGGATTACACAATGATTGGTGACGGTGTAAATCTGGCGGCACGATTGGAATCGGCCTGCAAGCAGTATTCGGCGCGTATTTTGATCAGTGAATTTACCCGCGCGAAGTTAAAGGGCACCTACCGGATGCGTGATATTGACCTGGTCGTTGTAAAAGGGAAAACAGAACCGGTTGGCGTTATTGAGGTTCTAGATTATCACAATGATGAAACTTACCCCAACTTGATGGACAATGTGAACTATTTCAACGAAGCTGTGAAACATTACCGCACTGGCAATTGGGATAAAGCCGTTTCTAATTTTGAAGAAGCAATTAAAGCCAACCCGTCAGACAACCTTGCAAAGACCTATATAGAGCGATGCGAACACTTGAAGGCAGAACCGCCCGAAGGCGAGTGGGACGGTGTTTGGATTATGACATCCAAGTAAAATTCATTATCACAATTCAAAAATAAGAAAGACCTAAGCCCAATGCCTAACACCGTCTCCGATTTCGATAATGTGATCGAACAGTTCCGTCGCGAATTTATCGAAACAACCAGTGAACGCCTGAATACCGTAGACGATTTGATTACGGCGATGATGCACGACAATGGATCTGTAGATACCTTGACGGAATTCCTGCGTCATATTCATTCCATAAAGGGACAGGGCGGCACCTTTGATTTCCCTTTGGTCTCCAATGTCGCCCACCGCCTGGAAGATTATATCGAAACCGCGCCCGAACATACGACCACCCAACTCACGGATATTCAGAATTTTGTAGATGTGATCCGACGCATTGTCGAAAGTGGCATCGATCCAGATGAAAAAGAACAAACGGCAATCCTCAATGCCCTGCCAAAAACCGCAAAAGACTTTGCCGAAGTGGCGGCCTTCGACGACCATACCCCCATTCAGGACGTTCAGATGCTGCTGGTCATGCCCAAGGGCACCCAGCGCAAGATCATCGGCAAGGAACTGGCAGCCTGTGGTTTCCAGATTGCCAACTCCGACACACCCATCGACGCCCTTAAATATGCGATTAACCACAAACCGGACATCATCATCGTCAGCCGGGTCATGGAACAAATGGGAGGGGCTGAATTTGCCCGGGCGGTTGACTGCATTGACGCCACGCGGGAATGCCGAATTGTCGTTGCGACGTCAGCCAGCAAAAAAGCAAACGATTTGGGCGAACTTCCGCAATCAACGCGGATCATTCAAAAAGGCCCGGGGTTTATCGATGACCTGACCGATTGCCTTGGTGACTGGGGACTTTTCGGATAACCCCTATTTAGGGTCAGGACTCATTAATTTCATGCAATTCTGTTTGTCAGTAAGCTTACGAATACAAGAAAACAAGAAAACAAGACAACAAGCGCAAGGACGTGCCGGGCATATTCGAGCCTTGTTTTCGCAGAAGGCGTGAGCTTCCTGGCAAACCCCGAGGGGCGGGGTGCTTTATCTCTCTGGCTTCGTTGAAAAAACTTGAAAACCGTGAGTTTTCCTGCGTCTTTCCGCCTTACCGACAAGATAAATCACCTCCGCAGAATGGATGAAATTAATGGGTCCTGACCCTAAGGCTAGCAACGAAATCGTCGTTATTTCGTCGTAGCCACGAACACGCCATCCCAATCTTCGCCAGGGGATTCGGCCTGAAAGTGCAAAATGCGGGTTTCATAAAGATCGTAAAAGCCGTCGATATTGTAGGGTGCACAAAGCAATCGGCATTCCTTCAGGCGTTTTATTGATTTGTTCCAATCCTGCTCCAGGTAAGCCGCAATCATTTGATCGTGGAATTGTTTGAGGGTTTTGAATCCCTGGCTCTCCGCGACCTCTTCATCGCCGACCAGACAATAGATCGTTACGGCTTCCGTCTTGCCCTTAACTTTGATGTTGTCGAGGAACAGGGTCGCCATCATGGGGACGTCCGAATTGGTCGTCTCGCCGATGACGATGTCCACGCCATAGGCCTTACTCTGGCCCTCCAAGCGGGCCGCAAGGTTTACCGTATCGCCGAGCACGGAATAATCAATTCTGAGCTCGGATCCCATGTTGCCGACTACGGCGGGTCCGCTATTGAGCCCCAGGCCAACCTTAAGGGGAACGTGTTTACGCCCGTCCTCCAGCGCTTCCGCTTCCAGACGTTCGTTCAACGGTGCCATTTCCGCCATCATCGCCAACGCCGACTGACAACCGAAATAGGCGTGTTTTTCCACGTCCAGGGGGGCATTCCAAAAGGCCATGATACAATCACCCATATATTTATCGATGGTCCCATGGCGATCAAGAATGACGTTGGTCAAGGGGGTCAGCAGTTTATTGATGAGTTTGGTCAATCCGATGGCGTCAAATTGTTCGGAAATGGTGGTAAACCCACGCACATCACAAAACAGCAAGGTCATTTCGCGCTGAACCCCCCCCAATTGCAGGGCGTCTGGGTTTTCGGCAATGGCCTTGACCTGATCGGGTGCCAGATATTTGGAAAACGCGTCGCGGGTCTGTTTGCGTTTTGCTTCTTCCCGTGAATACCCCGTATAGGTCAGCACCGTATAAATAAGCAGAATTGAAATGATTGCATAACTGGCGTCCAGGAGAATTTTTTCTTCGGAAAACAGGTACCAGGACATTCCGCCAGCGCCAACCGCAGTGACGACAAACACCAGTGCCGTCCATTTTGCGCCCAGCCAGGGCACCAGGATGATCATCGCCAGGCCGCCAAACAAGATAAAGGCCATTTCCGCCGCGTTGGCATAATTGGGTCGGGTCAGGTAATTTTGATTGGCGATAACTTCAATGATTTGCGCATGGACTTCAACGCCCGGAATATCCCGTTCCGTCGGGATCGAGCGGATATCTCGAAGCCCCACTGCCGAGGTTCCAAGAATTAGCATTCTGCCGGCGATTTTTTGCGGATCGGCAGTGCCATTGAGAAGCTCGTGAGCGGGAATATATTTATCCCAGTCCCGTTTGGAAAAATGCGGCCAAATGCGCCCCACATTGTTGGTTTTCACCGTAAAATTTTTAGTTATGCCAACGCCGTCGATGCCCGCTTCATTGGTATAGATAACCACCGTTTGACGGCCCAGAGCAACGCGCAGCATTTCAATGGACAGGGCCGGAAAAAACTTGCCTTCGTGCAGGAAATAAGCCGGAACGTTGCGGATCACACCGTCCTCGTCCGGCAGGGCATTAAACATACCAAAACCCGCGAGGCGATTTTTTTTTGCCGCATCTTCAAGTATGGGAATGTTACGGACCAATGCAGGAAAAGAGACAGTAAAAGGCTCAGGGTCAAGGGCGTTTTTGGTTTTTTTCCGTTTGGCAACAGACGACTTCGATGGCGGCCCCTTCGTCCCTTCCGTTTCGTCAACACGCCCGGCCTGGCCCAGTACGACACGGCTGGTTGAGATGGTTTTTGCCAACACCTCATCGTTGCTGGTGCGCTCGGTGAGCAGTTTTTTCATGGCAGGCGTCAATCCTGCAGCACCTTCTGCAACCGTTTTAATGTCTTTGCCGTCGGGTTCGGCAAAGACCATATCGAAGGCGAATAATGACGCTTTCATGGCCATGGCATTTTCTACCAGCTTGGAAATTTTGTCTCTCGGCCATGGCCACTGACCGACGGTTTCGAGGCTCTGTTCGTCAATATCAACAATCATCACCGGTTTTTTTTCAAGCGGCGGAATGTCCCGGGGTTTAATCTGTTGATAATAATCGAATACTTTTAATCGTGCGAACTCAACCGGGGCCGGATTAAAGTTATAGAGCAGGATAAATCCAATCACCATGAGATAACCGATCAATCGGTCAAAACTTATGACACTGCGCAAAAATTTCATACTGGTTTCACGCCCCATTTATTCGAATCGATGACTGTATATCCCACTTAGGCCCCGTATTTATGTGATTTTCACAGATTTCATCGAATTCTACACCTTTGATTGCCTAGGGGGTCAAGGTTTAACTTTAGGTTCTTTATCGCGCTGCGCAAAAACTGGCCCTATTCTGCACTTTTTATCGATGTTCGGGAAAAATAAACCTGAACAACAGGTTTACAAGCTAGCGCACAGGCCCCGCGAGACGTATATTTTAGGGGATATGAGCGAAACCAGTCACCGCGCCTGGCTTAGGCCATTCCTTAAGCCAATATTGCCGATCTTCCGAGAGGTTCTGGCAATGTCGGCGTTCGTTAATATACTGGCCCTCGCCGTCCCGGTTTTTACCCTGCAGGTCTATGATCGGGTTATTGGTCATGCCGGCATCAGTACATTGGTCGGTTTTGTCCTGGGCATGATTTGTATTGTTGTCTTCGACTATATTTTACGCCAGTCCCGGTCGCGGATTATGCAAACTGTTGCCCTGCGTATCGATGTCCTGGTCGGACGTAAACTGTTCGACAAATTAATGGCCCTGCCGCTGCATCAACTGGAAGCCAAACCAGCCAACCATTGGCAGTCGCTTTTCCGAGACGTTGACACGGTCCGTAATACCCTGTCGGGTGCGTCAGCGCTGTTGTTGTGTGACCTGCCTTTTGCCTTGATGTTCCTGGCCCTCATTTGGATAATCGCCGCACCTATCGCCTGGGTGTTGATGATCATAATTCCCCTGTTCATGTTCATCGCCTGGCAATCTTCAGCCAAAATGTCTCAGGCCAACCAGGAAGAACGGGAAAGCACCCAAACACGAGATGGTTTGATTGCCGAAATCATAAACGGTCGAACCACCGTTAAAGCCCTGGCGTTGGATAATGCCATGCGCCCGATGTGGGAAGAACGCCACGCGGAAAATATCGAAAACTCTGTCCTGCGCGGCGCCCGTTCGGATTTTTATTCGAATTTTGGCGGATCGCTGACGATGATGACGACAATTTTTATGACGACGGCCGGTGCCCTGGCAATTATTGAAGGCGTCTTGACTATGGGGTCGTTGATCGCCACCAACATGTTAACCGGTCGACTGATTGGGCCGGCCAACCAGCTGGTTGGCCAATGGCGTGCCTACAGCAGTTTTTTGCAGTCCCTGGATCGCCTTGGTGAAGTTTTTGAAAGTGTCAGTGAACGCGAAGAGAGCGAAGTCAGACTGACCCGCCCGGAAGGTGAGATCACCACAGAAAACGTGACCTATGGATACGCCGAAGACCTGCCGCCGGTTGTTGACGCCGTTAACATAACCATCAAATCGCGCGGCGTGCACGCCCTGGTCGGACGCAATGGCAGTGGTAAAACCACGTTGCTAAAATTAATCCAAGGGCTTTACACGCCGACCAATGGCCGGGTGTTGCTCGATGGTGCCGATATTGGCCAGTTCAGTCGCACGGAACTGGCATCGTGGCTGGGGTATGTTCCCCAGGAATGTGTTCTTTTTGCTGGAACGGTGCGCGATAATATCGTTCATCGTCACCCCGATGCGAGCGACGAACAGATTATTGAAGCGGCGACGGCGGCCGGCGTCCACCAGTTTATCATTGATCTGCCAGAAGGATATGCGTCCGAGATCGGCGAGGCCGGGCGTCGGCTTTCCGGCGGCCAACGTCAACGGATAGCCATTGCCCGGGCCCTGTTGGGTAATCCGCCGGTTTTGCTGCTCGACGAGCCGTCATCGAGCCTCGATCGCCAGGCGGAACAGGCCTTGCGGACGACCCTGGTCTCGATCGGCAAAGAACGGACGGTAATTATCGTTACCCACAGTCCAATTTTATTGGCGGCTTGTGATGACCTGGTCGCTCTCGACCGCGGTAAGGTTGCTTTGGCGGGGCCGTCAAAGGAAATCCTGCCAAAACTGTTTGGTCAGCAACCGAAGGGGGAACCGGCGAAGGGCGAACCGGCAAAACCGATCGCCGCCTCACCACCGCCAAACCAACCGCCACCAGCGGCAGTCGCTGGGCAATCCAAACCCCTGCCAGCAGCTCCATTGCCGGCGCAAAATATGGCGCAGCCGCTGGCCCGAAATCCCTCGCCGGCGCAAAATATGGCGCAGCCGCCGGCCACACCGCCGGTCGCTGCGTCCGCCCGTCCGGTCGCAACTGCAGTGCCACCGACACCCACTGCGGCAAAAGCCTCGGCCCGGGCGACGCCACCAATGCCTGCTAAGCGGATTGTCAATGCGCCGCCGCCCAGACTGCCCGCCGCGCCATCTGTGCCGGTCAGGTCGCCCGCTGCCAAGGCGACCCCGCCGCAACCGTTGGCGGCGACCTCGGTGCCACCGAAATTACCACCTGCCGCACCGCTGGCCACCGCCAAGGCCGCGCCCGCCAAACCACCGGCACCACAACGACCCGGTCCGGCAATTGGTGCGGCGGATGCAATTGCAGCCAAACAACAACCGCCGGTACCGCCCAAGCCCGCACTGTCCTCCAGTGTTGACCCCAGTGTTCCGGTGGGCGAGCGGTTTAGCCTGAAGGAACCTAAGGGCAGCCAATTTATGGACGATCCCTATGCGGACCTGATTAAGTCTGCCGAGGGCAAAACCAATTCGGATCAACAGGGTCAAGGGACAAAATAATGAGTGTTGATGTCGCCACGGGTTCAGAGCGGTTGGATGCCCTGCTTGCCCGTCACCCCATGCCCAGTTGGCGGATGTTCGCCTGGCCGGTAATGTTTTTGTTGGTTCTGGGGATCGGCTGGTCTTATTTTGTCGAACTGGATGAAGTAGCCGTGGCATCGGGCGAGGTTGTTCCACAGGGCAACGTGCGGACGGTTCAGCACCTGGAAGGCGGAATTGTCCAGGAACTGTATGTCGCCAATGGTAATGTTGTGCGGGCAGGTGATTCCCTGTTGCTGTTGGATTTGGCTTCGGGAGGTACCAATCTCGACGAACTCCTGGTGCGTCTTGACAGCGAATTGTTGGTCAAGGCCCGCCTGACTGCGGAAGCCGACGGGACCGAAATTTCCTTTCCCCGGGACCTCGCAGCCCGCCGTCCCGCCCAGGTTAGCGCCCAACGTCAAGCCTTTGACGCCCGCAAAAGGGAATTGGCGTCGCGGTTAAATGTAATGCGCGAACAAATCACCCAGAAAAAACTGGAAACCGACGAATTGGCGGCGCGGACGACGGCTGTGCGCCGTAATTTATCGCTTGCCCAGGAACGCCTGAAAATATCAAAGTCTCTCCTTGCTGAGGGATTAACGGCGAAGATTGAACATTTAGAATTGGAAGCGGAAGTTGAAAGCCTGGATGGGGAATTAAAGGGATTGGGACCCTCCTTACCGAAGGCCGCCGCCGCCGTACAAGAAGCCACACAGCGCCTGGAAGAAGGCGAAGGCCGGTTTCGGCGTGAGGCGCAGGATGAATTGGGCACGGTCGAACAAAATATTGCCCGTATTAACGAATTGCTGATTCAGGCCCGCGAGCAAGGGTCCCGTGCCGAGATCAAAAGTCCCATTGATGGTGTGGTAAAAAACCTGAAATACAATACCATCGGCGGTGTGGTCCGCCCTGGTGAACCTATTCTGGAAATCGTTCCGACCAGTGAGCAATTGGTTGTCGAAGCAAAGTTAAATCCCACCGAGCGTGGTTTCATCCGCTCTGGAATGCCAGCCGTGGTGAAAGTTTCAACCTATGATTTCGCCCGCTACGGCGGTTTAAATGGTGAAGTCATACGGGTTGCCCCAGATACCAGCCTTAACGAAGATGGATCGCCCTACTTCATGGTTATCGTGCAAACTGACAAAAACTTTTTGGGGCGTGATGAAACGGACCTGCCGATCACCCCAGGAATGCAGGCGACCGTCGATATTCACACCGGCCAAAAGTCCGTTATGGACTATCTGATTCGGCCCATTTTGAAACTTCGTCATGAAGCCTTCCGCGAACGGTAAAATCATTCGCCGACGGAAAATGACCGTTAACAAGGGTTGCGCCTATAATTTGCCCGCTTACCCTAAGCGTTTGTTATTTTTTAACGAATCTGTATAAGGTTAAGGGTGAATTAACGTTAAATTGCCTTTGCAATTGGCGACTTTAATATTGCCCGGGCCAGAGTCTGAAGAGAGTCAGTATGTCAATTCCAACAATATTAGCTCTTTTGGGGGCCTTTGGACTCTTCCTTGGCTCAATCATTGTCAGTACCGATAATTATCTTATTTTTGTGAGTGGATCCAGTTTGGTAATGGTCGCCGGCGGAACCCTCGCATCGACATTTATTTCCTATGAACCCCGCTATGTCATGCTCTCCTTAAAACTGATCTACCGGATGATTGCTTCGCCCAAAGTTGGCCGGAATGTCCTGAAAAGCGAAGTCGGACGAATTATTCGCTGGGCTTATACGGTTCAGAAAAAAGGCATTCCGGCGCTTGAACAGGAAGCTAAAAAAGCCGTTAGCGGTGACAAGTTTATGAAGTTTGGGATTGATATGGTGGTCAGTGGATATACCGGGGAGGAAGTCCGGGAAATCATGACGACGACCATCGAAACCACGTTTGGTCGGAATACGGTACAGGTTCAAATTCTCAAGAACATGGGTGCCGCAGCCCCCGCCTTTGGCATGATCGGGACACTGGTTGGCCTGATTATCATGCTCGACAACATGGGCGGAGACCCGTCAAGTCTGGGCAAAGGCCTTGCCGTGGCCCTTTTGACAACGCTTTATGGTGTGCTCTTCGCGCGGATAATCTTCATCCCTGCGGCGACTAAAATTTTACAACGTGAAGAAATTGTCCGCTTTCGGAATTATCTCGTCGCCGAAGGTCTGGCCTTGCTCGCAGACAAAAAGAGCCCCCGCTACATTCAAGACCGTATGAACAGTTATTTAGATCCTGCGATCCATTTTAATATCGATAAGATGAAAAAATGATAAGGTGAAGGTCGGTGCTTATTCTGATGGTAGATGAATTCAAGGGCACATCCGTACGATGAAGCAGAATGCCCCCCCCGTTGAAGAAGCTGAAGACTGGCTGACGACCTATGCCGATGCCATTACGTTGTTGATGGCGTTTTTTGTGATGTTGTTGACCTTTGCGGAATTTGATGTTCCGGCTTATCAGGAAGCTGCTGCGGCCATTGCCAATAACATTGGTGAAGGCGAAAAAGACGCAAAATCTGATTCTCAGACTCTGAAAATTGACGTTGAGGACGTGGTTTTCGAAATGCAGGCGGACCAGGTGGTTGACGTCAAATTAGATAAAAAAGGCGTGGTCATCGACCTGGCCGGTGGAGCCTTTTTTCAACCAGGGAATGCGCAATTAAATGAAGCGGCAATCCCTGTCCTCGATAAAATCGCGCAAATGATTAAAGAAGAAAAATTCAAACTTTTTAATATCGAAGTGGAGGGCCATTCTGATCCGTCCCCCATCAGCAACGAAATGTTCCCGTCCAACTGGGAACTGTCATCGGCGCGGGCCTCTACCGTTGTCCGCTTTTTCGGCGCGGCAGGCATCCAATATGAGAAAATGAAGGCCGTTGGATTTGCGGAAACCCGACCGAAGGTTCCCAATTTCGACCAGCAGGGCGCACCGATTCCAGAAAACCAGCAAACCAACCGGCGCATCTCCATACGTGTGTATCCGATGAATATTGAGGAACGACAAAAATTCAACGTCAAAGTTGATCTCAAGTCCATGCTTAAAGATGTGCAGAAAAACACGGATCAAAGCAAGTCAACATCGCCATAGGTTTCCGTAAAGCAACTTATTGGTGCTGACGCCGACGCGTTCCTATGGGGAGTATGTAGTAAAATTGGTCATTGCCGTGTAGCTACCGACGGAAACGACACCCAGGCGGACCCTCATATTAACATCCTATTCGAGGATAATTTCCTGGCCTTCATGACAAACAAACGCACCGTCCCATAGGTTTGCGGCTTCCACCGCAATTTCGTCCATAATATCGTCGGTGTGATCGGGATCATGGTGGAAAATGGCCAAGCGTTTGACATTGGCGGCTCGACACAGTTTGACACCTTCGTTCCAGGTTGAATGGCCCCAGCCAATCTTTTCGGGGAATTCTTGTTCCGTATAGGTGCTGTCGTATATCACCAGATCGGCACCTTCAATAAGGCCCAAAATGTTTTGATCGGGTTTGCCGGGAACATGTTCGGTATCGGTTACATAAACGGCAGACTTGCCCTTGTAGTCGATCCGGTAGGCGGTCGAACCATTGGGATGGTGTAAGGGTGCCGTACTGATTTTCACACTGCCAAAAAGTTGAAAGTTATCGCCAGCTTCAAAATCTTCAAAGCGCAGCTCAGCTTGCATGGCTTCCAAAGGGACAGGGAACATGGGGTTGTGCATTTGTGTAGACAGAACGTTCTGCACACCGCCTTGGTTTTTGAGGTGCCCGGCCATAATTGTAATCGATCTTTTGGGGTCGTAGGCAGGTGTAAAAAAAGGAAACCCATTGATATGATCCCAATGGGTGTGGGTAAGAAGTAAATAGGTTTTTCGAATATCTTCGCCAAGGACAACTTTTGAGTAGTTTCGAATGCCTGTTCCTGAATCCATGGTAAAATGCTGGTCACCGGCTTGCACTTCAATACAACTGGTATTGCCGCCATATTTCATGTGTTCTGGGGACGCACAGGCGATACTGCCGCGGACACCCCAAAATTTTATTCTTAGTGCCATATTTTCAATTTCTTCAATGGAGCAACGAGTACCATCTAACCGTTTCTACGGCTTATTCACAATACAATTAAGGCGGACGCAACCAGATTATTCATTCCATAGCATGTAGGTTCGCGTAACCGCTTCTCTTTACGGATTGTAGGCGATAAATGGAGCCCCAATTGTGATGCCAGTCACAGTGTGTAAATTTAAATGCGATGAGTTCTACTCTTGGCATTTTCCGATGCTTTAATCAACTTGGTTTAATGGCGATTAGCGGCCTGATGGTTTCAAGTTGGGAAGACAGGCTTGTCTTATAACAATTCTGCCTTTGGGGGGTATTTTTAAGGGGGCAACCGGCGGCCTGGGCCCCTACCCCGACGGACCAAAAGAGCAACACCTTCGGCGGCTGCAAGACGCCCAGTGCCGGACACCCATTGCCTTGCTGTTACCGACGGCGACGAGCCGTTTACTGATGTAAATAAAAAGCCGCGTTCCTCTGTGAAGAAGAACGCGGCATTGATGAGAACTGATTTCAGAACGTTTTAGCCGTTACTGGCGTCTATGTAGAGGCTGGGGTCTGCCCCCTGGTCGCGCGCTGCGATAACAACGGCTTTCTGAACCCGTTCGAAGGCCCTGGCTTCCAATTGACGAACCCGTTCCCTGCTAATTCCATAGGACTCGCCCAGTTCTTCGAGGGTCGGCGGGTCATCCTTCAACTTGCGTTCCGTAAAAATGTGCCGTTCCCGCTCAGGCAGGCTGGCAACGGCATTGGCCAGATGTTCATGCATGACGTTCTGCTGTTCACGGTTGGCATAAACCTGTTCCGGCGTGGCGCTTTCATCGACCAGAGAGTCAATGAATTCGGCGCTGTCATCATCCTGTGACATGGGCGCATTTAAGGACAGATCCCGAACCGACAGGCGACCGTTCATGTGAATAATATCGCTTTCAGACACGCCCATTTTGGAGGATATTAATTTCGCTTGTTCGGAGGATAGATCACCACTTTCGAGAATGTTCAGTTTGGCTTTTACATTCCGAAGGCTGAAAAATAATTTTTTCTGTGATGCCACTGTTCCCAGTTTTACCATTGACCATGATTTCAGTACGTATTCGGTAATAGATGCTTTAATCCACCACATGGCATAGGTCGACAGGCGAAAACCTTTTTCAGGCTCAAATTTTTTCACTGCTCGCATCAGACCAATATTGCCCTCGGATATCAAATCAGCGACGGGCAACCCGTAACCGCGATATTTCATGGCCATCTTAACGACCAATCGCAAATGTGAGGTAACGAGTTTGTGGGCAGCTTCCGTATCGCCCTTTTCACGCCACAGGGCTCCGAGTTGCTGTTCATCGTCTTTTTCCAGGATCGGATAAGACCAGACTTCCCGAAAATAGTGGGACAGTCCGCCATCGGCCGGTACAGCTGGTAATGAAATTGTTGAAGCCATTGTATATTCCCTTCTTTGTATCTGTTATCGCTCCAATGCCATTGGATAGATTCCATCCATGGCAAAAATGAGGCAGCGAATCAGTGATCTGATAACTTTTGTGTGATCGATATGAGGTTGGCCCAAAAGGGCGTCCAGGTGCCTACAGGTTGCAGGAAATGATCACAGGAATTGCGGGTTGGGGTCGAATTGTCATGCCTATATTCTCCTTCAGAAGCAATATGACGTTTAATAAAAACCTACCAAATGGTCAGGTCCAGATTGCCAGCCCCTAACGGGCACCGGCTCCTGTTATTAGGGCAAATTTATGCCAATATGTCAAGACTTTCCTCTATTTGTGAATAACATTCACTTAACCAGCCAATCGATAGGGGTCGGCTGTTTGCTGATTTCCATATAAGCGGTTTAATTCACCTGCCAGAAAATCAGCCAACTGACCCATGCCAGAAAGGCCTGCTAACCGCTCGGCGTCAGAATTATAATTTGTGTTTGTATTGATGTCGTAGACGTAGACGTCGCCTCGAGCATCGGTTATGAATTCCACCCCCGCCACTTCAACAGAACTGGCTGCCAGAAATGTGGTCAGTTTGGCTTTTAAGGTCTGTGGAATCCCCGATTCGCCATCAAATATTTTAAATTTTGCTGTGTGTTCCTTGCCGTTCCCATCGATTTCACAAACATCGGCAGGACAAAGCTCAAATCCATCTGATGTATCGACCCGAACGGCATAATAAAACTTTCCGCCAATAAACTCTGCCCGAGTGATTGACCGGTTCGGCGCGTAAATATAGGCCTGCAAAAGGGCGATTTCATCAACGGTAGGCCGATAGGCAGCGCTCCTGATATGGTCGATTAGCTCATTCGTCGTTTCAAACAGCGTGACCTGATCGCCCTTGCCGCCGCGATTCGGCTTAAAGATGACGGGTCCCGGCGGGAAATGTTCTGCCGCTTCGATCAGTTTTTCCCGTCCATATACAGCAACCGTATGGGGGACAGCGATGCCATGGGCCATTAGCGTTGCATATTGGGCCGCTTTATTAACCTCGAGAGCGAGCGCTTTGCTGGAATTGACGACCCGCCGTCCATGGGCTTCAAGCCAGCTCAGCACTGCCGCCGCAAATTCCGGCGCATACCGGTGGTCCCGGGTATAGGACGAGGCACTCATTCTGTTGTAAAAAATGCCTTCTGGCGGCGCTTTTGAGAGATCGATGCTGCCGTCCGACAGATCCCACTCCTCAAAAAGCAAATTCCGTGCCACAAAGGCCTGGCGCAGGGGTTCAACCCAAATTCCATTCTCATGAATCACATAAATCTTAGACATGAAGTTGCTCCTGCAGAAGTCTCGGTCAAAATTGTTATAAATTAATTATACTATATATAAATTGTGTTTTTTAAATTTCATTACAAAAATTTAGTGTTATTATTACAAACCGAAAAACGCTTCCTATTGGAAAAAGCGACCATTTACATAAAACTTACAGGTCGACCAATAACCAAACACATCCCATCTGATGTGTGCCCTGTTCGGCCATCATTCGCCGGCGGATTAACTGCTTACCCCATACACCGCAGCGCGTTGCGATGGCCTCCTTGTCACAAAAAAGAAGGAACGGGTCAGAGTGCGTCCTATGACCCGGAAATTCTCTAGCAGAATATCTGGCACCGTTAGTTTGTTGAGGGATTTTGCCACACGAGCAGAAGTCGTTTCTGCTAATTTACCGAAGCACTTGGCCGACCGCTTCGTTTTTTGCCAGAGGGTTCGGCAAATAAAACACTGGTCAGCTCAATAACCGGGGAAGAATAAATTAATTGGCGCCGGCAATCGATTCATTGTCTTTGGAATTTTGAAGATGGTAACCAAGGTCCGGAATGGGGGGCAACTCGAGCTGTTCCCCATTACTGATTTCAGACTTCCGCTTTTGCCGATAGAGGCTGCGTATGGCCGCGTAGTAGTCAACCGAGGTTTTGCGAATTTGACGCAGGTCATCGGCAGCGCCCGCGTATTCAGAAATCCCTGCCGTCACTTTCAACGACCAGTCCAAGGCATCCCTGTCGGTATTGGAAATCCAGTTGCCAGTGGCATCAAAATAAGGGTCAACGACAAATTTACCAACGGCGTCACGGGGGTTTGAAGGGCCAAATAAGGGAAGCACCAGGTAAAATCCCTCGTTGACGCCCCACACACCCAGTGTCTGACCAAAATCTTCCTTCTGAACAGGATGTCCAAGTTCACCGGTGACGTCGGCAATTCCACCAATGCCAACAATTGTATTTACCATGAACTTACTGACCGTCAGAAACGCTTCTTTGGGATCACCTTGCAAGATCTGATTGGCAACGGTTACCGGGGTCGCGATATTGGCGAGGAAGTTACTCAACCCAGCGCGAAATACCGCCGGCAGGTTATCATTGTACAGGTCAGCTACCGGGTCGAGGAGATTTTCCTGCAGAAAAACATTAAACCCGAAGATCGAACGATTTACGGATTCTAACGGATCATTTACGTCATCCTCGTCCGCATCGGCTGCGGCTTCCAGGATATGTTGAGAACGCGTCTGGGCATCGGCAGAAAGGGTTTTGGCTTCGCCATTTGCAGGAACCGCAAAATAGACGAAAACACCAATGACCAGAGCCATCCAAACGAATTTGATATTTAACGGTTTCAATATTTTGTCATCCATAGACTGCTCAAGACTGCTCAATCATCCATACCCATAGCCACGGCGCAATATCAACGGCAACAATCCCAAGATCTTTGCGCGTCAGACCACAGGTTGGTTTTATGCGAGTTTATACATTCCTGCAACCCGGTATCTGACAATTCTGCAGCAGTGTTGTATAAATGCAAAGATAGATCGGTCTCGCTTAACCTTGTTTTGACAAAATGCAATTACTGTTGGACGCTACCAGCAACGACTGGCTTGAGGGAAATAGAGAATGAATCGTCAATTTGTGATGGGAATAATTATAGCCATTAGTTTTTATCATGTGGCTGTATCCTCTCCTATTGCTGCACCAGAGGGCGCGCCGGAAGATGTTGTATCGGCCTTTCAGGAGCAACTGGTTAATGTTATGAAAATAGCTGATAAGCTCACAGTTCGGGAACGTTTTGCACAATTGTCACCGGCTGTGGACGCGGCGTTTGATATGCCACTGATGACACAAATCGCGGTCGGTTCGCATTGGTCTACGACCAGCGATAACGATCGCAATAATGTAATTAAGGCGTTTCGAGACATGAGTATTTCTACTCTTGCAACCCTGTTTGATGGGTATAGCGGTGAAATATTTGAACACCAAATGAATGAACCAGGGCCCTCCAAAACGATCATTGTTCGGACGGATCTGATCAAAACAAACAAGTCCCGCATCCAGATCGCCTATGTAATGCGCCAGTTTAATGAAGGTTGGCGAATCATAGATGTTGTCGTCGATGGCGGTATCAGCGAATTAAAGGTAAGGCGGTCAGAATATCGGATGATTTTGAAAACCAAAGGAATCGCCGGATTGATCGGATTGTTGAATAATAAATCCAAACAACTGATGTCCGATTCGGTTGCCGGATAGTTTTTTTGGAGTCTGATCCCATGTACGGACCCTATAAAAGGTTTTGCCGGCTTTTTCTTTTCTGTTGTTCTCTGTTTTTTCTGGGAACCCTTGAAGATGCCAGATTGAACGGTGCCCAAGCCCAGGAAACGCTCCCACAAACCCTTGTTTCTGATTTCCACGGGGTTTTGTTAGGGGTGATGAAAGATGCCGACACCGTGGCGGTTACGGGACGCTATAAGCGGCTCGAACAGATCATAACCGAGTCCTTTCATTTGCGCCTAATGATCCAGGTTGCAACGGCTTCGTATTGGCGCAAAGCCACAGATCGGAAAAAGGATCTGCTTACCGAAGCCTTTTCCCGCCTGACAATCGCCACCTATGCAGCCCAATTTGATGGGTATTCGGGTCAATCCTTTGAAACCCGCTCCGCCAAACCCGGCCCCCAGAAAACCACTCTCATTGAGACACACCTGCTTAATCCAGGGGGGCAAGCGGTCGAGTTGGTTTATGTGACCCGAAAATTTAACGGAAAATGGCGCATTATTGATGTGTTGCTGGATACCGGAATCAGCGAATTGGCTCGCAAACGTTCCGAATATCGTCAGATTTTAAAGACGGGAGGCATCGATCATTTGATCCGTACGATGTCAGGAAAAACGCAGATGCTCCTGCAGGGATAATCCTAAGGTTAATCGCCTTTTGCCAGGTCTGGTTTAAAAACCACCATCAACGCGGGCAGAAAAATCAGGGTACACAACAATGTTGCGATGATGGCAATGGTCAAAAGGGTGCCCATACTTGCCGTTCCCGGATGGGCCGACAGGGCAATGGATCCAAATGATCCCATGGTTGTGAGGGCACTGAACAATACGGCACGTGGGGTTGAAGAAGAAGTCCCCTTAGAGAGCGACGCGCGTTCGCGCAACACAAGATGAATGCCGCCAGCAACTCCTAAACCGAATAATAACGGCAGAACAATAACGTTGGCGAAATTGAATGCCAGTCCGAACAGGACGCTTGCCGCCAAAGTAAATAGACCGGCTAAAAACAATGGGGCAAAAACCAGGCATACGTCGCGCAGGTTTCCCAATACAACGAACAGCATTATGGCGATCAACCCGGCCGACAAACTTCCGGCCTGGTAAAAGGACTTCAATATGGCCCTGCCCGCTTCGAGAATGACGACGGGTGAACCTGTGGCCCGAGGGGCAACGGTTCTTACGGATTCGACAAACGTCGTCAGCCTTTGTTGATTGGTGACATCGTATTTGGGGAAAACGTCGACAAGAACCCGCCCGTCAGCAGATATTTTTCGCTGCCGCAGACTTTCGGGCAGGTTTTCCAGATTAACATAACCGGCGTTTAATGACTCTCGCAGCGCCGTCAGTTGGTTTGGCAGGTGAACAAGCAGGCGCTGTTCCAGTTCCTGTGCACTCGCCGCTTCGTCGGTCAGCTTGGAAAGCACCGCCAACAGCCGTTTTTGGGCGTCGCCAGAAACCTGTTCCTCCCATCTATTGACGAAGTCAGACAACGCGGTCTGAGGCGTTATCTGGTTTTTTTGGGCGCCAAATTTACCGTTAAAAGCCGGTGCTAAAAACAATGCCATGGTCGAGATGACCTCAAGTTTTTCGTCCTGATCCACGGGCACATAATCTGCTATGGTCTCAGCACTCTCAATTGTATCCAGGCCAGCCAGTTGTTTTGCCATATCCGTACCCTGTTGCAAATCTTCCGCCAGGACATTGATGGTATAGGGGCTGGTTCGGCTGTCGGACATGAGGTCGATAAGGGTCGCCATGGATTCGGTTTGTCGGTTTTTCAAATTGAGCGGGTCGAAGTCAAACTCAACGTTAGGTACAAGGGTAAGAGCGGCGACGCCAAGGACCAGAAAACAGACAATTATGGTCCGGAAATGATTGGAAATCAGCTGGCGAAAGTCGGGTTTCCTGCCGCTGCCAGATGCCAGTCCTTGGTCAATAGGCGGACCGGGAACGGCCCGCAACATCAATAGTGCAGGCAAGAGGGTCATATTGGCAAAAAATGCGATGAACATGCCGGTACCGGCAATAAGGCCTAATTCAGCAAGCCCGTTGTAGTCCGTCGGCAAAAACGAATAAAAAGCAATTGCCGCGCCGACCGCAGACAACGTAAGAGCCCCGCCGACGCCGGCAGCCGACTTTCCAAGCGCCGTGCGGCGGTCCTGGCCTGTTAGGTTTTCTTCGCCGTACCGCAGGGAATAATGAATTCCAAAATCCACACTCAAACCAATGAACAAGACCGCAAAGGCAACGGAAATTAAATTCAGCGCACCCAGGGCAAAAATCGCAAATGCCCCGGTCCAGACCAACCCCATGACCAGAGTGAGCAAACAGCAGATGACCATCCAACCGGTTCGCAATCCAACAATCAATAACACAATGACAAGAACGAGCGACAAAATGCCGGCCAGGCCCATGCCCTCTTCAACGCTTTCCAGTTCCTCCTGTTCAAGAGCCGCTGGTCCACTGAGGCGGACCCGCAGGCCGTTTTCCGATGTAAACCCCAGGGTCAGTACCAATTCCCGTATTCGATCCATGGCATCCGATGCCGGTTGCAACGAGCCAAAATCAAATGTCGGCTCGACCAATATAAATCGGCGTCCTCCGTCTGCCTGGGCATTGTCATTTTGTACGAGTGACCGCCATGACAGCTCAGCAAACTCTTGATTTACCTGGGCTTCCGCAACGGCACTGATTCTATTCAATAAGGGGTCAATTTCGATCGGCGCACCGCCCTTCGTCCCAGACCCCGCCTGCAGGGCTTTGGTGAGCAGTGCAAAAAGTCCAGCCAGGCTGGGGTCACGCCAAAGAGACGCCAAAAAAGGCTGTGCTTCGGCAATTCTGTCGCTCAGTTCATAAAGCGCATCTAAATCAAGATAGAGCAATCCGTTCCTGCGGAAATAAGGCTCGCCCGCCAGGTCATATACGTGATGAAAAAGTTCGGGTTGTGCACGCAACGTGTTGACCAGCTGGCGTGCCGTCGCGTCTGCCAGGTCCGCCGTCTGGCCATCGATCACCACGAGCAGGGAGTCCGTGGACAGGGGAAAAGCCTCATCCATCTCCTTATTGAATATCCGAAAATCCAGCTTTTCCGAAAGCATATCTCCGGTCGATGTATCGATGGCCATGTTGTCGGTCAAGTAGGTCAGACTGGCGACCGTCAGTGCCACGGCACCAACCACCACCAGCCACGGTTTTGCGGTGACCCATCGGGTCCATAAAGATAAGAATTGCCGGTAATTTTTGCCATTCGCCTGCAGCACTTGGGTTTCCTTTTCTATTTTTACGCGCTTATAACGCTCAATGACGTCCTCTCCAAGTATTGCTTTTGCTCACGTATCGAGACTTCTGCAACCAATCAAATCTAAGCGGCGGGGTCTGCCAGGGTATATAATTTGACGGGTTTGCTTTGTCCACGAACGGTCGTCTCACCCATAAATATACCTGCGACCTCTGGACAATGGTCCAGGGTTGACTGGGTGAATAAAATATAGGTTCCATAGACTTTATTGAGATTTTCTACCCGCGCCGCCAGATTAACGGCATCGCCGTGTACGGTGTAGTTGAGGCGGCCCTGGGCACCAACAGCTCCAGCGACCAAATGCCCGGTGCTGATCCCAATCCGCGCGCGGACAACCTGCCTGGCAAAGGTCTTCGTCTGGCAGCGGCCGCGCATTTCAAGTGCCGCGTTCAGGGCATTAGCGGCGTGCGACGGGTGGACAATCGGAATGTTAAAGGTTGCGAGAATGGCGTCACCCTGGAATTGGGTGACGACCCCGTCATAGCGTTCTATGATATCGACCATATCACCAAAATAAGCGTTCAGCAGGTCGACAATTCTTTCTGGGCCGAGATTTTCAGTGAGGTTGGTGAAACCTTCAATATCGGCGAACAGAACGGTTGCAATGGATTCTTCTGTTTGCAGAGCCCCGCCCTCCTTCAACAGCGATTCCGCAACTTTTTTTGGCACATAACGGCCAAGGGTTTTGCGGATCAAATCCCGTTCCTTAAGACCACTGACCATTTCATTAAACGACTGCGCCGCATCGTCGATTTCGGTAATTCGGCTATGGGGTAAGGCTTTTACGTCGGCTATTTTATCGTGACGCACCTGTTCCATGGACCCGGCCAGAGACCGCATGGGACGGCTTAGCAGAACGCCGGCGTAAATGGCGACCGCAACCGTAAAAACCAGGAACCCAACAGCGACAACAAACGTGTTGATCAAGCGTCGCACGATTTCACCTTCTGAGCGGGCATCAATATAAAGTCCGAGGCTCCAGGGTTGGTCCGTGTAACGGTTCGTGACCCGGGTAAAGACCAGATAATCACGGTCTTTCAGTTGAATAATCTTACTTTCCGTTTTGGTTAGATGTGACAACATTTCAGGCACGAATCCCTCCATTGACAGCAGGTCCTCAAGCAGCGCCTCGCCGATGTCGGAAATCCGGATAACCGAACCGCCTTTGACGTCGTCAAGCGGTCGCCAACTGATGAGTTTTGGGTGGGCGATCAATTTGTCGTTGTCGTAATAGATGTAGGGGACCCCATGCAAATAGGTTTCCTGACTCAGAAAACGCGACAGGTCCGCAATGGGTATGGTCTGTGCCAGCGCCGCGATGAACTGACCGTCGACAACAACCGGCATGTAATAGACCATAATTGACTGGTTGAGCCTGGGCGACCAGGATGGCGGCTCCCAACGGCCTTCTTTCTGCTGCATTGTTCGCAAAAAACGGCTGGTAAAGAAGGGTTCATCGGGCCACGGACCTGCGAAAATATTTTTGCTTTGGCGCGCGAGCGCGATTAATTTCCGGTCGGGTTTAATCAATCCAATTGCCGAGACCTGGGACGACGCGGTTAAGATTCCTCTGAAATAGGTCTGCAATTTATCCGTATCCTGCAGGGTTAATTCACCACTTTCGAAAGCCCTGGCAATGCGCAACGCTTGACTTTCGACGGGTTGCAAATGTTTGTCCACCTGTACAGCTATGGCATCGAGCGTACTTTCCACTTTATCGCTCAAAAGCTGGTTGGTGTTTTTTGCGGCGACGGAAAACCCCAAATAGATAACACTGCCCAAGGCTGCAGCGACCAGCAAACCCAGACCAAGGACACATACGACTTTCAAAGGGACCCGCCAGGGCATTTTTGGGCTATCGGTTTTCATTGATTTATTATTGCGTAATCCGCCGGTCGATAGACAACAAAAAAAGCCCCAGGAATCTCTTCCCAGGGCTTTTACTGATCTATTGATTTGTACGTTAAGCCAAAATGGCCAACATCAAAAGTGCTACAATGTTGATGATCTTAATCATTGGATTGATGGCAGGACCCGCCGTATCCTTATACGGGTCACCAACCGTATCGCCGGTGATGGCCGCATGGTGGGCATCAGAACCCTTGCCGCCATGGTTACCGTCTTCGATGTATTTTTTGGCGTTGTCCCATGCGCCGCCACCGGCGGTCATCGACAAGGCCACAAACAGACCGGTTACGATCGTCCCCATGAGCATGGCACCGAGCGCCGAGAAGGCAGCCGTTTGGCCACCAATGGCATTGACCACGAAGTACATGACAACCGGCGCGAAAATCGGCAGCATTGAAGGAAGAATCATTTCCTTAATCGCCGCTTTCGTCAGGATATCCACACACTTACCATATTCCGGTTTGCCTGTGCCTTCCATGATTCCCGGTATTTCCCGGAACTGGCGGCGGACTTCCACGACAATTGCACCCCCTGCCCGGCCAACGGCCATCATACCCATGGAACCAAACAGATAAGGCAACATCCCGCCAATAAACAGGCCGATCACCACATAGGGGTCCTGCAGACTGAACGAAACGCTCAAATCTGGGAAGTAGTGTTTCAGATCTTCCGTATATGCGGCAAAGAGAACCAGTGCGGCCAATCCGGCAGAACCGATGGCATAGCCTTTGGTGACAGCTTTTGTCGTATTTCCTACGGCGTCCAGAGCATCGGTCGTATTGCGCACGTCGTCCGGCAATTCAGCCATTTCGGCAATGCCGCCGGCGTTATCCGTTACCGGTCCAAAGGCATCAAGGGCAACAACCATGCCAGCCAACGCCAACATCGCCGTCGCCGCCATGGCAATGCCAAAGACACCGGCCTGCAGGAACGCAATGATAATGCCGGCACAAATAACAACAACAGGAAGGGCTGTTGCTTCCATGGATACGGCAAGTCCCTGGATGACGTTGGTGCCGTGGCCCGTTTCCGACGCTGCGGCAACACTTTTTACGGGGCGGTAATCGGTGCCCGTGTAATATTCGGTAATCCAGATAATCAGACCGGTGACAACCAAGCCGGTGATCGCACAGATCAGCAATTGCATGCCGTTGATCTCGCGGCCTGCCATATCGAGCGCCTTATCAAATCCAACATATTGTTGAATGACGATGCCAATCAAAACTGCGGAAATTACGGCACTGGCAATAAATCCCTTATACAGGGCACCCATGATTGAATTGTTGGAACCCAATTTTACGAACCAGGTGCCAACGACGGAGGCAATGATACAGACGGCACAGATTAACAGCGGCAGAAGCATCATGCTTTCCTGCGTTGCGCCCGTGAAATAAATCGCCCCCAACAACATCGTTGCAACGATGGTTACCGCGTAGGTTTCGAACAGGTCGGCAGCCATGCCTGCACAATCGCCAACGTTATCGCCAACATTATCGGCAATGACACCTGCATTGCGGGGATCGTCTTCGGGAATTCCGGCTTCGATTTTACCGACCAGGTCGGAGCCGACGTCGGCCCCTTTGGTGAAAATTCCGCCGCCCAATCGGGCAAAGATTGAAATCAACGACGCACCAAATCCCAGGGCAACCAATGCCTCAAGAATATGGCGCATGCCCTCCGCAGTATTTGGATCAATTATAGTGCGCAGCACCAGATAATAACCGGCAACTCCTAACAGCGCCAATCCGACGACCAGCATTCCCGTAACAGCCCCGGACTTGAAGGCCACGTCCAGTCCGCCTGCCAAACCAACACTCCGGGCGGCTTCGGTCGTACGAACGTTGGCGCGCACGGAAACATGCATGCCAATATAACCGGCAATTCCTGAAAGTACGGCACCAATAACATAACCAACGGCGCTCAGGGCACCGAGCCAGAAACCCAGTAAAATGCCGATGACAACACCAACCACGGCAATCGCCGTATACTGCCGGTTCAAATAGGCGGCGGCGCCTTCCTGAATGGCTGCAGCAATTTCCTGCATGCGCTCGTTACCGGTTGGTGACGTCATTACGGTCTTCGCCGCCCAAGCCCCATAAACCAACGCGACGCCGCCGCATATTATCACGAATAAATAGAGATCCATCCCCATACCCCTTTGTTGTGTGAATTTACCGGTGACATTTATGGATTTTCACCCAATCGAACCGACAAAGACCCTACCTTGAAAATTAAAATAATTTTTCTTAAGCTGATTAAAACGCCCAGAAAAGCTGGCGGAAAGTGCCAGAAACGATCCAAGAATGCAACCCAGGTTCACCTGACACGACGCGTTAACCTCAAGAACCGGATCCAAACCAAACTTAAATCCACTTATTCTTTTAATATCAATAAGTTATCAGTTAGGCGTATCGACGACCGATTGCACTAGTACGTCTTCTATCAAACCTTTTCCAAACTTACGATCCGAAATCAATTTAAGTCTTTGCTTGAGAATAAAGACGTCGATTCTTTCCCTGTCCTTGAGCATTCTCGGCATAAAACCATGCAGATCCTGGACAAAAGTGTCGCTGATACGAGGCATCATGCGCTGTATTTTAATGGCGTTCTCGGTAGATTTTGTTTCAAGTTTAATTTGGATTTGAATTTTTGCTGCCGGCGCATTGTCTTTGAATATGGGAATTAAGATCGGTTCCATGTCAATAAAGATCGATTTAACGAAGTCTTCATCTTCCTTAACCACTTCCTCGACCGCTTTTTTCGTGGCGAACGGCCCCAATTCCATAAATTTCAGGGTGCTGGTTGATGCACCGCAAATCATCAACAAAGACGCAAAAATAACCAGAAATTTTTTCACGCTCTTATTCTCCAGACAGCAGTGCAGAATTTACATACAGGCATTCACGATACCCATAAAAGCCCTCTTTAAAACAGAAAAATACCTGGTCTCGATCATTCTGGCCTGAATGCAAGCGCCAATGAACTTAGGACACCCGTCGCAAATCGCGCGTCATTGTCTTCGAAAAACGCGTGCGACAAGTCAGTATATTCCGAAATAAGTACACGTTTTGGCACACTGGGTTCAAATTCAAGTTCGAACGCCGCAGCGAACAGCAGGCTTCGCATGAGGGCGTCCAGTCGCTCGGTTGTCCAGTCTCCCGTTAAGATACCATTTACCGCGTCGGTGATATGGGTCCGATTCTGATCCACACCAAGCACCAATTTCGTCAGATAGGCCGGATCCGGATTGGCGAGGCGCGCCTTGTCTGCTTCTTCCGGTTTTAAATCCGGATCACGCAGTGTGACATCGCGCCAGTGTTTTTCCAGGAACGACGACAGAACCGCATCCGGCGATGCACCCGCGACATCGATTTCATAGAGCGCCTGGACGGTCGCCAGACGGGCTGCACTCAGGCGGAAACCGGCTCGATTGGCCTTTTTGGCAAGGCTCGGTTGGTCCGACGTCATCGTTGTGTAAGATGGAAATCTTTTTTGATCTCCATCATCCTCAAACAGGCTTTCGATGCGCTGCCGCCGACGTCAATTTGGTCGGATTTCGCGCGGGCCCAGGCTTGATCGCTATTTTCGCAGGTTATCAGACCGAAACCAAAGGCAACGGTATAATTGACGGTTATATCCATGAGCGCCCGGCTGGCCTCCCGGCAGATAAACTCATAATGATCCGTTTCACCCCGGATGACACATCCCAAGGCAATAAAACCAGCATAATCGGCGGGTGACGAATGAACTTTCATAGCTTTGATGGCAATGTGAATGGCAGCCGGAACTTCAAATACGCCAGGTACGGACACCCGATCATAGGCAACCCCTGCGGCGTCCAGGGGAGCCGTGGCGCCAATCGCAAGGGCATCCGCAATGTCTTGATAAAACCGTGCTTCTACAATGAGAACACGCCGGGGGTCGCTCATAGGATATCCTTTCCAATTGCCAATCTTAGGTGTCGGTGATCGGGCGTTGTCCGGTTACGCGAATGCCAAAACCCTCCAGTCCAACGATGGTTTTTTTGGTATCCGATAACAAAACCATTTCCGTAATACCCAAATCCAAAAGAATTTGTGCACCGACACCATAATCACGCAATTCATTTCCATGTTCGTCGCTGGACCCCAATTGTGGCTCACCCAATTTTACCCGAACCCGATTGGACAGCGAATTTTTATGGGGTTCGCGAATAAGGACGATAACGCCGCGTCCTTCGTCGCCGATCATTTGCATAGCAGATTGTAACTGATGTTGTTTGCCGGTCGCCGAGTCACCTAAAACATCCTCCAGGACATTAAGGGCATGCATCCGGACCCATACAGGGGCGGCCCCGGAAATATCACCCTTAATCAAAGCAATATGTTCGGCATGGGCAATTTCATTGGTATAGACGACCATCTTGAAATCGCCACCGTTGATACTGGTGAAATCGGTCTCTACAGTCCGGCTGATAACCCGGTCATGTTTCAGCCGATAGGCGATCAAATCGGCAATTGTGCCTATTTTCAGACCGTGGAACTGGGCAAATTTAACTAAGTCTCCCATCCGTGCCATGGTACCGTCTTCATTCATAATTTCGCAAATGACACCAGACGGATTGAGGCCGGATAACCGGGAAATATCTACCGCAGCTTCCGTATGTCCGGCACGCACCAAAACCCCTCCTTCACGGGACTCCAGGGGGAAGATGTGTCCGGGGCTGACAATATCATCTGCTTTTTTGCTGGGATCAATGGCGACAGCGACGGTCCGGGCCCGGTCAGAGGCCGATATACCCGTTGTTACGCCGTCGCGGGCTTCAATGGAAACCGTAAAGGCGGTCTGATGACGCGAGGCATTGCGCCGCGGCAACAAAGGAATTTCCAACTCGTGCAATCGTTCCCTGGACATCGACAGGCAAATAAGCCCGCGCCCGTGTTTTGCCATAAAGTTTATGGCTTCCGGAGTAGCCATTTGTGCCGGGATAACCAGGTCACCTTCGTTTTCCCGTTCTTCGTCATCGACAAGGATAAACATCCGGCCATTGCGCGCATCGTTGATAATATCCTCGATGGGAGATATCGCCTCCATTTCAACGGCGGTCCGTGGCGGATACAATTCGCCGGAAAGGTCTTTGGTGTCAGGTTCAGTCAACTGATTTATCCGTTTCTGTAAGGCGTGCAACATACCTTGCCAACATGTCAATTTCCAGATTAACCCGGTCGCCGGGTGCCAGGTCGCCGAGAGTTGTGACGTTTTGTGTATGGGGAATAATATTCACATGAAAACGTTGCTGATCGACATCATTTACAGTCAATGAAACCCCATTAATGGTGATTGAACCCTTTGTCGCAACAAAACGGGCCAACACATCCGGCAGGCGAAAAGACATTCGTTGCGAGCCCCCTTCGCTGGTTGAAAAATCCAAAGTCGCAACACCGTCAACATGTCCGGACACCATATGGCCGCCCATTTCGTCACCCATTTTGAGGGAACGTTCGAGATTGATCCGGGTTCCGGTTTCCCAGGTCTCCAACGTGGTCATCGATCGGGTCTCTGTCGATACATTGACGGCAAACCAATCAACACCTGTCTCTACCACTGTCAGGCAAACCCCAGCGCAGCAAACAGACGCCCCCAGGTCAAGGGTTGCCGTATCAAAGGTTGTTTCAATGACAAACCGCCAGTCGCCCATCTTGTTGACGGTGCGGACACGGCCCACATCAGTGATTATTCCAGTAAACATGACTGCTTTCGGGTTAGGGAGCCGATCGATTACGATCAAAAAGTTCTAAGGTATCAGGACCCATATCGTATGTTTCCCGTCGGGTAAATGCCCTTGTACCATTGATTGATGTAATGCCAAGATCCTGCAGGGTCGCAAGACCGTCACCGCCGATGATTTTTGGCGCTCGAAACCAATAAATGCGATCGATCAAATCGCTGTTGTAAAAATGGGTCGCCAGGCCCGCGCCACCTTCGATCAGAACCCGGGTCAAACCTTCATCGGCAAGGAGTTCAGCCAGATGAGCCGTATCCAGGCGTCCGCCTTCAGCGCCGTTAACAGCGAGAATTTTCACTCCCAGGTCCGTCAGTTTGGATTTTTGAGCGCCATCGGCATCTTCTGCCGAACATAACCAGGTCGGAACCCGTTTGGCATCGGCGACCAATCGATGGGTAAGGGGAATTTGTAAACGGCCATCAACGACAATTCGAACGGGCGAGGCGTTTTCCAGGCCGGGAATCCGACAGGTCAGATCAGGGTCGTCTGCCAATGCGGTTCCAATACCGACGAGAATTGCATCGTTTTGGGCGCGCAATAGATGTCCGGCACGCCTGGCACCTGGGTTGGTTATCCATTGGCTCTGGCCGGTTTTCGTCGCGATTCTTCCATCAAGAGAAGTTGCAGTTTTCCATGAAAAAAATGGTCTATTTAACTGATTTTTATAGATAAAACCAGAATTTATAGCCTTTGCCTCGGACTCCATAAATCCAGTAGACACATCAATCCCGGCATTTTTTAAGGCTCCGTATCCGCGACCACTCACCCGGGGATCAGGATCCTGCATGGCAATAACGACCCGGCCAACCCTGGCGTCGATCAGGGCCTCGGCACAGGGCCCGGTCTGGCCCTTGTGGCTGCAAGGTTCAAGCGTCACATAAGCGGTGGCACCCAGCGCCAGGGAGCCGGCGCGTCTAAGCGCCTCGGTTTCGGCATGGGGACGGCCGCCGTTCTGTGTCCATCCGCGGCCGACCACGCGATCCCCCAAATCCGGGCGGACCAATATACAACCGACGGCCGGGTTTGGTGCAACCTGTCCCAGTCCGCGACGGGCAAGACTGAACGCTGCGCTCATATGAACAAAGTCCCCTGGCCGGCGGTTAGTCACTCAATTCTTCGACAAAAGTTTCGAAATCTTTAGCTTCGCGGAAGTTTCGATAAACCGAAGCAAATCGCACATAGGCAACCATATCCAGTTCCCGGAGATTCTCCATAACCATTTCACCGATCGCCTTAGTTGGAATCTCGCTCTCGCCCGAGGTTTCGAGGCGACGTTGTATGGAATTGACAATACGTTCGATGCGTTCTTCAACCACCGGGCGTTTACGAAGGGCAATACGCAGGGAACGGTTAAGTTTGTCGCGATCAAAGGGGGCCCGATCACCATCACTTTTCACGACGGTTAATTCGCGCAACTGGACCCGCTCAAAGGTCGTCCAGCGGGCACCACATTCCGGGCAGGACCGGCGCCGACGAATGGCCGTATTATCCTCGGTAGGCCTGGAATCCTTGACCTGGGTATCATCATGACCACAAAATGGACATCGCATTGGTGCCGCTCTCCTTATAGATTAACCATTAAACGCTCGTGTAAACCGGAAACCGATCACAAAGGTCTTTGACTTCCGCCCGCGCTTTGGCTTCTGCCGCTTCATTATTGTCTGGATTACCAGACAACCCATCGAGAACATCGCCAATCAAATTACCGACTTTTACGAATTCAGTTGTGCCGAAACCACGCGTCGTCGGCGCCGGTGTACCTAAGCGAATACCGGAAGTAACCATGGGTTTTTCCGGATCAAACGGGATGCCATTTTTGTTGCAGGTCATTTTGGCGCGCAGCAGGCTTTGTTCGGCGTCATTACCTTTGAGACCTTTGGGTCGCAGGTCGACCAGCATAAGATGGGTATCGGTGCCGCCCGAAACAATATCAAAACCCCGTTCGACAAGGGTTTCCGCCAAGATTTTAGCATTTTCCACGACCCGTTCCGTATATCCCCTGAATCCCGGTTGTAATGCCTCACCAAAGGCCACGGCTTTGGCTGCGATAACGTGCATAAGCGGCCCGCCTTGCAGGCCTGGAAATACGGCAGAGTTGAGTTTTTTACCCAAATCCCCATTGTTGGAAAGAATCATGCCGCCCCGTGGACCCCGCAGTGTTTTATGGGTCGTCGTCGTGACCACATCGGCAAAAGGTAACGGAGACGGGTGAATACCAGTGGCCACCAAACCGGCAAAGTGCGCCATATCGACCATCAACAAGGCGCCTACGGAATCTGCGATTTGCCGAAAGCGCTTAAAATCAAGGGTCCGTGGATAGGCGGAACCGCCACAAATGATTAATTTCGGGTTATGTTCTTTTGCCAGTTTTTCAACTTCCTCAAAGTCGACCAGATGATCATCTGGACGCACCCCATATTGAATCGCATTGAACCACTTACCGGACTGGGCAGGCGGTGCACCGTGGGTCAGGTGGCCGCCGGCCGCCAGGGACATGCCCAAAATCGTATCACCGGGTTTAACCAAAGCCATCATCACAGCGCCGTTGGCCTGGGCACCGGAATGTGGCTGGACGTTGACATATTCACAGTTAAATAATTCTTTGGCCCGGGCGATGGCCAGGGACTCGGCGACATCCACATATTCGCAACCGGCATAATAGCGCCGCCCCGGATAGCCTTCTGCATATTTATTGGTTAGCACGGTTCCAAGCGTTTGAATAACCGCACGCGAAACGATGTTTTCCGATGCGATCAATTCAATTTCGTTCTGTTGGCGGCCAAGCTCATTTGTAAGTGAAGCGAATAGCGTCGGGTCTTGTTGGGCGACATTACTGTTAAAAAAGGCATCCAGTTCTGCAGTTGGATAGTTCACCATTGATGGGGGGTCCTGACAAAAAGATGGTTAAATGGGTTGCCCGAGTTTGCCGACGCGGCGCGCGTGGCGCCCGCCTTCGAACTCGGTTCCTAAAAAAATATCCAGACAATCAAGCGCGACGTCCGGTCCGGTTGTCCTGCCACCAAAACAAATTACATTTGCGTCGTTGTGCTGGCGGCTTAATCTGGCCGTCAAGGCGTCGTGGACCAAAGCCGCACGGACCTCCGGATAGCGGTTGGCGGCCATACTGATGCCAATACCACTGCCACAGCACAAGACGCCGCGATCGGCTTTTCCGTCCCGGATGGCCGATGCCAGGGCAAATCCAAATTCAGGATAATCGACGGAGTCCGTATTGTTTGTACCCAAATCAAGGATTTCGAACCCGCGATCAGCAAGCCTTTTACTAAGGATGTTTTTTAACTCGTAACCGCCGTGATCACAGGCAATGACAATGGTTTTATTGGTCATAGGAAAAACCTAATTTTTGAAAACGAATTCTCTTGAATAAAATGAGCTCAATATTCGGATGGTCATACCATATCTTGGAGTCGCCTGCCAACCACACACTACAGCTTTGTCAACTGGTCGGGACAAATTTCTTTAATGGTGCGCGCGCCGAGCAGGGTCATGGTCCGCTCAATTTCAGATTTGAAGATCGCCAAGCACCTTTCGACGCCCGCTTGGCCCCCGGCGGCAAGGCCGTAGAGATAAGGCCTGCCAATGGAACAGGCATTTGCCCCAGCCGCCAGCGCTTTAACAATGTGATTGCCCCGTCGAACGCCACCATCGACGATCAGTTCCAGGTTATTTCCAACCGCATCGCGCATGGATGTGATGCAATCCATGGGAGCCGGTGCCCCATCCAGTTGACGGCCGCCGTGGTTGGAAACCATGACTGCAGTGGCCCCGACATCGCGCGCCCTGATGGCATCATCAGCCGACATCAGGCCTTTTATGATAAAAGGCCCGTCCCATTGTTTGCCAAGCCACGCGGCATCTTCCCAGGTAATCGATCGGTCAAATTGACTGTTTACATAGTCAATCACACTGATGTTGCCCTGTTTGCCCAAAACATCACTTTTGTGTTTGATGTTGGAAAGCTCAAAACCCGGATGCAAGGCAAAATTGAGCAGCCAATGGGGGTGGCGGGCAAATCCCAACAGGGTCCGCAGGGAAAACTTCGGTGGAAGGGTCATGCCGGTTATCAGATCGCGTTCGCGATTACCGGCCATGGGGGTATCGACCGTCAGGCAAATTGACTGGTACCCGGCGGTTTTAATCCGCTCTACCCAATCGGCCGTTAGCGACCGGTCGCGCATGATATAGACCTGAAAGACCTTATGGCTGTTGGCAATTTTTCCGATTTCGTCGATCGAAGTTGTCGACATGGCCGACAGGCAGTAGGGGATCCCGAACTTCGCCCCTGCCCTGGCGACGGCCAGCTCTTTCTCATGATGGAAAAGCCGTGAGGTGCCGGTCGGACTGAGCATGAGCGGCATTGCCGCGTCGTGCCCAAGAAATCGGGTTTTTGTATCGATATCATCGACATTGCGAAGATAATTTGGAGTCAGGTTATAGGCATCAAATGCAGTTATATTGCGTCGAAGGGAAATTTCATCGTCGGCACCGCCTTCGATAAAATGATACAGGGGCGCAGGAAGTCGTTTTTTTGAGAGTTTCTGCAGGTCTGCAATATTGCGTGCGTGATTAAATTTCATCGATTAAGCCTGTTCCCCATTACCCGAGGTTTGATTTCCCCAGAAGGACTGCGATTTAAATATCAAGGAAGCCGCTTAACGTCTCGACATTTGTTCGTTGCGCCTTTTTGCAATGACATATTTGAGTTTTCGTGCGGCGATCCGCTCTAATACCTTGGAATCAGCCGTCGGGTCGCCAATGGTGATGACCTCGAGCCCACTCCCAGGATCAATGGCGGTCACCCGCATGACATTACCCACCTGTCGTATTTCAAACAGGATTTCCCGCAGATAGATGTCTTCAGGTTTTAATAGGGGTCGCTTCATCGAATTTTCAGTCCACCTGCAAGGAATATACGATTTAATACGTAACTCCCCAACCGCAAAAAACAACGATCATGGTACTATTTTTAGGCAGATCGTTATACACAAGATATGCCAATAGCCGATTTTTAGGAACAACGTTTTTACTTAGGGTCAGGTCCCTGGACAATATGTAGATTGCTGCTCAAGGTTCGCCAAACAATAAAACCGAGTGTCTGGCGAACAAAAACCGCCCTGATTTTTCGCGTCCGTGGTGTCCCCGGCCGCCGGCGGCGGACCAACCCGACCCGTCAACACAGGAGGCATCGTGCATAAACAGAAAATTTATTGTAAATCCCGATCAGCTCAGGGGCCCCCTACAAATGGCACGTTTCAGGGATCGTTAAAGGCAATTGGAGAAAAGTTCAGGGAAAAAACAAAAGCCACGATGGTTTACGTTTTGCCAATCGCCCGAAGGTGTATATAAACAAGGGTAGCAGACTTAGCCGCGCAGATTATTTTGTCCGGATACATGAGCCGAAAAACAAAAGATAATTGACAACCAATAAGGAGTTAGGGTCTTGGATTATTCGTCGACAATAAATGGTACAACCTGCGATCTCAGTTTTACCGGAAAATTCGCATTTTCCGACAACGAAACGGTTCAGAAATTAATTACCGAATTTAAGGACGGCAATTGCGTCAGTTGTTCCATTAATTTGTCAGCCCTGGAAAGCATTGATTCTGCAGGTCTCGGAATGCTGCTTCTGATCAATGATGCGATTCAGGAGGATGGCCATAAGGTCGAACTTCACGGCGCATCGGGACAGGTTCAGAAGATGTTGGAAATTTCAAAATTTTCAGAAGTGATTGCCATTCGAGACTGAGGCTCTGGTGCGGCTTCGGCGGTCGAACACAACAGACCGATGATTTCTAGGATTCCGTAGAGACTTGTGCCCGGGCGGCTGATGCCAAGTGGTGGTCTTACATAGCGCTAACCGGAAAGGGTTTGGTGGTTTCTTCTAATTGGCTGGGCTCGTCGGGTTTTACCAAAGTCACGGCTGGAAAATTGCTGGCAATAATTATTTGCTGACCATTTTCTCCTTTCTAAACCCGTTGGCCACGCTTCGGTTTAATATCCGTAACATCAAGCCTTATGGTCGCCTTTGAAGAACCCAGATAATTGCGTCCGAGCGGTTAATTACACTATCCCATAGGTGGATGACGTCGTTTATTCATGGGTACACCTGCATTTTTTACGGCTGGCTTCAGAGGCATCGATAAAGGATGATGGCAGGACCGAGCTTCGGATGAACGCACATTTATGTGGGCAGTGAGCTGCAAACAGCGCCAATCGGGGTGATAAAAAGAAATGGAAACCCCATTAAGGTGGGTCCGTGCACGGAAGTTATGACCGAACCGGAAGGGAGCCAGCCAATTAAAATTCTTTTTCGTGATTTGCGCGAAGTTCAATATTTATGTTAAGTCTAAGTTGTAAGAAGCAGGCCCTGCACTCACGTCCAAGATTACGATAAAAAATCCGCGAAAGGTTTTCGCTTAATTAATTTTCAGTGGGGAATGCGATTAAACCGGGTGATCGATTGAGGTGAAACATGATTAGTTGTCCTTTGGTCAATCTCTCTGTTTCTCTTTCGTTCCGCCAAAATCGGTTCCGCCAAAATCGGCCACAAATACACCCACAAATACGCCCCTTGGGTGTTTCCATGCACAGCATTTTCATCTGCCTGTTGCTGGCACTTTCGGGATTCCGGCATTCGCCGAGAATGCGGTCATAAGATTTTCCTCGATGCCGTTTATTGGTTCAGCGCCGACGTCGGTGGCGATCGACCAGGGTTACTTCAAGGACGAAGGGCTGGATATCCAGCTAAAATTGAATACCGGCGGCTGGCTTTCCCTGAAAGATCTGTTTGAGGGCAAGGCAGATTTCGCGACTGTGGCGGAACTGCCGGTCGTTTATTCGGCTTATGATAAACGAAAATATACAAAAACCGACCGGCCCGATTTTTATGTGATTGGCGACATGATCTATTCGCAAAACATCATCCAGAGGGTCGTCTACCGCAAGGATCGGGGTATTAGCAGTCCCGCCGATTTAAAGGGTAAACGGATTGGTGTCTTCCTTGGGACAACGCTGGACTTTTTCATGGATGCGTTTTTTGTGGAAAATAATATTGCCGAGACGGATGTCGAAATTGTCAATCTGGACGTGTTCAAGATGACAGATGCAATTGCCGCCGGCGACTTAGATGCCATATTCTCCTGGGAACCCCATGTGCAGATTGCCCTGGATCGTCTGGATGGCAATGGTGCGACCCTGAACAGCGATCTGCAATACTCCACCGCCTGGCTGATCGTTGTCACAAAGGAATATGCAAAATCCCATCCCATGATCATGCGAAAGTTTCTGCGCGCCATCGTCAAAGCGCAAAATTTCATTAAAAAGCACCCACAGGAATCTATCGAAATCCATGCACGCATGACGAATGTAGACAAGGGAATTATCAGGCGTTTGTGGGACCTCGTCGATTTTGACCTGTCCTTGAGTGAATCGTTGCTGACAGTTATGGAAGATGAAGCGGAATGGATCTTTCGCAAACAATTATACAATGCCAGCGAAATTCCGGATATGAAGGTACTTATCCACGATGCCCCGCTGAGGGACGTGCACCCCGGTGGGGTCAGACTCATTAGATGACGATCCGTTTTCGCCTGTATCTGACTGCCGCCACGGCCATCGTCTTCCTCGGCGTATTTTTTTGGTCGTTTGGTTTGTCCTGAAACCTGTCAGTTTTCATCTGGCGCGCTCGGCAACGGCAACCGAGTTCACCAAAGCCTTTACCGTCCTATACATTTTGACCCAAAAGTATGAAATAACCCCGTCGGCCCGGACGCGGCGATCCATTGTTGAAAAAATCGCGGAACTTGAAAATAGTATTTTAAAATCCCGCGAAACACTGTCTCTGTCGAAAGTCGAAAACGCCATTCGCTCATTAAAGCGTTCGCTTGACCTTCTGGAACAAAAATACGCGCTTGAATATATCGGGAACGGCCCGGACCTGAAGATAGCCACTCTTGAGCGGGTTCAATTTATGCGCCGTCGCATCCTGACCGTCATGCGCGCGGAAATGCAAAAAATCCTGGAAGTTGCATTGCTTATTGACGAAGATGCGAACGCATCCGTATCACGCTTGTTCAATCAGATTACTTACATCATTGTCGGATTGACCTGCGCCCTGGCACTGGTAATCGGAATTCCCTTGTTGCTTCTCTCAAGAGACATCGCGCGGGCGCTCGATATGCTGGTGAGCGGGGTAAAGACCCTACAGGGCGGTGATTTGGCATTCCGAATTCAGTATACCCGCAACGACGAACACGGTGAACTTGTTACCGCCTTCAACGAAATGGCCGAAAACCTCGACCAGAGCCAGACGGCCCTGGCCCAGTCCCGGGACGAAGCCGTTAAGGCAAACGAGGCCAAGTCCCATTTCCTTGCGTCGATGAGCCACGATTTGCGCACGCCGCTGAATGCCATCATGGGATTTAGCGATATTATGATAATGCGTATATTCGGCCCGGTCGGCGACCCACGCTACGAAGAATACGTATCGGATATTCACAAAAGCGGGATGTTTTTGATTAGCCTGATCAACGACATTCTTGATTTGTCAAAAATCGAATCTGGAAATTATGAACTGAAGGAAACCTGGGCAGATATTGCCTCAATTATCAACTCCTCGGTTGAACAAACCCAACCGGTCGCCACAGGCAAAGATCAATCCCTGATCATTAACAATCAGGCGTCTTCCATACTCTTCAATTGTGATGTGCGGGCGATGACCCAGGTCCTCAACAATTTGACCTCCAATGCCGTAAAGTTTTCACCCAGCGGCGCAAGAATCGAAATCGGTTCCGCACTGTCGACCAGTGAAGACCTGCAAATCTCGGTGACGGATTTTGGTGTCGGCATATCGGAAGAAGGTATGGAGGACGTCTGCAACCCTTTTGGAAATATCGACAGCGAACATCGAGAAAACGGCGAGGGCACCGGCCTTGGCCTGTTTATTGTAAACCGTCTGGTGGGACTACATGGCGGGGCTCTGACGATCGACAGCACTTTGGGAGCCGGAACCAAAGTAACGCTGTGCTTCCCAGCCGAACGGTTAAAACCAAGAGCGTAATCGCAGTTGCCAGCCCGTCGACGGCCCGTGCAAGACCGCCCGCGATGCGAGCTCACTGAGATTTTGACGTTAGATATTATTAGGGTCAGAACCCATTAATTTCATCCATTCTGCGGAGGTGATTTATCTTATCGGTTAGGCGGAAAGACGCAGGAAACCCCACGGTTTTCAAGTTATTTCAACGAAGCCAGAGTGATAAAGCGCCCCGCCCTTCGGGGTTTGTCAGTAAGCTCACGCCTTCTGCGAAAACAAGGCTCGAATAGGTCCAGCATGTCCTTGCGCTTGTTTTCTTGTATTCGCAAGCTTTCTGGCAAACAAAATTGCATGAAATTAATGGGTCCTGACCCTTATGTATCGTGAATCTGCTAAATATACCCCAGCCCCTCTCTTGGTAAAGAGTTGGGCTGGGGAGGTGCGCACCGTCTGACCCTTGTGGTATGACCACGTTTCCTAGAGTGGTGGCACCTTCTCT
>JAJFII010000020.1 GCA_021775095.1 Rhodospirillales bacterium
TCAAGCTCGGGCAGTGTGCAGAACAGAAATGGCGAAAACTACGTGGCTTCGATTATCTGGCCAAGGTCGTGACCGGGGTCAAATTCAGAGACGGTATTGAAGTAACGCAGGACAATCAGGTCGCCGCTTGATGAAAATGCCTAACACCAGATTTGACAATAACTCTTTATGAAATAGACATTGGGTTTAACGGAATATGGATAGAGAGAACGTTTGTTTGGGAGCCTCACATGAAATTAAACTTCGAAAAATTGCCAAAAATCCATGGCGTACCGGCTATTCCTGTGGGAGATTCCTTCTTTTGTGGCCATGTAAAGGTTGGGAATGGTCTCGCACATCACGTGACCAATGTTGGTCAATTGGCAAATTGTATAACGTCAAGTGTTTCGAAAAATAATGTGAACTAATTTTGAAATTCCAAGGAACCAAATATTTCCGTAGGTTATGACCGAATTGGGTGTCAGGTGAATACCGTCTCAGCACATACCGTCTCAGCACATAATGTGATATCGTCAGATCTTCGCGGGATAGTTCAGCGGGCGGACACGAAAAAAGCATTGATCGGCTTAACTGGACGGATGTGCTGAATGTCAGACTCGAAAATAAAAAAAGCTGTGGCGCTGTTATATACCGGTCGCAGCCGAACGGCCGCACGGTTTCGCTATGCCTTGATGGTGTTTGATATAGCTACAGTGACGTTTTTTGTGTTCACCGTGCCTTTGATCCCAACCGCCAATGTACTGGCCATTGATTATGCCATCGGCTTGGTCATCCTCGTGGATTTTCTGGCCCGCCTGTGGATTGCACCGAGCAAACTGCGCATGGTTCGCCAGATCTATACAGTGGCCGATATTCTAGTGATCCTGTCTCTGTTATTGGCCCCCTTTATTGCCCAGAACCTTGCCTTCCTGAGGGTGCTCCGAACGCTGCGGCTGCTGCATTCGTACCACGTCCTGCGCGATCTGCGCGGCGAAACATCGATCTTCCGAAAACATGAAGACGTCATTGTCAGTACGGTCAATTTGTTTGTTTTCATCTTTTTGGTAACCGCGCTGGTATACGCCCTGCAGTTCATAGAAAACCCGAATATTAACAGTTTTGTTGATGCGCTTTATTTCACGGTTGCAACACTGACGACGACCGGGTTCGGTGACATAACCTTGACCGGAGATGTTGGTCGTTTATTGGCCGTGTTCATCATGATCGTCGGCGTCGCGCTGTTTTTAAGATTGGCGCAGGCCATCTTCCGGCCGCAGAAAATTGCCTACACCTGCGCCGAATGCGGCCTGAACCGGCACGAAACAGATGCTGTCCATTGCAAACACTGCGGTGAACCCATCAAAATCAAAACAGAAGGGCTTAATTGACCGCAGGGGTCACTGGGACCGACCAGATAAGCCTGATTAGTCATCCCCCACAGCAAACGAGCCTGGGCCCAGAATACGCGATGGAAAACCAGGGGTTTGAGCGCGATGCCAGTCATGTGGAACAGAAATAGGGCGGGAGTTCATTTGTAAGGCTGTTCCTCTGACCAATAGTGTTGGCGAAGAGCCTACAAATCGAAACCGTATTCCAACAGGCTCACGCAACGTTAGTGAACATGTCCCGACCTGATCGTACACAGCTCCTTGCGGGCGCGAGGGTTACCGGTTTTGATGGCGGCGATTTGGTTTTCCAATGAAGCTTGGTCGGCGGTATATCGGGCAATCCACCTGTCACAAGTCGAAACAGTCGTCGCTCGGAACCTGTCGATACGGTCCCAAAAATATTTTTTTCCTAAATCACAAAACTTGCGTCAAAAATTCGTCGGAAAAATCATCAGCAACCCGTCGCTCAACAAATCGGTTCTGCCGAAACGTTTTGACTCGACCAAGTCCCGGGGCGGGCGCTTAAACCGTTGCCGCGTCCAACAGCATCTCGCGGAACACAGCCAAAAACTGCTGGTCGAGCTGACCCTTCATATTTATCATGATTTTCAACGCTTGTTCAGGAGGAACCGGTTCCTTATAGACCCGTCGGTCCGTGATCGCGCTGAAAATATCAATAATCGATGCCATGCGAGCAAGCTCGTTCAGTTTTCCGCCAGCAAGGCCATACGGATAGCCCGTGCCATCCAATTTTTCATGGTGCTGGCCTGCGACAATCAGGACACCTTTGGGTAAATCAGAGGTTTCTTCCAGGAAATCTACGGTACAGTTCACGTGTGATTTCATGATGACAAATTCGTCTTCGGTGAGTTTACCTGGTTTGTTCAGGACCTCGTGGGGAATATGCATTTTACCTACATCATGCAGCAATCCTCCGGTCGAAAGGGTCATCAGGTCATCGCCCTTGATACCCAGTACATTACCAAACAGACTGAGGAACGTCGCGACCCTGAGTGAATGCACATAGGTGTAGTTATCGTGTTCGGACACACCGGAAAGAATCGCCTTGAAGTTGTTATTTTGAACGGCCTCAACAAGTGGGGCGCAACTGTCCCGCACTTTGTCATAGGGTATTGGTTCGCCTTCCTGGATCAAATTGGCAATGGAATTGAAAGAGCTGAGAGTGTTTTTAAGAGCCTCTTGCTGGGTTGGCTCTACGTCATCCCATTTTTTTTCAATCGACGCATTGACGCTGCTGGAAAGGATGCTGACGAAGGTTCCCCGTTTAAACGGGCGCTCAACCAAAAACACCCGTTCATAAGATGTCGCTTCTGCAATTATCTCCGCATTCTTTTTTTCAGCCGTGAAAACAATGGGAGTGGTCTTAGTCTTTTCGTTTTTTCTGACCTTGGCGACGAAACCTGCCCCGCCCATGGGCGACAGAATTTCATCAACGATGATGGCCGTGGGGACTGATGTTGCCAAGCGCTCAGAAATTTCTGTTTCACTGTTAAACAGTTCGAACATGTAAAACGATTGAAGATTTTGTGCGATTTCTTTTCTTTGAACTGGTGAGCCGCCAACGACAAACACCAGAGATTTTTGGACATCGTCTTTGGCTGTCGACATAAATATTTCCATTCGCTAATAAATTAAACTGTATAAATTAATTCTTCTGACCTCGTTATCGCGGTTACCACTCAAAAATTACGACACACCGTCATAAGCAATGCAAGCTCAATACAATAAAGTGTGAGGGTAAATCGATTATTAAATCGTCCGGAAAAAGGACACTACCTCGCTTCCATGGCGACCAGGGATTTCATTTGTTATGTGGTTTGGGCAGAGATCAATTACGCAAATTTCACATTTCCGATTTTGATGTCCGTTATCAGGGGGGTGTGTTTAACCGGACTTCAATTTTGGTTTTCGGGAGAAGCGTACTGTTGACCCAATCGAAAAGAATGACGAAGTTTACGACATCTGTTTTGCCTCCGATTTGAGGAAGATTGGAACAGAAATAGGCATGGCAATATTTCTGCGTCACCGGGAGATTACCGCACACATACCAAAATTTATTCTCTATTCGCCGTCACCTTTGGTATTAGTCGCCTTCGCTACAATTTCAAAGGGTGATGTCGAGGCCATTCTGCGCATTTTCTCAAACCGTGAGCCAAGCTAAGATTATCAGATGAGCCAGATCCCTAGGCAATAATTGCCTTATTCTGTCAATCATCCCGTTAGGAGGTTCGAAATTGAAATCCGTAACCAGCTATAGTGCCAGTGCAGGTCACCGCGACGATCCAAGTAGCAGCGTCGGTTTATGTTGCGGCGCTCAAGTCCTTTACCGGAATGAATCTTGTATTGACGGCGATCTGGGGCTCGTCGATCTGCATTCTGTCTAAACATTTGCGACATTTTAAAATCCTTATATGGGCTGGTTTCAGACTTTTGAAACCACTTCTATACATTCCGACGCATGAATTGTGCCAAACACCATCGCAGTAACTCCATATCACCACAATCGAGCCGCCGCCATAGCCTTTAATCTCACCTGTGTTATGAAGGTCCTGGGTGAGCGATGGGGAACCACCCTTCAACCGGCATAACGATTTCACATCACGCTCCGGTTTGAGCGTGATGCCAGGGCAGGAGTTCATTTGTAAGGCTGTTCCCCTGACCGATATTTTTGGCGAAGGGACTGCCAACGAACCATATTCCAGCAGGTTCACACGACGTTAGTAAACCTGCGGATGGAATACCCAATGAATGGGACAAAGAGCATTTTCTAACCTGGTAATTCACCACAATCTCTCTGATTGGGGCACCATCGACCACGACGTGCTTAAGCAAGTCGATGCGTCTCAAGCTTCTTCTCGGGTGCTTTTCCTATGGGGGACAGTCGGCATCCAATCGGCTTTCACGGTCGCATCGCGTCCCTTGTCCCATAAGTTAATTGGATTTGGATATACCCGGTGCCTGGTCCAACTGGCCGGGCACCTCTTCAGGACTGAGAACCACCGGTAATCGATGTGGCTGGCGACCTGTTCATGGGCCGCTCCCGTTGGTTGTTGCACCGATCATAAACGCAAATGCTGGGAGCGGCACGGAGAGCGATCGAAATCTTAGGCCGCTGTTTTTTGGACGGTCGCCTCTCTGATTAGACTTACCAATGCTTTGTGGTTTTCCGCGAATTGAATACCGACGAATTTTCCATCGATCCAAGCTATTTTTCCGTCAAATTCTCCGAACGCAGGGATGGTTAGTGTTGCCGATATATTTTCGGTAGCGTCGATTATGGTTTGGGAAAGGCGGACTTTCGCTCCTCCGGCGCCAATATCAAAAAGAGTTCCGTTGATCTCTTGGGCATCTATTGTAACCCTGACGTCCGCCGAAGTTGACAACCGTTCAGTTCTCCTTTGATCTTCCAGACTTCCGACGTGAACCATAATTTTGTTGCTCCAGTTCAATAAGGAATTGCTTGTGAGCATTTTATAAAGAATTGAAGACGAAAATAAAGTGATGGGGATCACTTTCCAAATGGAGATCTACTGGGTTTTCTCAGTGATTGATTATTACTCCGGCGTTCTCAGATGAGCTGCTGCTCTGGCATTTGAACCGTTCCGGAAGTGTCGGAGGCTCAAACTTCTGAGAGGATTGAACAATGACAAACAAAACAACGAATAAGTTTTCTGTTGAAGTTCGCGCCCGTGCGGTACGGATGGTTCTGGAGCATGAAGGTGACGATCAGATCACAATACCAAAGACATTTAGCCCTTTCTACCCTGGAACTGGCAAGCCTGAATGAACCCATCTGTTAAGTGTACGCTTAAAAATAAGTGGGCGCTTAACATTTAAGAGGGTCACGGTTGAAAGTGGCTGCAATTGGGACCACTGTCGGCCATAAATTTTGGCGATCAGATCAGCGGAAGATGACCCGATGCGGACATTGCAAAAGACCTGTTCACAGCTATTTTTTATTTAATTGTTTAGGTTATCGCCGCCTCATATTTGCAACGTGTGATTTTGGTGGGCAGAATTATGAGGCGGAAAATAGTAACCTGTCTTTCTCGCGGTGGCACTGAGCATAGCCTTAGAAAAACAGCTTGCCGAAGGCCTTGACGGCCTTGGACGAGACCCCGCCATCAAGGCATTTCCTTAAGATATTTCACAACGCCGCTATCTTTTACTATTGGGTTCAACAAGTCTGCTGATGCGCCGCAAACAATCCTCCGCCTGCAAAATCATTCCGTGAAGCGTGGCTTGCGCTGGTTCGATACCCCGGATGAGGTCGGCTGCTTCACCGACGATCACGGCGGCGATATCGGTGTCATCCGCCGCCCTCGCGATCTCGAAACGAACTTTCTCCCCGGCGAGGTTTCGCACGAGACCGTCAATGTCTTTGCTCCATCGCTGGGTGAAGGAATTGCGCATAGTGCGCATGTTCCAGTCGGACGGCCAATCAAGACCGCGCACCATGTCGAATACGGAACTGCGCTCGGTATCGCCACCGCTGCCACGGACTGCGGCCTGCTTGGCATTATCGCTGGCGAGGGATTCTCCACTGGCAAAGAAGGCGGTCCCGCACAACACGCCCGCGGCCCCGAGTGCCAGAGCCGCCGCCAATCCACGCCCATCGGCGATGCCGCCTGCGGCGATAACCGGTATCTTACCGGCGATATCAACAGCTGCTGGAACGAAAGGCAACGTCGCTCTGGCGCCGCCGTGTCCGCCCGCCTCGGTGCCCTGCACCACGATGGCTTCGACACCAGCGTCGACTGCTTCGCGCGCCTGGTCCAGGGTCTGCACCTGAACAATAAGCTTCGTCTGTCCGTCCCGAATTCTGGGGAGAAACGGTCGAAAATCACCGAACGAAAGCATCAGCGCGGCGGGAGCACGTTCGAGCGCGAGTTCGAGCAGATGCGGCTGGCGGGCCAAAGACCAGGTAATAAAACCCGCCCCGGTCCGCGCATCACCGGCAGCGTCGAACTGGCGATTGAGCCATGCGGCGTCACCATAACCACCGCCGATAAGTCCCAAACCGCCCGCCCGGCTCACTGCGGCGGCAAGCGCGCCACCGCTGACACCTGCCATTGGTGCCAAAAGGACGGGATGTTCGATGCCGAAAAGGTCACAGAGTGGGGTGCGAATAAACATGCTGGTTACCTCGCATCCCCGTGCCGATATTGTTCGACCGGCAGGCCGCCGATCCCCCAATCCTCAAGAGCAACTTCGTCAATCACGACGAAAGTCGTAGAAGGGTTCTTGTCGAGAACCCGGACCAGCAAACGGGTAACGCCGCTAATGAGTTCGGCTTTTTGATCGGCAGTGACGCCTTCGCGGGTCACCTTAATATTCACGTAGGGCATAAAGACTCCTCTTAGGTTTTGCGTTCAGTGATCTGGAACACCTTGGCCATGATACGCCACGCACCGTCGGTTCGCACCAGACTTAGGAAGTCGGTGAAGTTACGCGAGCCGATGGAGCAGCGAACCCGGGCGAAAGCCGTGTTCTCGCCTGCGAACTCTATGGATTCGATCACATCACGGCGGGGCTCCGCACGTGACGCCGGAGATTCGCGCTTTGCAACCACCGGAAAATACTCGTTCATCGTCCGGTAGAGCAGGGGTGACTCATCCGCGGTCGCGTAGATTGCCTTCGTGTGGAACGCGACCGCGAGCCTGTCGGGGTCGGCATGATAGAGACCGTCGAAATAGGTCTGCAGCACGCCGGTTACAGCGGCAAAGTCACTCATGCCACCTGTTCCTGCTCGATGAGCCCTTCGGTGACCATCGCCTTGACGGCGGCAGGGCGGGCAGCAACGCGAGCCACGTAGCCTTGGGTTTTTGGCCATGCACCGAGACTGATCCCAACGAATTTTGTCCAGTTGAGAACTACGAACGCATAGGCGTCTGCAACCGTGAACGAGTCGCCCAGAAGATAGGCACGGCCATCGGCGAGGTATCGCTCGATATGGTCGATACGGCGGCGCACGCCGGCTTCGGCTTTCTTCTTTGCGTCGGGATCAAGTTCGGTGCCAGAGAAGAACGGGCCAAACGCCGTATGCAACTCGGACGATACGAAGTTGAGGGCTTCATGAAGCCGTGTGCGCGCCAGCGTGCCGTTCGGCGGTGCAAGCCCGGCATCAGGTGCTTGATCAGCCAGATACTGAAGCACCGCAGGGTTTTCCGTAATGATGTCTCCGTTGTCGGTGATCAGCGCCGGGACGTAGCCGTTCGGGCTGATCTTACGGAAGTTCCCGCCAGATTCGGTTTTTCCCGTTTCAGTGTCGGTCTTGTCCAGATTGAAAGATATTCCGAGTTCGTTGAGGACAATGTGCGACGCCATTGAACAGGCGCCGGGTTTGTAAAACAGCTTCATTTTAGGTTCCTTTTCTGAGGTTGATCATGTGGCTTCGAGAACGGTACCGATAAATCCCTTTCACTAATAGTATTGATATATCATCATGATGATCTAAAATAGTGATCGTAATAAGCGAAGGGATGAACCGAGTTATGACATATGAACAATTGGTCGTGCTGCACGCCATTGTCACAGAAGGGACGTTTCGGGGCGCGGCCGAGCAACTGAACAAATCCCAGTCAGCCATTAGCCACATGCTCAAGAAACTTGAGACTGAGATCGATATCCTTTTGCTGTCGCGTGAAGCGTACAGGCCAACTTTAACTACGGGAGGAGAGGTGTTTTACCGGCAGGCAACACGTGTAATGCAGCAGATGAAAGAGCTTCGCAACATTGCGAAAAACCTGCGCGCCAAGCAGGAGCCAGAAGTGTTTTTGGCGGTGACCGCCACATTTCAATTGAAGCCCGTTCTCGAAATCATCGGCACCATCACGGCAGATTACCCGGCCACTCATATTCGGCTGTCGCGGGAAAGCATGGGGGGACCGATTGAACGGCTGTTACGAAATGACGCCGACATAATTATTGCGACTATGGACGGCGTTCCTGTCGAGCAGGTGGAGGCGTTGCCCTTTGCACAAGTAACAATAGTGCCGGTATCGCATCCAGACTTCGAACCCGCACGCAGCACACACATGAAAACTATTAGCGAGATGCAAAGCTATACCCAGGTGGTCGTTGCCGACAGCAGCAGTGGCGAGTTTGCGCAAAGCAGGGACTTGCTTCCAGGCGGCCTCCGCTGGACCGTGTCGGACTTTGCAGCAAAAAAGGAGATATTATTGGCAAATCTCGGTTGGGGCGGTATTCCGACACATATGATCGAAAATGAATTAGCCGAAGGCGAGTTGGTCTCTCTCAATGTTGAAGGATACCAAAGACGCCAATCGCACCTATTTCAAATACGCAAGCGTGACAGAGACGTTGGCATTGTTGCGCAATCAATCTGGGAGAACCTCAGACGTGTGAGCGTTGTATCATAAATTAAGCAGGCGTTAGAAGAACAGCGACTGTCTGGCGAACCACCTCTCGACGATCTGATGGCGTCACATTTAGCTCAGGTTTGAGCGTAATGCTGCGACGAAGACATCAGCAACCTGCCCATTTAAAAATCTGGCATCTCGAATAATGTCCCCTTCTAGCCCAAAACTGCCGTCTAATTGCCCGCTTATTTGTGACCGCACCAGTGCCGATAACGGACATCAAGGGCATCAATCGTGACCATGATTGGACGCACATGTTTCTCCGGCCGATACTTTTGGCGAAAAAACTGTCAATCGAACCGATATTCCAGCACGCTCACACAACCCGGCAAATCTGCGGATTGAGGCGACAAACCTGTTGGATAATGTAGCGTTTTATCCTGGAAATTTCCCCCAATCTCTCTGATTGCGACGCCATCGACCACAACCTGTTTAACCAAGTCGATACGCCTTAATCCTATTCTCCCGTGCTTTTTCGTCCATGGAACAGTCGGTATCCAATCGGCCTTACACGGGACCGGCGGGTCCATTGTTCCACCCCTTAATTCGATTTCGTTACACTCATCATTTGTAAGCATCGGCCCTACGCGATTAAGGTCTTTGGTCTCCTGGCATTGCGCAGGTTTTCATTTCGGCAGCCGGCGGGGCGTGTGCGGTCGAAAAATCATAATTCATCTCCGATGCCATTTGCTCAATGGGGTCCCCGAAGGCTCCATGGCACCGTGCCGGAAATACGAAGCCTCGCCCAACTTCAACAGTCAGGCGAGGCTTGTATGATAAAATTGGTAGCTGGAGGCAAAGTACGTAAAATTAATGTTTTCAATAAGTTACCTTAAGGTTTGACACAAAATTCATCTACGGATTTCCGCCGTTTTTCGTTAAAAGTGTCAAACCTTTTTATGCACCCCTTGGCTAAAGAAATTCGCGTTCAACGCCTGACCAGCCATATAGCCTCCTGCATTTTCAACCCCCCACCCTCGCCAGGATTGCCGATCGTTAAACAAACCGTACCGACCGGCGTTGCCTTGGCGTTACTTTCATCCCCGAGCGTATTGTGAGGTTGTCAGATCAGGTCTAAATTTCTACAGGTCGAGGTGTGATGAAACGGACGGTTACGACGGGCTCACCTGTTCGGTTTGCTCATATCGGATCATCATCACTAAACAACTCCTTGGTTATTATTTCTTCGTTTAACCCTTAAAAGATCACCCAACGAGGTCGATCACAGACCGAAAAAAAGTGGCCGCTTACAATCGGAACCACTGGCCGGATTAAATCGGAATCAGTGGCCGCTTTGCGTCGGAATGCGCAATCGAACCCCAGTCCTATCAGAGCGCAACGCTCAGCGCCATCATCGAAGGACAGAAACAAAATCAAATCGAACAACTGCTGCCATGGAACTTCAACGCCCAAATTAATCATGTGTGATGGCCGCACCGCTTACCGTTTTGTGTTAAAAGTGTCAAACCTTTCTCGCGCTCCCTATGCTCACAATACAAGCCACTTCCAGCACCTCCCGCAACGTCAGTGTCCCAATTTAGAGTTGGCTCCACCAACTTCGGCAGGATATCATTTTCCGTAAACAACCTGAATAATCTGGAATTCTCTGTATCTGTTTTTTCATATCCTCCCAGGCCCGGGAAAAACGAAAGTTGTGATGACATGAGCTTTGCTATTGCGCCAACAGACATCGATTGGTTTTTCACTCTGAAGCGGGAAGCTCTGGGAAGCGAGGTAAACTTTTGGACCCCGACCGACTGGAAACTGAAATGCATGTCCAAGGGTGACCCATGGTACTTTATGCTTAAAAGTCCTGTTCGAAAAATTGGCGGGTTTGGCCTATTTAAAGAATACAAAACCATGCGGACCTCGGAAGCTTGGAAGACTTTTGGCCTTTCCAATGGCGTTTACGATCTGGAAGAGCTCATAAAACGAACCCAGAGTTTCGCAGAAAAACATGTCGATGGATTTTCACACAGTTCCGATCCCGTTATCGGATGTATTGTTCTTTCCGATCCAATGCTGTTTGATGACGAAGATTTTTTTAAACCGGAAACGTATGGGTATGAATTTTCAAAATACATTGTAAAATTCAAACAATATAAAGATCCCGAGATTCCGTTTTCTTCAGGTAAAAAAATCACCGCAGACACTTTTGAACTCCGGGATCCTTCCTCGATTGGCAAGAAACGTGTTCCGGTGAAAGACCGGGTTGGACAAACAGGTTTCCGGCGCTCGGTTCTCAGGGCGTATAGGAACCGCTGCGCTATTACCAAGAGACACGTGGCCGAAGTTCTGGAAGCTTCTCACATTCAGCCCTACATCGATTCAGGCAGTAATCACATCGGAAATGGACTTTGTTTGCGGGCTGATCTTCACAAACTTTTTGATGTGGGTTTGATTGCTGTTTCCGAAGACAACTGTTTGTTGGTCAGCGAAAAGCTCGAGGTTCTTTCAAAAGGGTATGGAAAATTAGCAGGAAAAAAACTCAACCTGCCATCGAACAAAAATCAATGGCCGTCACAGGAAGCTCTGAAATATCACCGGGATCAGATCTTTATTGGCTGACCCAATCGAATAGAGAACGACCGTCTCTAATTGTGGCAGAGACTGATACCTCAATCCTTCAGCTGCTCGAAGTGCCACTCCAGAGCAATCTTGCTTGGGTAATATTTTGAGCTCTCGGGTAACTCTATTTTTTTCCCGTCAAGATCAGCATAATCAGACTCACTCAACAGCTTCGAAATTTTGATCGACCAGTCGAACGGGTTGATTGCATGCAGGAACCAATCAAACAGATCATGAATATCAGAGCGCAACAGCAAGCCGTTAGCCGGTTCGTTTGTAATTTTGCCATTATAGGGAACAATATGTGCCGCTTGGAGAACGTCCAGAACAGCATAGCCTGTAACCGCACACTTTCCTTCATAGGCTTCTATCAGCTGGTTCCTGAACTTACGCTGGCCCTGGCGAACCGCTATATTCTGCAATATTTTTTTGCGTCCATCCTGTACATCCAGAGGATTATAAGCGTTTTCATCGGCGAGTTCCCGTATCTCCTCCCGGTCCTGTGCAAGTTTCCTTTCCGGGTCAGAAGGCTTGCATAATTGCAAGATTTCAGAAAAAAGAGTGAGAGCTTCATCAAACAAAGCCTCAACATTCACCGGGGCCTCTTCAATTGTTGAAGAAGTAATAATACGGCAAATGGCCCCTCCTCCGTAGCTTGCTTTCTCCGCCTTCAGTGAGGCGAACAATTCAGACGGTCGGCTGAAAGCGTCAAATCCGGGATCCCCGGCTATCAGCCTTGTTTTTTGAATTCACGTGCCAGTCGGGAGAAGATGCAATTACGGCATCCAGCTGATCGACGGCGGGACCACTTACGGGGAGTTTCCTGTGTATCTGCGGGATGATTTCACGGTTCTGATGCTTGACATCCTGATCGTGATAGTCGCTTTCGGCGATGCTTACGGCGAACCCTATCTCAATACCACGATCAGACGCTATAATGTATATCTGCGGCATTTCGTTAAACGCCGATGATCCAAGGTTTCTGACCGCACACCGCAAATCTTTGGGCCGGTGTCCCCGGGCACCTTTTTGCCGGCTATAGGAGGATCTCGGCTTTACAAATAACCTGTCACCAAGCCCCAGCCTGTCTACTGCCTTCTCACAACTGGCAACAAGTTCTTCAAAAATCGTCCAATACGCGTCCTTGTCTTCGGCAGGAACAATAGACTCTTTGTTTTTGCTGCCAAAAGCGTATGCGGGAGCGTCTCGGTAACGTTCGAACAATGCAATACTCTGTCGGTCAATCATCTGGTCATCCCCCTGGAAACCAATCACTACAGTTTATTGTGTTTAGTCGCAGTCCCTCGCGATTTTTCTACAGGATATTTTTCGTTGTTAACTTTGGTCTTGCTCAAGGCCGCGTCGACAATATCGAAATTCCCTGCATGCGCTATCAACACAAGATAGTTCAGGATATCTGCGCATTCCTGCTGAAGGTTTTCTTGGAACTCAGTGTCTTTCAGCGAAGCCTGAATATCCTCATCTGATTTCCATAGCATCAACTCTTCGAGTTCTGCTGCCTCAATCGACAATGCCATCGATAAATTTTTCAGTGTATGAAACTGCGACCAGTCTCGCGCATCCCTGAAATCCAGAACCTGTTCTTTGAGCTCATCAAATCTGCCCACATGCCTCTCCCGCTAGAGTGATCATCCCCATAGGTACAACAAGCAATAATATCTGCCCTGTCACTGCACGTTATTGAGCTTCCTACACAAAGTTTGATTGTTTTCCAGTCACGATTTCAATAAAGCTTTTGAGGCTTAGTATTTCCGTGAGTTGTTGCTCCTGGTAGGTGCTCTGTATTTCCAAGGGCACAACCAGGACAAGGTTGCTTGCCTTCATTTCATTTGTCTGATCCGGGCTGATTCCCGGCTCCATAGTGACAAGGTGTTTGTCTGGAATGCGCTCTGCTTCTGACAAAACCTGCCTCCAGCGATCCTTGCAGGTCGACTTGGCCGCGAGCAGGATAAATCCTTGGTGCCGGGTGTTTCAGTTCCTCAGGTCGCACGTCGCTACGATGTAAACAATAACATGATTCTCAAATGGGTTAGAGACCCCCGGTATAATTCTGGCAGTGAAGACGTGCCAGAAGCGCTGAACTTCCTACCTGTTGAAGTGCCACAGAACAGTTTTCCGGCTGAGTCGGTGCGGGAACACTCAGTTGCACCAGGCACTATAAAGGCATTTTTGGCAAGCGGGCATTGTCCCACTTATGCCACCCCCGCACGCAAGGGGGGTTCATCTTATCGTCCCGGCACTATTTGGAACGTGGTCGGCAGGCGACCAACATCCGTCGTCGATATGGCATTCTGGGCCGCCGCCACAGCCATTGCCGCTGCCCGTTCCGCGTCCTTAATTTTTTCCACAAAACCGGAAAAATTCTTGCCCGCCGCCCCCGTGTTAAATAACAAGGTTGCAGCCGGGTTGGCAGTCAGTTTTTTGGCTGCGTTTATAATATCCAAGGTCACCCTGTCGGCATCCTCGAGTTTTTTGACCATCTCATCGCTAAGTGTCGTTTCCTTCAACAACGCATTGATCGGGACAAACACGTTCTTCAGGGCTGCGAACGCGGCCTTCGCGAGATCTTTCGATGCTTGGGAGTTCTCGCCAAGGCCGGTCGCGGATTCCATTTTGGTGAGTTCGGCAAGGGCATTGGCAATGTCCGCTTTGGCTTGGTTTTTGTTGATGCCGTCTGGTGTCAAATTGATCATGCCGTTTATTTCGCTCAGCATGGATTCTGCACTCTTTGCGGTCGCGATCAGACCGTTGAGTTCTTGCTTATTTAGAGTTCCTATACTGTTTAAAATCAGCGATACCTCGTTAACGACGGTTTCAATCTTACCCATAAAAGCTTCGGATTTCTGGAGCCGTGACGCAGCTACGGCGTTCTCCGCCATTTGCTTGGCCTCGGAGATGAGCAGTTGATTCAGCTCGGCCCGGAACCCCGCGACTTCCGCGTAATCCTCGAAGGCGTCCACGAACTTGATGTATTTCGCCTTTTCCCTTGGATCGGAGCTATCCTTCAGGGTGTTCAGGGCCGTCTTAAGGCGGTCGTACATCAGCGATTCCTTGATCTTTATGACTGTCGGGCTGATGGCACTCCCCTCCAAAGCGAAATAGAAGTCGCGCAGCTTGCTTTCGTGGATCGTTCCGCGCGTGCCCCCGTTGAGGAGTTCGAACATTTTGGGTGGCAGTTCGGCCTTCTTGACGCGGCTCGAGAAATCGAGGTCCGCGCCGGTGAAGGCGAATCCACTGATATCAACACTGTCGCTGATGTAGCGCTCTACGTGCCGGCGAGAGCAACTTTTATGATAGGTTCTTAGCGCTGTTTTTGCTTGTGGGAAAGTATAGGATCCGCTCTTGGCGTTGGTGCGCAGATTGGTTCCCGTCTTCGCACGAATTTTGGCGAGGTTCTCCTCCAGTTTCCCGAGAATCGCGCTCAACTTGAAGTTGGCCTCAAAGTTGGCGTACCCGGCGTCGATCCCGCCGAACAACAGGGCGACCGCCCCCATGGCCGTGGACGAGGCGTCGGCGAACCCCAGTGAACTGACAGTGATGGCGCCTAGGATATCGAGAAGCCCCTTCGAATAGTTGGCCCGCGTCGCCAAATTGTCGTGGTAAACGAACCAATCGCTACAGGCGAGGTCCGAAATGGCAATACCCGCATCCAGGTAATCATGTACGTTTGGCGCGACTTCGTCATAGCTCGCTAATGAATAGCCGCCCTGCGCGCGTAGGAATCGACCGTAAAGTGTCAAAACGTTCTGCTGTTGCTCTTCGAATTTCCGGTTTGTACCCATTCCCGTTGGCACCAACGTCTTATAGGTCAGCATGGTCGGTTTCACAGCGTCCAGCTCGGCTGGATTTTGATGGGCAAGCAAGTCCTCAAGGGAGCCGCACCCGGCGAGCCCGGCGATCAGAAACAGAATCGAAATAAAACGCATACGCAAGAGCCCCCTTAGATTTCGCCAAATGTCCCAGGCTCTTGGCATACGGGCGACGCCATAAGATAGAATCGCCCCTCTTTATATTTAACTGTTGAGAATTTTATTACCACACATACTGTAGTGATGCAATCGCACTCGACCATCAAAAGTTGTACGAGTTCATTTCCCCATTCTTCCATTCAAACAGATACTGTCGATGACGAGCCGAGCGGTGCATTCAACTTACTCAGTCGCGTTGATATAGACGCCGGTTTAATCGAATTACGTCTTGAGTCTCAAGACAACCCAGGAACTGCCTAAACAGCATCCCTCAAAATTGAGTGGTGGGTCCTGGCTAAAGAAAATCGCGTTCAACGTCTGACCAATCAGATAGACACCTCTTTTCAAAACACCCTATAGTCGCATACGGGAATTTGTAACAAATGGGGGTGAATATGCGTATCTTCATAATATTTGTCTTTTCCTTGTTCCTTATCAGGCCGGCTGTTGCGCTCGATGTTACATTTTTGGAAATGAACGCAGAATTCTTCTTTGATCATCAAGAACCGCATGGTCGCGTTGTCGGGACCGTCCCAAATATGCCGGTTCCTACAGAAGCGGAATGGAAAGCCAAAGCGAAGAGGATAGCTCAGAAGATTGACGACATCGGAGCAAATATCGTTGCCATGATCGAAGTAGAAAACCGTACTGTCATGGACGAGGTAAAAAAGAATCTTGCTAATGCGGATAGCTGGCACGTGATATTCAAAGAAGGCCGGGACAATTACACCGGCCAGGACGTTGCCCTACTCTCTAAATTTGCTCCCGATTGGTCATCTGTAACTAATTTCCCCGACGAACATGAAATATACGTGGTCGACGGGAAAGAACAAAGCACCTCCCCATCTAAGGCACTTGGTGTACGCCTAACGGTATCCGGACAGCCGGTATATGTGATCGTCGGTCATCTGATATCTCGCAGGTCGTCAAATGATGCTAAACGTCATGCCCAGGCGTCCGTTATCCGGCGCCAAGCCATCAAAGCTATGAACCGCGGTGAAAACGTAATTGTCAGCGGCGACATGAACGATACGCCTGGTACACCCGTATTAAAGTTGTTGAGGGGTTTTGACGATATATGGGGAGATATGTTCCAGACTGCGAACGAGATACCCAAGAATGATCGATATACCTATACTTACCGGAATAAGAAGAACTTGCTCGATCACATATTGATAAGCCCAAGTTAGTATGGCGAGTTTAAAGCGGTCCGTGGAAAACCAAAAGCTGAAGCTGTCAATATAAGTGATTTGTCCGACCATCGAGCGCTGTTGGCGCGGTTAAAGTTTTAAATGGTTTCAACGAATACCGTGATGATAGTTGGATTTCACGTCAATCAATTTTAATGAAATGGAGAGTTCAAATGGCTGAATGTAGCAATTGCCGAGGCACTGGGAAAATTTTTTACCCTGACTCTGTCCCTCCTGGACTTGCCCCAAAGAATTTAAAACGCCCTGCACCAGCATCAGCCACGATAGGAAAAACCGAAGATGGTGAAGTCGTCGCATGTGGAGAATGTATTGCGGGTTTCGTCATAGATTAGAATAGTCGGAATAAATCGAGACAAGAGCAAATTATCTAAGGAAAGCTAAGCTGATGAGTTTTGAGTTGAATCGCAGAGAAGCTATCTTTTTTATAGCCGCTTCTTCAGCAGCGGCTGGCTTTGAATTATTATCTCATTACAGTGGTGATAATTTTGAAGAATCAATTGTTGATGCGACAGGAGTAAATACCCAATCACCCTACGATTTGGCAAAATCATTTGCTCAAGCTCCCACGCCAACCTTAATGTTTATGTATTCGATGTTTTTTCCGCTCCTTATTAAGAATGGCGGGAGGCCATACCTTAACAAAATCTCTGAATCGGCCAATAAAGTTGGTGAGGATTTCCCTCATATTAACCCGCATCGAATGGCCGCCTTGCCCGGCGTCGCTGCTGCTCATATGTTGCCAATTTTTCTCTCTGAACCCAAAAATAGAATTGGCAGTAGACCAGATACAGTGCTGTCACTGATTCTGGATGGCTTAAGAAATACGAACCGTGAAGTAAATGAAATCGTTCTCCAAAACTTGACGAACAGTTTACCAAAAGACAAACTTTCTGCGAAGTATTATGTAATTGATGCAAACGTTTTAGAAGCTTTGGTCAATCTAATTAGCAGAGCGTCCTCAACACCAAAGCTTATCTTACCGCTTACTTCTTGCGTCAACTATTTACTGAACCTCCGTTTGGCAATTTCGTCAGCGCAACCGAATAGCACTCTTGCGAGAGATGTTAATATATTGATTGATACAATTCATAGAGATGACAGACGGGGGCTTGGATACATCTCACGCATGATAGAGCTTCACGAGCATTCATTTGGAAAATCCATAAAATTCCCTAACGATGGTAGTCAAGTATCATCGAGGCAAATACCCCCCCAACTTTCAGAACTAATGATTGGCTGGGATAAGCTTCAAGGGAATCGATCATGGAAAACCTGCTCGCCCTATGTTGAGCACTATATTCTTATGAGAGCTCGCAATAATTTCGAAGTGTGGAAAACATTGAATGGTCTGGATACCGCAGAGTACCCAGCTATTCAGACGGTGGAAGATGCAGCCCGCGCATATCCAAAATCATTACAAATGTGTCGTACCTACTACGATATTTTACTTTCTCATGATATCCCCAATGCAGATACTTCATTTCGTCTATACATTCAAAAAGAACTCCCTAAGCTTTTGGCAAATTCAGATGCAGGAGAGAAATATCCTCCATTTGATATTTGGCTAAATCGCCAAGTACCGTTAGCGAAATTTTCAAACACAGACGATTTGTTCCGTTCATATAAAAATTCTCCCCTTTACGAGAGCGATGATTTCTCAAATGTACTTTTAAGGGTAGTCTCAGGATTGGGAACAAGTATTTCTCTAGGCCTTTCTGGAGCGATATTGTACCCATTTGTTAGGGATAAATGGTTACGAAGTAAAAGTGAGAATATGAAATCAATAAATGAAAAAGATGACAAAGAACTGGCAACCCTGACAGAAGAAAAACTTCTAAATAACCAGTCCAAATTTAGAGAAATCAAGGAAGAAAATTTGGACGACTAGAGCCGTTTGGATTTGCATTGTAAGGCTCTTTGACCAGTACACTATTTGACCAAGTTTTCAGTTTAGAAGCCGGGATAAGGGAACTGGAAAATGCCCTAAAGGATTCTCAATAGTCGACCAAAGGAACAAAAAAGCCTCGCCCTCTCTTGGAAAACCCGAATGTAATTTGCGGATCAATGGAATTGAAGAACATTAGGAGCGAATTGGATTGTGATTGAAAATTTTCATCAAACGTTGCGAAAGATCAATATAGGTTGTTGGGGGATTGTAATTGTCTTCTCACTGATCGCTTTATATCAGTTACTGCCTATCCGTGGATTGGAGTTAACGTCCGGCCTGCCCCGCCTTGACCTGCATGGTGTTTGATAACCGCCACGCGAGAACATGACGGGTTGCCCAGTCCATGATCGCAACGAGATACAGAAAACCACGCTGAACGGAGATATAGGTGATGTCCGTACACCAGACATGATTGGCTCTGATTATGTCCAGGTTGCCTAACAGATAGGGATAAACCCTGTGCTCCGGGTGAGGATCGCTGGTTCGCGGAGCCTGATAAATCGCCGCCAGTCCCATCAACCGCATCAGACGACGCACCCGGTGACGACC
>JAJFII010000003.1 GCA_021775095.1 Rhodospirillales bacterium
TGGTTTTACTCCCTGCTGCCAACGACCGGCTGATCGGTTTGGCATTGTAAGTGGTTATCCATAAATAGGTTCTAATTCTTTTTTCCCGGTCCCGGCACCCGGCAAATCAATGAAGGACTTACTACGGATCGAGGAAAGTCCCGCGGCGTTCGCCAGGCGGGTAGCCGTCGGCAGGGCCGGAAGGTCGAGACCGCGAGTTGAGTGTTTCGCCTATCTGGCCGGGTTAAACATTGAATCCCTTGCCCCGCTATTTATCGAACAGCGCCGCTTGCAGCAATGACCTGGGCGGACATTTATTTGTTTTTCAGTCGGAAAAATCTTTCGCCAGAGCGGCCCGCCCGACCGTCGACAAAATCGCCATATGACCATATTGAGGATGGGAAATTCCCAACGTGACTTGAACATTCGGATCGTGAAATTTAAAAACCTGTTCCTCTGTAAAAGGAAAATGCAGAAATTGTATGGCCGACGCCTTGCCTGCCGCATTGGTCCGATCGATATCCGCTTCTGGCAGGGCGTGGATTTTATCGGCACCGTCAAAGGCGATATGGATGGTCTCTTCAACACCGCCAAGTTTTGCCAAAAAATGCCCCCGACGGACTTCGTCGTCAATTTCGAACATCAAAGTCGCAACCAGTTCCCGGCCCTTGGGGATCAAGGGATTATAAGCTTCCAGTTCGTCGGCAATCTGGTCGTCGCCGCCTTTCTCGATCCATAACATTTCATGGATTTGATGGAACATGGTCTCGAAATTTTCGAAATAGAACGTCGCATCCGGACCAATCGATACCCGGCGGTCGCGCTTCATGGCCGTGACCTGCCGGCGCCGCGCCGTCCGTTCGGCCCCGTAGGTCGCCATGGGTAGAATATCGGATCTGGTGATTTCTGTCTTCTGGGCCATGATCTAACCGTTCCTTTAGTTTACAGGCCGTAAGCCAGGGCAAGCAGTTGGATGGGATGCTGAACCTGGGATACCTCGGCCGGTTTTTGGTTAATGCGTTCGATGCCCTGCAGGATATGGTCGCGCGCCAGGGGGCATTCCGAAACAACGTGGGCTGCGGCTTTTTCCGCCGCCTTGCGGGCCACGGGTTTGCCAATTTTCAAGGCCACGTCAAAATTATCCTTCATGATCCCCCAGGACCCCCCATGACCGGAACATCGCTCGATCACGTCGATCGCCGTATCCGGGATCAGGCGCAGCATTTCGGCACCTTTTTGGCCCATGTTCTGGGCCCTGGAGTGGCAGGATATATGAATGCTGACGCCGCCTTGCAAAGGTTTTAACCCCTCTGCCATGCCTTCTTTTTTGCCCATATCAACGATGTATTCGGTAATATCATAAGTCGCTTTACTCAAAGTGATGACATCGGCATTTTCCGGCACGATCAATGGCCACTCGAATTTCAGCATCAGGGCACAGGACGGGACCACGGCAATGACGTCGTAACCCTTTTCAATCCACGGTTTAAGCGCGCCGGCAACGACCGATGCGTTTGCCGCAACGCCTGCGATATCGCCCTGTTCGAGCTGTGGCATGCCACAACAACTTGGATACACGACTTCCGTCTCCACACCATTTTTCGCCAGGACGGCGCGGGCGGAAACCGCAATATCGGGATTGTTGTAATTGGAGAAACAAGTGGCATAGAGCACGGCCTTGCGGCCAAATGCCGGGCCCTGCGGGTTGACCTCAGGTGCTGTACCGGCGCGGCTGGTAAAGGGTTTTGATGTAAATTTGGGCAGTGACGCGTCTTTGTGAATGCCCAAAACCGATTGCATGATCGGTCGTGTAAGACCGTTGCCGGTTTTCGTTGCCCAATTGGCGATGGGCGCCACCGGTGCCGCAAGTTTGCCGTTGCGATCGGTTTTTGTGAGCTGTTTTTCAGCGAAGGGAACACCCTTATCCCTGGCTTCGGCGGCGCGTGCCCGAAGCATTAAATGGGGGAAATCCAAATCAAATTCATGCGGAGGCACGTAGGGGCACTTGGTCATGAAACACATATCACAGAGCGTGCAGGCATCGATGACGGGCGCAAAATCCGCCGATTTCACCGTATCCAGCTCACCGGATTCCGCCCCATCAATCAGGTCAAACAGGCGCGGAAAACTGTCACAAAGATTAAAACATCGACGGCAGCCATGGCAGATGTCGAAAACCCGGCGCAGTTCCGCATCGAGTTTATCTGCGTTATAAAAATCATCGTCACGCCAGGCAATGGGATGGCGGGTCGGGGCTTCAAGGCTACCTTCACTCATTTGATATACATTTCTTCAGGCCATTTAACAAAAAACGGGGGTACCCGTGAAGGTCCCCCCGCTGATCACTGACAATCCACACGAGATGGATCTGTTTTGTCAATCCGCAGGGATTGCCGCAATCCGTCAATCGAGAGGGATTGCTTCAATCCATCAATCCAATGTGTCCAAAGCTTTTTGGAACCGACCGGCATGTGACTTTTCGGCCTTCGCCAGGGTCTCAAACCAATCGGCAATTTCATCGAACCCTTCATCGCGGGCTGATTTGGCCATACCAGGGTACATATCCGTATATTCGTGGGTTTCGCCGGCAATTGCCGCCTTCAAATTCAAATCCGTTGCGCCAATGGGCTCGCCGGTGGCAGGATCGCCGGTCTCTTCCAAAAACTCCAAATGACCGTGCGCGTGTCCGGTTTCCCCTTCGGCGGTGGAACGAAAAACAACGGCAACATCATTGTAACCCTCGATATCGGCTTTTTGTGCGAAATACAGGTAACGACGGTTGGCTTGTGATTCTCCAGAAAATGCGTCTTTAAGATTCTGTTCGGTCTGAGTTCCTTTTAGTGCAGGCATAATACCCTCCCTTGTTGGTGTTAAAATCCGAAAATATATACATACCGGTCTCGACAGTCTGTCCGGCAATAGGTTGATTGCCGAAAATGCTTTAACTCGTTGATATTGCAGCAAAGCCAAGTTCGCGAATGAACCCATTCACACTGGTTTTACCTTAGGAACGATCCGATGTTATAAACAGTCCGACCCCCATATCAGCAGATAGAATATGGAATTTCAGCAGCCAGAAGTCAATATATTTATATTGTTCTAATAAACCAAATAAGTATTTGATATTAAATACTTATTTAAGAAACACGTACAATCACGTCGACGCGTTTGATTTCCGTACCCGCGGGTGGGCAGGGGAGAGCGGATAAGACCACCTGATCGGCAGCAATATCTTCCAATCGATTTATTTTTTCATAATAAAAATGATGGTGATCGGACGTATTGGTGTCGAAATAACTGCGATGGGGGTCGACGACGATTTCGCGCAGCAAGCCAGCTTGCGTAAACTGGTTGAGGGTATTGTACACCGTGGCCAGAGAAACCCGGATTTTTGACTGGAGGGCTTCCTGGTGCAACATTTCCGCCGTCACGTGGCGGTCACCGGTTTCAAATAACAATCGGCCAAGGGCGATGCGTTGTCGCGTTGGCCGGAGACCGGCTGTACGCAGTTGTGCAATAATGGTGCTGAACGGACGAAGCGTTGTCTGGGGAGCCATATTCTGATCCGAGCCTATCGTACAAATCAAATAAGGAAAAAATCCTGAATTATTCTAGGGTAGATATATCCATATGGAAAGTATGGAAAAAGCGTTTTCGCCGGTCCACCGAATTTAAGTGCGATCGTGTGGCATTCCTATGGTACTGAACCCGCTGTCCACATAATGCACTTCGCCCGTTACACTGCGTGAGAGATCCGAAAGTAAATAGAGGGCGGATCCGCCGATATCTTCAAGTTCCAGGGGTCGCTTCAACGGCGCTGTATCCTGGCAATACCGCAATATGTCGCGGGCTCCACCGATGGCGCTGCCCGCCAGTGTTCGCATGGGACCGGCGGAAATGGCATTAACCCGGACGTCCTGCCTGCCCAGGTCGGCGGCCAGATAACGCACACTGGCTTCCAGAGCCGCCTTGGCAACACCCATGACGTTATAATTCGGCATCACCCGTTCTGCCCCGGAAAAACTCAGACTAATCATACTGCCGCCCCCAAGCATCAATGGCTGAGCACAACGGGCGACGGCGGTAAATGAATAACAGCTGATATCCATGGTCCGTAAAAAATTTTTCCGGGTGGTATTCAGATACTTGCCCTTGAGTTCTTCTTTGTCCGAATAGGCGATTGCGTGGACGACAAAATCGAGCTGGTCCCAGCGGCTGCCAATTTGCTCGAAGACCCGTTCGACACTGCTTTCATCTTCCACGTCGCAATCGATCACCATATCTGAACCAACGGATTCAGCCAACGGAATGACCCGTTTTCCAAGCGATTCCCCCTGGTAGGTAAAGGCCAGCTCGGCACCGTGTTTACGGAGCACCTCGGCAATGCCCCAGGCAATGGAGCGGTTGTTGGCAACACCCATAACCAACCCTTTTTTGCCGGCCATCAAGGGAGTTGGGATCGCTGGGTTTAACAGCGGTGAAGATTGGTCCATCACAAACAACGTCCTAAAGTCAAGAATTCGGGTCCCTAGGCATTAAAACGCGAGAACGCAAGTGTCGCATTGGTTCCGCCAAAGCCAAAACTATTTGACATTACACAGTTTAACTCAACACCGTCCTGGCGTTTTGTCACTAACGGCAGATCACCGACAAAGGGGTCAACATCGTCGATGTTGGCGGACGCACAGATAAAGTTATTTTGCATCATCAACAAGGAATATATGGATTCCTGCACTCCCGTCGCTCCCAGAGAATGACCGGTCAGGGACTTGGTCGAACTGAACGAGGGAATTTGTTTATGGGATTGAAAAACTTCTTTCATGGCTTCCAGTTCCTTGGTGTCGCCAATCGGCGTGGACGTACCATGGGTGTTGATATAGTCAACAGGACGATCAAGGTTTTTCATGGCCATCTGCATGCACCGCACGGCACCTTCACCCGATGGCTGAACCATGTCTGCGCCATCCGATGTGGCCCCATATCCGGTCAGTTCGCCGTAAATTTTGGCCCCCCGCGCCTGCGCATGGGAAAGTTCTTCCAAAACCAAAACGCCGGCACCTCCGGCAATGACAAAACCGTCCCGATTGGCGTCATAGGCGCGCGACGCGCGGGCCGGTGTGTCGTTATAACCGCTGCTCAGGGCCGGCATGGCGTCAAACAAAACCGACAGGCTCCAATGCAGTTCTTCGCCACCGCCGGCGAAAACCACATCCGCCTTGTCCAATTGGATCAATTCAGATGCGTTGCCAATACAATGGGCGCTGGTCGAACAGGCGGAACCGATGGAATAACTAAGTCCTTTGATTTCAAAGGCCGTTGAAAGGGTCGCCGAATTTGTCGATGTCATGGCCTTGGGAACAACAAAGGGGCCGACTTTTTTCGGCCCCTTTTGACGGGCATTATCAGCCGCCAGAACCTGCGCCGAAGTCGACGGCCCACCAGAGCCCATGATCATTGCTGTGCGCACATTGGACACATCCGATTTTTCCATACCGGAATCGTCAATGGCATCCTGCATGGCCACATAATTATAAGCCGCACCATCGCCCATGAACCGCCGCCAGCGACGATCCACAAGTTTGGCCAGGTCGATTTCAGGTTTGCCATAGACATGGCTGCGAAATCCCATTTCCTTGTATTCTTCGGAAAACGTAATGCCTGAGCGGCCCTCACGCAGTGAGGTTAGGACATCCTCTTTATTGTTTCCAATACAAGATACAATGCCCATCCCCGTAACAACTACACGTCTCATTTGACCCTCTTAATATCAATTTTCGCCGGTAAACAAAGTCACCCGCATGCCCTCGGATTCATAGGCCAGTTCGCCATCGACCAGCATCTGACCGTCGGCAAACCCCAAAGTGATTTGCCGGTTCATGACCCGTTTCATATGGACCTTATATGTTACCAATTTTGCAGTTGGCTGCACTGTACCGGTAAATTTTACGTTACCAACGCCCAGGGCGCGACCGGCCCCCGGGGCGCCGGTCCAGCCTAAGAAAAAACCGGTAAGCTGCCACAAGGCGTCAAGCCCCAGACAGCCTGGCATCACCGGGTCGCCCTGGAAATGACAATCAAAAAACCACAGGTCCGGTTTAATATCAAATTCGGCCTCGACGTAACCTTTGCCGTAGGAGCCACCGTCTTCGGTAATCGATGTGATCCGATCAAACATTAACATGGGAGGAAGCGGTAACTGCGCATTTCCCGGGCCAAAAAGCTCGCCGCGCCCGCACGAAAGAATCTCTTCGTAATTAAAACTGTTTTTGCCGCTCAAAATCGTACCAGCCTTGTCCACATTACAGGTTTACATAAATCGTATATAACCCAGCATATCACGAAACCCCAGACTTCTTTCAGTGTTTTACCGATTTCCCGCGTCCGACCTCCAGGGCTTCGGATGTGCGCCTTTTGCCCGTCCAAACGCCGTTAAATGGAACCCGCTTCAACCATGTAATTGTTTGCTGTACACATGGCGGCGTCGTCGGATGCCAGAAAAAGCACCATTCGTGCCAGATATACGGGATCGATCAAATCGGGCAGACACTGACGCTCCAGGTGTTTCTCCAGCGCCGACGGCGATGCCCAAAGTTCCTTTTGCCGGGCCGTCATCACCCAACCGGGAACAACCGTATTCACCCGGATGCGATGCCCCCCCAGGTCACGGGCGAATGATCGTGTCATGCCGTGAACAGCCGCTTTTGCGGTGGTATAAACCGGCATCCCGCCTGAACATTCCCACCAGGAATTGGAGCCAAAGTTAATTATCGACCCCTTGCCCGCATCAATCATATCCGGTGCCACGGTCTGGATCGCAAAAAACATGTGGCGCAGGTTGGTTGCGATGCGTTCTTCATAATATTCGGGGGTCACATCCTGCCAGCCGTGCCGGTCATCACGGGCCGCGTTATTAACCAATACCGCGGCCGCGCCAAGGGTTGATTTGAGATTACCGAACGCCTTCTTCAGACCGTCGATATCGCGCAAATCGCAGGTTTCGAACTGCACAGTGGTGTTGTTTTCAGCCAATTCCCGGGCCAGTTTTTGGCCGCCCTCGGCATCGATATCGACGTAGCCAACTTTCGATCCCTGCGCCGCAAAGGCCCGGACCATTTGTTCACCGATTCCAGATGCGCCCCCCGTAATATAAACCACCGCTCCCTGTAAACTTGGGTAATGGGCAAAAGTCATAACATCACTCCTCTTGGTTATTTGCTTCAAATCACTAAAAATCGCTTCCTTTCGACGGAATTTCCTGCGCTTTTTTAGGGCGCGTCCGGCAAAGTGCAAACCTGCATCATGTCGCTCACTCCGGCAACCCGCTGCGGGCCCAGGTCGCGCCATGCGAGCGGCAGCAGATCGGCAAATTTCTTTGACACCAGAATCCTCTGTCCCAATTCCTTGGTCAAACCCTCCAGGCGCGCCACTTCGTTGGCGGCCGGGCCAATAACCGAAAATTCCACACGTTCCGGTACCCCTATGTTACCAAACATTAAATTTCCCGTATGCAGGCCAAGACCAAAATCGATGGGCGCTTCGCCGTCGGTCAGGCGCTGTTTATTGACATCCGCCAGACGCCGTTCGGCATCCCGTGCCGCCGCCACGGCAACCCGCGCGGCGCGACTGTATCCATCGACACCATCCACATGAAAGATCGCCAGCACGGCATCGCCAATAAACCGCAGCACCTCGCCGCCATGGTCAAGAACCGAACCGGCCGTGCATTGGAAGTAACGATTGAGAATATCCAGAAACACCTGGTTTGCCAGACGATCCGCCAAGCCCGTTGAATTGCGCAAATCGCAATACCAAATGACGGCCGGTATGATTTCACCGTCTCCCAGCTTTATGTGGCCATCGAGCACTCGCTGTCCGGCAGCGGCACCCAAATAGGCGGAGACGACATTCGTCGCCGTTTGTTCGCGGCGATGTAATTTTGCGACCACGCCAAACCGTTTTCCCAGCCTCCGCAGCGTATGGATCTGTTTTTCGCTAAACCCACCCGCATGATCCGTGGTCCAAGACAAGACACAGGCATCCTGGCGGCGGCGTGCCTGCTCGGCCGGGCCGAACATGACAAATTGTGCATAATAGGCTGTCGCGCCCCGCGCCCGCAGGGCCTTGAGCATGGGGAAATCCTGCCAGGTGCCTGCCGTTCGCAAATCATAGAGGGCGTCGAGACAATTGGTAAGCAGCATATGGTGAAGCGGACTTTCCTTCCAATCGGCACCGTCATCCTCATCGGGTTTTAACCGGATGACGTCCTGCCGGCCGCCGGGTTCCCAGGTGGCGGTTGTCGCGACAAACATCGGGTGCAATGCCCGCGTCGCCAAAAACCCGCGCATCAACGGAATTCCGGCATCGGACAAGCGCTCACAAAAAGCCATAAACTGGGCTTCCAGATTAATTTCGCCAAGCGCGCCATCGATTAACCAATCGCTGATTTCCAGAAAGGTCCTGTCAAAACGCCCGCTCTCTTTGCTCATGGTTATCTCGTCATCTCTTCTCTGGTCCTGTGGAACAGTTGCCTGGCATGTGGACCCCTTATTTAGGCCAGCGGTTGTGAACCCACAACCACTGTTCGGGTGCCTGGCGTACCCAGTCCTCCAGCCGTTGATTGATCTGACCCATGAGCCGCACGACATCTTGGGTTCTGTCACCGGTTCTGGTGACCACCAGAGGTTTGTCAATGATCACTTTAAATGTCGCCCCGCGAAGGCGAACCACATGGGCGGGAACGACCGGGCAATCGTACCGGAGGGCTAATTCCGCCAAGCCAGGTGCGGTCATGGCAGCGCGCCCAAAGAAGGGTACAGGAATTCCATCATTCATTTTTTGATCGACAAGTATTCCGACGGCTTTGCCCTGTTTCATGGCCCGAAACAAAATCCGCGCGCCGCGCATTCCCTTGGGCGCAATGGCCGCCTGCGCGTGCCCCTTGCGGCACCGGTACAACCAGTCGACAAGTGGGTTATTGGCAGATCTATAGACAAGAACCGACTGCAGTCCCCGTTGCGCGGCAGAGGCCGGCAGCAGCTCCCAGTTAGCAAAATGTCCGGAAAAGATAATGCAGGGGCCCGCCCGTTGCCGCAGGTTCTCAAAGATATCTGCGCCCTCAACCACAACCGGGCCTGATGCCCGAGTTGTATCAATGCGCGCAATATGGGGGTATTCGGCCGCGGTGCGGCCCAGATTGTCCCACATTCCGGCAATCAAATTATCGATTTCCGGCTTCGATTTTCCGGGAAATACGGTCGTTATATTCGTCACGGCCCGCCGGTTTACCGAAAGCCGGGGGCCAATCCAACGGCCAAGGGCACCGCCGATTGCCGAGGCCCCCTGCAAGGGCAGAACCCGGAAAAACCCATACAGCAGGGTAACGACGACAGCCTGAACGGGATAGACAACATATACCTTAAAAATCGAGTTTGTTTTACCCATCATACGGTTTCTGATACCAGGGGCCTGATCAAATCGACAAGCCGGGCATCGTCCTGCCAGGCAACGGAAACGCCGATCGATTGGACGACATTGTGCCACTTGGGATCCAGTCGCACATAGTCTTTTTCCGTCGTCAGCAACAGCGCCTGGTCTTTATTTGCGGCCTCAACCAGCGCCGATATTTGGTTATCGCCATATAAATAATGATCCGCAAACGGCGTTGTTTTTAACACACGACAGCCAATCGAGATCAAGCTATCAAAAAATTTATCCGGCTGGCCGATGCCGGCAAAGGCGTGGACCGAACGCCCCGCCAAATCCTGTCCGCCTAAGATCGGCACGAGGGACGCTTTCAGCAAAATCACATCGGGCGACACCACCCGCACAGCCTGTTCAACGCCGGCCCGATCGTCACCCATCAAAACCACGGCATGGGATTTCTTCACTGCGTTGGCCAGGGTTTCGCGCAGGGGTCCCGCCGGGATTACCCGACCATTGCCCAGGCCATAAGCGCCGTCAATGACACAAAAGGAGAGGTCCTTAAACAGCGAAGGGTTTTGCAACCCATCGTCCATGACAATGGCCCCCGCCCCGGCCTCGACACAGGATATGGCCCCTCGGACCCGGTCCCTGGCGATCCAGGTTGGCGCCGTTCGCGCCAACAACAAAGGTTCGTCGCCGACCTGTTTCGCCTGATCCCTGGTCCCGTCAACCTGGTGGGGCCCGGTTTCCGACCCGCCGTAACCCCGGCTCAAATAATGCGCCTGAATGCCCAGCTTCATGAGGCGGTGGCCAATATCTATGGCAACCGGCGTTTTGCCAGCCCCACCGGCCACAACATTGCCAATGCAAATAACCGGAACGGAAGCCCTGACCGGAGTTGCCGATGCCGAGTTCATCTGTCCACCAACACCATACAGCCAACCGAAGGGACGCAATACCGCCGATTTCCAGCCGCCACCCTGGATTTTCCAAAACTCTGGCGATTTCATGGCGATCTCTCGTGCGAAGATATTCGATCCAGAAAGGGTGCCAGTTCCTCGCATACGGCGTCCAGGATGCCCCCTTGGCAACCGACAAACGCCAACGCACTGGCCGCCATCGCACGAGCTTTATCAGGCGACGACAGCAGGGCCGACAGGGCGTCAGCCAGATCTGTCGGGTTGGCGACCTGAATTGCCGCACCTGAATTGTGCAGACGTTCGACTATTTCCTGGAAATTCCACATATGCGGGCCATGTAATATGGCGCATTCCAGGTTGGCTGCTTCGAGCGGATTTTGCCCGCCTTTGTCAACCAACGATTTACCCATAAAAACCAACTGGCAGGAGCGAAAAAAAAGCCCCATTTCGCCCAGGGTATCGGCCAGATAAATTTGCGTTTCCCCGGTTATGGGATCACCGGCAGCGCGCCGCGCCACTTGGGCGCCGTGCGCGCGCAGGGATCGTGCAATCTCCGATCCGCGATTGGGATGGCGGGGGGCGATCAATGTCATGAGCCCGGGGTGGTCAAGGGCAACGCGTTGATGCACCTGCCAAAGCAGTTCTTCCTCTCCCGGATGTGTACTGGCAGCAAACCAACGCGGTCGTCCAGCCAGTTGTTTCGATACCTCTGCCAGGTCCCCGGCCTCAACCGGCAGGGGTTTAACGGCAAACTTGAGATTTCCAACACAACGGACCGGTGTCGCGCCGAGCTGTTTGAGGCGCTCGGCGTCCGCATCGGTCTGCGCCAAACAAACCGCAAACCCGGCCAGCAGTTGTCGGATAACGCCCGGGAAACGTCGCCAGCCCGTAAAGGAGTTGGGCGAGATACGACCGTTAATCAGGATCAGGGGAATGCTGCGGCGTGCCGGTTCCATGACCAAATTCGGCCAGAAATCAGATTCCGACCACAGCACGAGATCGGGTCGCCAATGGTCAAAAAACCGTCGCACATAAACCGCCCGATCGACCGGAACATATTGGTGGATAACGCCCTGCGGCAACCGTTCCGCCATCAGGGACGCAGAGGTGACGGTACCTGTGGTCAACACAAAAGTCATTTGCGGTCGGTCAGCGACCATTCGTTCGATCAGGGGTAAAAGCGAAAGCGATTCGCCGACACTGGCCGCATGCAACCACACCAGGGGGCCTTTCGGACGCGCTATGTGGGATTTTCCCAAACGTTCACCGAACCGGATTTTATCTTCTTTACCGCGCGCTTTACGGCGGTTCAAATAGACGGCAATGAGCGGTGCGCCCAAGGTGCCAAAACTTCGGTAGAGCGATAAAATCATCGCTTGTTCCGTTTTTTGTCCGCCGGTTCAACGGGAATCCTGCCCGCATGCAAATCGGCCCTGTTGGTAATATCGTTCATCGCCTGTTCGACCCGTAAGCGAGCCTGCTCGAGACGCTCCGCGTCAGCATGGCCTGGCACTTCAATCGGTTCGCCCCAGACAAAAACCCCCCGTCCAAATAATCCGCCAACCAAAAACCGGTCCCAGCTGCCGAGGTTTTTGCCGCGACTGATGGAAAAGGAGACGGGAATAATCGGGACTCCCGACAACCGAGCCAAACCGACGATACCGGTGCCGGAACGCATACGAGGGCCTCGTGGACCATCGGGAGTGATCCCCACACAGGTACCGCCTGCCAGCAATTTGGCCATATGCCGCAACGCCATGGCACCGCCTTTTGAGGTTGAACCCGCGACGGTTTCGATGCCAAATCTTTTAACCGTCTGAGAGATCAGAAGGCCGTCCCGGTGGATAGAAATCAACATGTGAATGGGGTGAGAAAAATTCCAGCAATAGGGCATCATCAACAATCTGCCGTGCCAGAAACAGACGATAAACGGTTTGTTGGCGTTCCAGTAGCGCTCGGGAATTTCACCGCCAATCACCTGCCACCGGCTGGTCACACGAACCAGGCGAATATACGCCGCGCCGAGCAGACACAGGGTCCATCGGAAAGCTGCTGACCTCTGTATATTCTTGAACAGGCTCACCCGGCTTCAGCCGCTTGCGGCTGCTCAGATAGCTGCTGTTCGGAAAACTGCAGATCATGCAGCCTTTTGTAGATCCCACCTTGGGCCAGCAATTGCAAATGCGTGCCTTGTTCCACAACCGAGCCGTCGCCAATGACGCAAATCATATCGGCGTTGACCACGGTAGATAACCGGTGGGCAATCACCAACGTTGTCCGCCCCTTCATCAATTCCGTCAGCGCCGCCTGCACATGCCGCTCGGATTCCGTATCGAGGGCGGAAGTGGCTTCGTCCAACAACAGAATCGGGGCGTCTTTCAACATCGCCCGGGCAATCGCCAGACGCTGGCGCTGGCCGCCGGAAAGAAGTACCCCCTGTTCGCCGACGACCGTTTGATAGCCGTCGCTAAGGTCGCCGATAAAGTCATGGGCCGCCGCGTGTTTTGCCGCCTCGACAATGTCGTCGTCGGACGCCCCCTGACGGCCATAGGCGATATTGGCGGCGACCGTATCGTCAAACAGGGTCACTTCCTGGCTGACGAGGGCAATATTGCCATAAAGCGACTGCAATTGGACGTCGCGGATATCCGTACCGTCGATGGTGATGGCCCCTTGGGTCACATCATAAAACCGAGGGATCAGGTTCAGGATTGTTGATTTTCCGCCGCCGGACATGCCGACAAGGGCGACGGTTGTGCCGGCGGCAACTGTGATATTTAATCCGGTCAGGGCCTGGATATCCGCGCCATAGGAAAATCCGACGTTATCGAACTGAATGGTCCCTTCTACCCCCGTCAAGGCGATTGCGTCCGGTTTATCGGCAATTGCCGGGGCGTGATCCATAACCGAAAATATGCGCTGTGCGCTGGCCAGACCTTCCTGAATGCTGGCATTCAGGTTTGCCAATCGTTTCATCGGTTCGTAAGCCATTAACAAAGCAGTGATGAAAGAGAAAAACGCGCCAGCCGTGGTCGCTTCGGCAATCACCCGAGAACCACCATAAACAATGACAACAAAGATCGCCACACCGCCCAGAGTCTCCATAATCGGCCGCGACAATTCACGGGTTCGGGCGGCTTTCAGCGTCAATTTGAAGATCCGCTCGACCACCTCGGCGACCCGGGTTCCTTCGTAGGCGGCCATGCCGTACGCCTTGACCACCCGGATTCCCTGGAATGTCTGGTTAAGAGCCGTTGTAAAAACCCCGATTTCCTGTTGCGTATTGGCGGTGACTTTGCGCATCCTTTTGCCGATCCGGACAATTGGATAAATCGCCACGGGAAATACAAAAAATGAGACTGCCGCCAATTCCCAGTCCTGCCAGAACATGACACCAACAAGGCCAATCAAAGACATCAGGTCCCGGCCAACGCCTGTCAGGCCGTTTGATACGGCGGTTCGCATCTGCTGGACATCAACCGTAAACCGCGAAATCAGCGTACCCGACGGGGTCCCATGGAAAAACGCCAGATCCATCTCCGCCAAATGGGCAAACAGTCGGTTTTGTGTATCGGCGATGATGCGAAGACCGACAAAACTCATGAGAATGGATTGACCGTAGTTGGCCAGCCCTTTGACCAGGAAGGTGGCAATGACAATAAACCCGACGGGCCATAACATGGCCTGATTTTTTGCCACAAAAACGTCATCGACAATCGGTTTCATCATATAGGCGGAAAAGGCATTTGCCGCCGCCATCAAAACCATACAAATCACTGCCAAACCGATCCAGACCAGATAGTGCCGAATACTCTCCCGCCACAATCGCCGCATCAGATAGGATGTGGACATCGGTTTCGCAACCGTCGATTCTATCAGTTCAGACAAAGGCTTATGACCTGTTATTAAGGTATCGGTTGTTAGGACACCGGACCCTATCACGAATAGGCGGTTGTTTAAATCCCTGCAAGCGTCAGGCCGTCGACACGAACGGTCGGCGCGTTTGTACCGAAGCGAAACTGCAAATCCGATGCCGGCGTCATATTTTTAAACATATCCAAAAGAGATCCGGCAATGGTCACCTCATTAACCGGATAGGTGATCTCACCGTTTTCGATCCAGAACCCGCCGGCACCACGGCTGTAATCACCGGTAATGCCATTAACACCCATGCCGATCAGTTCAGTGACATAAAGACCCGATGTGACACCACGGATCAAATCATCCCGACTGATATCACCGGCCGCCATATAAAGATTGGTCGCCGACGGAGACGGCGGCGACGACGTTCCGCGCGATGCGTTGCCGGTCGTCTCTAATCCCAATTGTCGGGCCGAACGTAAATCCAGAATCCAGGTCTGCAGCACGCCGTCGCTGATCAAATGGCGGGTCTGGGTGGCGACCCCTTCCGCATCAAAGGCTTTCGAGCGCAACCCGCGTTTGCGAAGCGGGTCATCAATGATTTGCACCCCTTTGCCAAACAGTTGCGCCCCCATTTTATCTTTTAAAAAGGTCGTGCCCCGGGCCACGGAGGAGCCGTTTATGGCGCTCGACAGGTGGCCAACAAGGGAACTGGACACGCGCGGATCAAAAATCACCGGCACCTGTGCGGTTTCTACTTTTTGTGGGTTTAACCGGGCGACGGCTTTTTCACCGGCCGTACGGCCAAGCTCAGCGGCGGATTCCAGATCTTCGCCATAAACCGCCGTCGAATAGTCATAGTCCCGCTCCATGCCGGTGCCTTCTCCGGCAACCACGGAAACACTCAGAGAATGGCCCGAACCTTCCCGTTCCTGGGCAAACCCGTTTGTCCCTGCAACTGCCAATCGGGATTTCCCCCATCCGGCTTCAGCCCCTTCAGAGTTTGTTACCCCGGCAATCGACAGGGCCGCGTCCTCGGCTTCCGCCGTCAATTGTTGCAGGCGCGTGCCAGAAGGTTCAACCGGATCACAATCGTCAAGATCAGGAACTTCCGTTGCCAGCAATGCCTCCGGTGCCAGGCCACAATAGGGGTCTTCCGGCACCACTTTGGCCATGGCCACAGCCCGCGACACCAAATCATCGAGGGCAGGTTTCGACAAATCCGATGACGATACGATCGCCTGGCGTTTTCCGATCAGGACCCGCAATCCCAGATCATACCCTTCGGACCGGGATAAACTTTCCGGCTGGCCCTTGCGGCAGGCCGTAGAAACCGAAATCCCCTCCACATAAATGGCGTCGGCGGCGTCGGCGCCGGCAGTTTTTGCACTGGCGACCAAATCACTCAAATGCCCAAGTGGGTCATTACTGAAACTCAAAAGCTGGCTCCTTTTTGGGTTTACAAACTGTCGATTGGGGCAATTTGGCAAACCTTAGCCGACGATGAAACCCGATATTTCATATTTGACAAAATTACCTAATTTTTCCGAACAGCGAAAAATGTGTTCAACAGGTTTCAAATCTTGAAAAACGCGTTATATAGATAACATCTTACTTATAAATAATTCCCTTTGACTTTAAATTTAACCCGACAAATTGGTTGAAATGACATGGTAACGAATACGGCATTGAAGACAGAAGTTAATGACGAAACGTTGCGGCAACAGCTCGAGTCGGCGGTTGTTCGTTTTGCGGGCGATTCCGGCGATGGCATGCAGGTCACCGGTGGGCAATTTACCCTTTCCGCCGCTCTTGCCGGAAACAATCTGGCAACTTTCCCCGACTTCCCAGCAGAAATCCGAGCGCCCGTGGGCACCACCTTTGGCGTTTCCTCCTTTCAGATCAATTTTGGCTCGCGTGTTATAAAAACCTCCGGTGACGAATTTGACCTTCTGGTCGCCATGAACCCGGCCGCCTTGTTCGTCGAGTTAAAGGGTCTGAAAGCCGGCGGTGTCATTATCCTCGATACCGGGTCGTTTTCTGAACGGAACCTGCGCAAAGCCGGTTACCAGAATAATCCCCTGGAAGATGGCAGCCTGAGTGGTTACCGGGTCATTGGGCTTGATATCTCCCAACTCACACTCGATGCCGTGAAAGACTTTGGCCTGACCAATAAAGAGGCCCTGCGCTGCAAAAATTTCTGGACCCTGGGGTATGTGTTCTGGATGTTTGCCAATAAACGCAAGGAAACCGTTGAATGGCTGCGTAAAAAATTCGCCAAACGTCCGGAAATTGCCGAAGCCAATATTGCCGCCTTAAACGCCGGTCACGCGCTCGGCGAAACATCGGAAACGGCGGATGGTTTTCAGGGGTTTACGATTCCGCAAACGGAACAGGCCGAACCGGGACTTTATCGTACGGTCATGGGCAGCGAAGCCATTGCCTGGGGATTGGCAACCGGTGCCAGGCTGGCAGGCCTGAAGTTAACCTTCTGCTCTTACCCGATAACGCCGGCCTCGTCGGTGCTGCATACCCTGTCGAATATGGCTGAATACAACGTCACAACCTTTCAGGCTGAGGACGAAATCGCGGCCGCCTGTGCGGCCATTGGCGCGTCTTATGCCGGCACTTTGGGGGTTACATCAAGTTCCGGTCCCGGAATTGCCCTCAAGGGCGAAGCCATTGGTCTGGCCATTGGCATAGAAATTCCCCTGATTATTCTCAACACCCAACGGGCCGGACCATCGACCGGCCTGCCAACCAAAACCGAACAGTCGGATTTATACCAGGCGGTTTATGGTCGCAATGCCGATAGCCCGCTGGTGGTTCTCGCCGCCCGTTCGCCGGCAAACTGTTTTGACGTTGCCATCGAAGCCGTTCGACTGGCGACCAAATATATGACGCCGGTTATGATTCTATCGGACGGTTATATCGGAAATGCTGCGGAACCCTGGTTAATTCCGGATATCGACAGCATCAAGCCGTTTCCCGTATCCTTCCGCACGGACCCGGAAAATTTCCATCCCTTTGTCCGCGACGAAGCGACGTTGGCGCGGGCCTGGGCGATCCCAGGGACGCCCGAGTTGATGCACCGGATTGGCGGCATCGAAAAAAGTTATGATTCCGGCCATATCTCCTACGACCCGGAAAACCATCAAAAAATGACCGATGTGCGGGCCGCTAAAATTAACGGCATCGCCAAGGATATTCCCCCGCAAACCGTGGAAGTCGGTCCCGAACGCGGTCCGGTCGCTGTTGTCGGATGGGGCTCGACCTACGGCCCGATCAACCGCGCCGTTACCAATCTTTTGGATATGGGCAAGACGGTCAGTCACATTCACCTGAATAACATCTGGCCCCTGCCGACCAATCTTGGCGCTTTGCTGTCGCAGTTCGATAAAATCCTGGTTCCGGAAATGAATAAAGGGCAATTGCTGACGGTTTTGCGGTCCGAGTTTCTGGCTCCCGCTGTCGGCATCAACAAAGTCACCGGACAGCCCTTTAAAATACGCGAACTTGAACAGGCCATATTGGCCGAGATGGAGGCTTAATCATGAACGTTGTCACGCCCCCAGCCAAACTCACTGCCAAGGACTTCGCGACGGATCAGGAAGTCCGCTGGTGCCCCGGATGCGGCGACTACGCGATCTTAAAGGGCGTCCAGAAAACCCTCGCCGATATTGGTGCGGTTCCGGAAAAAACGGTCTTTATTTCGGGCATCGGCTGCGCCGCCCGCTTCCCCTATTACATGGCGACCTACGGCTTTCATACGATCCACGGCCGCGCCCCTTCCTTCGCAACGGGAGTAAAACTGGCCAATCCCGAATTGGATGTCTGGGTCGTGTCCGGCGATGGCGATGCCCTGTCGATCGGCGGCAACCATCTGATCCATTTGCTCAGGCGCAATGTCAATTTGCAATTTTTGTTGTTCAACAACGAAATTTATGGCCTGACCAAGGGCCAGTATTCGCCGACGTCGCGCGCCGGAACCCGGTCACCGTCGACCCCCTTGGGATCTGTCGACAACCCCCTATCAGCAACTCTGCTGGCCCTGGCGGCCGGTGCCCGATTTGTCGCCCGGGCCGTCGACAGTCAACAAAAACACCTGCCCGGTGTGTTGACCCGGGCGCACCAGCACATCGGCACATCCTTTGTCGAAATTTTCCAGAATTGTATCGTCTATAATGACGGTGTCTTTGCCGATTTTACGGCGAAGGACAAAATTGCCGGCAGCCAAATTGCCGTCGAACATGGCAAACCTCTGGTCTTTGGCGCCGACGGCAAAATGGGCCTCCATGTCAAACCCGGTGCCTTTGAGATTGACGTTGTCGAGATCGGTGTTAACGGCATAACGGAAAATGACATCCTGGTGCATGACGAAACCAATAAGGTTTTGGCAACCCTGCTGGCGGGCATGCAGGGACCGGCCTTTCCGGTCGCCATCGGTGTTCTCTATTGTGATCCGGCTGCCAGTTATGAACAGGGTGTCGAAGCCGTCAAAGAACGCGCGCCGTCCCATAACAATGGTGATTTGAACAGCCTATTGCGAAGTGGTCATACCTGGCAGGTTGACTGAATATAACGAATAACTAAGAGTTAATTCCATGCCGCTTAGTATTGCCATAATCGGTTCCGGCCCAGCTGGATTTTACACAGCAGACGCCCTTACCAAAGCCTGCCCGGACTGTCGGGTCGATTTTATTGAACGCCTGCCGACCCCCTTTGGTTTAATTCGCGGCGGAGTTGCTCCCGACCATCAAACCACCAAACGGGTCGCCAAAAAGTACGAAAATACGGCAATGATGCAACACGTGCATTTTTACGGCAACGTCGAAATTGGCCGTGACGTTTCGCTGATGGAACTGCGCGCCATGTACGATGCGGTGGTATTGGCTGTTGGTGCCCCGGCCGATAAAAAACTGACAATACCGGGTGCCAACAAAATCGGTGTCCATGGTTCGGCGGCGTTCGTCGGGTGGTATAACGGACATCCGGATTTCCGCGATCTGAAACCGGACTTGAATACAAATTCTGCGGTGGTTATCGGCAACGGCAATGTTGCCGTCGACGTCGCACGGGTCCTGCTGCGGTCGCCCCGCGGCATGGCGGAATCTGACCTGCCCGACCACGTTGCCGCGATGATTCACGCCGCCCCCATTACCGAAGTCCATATGGTTGGTCGACGGGGCCCGGCCGACGCCAAATTCACCAACGTGGAATTGCGCGAAATGGGCAACCTCAAGCTCACCAATCCACGGGTCAGACCGGAACAATTGCCCGAAGATTTGGACGCAGTTCTCGCCGGTTATGACGAACGTGACCGTCGGTTACGGATCCGCAACCTGGGGACCTTACGCGAATTTTCGACACGGAAAGACACCAACAAACCAAAGAACGTGTATTTTGATTTTTTTGCATCGCCGGTTGAGATCCTGGGCGGCGAGCAGGTTGAAGCCATCCGGTTTGAACGAACCCGGGTGGAAAACGGCAAATGCCTGGGCACCGGCGAAATGTTCGAGATTGAATGTGGTCTGGTAATCCCGTCAATTGGCTATCGATCAGAACCCATTGAAGGGGCCCCCTTTGACGAAAAACAGGGGATAATTCCCAACGACAACGGACGGATTGAAGCGGGTCTCTATGCCGTTGGCTGGATAAAACGCGGTCCCAGCGGCGTGATTTCTTCGAACCGCCCTGACGGTGTTATTGTCGCCGAATATATTGCCGAGGATATTACCGCAGATCCGGACCGTCACGGTCGCGACCAATTGGAGGCGGTTCTCAAGCAACGCCGAATTCGCTGGATCGGTTATTCCGACTGGCAACGGCTGGAGGCCATGGAAATTGAAAATGCTGAAGGCCATGCGCCACGCAAAAAATTCGTAACCGTCGAGGATATGATCCATGCCCTTGATGGCCTGCCAAACTAACCCGTAAGAGATTTTTATGACAGATCAAACCTATGCTGGTGATATTTCGCCGCGCGAATGCTGGAACCTGTTAAGCACGGACGAACAGGCCGTACTGATCGATGTGCGCACCGACGCGGAATTTTCTTTTGTCGGTGTTGCCGATTTGTCCGGGCTTGGCAAAAAAACCGTCTATGTCAGCTGGCTGTTTTATCCGAGTATGGATTTGAACCCGGACTTCACCGCCACCTTAAGCCAACAAAACCTGCAAAAGGACCAGTCGCTGCTGTTTCTCTGTCGATCCGGCGTGCGATCAAAACATGCGGCCATCGCCATGTCGGCGCTCGGTTTTTCAAAATGTTACAATGTCGCTGGCGGGTTTGAGGGTGACAAGGACGAAACCTTACACCGGGCATCGCGAAACGGCTGGAAACACGCCAATTTGCCGTGGGTTCAGGAATAACCAAGGGCCGGCAAAACCTGAGATACAGGTGCAATAAACCAAAATAATCATAATCCCGGTCGCTCACACAGCCGCGAATTCTACCGTGGATGAGACCCGGTGCATGCCCGATAACCGAAATTCACGCTGACCCTACCCAATAGGTCACCCGCGACTTCGGCAAATGCCGTTTCCTGTTGGCCGACAAAATATAGCCATTTAGCGGCGCAACCAAGCCAGCCCTGTTTATTCTATCTCAAGACTAAAGTGGAAACTCTTGAAATAATCCCAGGACTTGATGGCTTGGTTACCAATGCAACTGAACACGAAACATCGTTCAACTAAATATGGCAATAATGATATATCTATTTACGTGTATCAAAAATTCGTTATTCTATTTGTGGATAGTATCCGTTTTATTGTGAATTAAACCCACGTCAGGCCGCCATGACAGCAGACACACGACTGTTCGAATTTTCAAAGAGTGCCAGCGAGGCTACCAGTCAAACGGAGATTTGGCGGGCCCTTAAAAAATCCCTGCATTCCTACGGTGTAAAATTTGTCAACTACGCCTATGGCGAACCCGACGACCTTGTCATGTTTTCCAATATGAGCAGCCAATGGTTAGCATATTATTTTGACCATTATGCGCGGACGGATTTTATAACCGACCATTGTTCCAAAAAGGACAAGCCGCTGTTTGTCGATGCCACCTACTTTAACGGCGAAACCAATCTCGATCAGACAAACAAACTCATGATGACCGATATTCGCGACCTGGGTTTAAGGAGCGCCATTGGCATCCCCATACCGAAACCAGATTCAACCTATCTGGCCGGTGCCGGGCTGCTGTTTGATCTCGGTGAAAAGGACTGTCACGACGTGTTGCATCGCCATGGTGAAGAAATGTCGTTGTTGGTGAACACCATGCACCGGTTTATTGCCGACCATGAATTACAAGGGAACGACGATCTTTATTTTGCCCGCCACGGAAAAGACCAAAACCGCAAAGACATTCTGACAACACGGGAGAAGGATGTTCTTCGTTTCCTGGCGGTCGGATTGCGTCCCGATCGGATTGCAGAAAAAATGGACCTGCAAATCCCAACCATCCACATGCATATTCAAAAGGCCCGTCGGCGTCTGGGGGCATCGACCCGCGAACAGGCCATCGCTACGGCGCTTTGCCGGCGACATCTTGTGCTCTAATTCTGATCCCACTGACGGCGGTCCAAAGGCGACGATTTAGTGCCTTGCCGGGCGAATAGGCTGTGCTTGGCACCCCACTGATAGGTGGTTACGGGTTTGTTCTGCTTATCTCCATGAACCGGGCTTTAATCTGATCCATATTACCGCCAACGCAAACCCCGGCGGGGAAACCCTGTTGGCCCTGGCAAACAAGGGTTCTTCCCTTCTCCGCGCCGTCCTCAACGACCTCAATTCGATGGGTCTCGATGGCAAATAGTTCGGGGTGGGTGCAGGCGATTACCGCCGCCGGATCGTGTAATCCACATCCCTCTATGCCGACAACCGTGCGGTAGAAATCCAAATAAAAGTGACTGGCCCGACGCAGGAAACCGCCAAACTCCGGCGCATGATGCTCGAGGTCCCTAAAATCATCCGCCGTACATAAAATTTTCATGGTGACGTCCAGGCCAACCAGGATCACGTCTGCGCCACTTGCCAGGACGATATTGAGGGCATGTGGATCATGATAGGTATTGGCCTCGGCGACAGGTGTAATGTTGCCCGGCACAAAAACAGCGCCGCCCATGAGGACAATCTTTTTGACGTTGGTGGCAAAATCCGGATCCAGCTGGATCGCCTGGGCGACATTGGTAATCGGCCCAATGGCGCAAACGACCAGTTCATTCCTGTGTTGGCGCGCCATCCGAACCAGATACTCGGCTGCCTGCTCGTCGATGGCATTGCCCTCGGGTTCCGCCGCCGGGACATCGCCAAACCCCTCTGCACCGTGGACATGGGCAGAGGGCGTCATCATCGGTATCTGCATGGATCCCTTTGCGCCACGGGCGACGGGAATTTTCAGCCCGGCCATTTCAACCAGTCTCAAGGCGTTGCGGGTGGCCGTTTCGACCGTTACATTGCCAAATACCGTTGTCAGCCCCAAAAGATCAATTTCCGGGGCTGCCGCCGCATACAAAATCGCCATGGCATCATCAACACCCGGGTCCGTATCAATAATGAGTTTCATAGGTGTCCCTCGCCTGCTTGTGAGCACGATGATCCGCCCGCTGGCACCGCCCAAAATTCACCCGGTCGACAGCCAATGGACCCCGTATCCAATTTGACATCAGCTTGGCCACTGCTGACAATCACTTATCCGCGATCCCCTTAAAACCATAATTAACCGGCAACGTACAGAGCGCTTCCCCCATGTGGGGAAAGGACGGTATTGGAGGTGACGGTGGCGATTGAGACCGGTTTCCCCCTATCCCCCTCTCCCCGGTGTGGGGGAGGGCTGGGGTGGGGGGGTGAAGTTGCCACGTCCGCGCACTGACAGGTTATCCGATGACAGCCAACGCCTGCGCCAAATCATCTATGATATCCTGGACGTCTTCCAAACCAACGCTCAGGCGCACCAACCCCGGCGTGATCCCCAGTGCCAGGCGGTCGTCCTCGCTCAAACGTTGATGGGTTGTGGTTGTCGGGTGAGTTGTCAGGCTTTTGGAATCACCCAAATTATTCGATATATCGATGAGCTTCAGGGCTTTCAGGAATTGAAAGGCGCCGTCTTTTTCGCCTTCCACTTCAAACGAGACCATGGTTCCGCCACGTGACATTTGTTTCTTTGCGAGTTCGTATTGAGGGTGTTCCGCAAGGCCCGGGTAAAGAACTTTGGTTATCGCCGTTTGGGTTTTTAAGAACTCAACGATGCGTTCGGCATTGTCGCAGTGACGCTCAACGCGCAAACCCAGGGTCTCCAGGCCCTTCAGCATAACCCAGGCATTAAAGGGGCTCATGGAAGGACCCGTATGGCGGAAAAACGGCTCCAGACAGTCGCTCAGGTATTTTTCATCATTAAACAGGATGGCCCCGCCCAGGGTCCGTCCCTGGCCATCGATGTGTTTGGTCGCCGAATACATGACGATGTCGGCACCCAGGGCAAGCGGGCTTTGCAATACCGCCGTTGCAAACACGTTGTCGACGACGACCCGGGCACCCGCTGCATGGGCCAGGTCGCAGACGGCAGCGATATCGATTACTTCCAAAGTCGGGTTCGACGGCGTTTCCATAAACACGCAGACCGTCGGTTCTGCCAGCGCGTCGCGCCATTGGTCGAGGTCCGTTCCATCCACCAGAATGGTTTCAACACCATATTTCGGCAGCTGCTCGGTCAGCACATAATTGCACGACCCAAACAACGCCCGAGACGCGACGACCCGGTCGCCGGCCTTAACCTGGCAGGCGATAGAGGCAAACATCGCGGCCATGCCGCTGGCCATGCCGACACAAAAATTGGCCCCTTCCAATAGGCCAAGGCGTTGCTCAAACATCGATACCGTCGGGTTGGCGTACCGGGAATAAATGTACCGTTTGGTTTCGCCCTTAAAAGCCGCCTCCGCTTCTTCCGGTGACCCATAAACATAACCGGACGTCAGATACATGGCCTCGCTGGTTTCTTCGAAGGTCGAGCGCGACATCCCGCCCCGGACCAGTTGAGTTGCTTTGCGCCAGTTGTTTGCTGAATAAATTTCGTCGCCGCTCATGGCGTATCTCCTGCCGGTTAAGGGGTATTCCCCATTAAAAAAACCCTCATCGGCTACGATCAGGGCTGAACAGGCTCCGACCTTTTAGCCGGTTATTTAACGTGGCCGCAAGCTGGTCAGCCAAATCACCACGTGAGCCGCACTATAAAAGAATGATGGGCAGGGTCAACCGGGAAATTGTTCTCACGGGGTCTGAAGTCGTCGATAGGTGTCCCTATAGGGATTTATCCCTTTAGGTGATCGCTGGTATGGAGAAAGGAATACAAGGCCGACCGTTATCGCCCATCAGAGCGCACCCTATTTTCGCGAAAGTGCTATACCTGTGATTTCTGACGATGGTTATTACCAGCTCAACGGCGGCACGATCCGCCAACATTCGTCCCGGCGTATGGCGTCCTTAACAGTTGCCGCACAGCCGCCTGAGTGCCTGCTGCAAATCCTGGGTGATGTCGTCGACATCCTCCAGGCCGACGCTCAATCGAACCAGACCTGGTGTAATTCCCAGGCGTAACCGTTCCTCTTCACTCATACTTTGTTGGGTGGTCGTGGTCGGGTGGGTCGTCAGGGTTTTGGTGTCACCCAAATTGTTGGAAATATCGATGAGATCCAAGGTTTCAAGAAATTGAAACGCCGCCGGCTGGCCGCCGGCCATCTCAAAGGCCACCATCGATCCTCCCCGGCCCATCTGGCGCATTGCCAGTTGGTGTTGCGGATGGCTTGCTAGGCCTGGATATAAAACTTTTTTGATGGATTTTTGGGTACTGAGAAAGCGGGCCACAGTCAGGGCATTTTCACAGTGCTGGTCAACCCGCAACTTCATGGTTTCCAGCCCCTTTAACAACACCCAGGCGTTGAACGGGCTAAGCGACGGGCCGGTATGGCGGAAAAACGGATCGAGGCAATCGCTCAAATAGGATTCGTCGTTAAACAGGATGGCACCGCCCATGGTCCGGCCCTGCCCGTCGATATGTTTGGTGGCGGAATAAATAACAATATCCGCACCCATAGTCAGCGGGCGCTGCAACAGAGGTGTGGCAAATACATTATCGACAATAACCCGGGCACCTGCGGCGTGGGCAAGGTCACTGACCGCTGCAATATCGATGACTTCCAGGGTCGGATTAGATGGTGTTTCCATGAACACACAAACCGCCGGCTCAGCCAGGGCCTGTTGCCACTGGTCAAGATCGGTACCGTCCACCAGCACCGTTTGAATGCCATAGCGCGGCAGATGTTCCGTCAGAATATAATTACACGAACCAAACAAAGCCCGTGACGCGACGATCCTGTCGCCGGCTTTGGCCTGACTGACAATGGCGGCAAACATCGCCGCCATGCCGCTTGACGTGCCGACGCAAAACCGAGCCCCTTCCAATAAAGCCAAACGGTCTTCAAACATCGAAACGGTGGGATTGGCAATACGTGAATAGATAAACCGGTCGCTTTCACCCTTAAAGGCGTCTTCGGCTTCCTGCGGGGATCCGTAAACAAAACCCGAGGTCAGAAACAGCGCCTCGCTGGTTTCTTCAAAATTCGAGCGATTGAGGCCGCCACGAACCAGCCGTGTTGCGGTTTTCCAATTGGTTTTGTTTGCGCCGAGTTGTAGGGTCATGGGTAAAGTGCCTCTGTTAAAGAGCCGACACGCCTTTGACAAAATAGGGCTGCCCCTCGAGTTCATCTTAGTATGGATTTTAAAAAATAAAACCATTAAGTGTATTTTTTTTCAGATACACTTATAAGATTATTAACCGTCGAAACCAGCCGGGCCCGGGTGGGCTTGCTACCGGGTTTACGGGTCCAGATCATCTGTGCTGGGACGGGTTGGCCCAACAGCGCCGAGACCCCCTTCCGTAAAATTACATATCGGGCCTATATTTTCCGTTTTTCCGCCCTATATTAGAAATCCAAATCGTTTTATCCGAGGACCTGCCCATGACCGACATTGCTGAATCCGACAAACTGTTTTTTGCGCGTTCCGAAATGGACCCGACGCGCGTCGAAAAAATCGTCGACGATGCGCTCGGTTCGGCTGACGATGGTGAACTTTATCTGGAATACGGCCAGTCCGAGACCCTTGTCCTCGACGATGGGCAAATCAAGTCCGCTTCCTACGATACGACCCAGGGTTTTGGTCTGCGCGCCATTTCAGGAGAAACCACCGGATATTCCCACGCCTCGGAGCTTTCTGAACCGGCCCTGGAACGGGCGGCACATACGGTGAAGGCGGTCAGTCGGGGGCACGGCGGCGATCGGGCCGAAGGACCGATTGGCACCAACCGCAGTCTGTATACGGAGAAAAACCCCCTGACCAGCCTGAGTTTCGAAAAAAAGGTCGATTTGTTGGGCGAAATGGACGCCTACGCCCGCGCCAAAGACCCCCGTGTTCAACAGGTCTCGGCCTCCCTGTCCGGGCAGTGGCAGGCCATTCAGATCATTCGCCTGGGCGGTCAACGGCTGGCCGATATCAGGCCCTTGGTTCGCCTCAACGTCTCCATCGTTGTCGAACAGGACGGCCGCATGGAAAACGGCAGTTATGGCACCGGCGGCCGTCAGGAATTTGCCACCTTTGTGACGCCCGATGCCTGGAAAGGGTGTGTCGATGAGGCCCTGCGCCAGGCCCTGGTCAATCTCGAAGCGATCCCCGCGCCGGCCGGTGAAGTCCCGGTCGTGCTCGGTCCTGGCTGGCCGGGTATTTTGTTGCACGAAGCCATCGGCCACGGCCTGGAAGGCGATTTTAATCGCAAGGGAACCTCGGCCTTTGCCGGCCTCATGGGTCAACGGGTTGCCTCTAAGGGGGTAACGGTTGTTGACGATGGGGTGATTGATGACCGACGCGGCAGTCTGAGTATCGATGATGAAGGCACGCCGACCCAAAAAACCGTATTGATCGAAGACGGAATTTTGACCGGGTATTTGCAGGACCGCATGAACGCTCGATTGATGGGCAGCAAATCAACCGGCAACGGCCGGCGCCAGAGTTATGCCCATGCGCCCATTCCACGGATGACCAATACCTACATGCTCAACGGCGACAAGGACCCGGACGAAATCATGCAAAGCGTCAAAAACGGCGTTTATGCGGTCAGCTTCGGTGGCGGTCAGGTCGACATCACGTCTGGCAAATTTGTCTTTTCCTGCACCGAAGCCTACCAGATCGAGGATGGGAAAATCGGTGCCCCCCTGAAGGGCGCAACCCTGATCGGCAATGGCCCGGACGTATTAACCAAAGTCTCAATGATCGGCAACGACATGGAACTGGACCCGGGCATCGGCACCTGTGGCAAAGAAGGCCAGGGCGTGCCCGTCGGGGTCGGCCAGCCGACTTTGCTGATCGATAACATTACGGTCGGCGGCACGGTGGTTTAATCTTTCGCCCGGGCGATCCCATCGTCCGCGTGAAAAAGCCGGATATCCAATAATCAACCCTGGCCCTTAAGGATCGGCCGTTTTCTTAAATTCAGGATCCCCGCAGACGGCCGCTACACGAAACCGAGCGGGTTTTTGTGGGTTATCGGGGCCCCTCTGATGTTTTATGCCGCCGCCGCAATCATTGCCGCCAGTGCGCTGATCGCGCTGACCACACTGATTGCCAAGTCCTTAGGCCTCGGGATCACCGGGCCCGAACTGCACCCCTTACAAGTCAGTGCCGGGCGGTTCTTTTTTGCGTTTTTGGCGATCTCGGTTTTTAGTGCTTTCAGGCGGCCGAGTTTTAAGGGGACCGCCTGGCATTTGCACCTGGCCCGTTCAATCTGCGGCTGGACCGGGGTCACCCTGATGTTTGCGGCGGTCGCCCGCATGCCCCTGGCCGATGCGACGGCGATCACTTTTTTAAACCCGATTGTCGCCATGGCCTTGGCAATTCCCTTGCTGGCCGAACGGGTCGGGCCGGTCCGTTGGCTGGCCGCCGGGATTTCACTAGGCGGCGCGCTCATTTTGATACGCCCGGGCACCGAGGCGTTTCAGCCAGCCGCCCTGATTGCCCTGGCAGCCGCCGGTCTGATGGGTGTGGAAATTATCTGCATTAAGTTATTAAGCACAAAAGAACCGCCGGTTCGCATATTGCTGATCAACAACAGTTTTGGCGCCATAATTTCTGTAACTGCCGCCAGCCTGGTCTGGGTTCTGCCCAGCCCCACTCAGTTTATGCTGCTGGCGGCGCTGGGCTTAACCATGGCCTGCGCTCAGAGCCTGTTTATTCAGGCCCTGAAAAACGCCGAGGCCAGTTACGTCATCCCGTTTTCCTATTCGACCCTGGTTTTTGCCGCCTTTTACGATTTTGCCCTGTTTGGACAAACTCCCGTTTTCACCAGTTTTTTGGGTGCGGTAATTATTATTGGCGGCGCCGTTCTGTTGGCCTGGCGGGAACAGTTGGCCGGCCAGAGATCGCACAGAAAAATCGCGAGTGAGGGCCGTTAAATCTGCGGTTTAGGCGGCTTTTCTGGCATTTCCGGCTTTTTTCCACTGGGCTTTACCAGCGCGGTTTCCACCACGACCCCGGCCACCGGATCGGCCCTTGCCGCCGCCCTGGCGTTTACGGACCGTGCCTGGGTCATTGGCGATAACCGGATCGTGGTAGGGATGGGATTCCAGGACCTCGACCGTTTGGCGAATGGTTTTTTCGATATCCAGCAAGTAGGCTTTTTCTTCGATGTCGCAGAACGACAGCGCTGTCCCCATGGCGCCGGCCCGACCGGTGCGGCCAATGCGGTGGACATAACTGTCTGGCTCGTTCGGTAAATCGAAGTTTATGACATGGGTAATGCCATCCACATCGATGCCGCGCGATGCAATGTCGGTCGCCACCAGGGCCCGCATTTTGCCATTTTTAAAACTTTTTATGGCACGCTCACGCTGGCTCTGGCTTTTGTTACCATGAATAACACCGGTTTCGACACCGGCCCGGTCCAGATGGCGGGCGACGGCATCGGCGCCGTGTTTGGAGCGGGTAAAGATCAACACCCGTCGGATCGCCGCGTCGCCCATCAATTCACCCAACAGGGCGCGTTTTTTATCCTTGCGGACGAACAAAACACGCTGTTCGATTTTATCAACGGTGGTCGCAACCGGGTCAACTTCGACTTTGGTTGGGTGATTGAGCAGACTTTCCACCAGACCACGGACATTTTTCGCCATGGTCGCCGAAAACATTGCCGTTTGGTGTTCGCGGGGTAATTCCGAGGCAATCAGTTTTACATCCGGGGCAAACCCCATGTCGAGCATTCGGTCGGCTTCGTCGAGGACAAAAAACTCGACCCGGTCGAGGCGCACACATCCCTGGCGTTTCAGATCGAGCAAACGGCCGGGCGTTGCCACCAGAATATCAACGCCGTGGTGCAGGGCGCTGATCTGGCCACGAATGGAGACGCCGCCATAGGCGACCGCGGTCTTCAGTTTCAGAAATTTGTTATAGGTTCGGATGCACGCAAGGATTTGCGAAACCAGTTCGCGGGTCGGAGCCAGGATCAAGGCCCGGGTCGCGCGTTTTAACCGGGGCGTGCTGGTCTCGGCCAGGCGGTGAAGCATGGGCAATGAAAAGGCCGCTGTTTTTCCGGTTCCCGTTTGGGCAATGCCGATCAGATCCCGGCCTTCCATTAATGAGGGAATGGCCCGCGATTGAATGGGTGTGGGTGTGGTAAAACCCTCGTCCGCAAGGGCACGAAGGATGGGTTGGGCCAAATAGAGGCCCTCGAAGTCAGTCATGTATATAAGTCTTTCTGTTAACATTAGGCGTTGGACCGGGCGATCATCGCTCCAGGCCCCGAACGGTCCACCCCTGGGGAGTGAAAACCATCTAACGAAACGCCCTGAATGTTGGATAAATAAATGGCCGAAAAAGTCGGCAAGCGATCGAAAACTCGACGCTGTGGGAGTGTCGCTGGCGCCAAAGAGCGCTTTTTTATTTGCTTTGTCAAGGGCGCTGTTTTTTTCAGCAAAGCCGGATCCCTGGCAACCGCAGATACCAGAGCCTCTGCCTGGCCTCCCAATTGGGCTTGCGATCTCCCAATAAGCCATTTGTCTGTTGCCGTCCCAAGAAACCCATTGCAATACGTGGCCGATGCTTTATGTAGGCCGCTCCACACCCCTTACATATAAATATTTAAAATAGGTCTATCTCCCGTGATCAAGCCGACGCTTGCAACATTTGCCGGTCGCCTCTCCATATCCGACTGGAAAGACTCCCATTTAACGCCGTTCACACCAAACCGCATCAAGATCGAAATCTTGTCCGGTCTGACCGTGGCCTTGGCGCTGGTTCCGGAAGCCGTGGCGTTTTCCTTCGTCGCCGGCGTGCATCCCCTGGTTGGACTTTATGCGGCGTTCATTGTCGGTCTGATAACGGCCGTCATCGGCGGCCGCCCGGGTATGATCTCTGGGGCTACCGGTGCCCTGGCTGTGGTGATGGTCGCCCTGGTCGCCCGCCACGGGGTGGAATATTTGTTTGCCACCGTCGTTTTGATGGGGGTAATGCAGATCCTGGCGGGTATTTTCCGGCTTGGTAAATTCATTCGTTTGGTTCCCCATCCGGTTATGCTTGGTTTCGTCAACGGCTTGGCGATCGTTATTTTTCTGGCCCAATTGACCCAGTTTCAAGTTCCCGGACCCGACGAAACCAAAGTCTGGATGAGCGGCCTGCCGTTGCTCACCATGCTTGGACTTGTCGCTCTGACCATGGTTATCATCTGGGTGATGCCAAAAATCACCAATGTGATCCCGGCACCCCTGGCCGGTATCGCCATTGTTGCCGGGCTGGTTATTTTCTTTGCCATTGACGTGCCCCGGGTCGGCGACCTGGCGTCTATCAAAGGCGGCCTGCCCGACTTCCATATTCCGCTGGTGCCGTTGAATTTTGAAACCCTGAAAATCATATTTCCTTTTGCCCTGATTCTGGCCGCCATCGGCCTGATCGAAAGCCTGTTGACCCTCAACCTGGTGGGCGAAATTACCGGCAAAGGGGGTGGCGCGTCACAGGAATGTATCGCCCAGGGACTGGCCAATACGGTAACCGGATTTTTTGGCGGCATGGGCGGCTGTGCGATGATTGGCCAGTCCATGATCAACGTCAAATCCGGAGGCCGAACCCGACTTTCCGGCATTTCGGCGGCGTTGTTTCTGCTGGTGTTTATTCTGGCCGCATCCAGCATGATCGAACAAATTCCCCTGGCCGCACTGGTCGGCGTGATGTTCATGGTGGTGATTGGAACCTTTGCCTGGCAAAGCCTGACAATTTTGCGACGGATCCCCTTGACCGATGCGCTGGTGATGATCCTGGTGACCATCGTCACGGTCATGAGCGATTTGGCCATTGCCGTTGTTGTTGGCGTAATCGTATCGGCCCTGGCCTATGCCTGGAACAATGCCACCCGCATTCATGCCAATGCCCAGGTGACCCCGGAAGGGGCCCGGGTTTACCAGATTGAAGGCCCGTTGTTTTTTGGTTCCGTCGATGGTTTTGCGGAAATTTTTAACACCGAGGACGACCCGGACCTGGTCATTGTCGACTTTTTGAACAGCCGTGTGGTTGATCAGTCGGCCCTGCAGGCGATTGAAGCTCTGGCGTCAAAATACGAAGGTCTGGGAAAAACCCTGCAGCTTCGCCACCTCTCACACGATTGCCACAAATTGCTGAACCGGGCGGGACAGTTGATGATCGATTCCGATGACGACCCGAGTTATGGCGTTGCCGTCGACTATTCGGTCAAAACCGGATCCTTCGGCGGCGGTCATTGACCGCTTGTCAGGTGGCGGCGATGCAAGCTGGTTGTAGCCCTTTGCCTGGGGCCACGGGTGGCTTATATTCTGCACGCCGGTGGGCGATTATAGGCAGGCATTAAGACGTCGATTGGGACAACTGACAGGGCACCAGTTGAGGAGGAAATACCATGGTCAAATTTATTTCCATCTGTCTGTTCACTTGCGCCGTTCTGTTATCGGGCATGGGGACCTTAAAGGCGGCGGAAATTCCCTTCAACGCCCTCGCCAAGGATTATGATTCCTGTCTGGTTGCCGCCAGATCCTTAAAACGTTGGGCCGCCGGATATTGTTTATGTACGGCCCTGAATCTTCACAACAGACTCGATCTGGAGGACTATTTGACGCTGACGGCAAAAACCCAAAAGCCGACGGCGGAAACCGCAAAATCCAATCTGAATAAGACCCGCGCGGTCAAACAGGTTCGTGAAATTGGCGCAGAATGTAAGTTAAAAATCTCCCAGGAAATGAAATTTTAAGGCTGTCGACGGCAGCCCGATTTGCCCGAGCTCATCTCCCGCCCGCCGGCGTTCGCCACTCGTTAGCACCGCGCCGACGCCGCCTGGGGGCGCGCCGGCAAACGGCACTAATAGGCATACTCCGTATACACCGGCGTGACCGATTTCTGCCACTGGCGCTCGTAAGCGCACAGCAGTTCCTCGGCCGGTGTCATGCCTGATTCGGCGATTTGGAACAGGGGTTTGAGAAAATGCGATTCATCCAGGCCGACGCTGTCCAATACCCGGCGCGCTTTCAGGCCCGCATGGGAAATTTCCAGGGCTTGCAGAGCCAGTTCCCTGACCGTGCGATTCCGGAATTTGGTTTTTAAGGCCGTCCGCGGCACTTCGGCGCGCAGCCGTTCATGGTCTTCGGCGGTCCAGTCCTTGACCATGTCATAGGCGGCCCGGCGGGCGTCATTATCGTACAGCAGACCGACCCAGAAGGCCGGCAAGGCACACAAGCGGGCCCAGGGTCCGCCGTCGCTGCCGCGCATTTCAAGGAATTGTTTAAGCCGCACTTCGGGAAATGCCACACTCATTTGGTCTACCCAATCTTTGATGGTCGGATATTCACCGGGCAAGGCGGGCAATTTGCCAGCCATAAAATCGCGGAACGACTGGCCCGCCGCATCGATGTAAACACCGTTGCGGTAGACAAAATACATGGGAACATCCAAGATGTAATCGACGTAACGCTCAAACCCAAATCCTTGCTCGAAGACAAAGGGGATGGTTCCGCACCGGTCGTTATCCGTATCCGTCCAAATGTGACTGCGATAGGATAAAAAGCCGTTGGGTTTACCGTTCTTAAAGGGTGAATTGGCCCAGATCGCCGTGGCAATCGGTTGCAGGGCGAGGGAAATTCGAAACATTTCAACCATGGTTTCTTCCGAATCAAAATCCAGATTAACCTGAACCGTGCAGGTTGACTTCATCATCTCGAGACCCATGGTGCCAACTTTAGGCATGTAATCGCCCATAATCTTGTAGCGCCCCTTTGGCATCCACGGCATGTCTTCCGTGCGGCCATCGGGTCGATAACCCAGGCCGATAAAACCGATGCCCATCTCGCCGGCAATGGCTTTGACCTGCTGCAAATGACCCGACACTTCGTCGCAGGTCTGGTGGATGTTGGCCAGCGGCGCACCCGAAAGTTCCAGCTGTCCCGCCGGTTCCAGGGAAATGGCACCGCCATTTTGTTTGAGGGCGATGACGTTTTCGCCTTCCATCACCGGTTCCCAACCGAATCGCTGCATCCGTTCAAGCAAGGTACGAATACCGTTTTCTTCGGTATAGGTCAGCGGGCTGTAGTCGGCCAGATGGTAGGGGAACTTTTCGTGTTCCGTGCCAATTTTCCAATTGGACTGGGGTTTGCACCCGGCCGCCATATAATCAAGCAAAGGCTGCTTGTTGGTGATCACGTCACCGTTCCTTTGGGCACCGTCAGCCATTTCAAATCCTCGTCCTGATGCGTGCCTGATAGGCACTGTTGTCTATGAAATAACGGGATATATTGTCAGGTCAATGCCTGCAAACAGCCAAGCGCCACGATGGCCGCTGTTTCTGCCCGCAAAATGCGGGGCCCCAAATCCATTAAAGTGCAGAAATCTGCGGCTTTCAACCGATCCAGCTCCGCCGACTTAAAGCCCCCTTCCGGCCCGATCAAAATTCCGTAATCCTTACTTTTTTTCGGATTAGATGAAATTATATCAGCAATAGCCCGGCCCCCACCGGTCTCGTCGCCAACCAACAGGCGGCGGTTTTGCGGCCAGCCATCAAGTAAATCGGCAAGCGATTGGGGAGTGTCGATAACCGGGATACTCAGCCGTTCACACTGTTCCGCCGCTTCAATGGCCTGTAGTGCCATACGTTCGCTGTTGGTCCGCCCGCCGTTGGTGTTTTCCGTGATCACCGGAAAAACCCGTTCAACCCCCAGTTCCGTGGCCTTTTCGATGACCATTTGGGTGCGGTTTTTTTTCAACGGCGCAAACACCAGCCACGGACCCGCCTCAGGTGCACCGGGCCGTGATTGATGGTCCAGTAATACCCGCGCGTGACGTTTTTTTAAGGTCGTCAAAGGCCCTGACCATTGGCCATCGGTCGCATTAAACACGGCAATACGATCGTTCGGTTTTAACCGCAATACGTTGCCCAAAAAATGCGCGTGATCGACACTCAACGGAATCTCCCGGGCGTCGCCCAAGGCGGCGGAGACATATAATCTGGTTTTTACGGCAGTGATGTCCATCGCTCCACAATAAAGCGTAATTCAGACCCAGCCAAGCAGTGGCGTGGTCTGTGATAAGCGATTATAGTCCGGGCATGACCCGTCAGGTTCCCGCCAACGCCAGTGACATGGCGACCGACAGCTGGATTGATAAATGGCTGCCCGTCGCCTTGCGCCCCTATTGCCGGCTGGCCCGCCTGGATCGGCCGATTGGTACGTGGCTGTTGTTAGTGCCGTGCTGGTGGTCACTGGCCTTGGCAACGGAGGGATGGCCGAACCCCGTTTACGTCGTACTTTTTGCCATTGGTGCCCTGGTGATGCGCGGTGCCGGATGCACCATCAATGATCTTGCCGACCAGGACTTCGACGCCAAGGTCGCACGGACCGTCAGCCGGCCGATCGCCAACGGCGATCTATCGCCCCGCCAGGCCATGGTCTTCCTGGCCTTGCAGTTGCTTGTTGGTCTGGCTGTGCTTGTGCAATTTAACACCTTTACGATCTGGCTCGGCATATCGTCGTTGGCGCTGGTTGTCCTATATCCGTTCATGAAACGCATTACTTACTGGCCGCAGGCCTGCCTCGGCCTGGCCTTTAATTGGGGGGCGCTGGTCGGCTGGTCGGCACAAACGGGACAGTTGGGCACCGCACCTCTGTTGCTGTACGCAGCGGGGTTTTTTTGGACCCTCGGTTATGACACCATCTATGCCCACCAGGATAAAACCGATGATGTGATGATTGGGATAAAATCAACGGCCCTTAAATTTGGCGCTACCTCGAAATATTGGATCACAGGCTTCTATGGCATAAGCCTTTTGTTGATGGGTCTTTCGGCTTATTGGGTTCAATTGGCCGGGCCGTTTTACGCGATCCTGATGCTCGCCGGCGCACACATGGTCTGGCAGATCAGCAGTCTCGATATTGACGATCCCAAAAATTGCCTGCGGCGGTTTAAGTCAAACCGGGATTTCGGATTGTTACTTGTCGTCGGAATTCTGGCGGGGCAATTGTTTTAAAGATTTGACCGCTAAATCCTCGGACCCGGCGGGCTTTCAACAAAATGCCGGCTTTTGAATTTTTCCGATGTCCGTTCCATAACGGCAATGATTTCAGCCCGGTGCCGGGCGTTCTCAATGACCGAATAAATAAATGCGTCGCGGTCTCTCATCGCTGCCAGGGTGTCACTCACATGGCTTAAAATTTCCGCCTGACTCTTGGCCTGGAAGGCCCGCAATGTGGCCGGAACTTCGTTCAATGGGATCGGATCACCGACCGGTGTGAACGCGCCGCGCCGCCCCATATACAGGGAAACGCGGGTCAACGGGGGGCCGGATTCGACCGTCAATTCAACATCCTCGAGCCACCCGTACTGATAATTTTCACTGGTCAGTTCGGTTTTATGCATATGCAGCAACTGATCGGGAGTCAGCCAATTTACATAAAGCGCAACGCAGGTCCCGGGCGAGGGATGTAAGGTTGCGGCAATCGAACCATACGCGGTCACATGGGCAGAATAAACCGTATCAAATCCCTGCAAATGAACCCGTGACGTGGGAATGTCGCCCCACTCAGGGCCTGGGTATTTACGGGCAAGTTGTCGAGGGGACTGATTGGAACCAACAGCCAGGACCGGGGTTCGGTCGGAAACGTCGGGAAACGGGTCGCCGGGGCCGATCAAGCGCAGCGATTGCGGGGATGCGGAACCATACACAAAGGATTGGTGGGTCAACGGATAAGGATAACCGAGCGCCCGTTCGAGGGCCGTCTCGCCCTGCAAAGCAGGCGGCACCCCGGAATTATTCAGCGGCTTTGCTCAGGTATTGGGAAATGTCGACTTCGTCAATTTGCGTCGGGTCAAGGAACCGTTCCGCATAGTCTCTATAAATTCCCGAAGTCAAAAACAACTCAAACAATTCGTCGTCGATGTGGGCGTCTTTTTTCATGAACGACATAATCTTGACCGCATCGCTCAATTTTTTAGGGGGTTTGTAGGGTCTGTCGGCCGCAGTCAGGGCTTCGAAGATATCTGCAATGGCCATGATCCGTGCTGGCAAGGACATGTCTTCCTTTGCCAGTTTCCGGGGATACCCCGTCCCGTCCATTTTTTCGTGGTGACCACCGGCATATTCGGGAACCCGTTTCAGGTGTTTGGGGAACGGCAACTGCTCAAGCATAATAATCGTCTGCACGATATGGTCATTAATTTTGTAACGTTCTTCTTCCGTCAGGGTGCCGCGACCAATGGACAGATTATAAATTTCGCCTAAGTTAAATTTGTTTTCCGGCATATCGAGTTTAAAGCCAAAGGGATTATCCTCGGCGATCAGGCCGCTGTTGCCCTCACGGGCAATCACATGATCGACCCGGTCATCCAGCAGTTTTTCGACGACCGGCAACTGCGGTGCCGGTGTCAGGTTTTTGCGTTTTTGTTCTTCAAAGGAAATGCCAATGCGATCATCCAAGGTGCGGGTCCAGGTGATAGCACCAATTTCCTTTAACCGCTCAACCCGCTCCGGTGCCATAAATTCGCCGCCCATATTGCTTTCCGCAATGAAGGCAAAATCATCATCCAGTTTGGCCAACGTCTGATCGAGGTCTGCGCGCAGGCTTTCCGCATCGCTTTTGTTGTCGATCAGGGCTTTCAGATAATCGATCACCGCGTCGCGTTTAACCACTTCAAACCGGGTCCGCACTTCGTGAATCCGGTCGTAAATGGTTTCCAGTTTGGTGGATTTATCGACCACATATTCGGGTGTGGTCACCTTGCCACAATCGTGTAACCAGGCACCAATGTGCAGTTCATACCATTGTTCTTCGTTTAATTCGAAATCGGCAAAAGTTCCGTCCTTGGAATCGACAGCCGCCTTGGCCAGCATTTTGGTTAATTCCGGCACCCGTTGGCAGTGGCCGCCGGTATAGGGCGACTTGGCGTCAATGGCCGATGCGATAAGCTCAATAAAGGAATCCAGCAACAACTTCTGGCTTTCCAACAATTGTTGGTTATCGAGGGCGACGGCGGCCTGCGACGACAGGGCCTCTATGAGCGGCTGTATTTCGGCACTGAAGGGGATCACTTCTTCTGTGTCCGGGTCTTTCGCGTTCAACAGTTGCAAAACCCCGATCACGTCGTCGACGGAATTTTTCAGGGGCACCGTCAAAAAAGACTTGGATCGATATCCGGTTTGTTCATCGAACTTTTTTGTCCCGGAAAAATCGTAGTCCTGCACTTCGTAGGCATCGGTAATGTTAATGGATTTGGCGGTCAGGGCCGCCGCACTGGCCACCTGTTTGAGGTTTTTTTCACCGCTATCGGGATCGTACATATTGACCGGCGGGAAGGTAATGTCCTTACCCGTGGTGCCACCCATGGCGATGTTCAGCGAATCCGTGCGCATGATCTCGAACTTCAGGCGATCATCCTCGGTGCGGATATACAGAGTTCCGCCATCGGCATTGCACAAGCCTTTGGCTTCCAAAAGAATGGTTTCCATCAACCGGTTGATGTCACGTTCGGCCGACAAGGCAATACCGATCTCGATCAATCTCTGGAAACTGTTTGCGTTGTTATTTTCCGCCATATTACTCCGCCAGAGCCGACCCAGCCTCGCCCTTAGATTTTAAAACATACAAACGGCCCGATTCAACGGCACCGGTGAGAACATTAACAGACGGATTGCCCAGATGAAAACCTATTCATATAAATTCACAATCCGTATGGGGCTTAATCTCGAGGGATCAAGCCAGCCATAAAATCGTATCGCTCTTTTCGTTGAAATACAACCAGACGATAGGTGTATGGGAAGCGGCGAATGGCGCAAGCCCTGGCTATGATCGGAATGTCGCAGAGCGGATATCCGTTTCACCAAAATCATTTCCTTTATAGCCAGGGCAATGGCTTTTTGCGCGGCCAAGGCCTAAGAAAAACAATTTCCATCGTTTAACCCTGCGGGATGCCGCGTGCCCTTTCCGTATCGGCGATAAGCTGCAAAAGCCAACGCCGCCATTAGCGGCGATACCGCCACAACCGCAATGCCGCTTTTCGATAAAAATGCATCCAGAGCGTTGCTTGCATTTTCTCCAACGCGCGTAGAAGGCCGTTCGTGACGCCAACAAACCGGCTGCAGATAACAGGTTCATTCCCGCATTTGCGATGATTTCATTTGCCGTCCCGCTCCGGTAATCGAGCACAATGCACAGCAATATGATTTAAGCCGTCGACCCAACCCACCTGGTTCTGTTCCGCGCCAATTTTGAGCGAACTTATCTGTAAGGGCGCGTTTGACCCCTTTGGAAAGGCTTTCGCCCCTATAACCAGCAAGTTTTCGAGCCATCTTGTGGGTTTCGTCATCTTTAATATTCTGGGGCATCGCATTTTCATCCATTCAGCCATTAATAGGAGGAATAGTGATTTATGACAAAAATCCAAGTGGCCGGTGTCGATTTGTCCCATCACCAGGCGATCGCCCTTGACCTCGCCCCTGCCCTTCGATGCAATGGGCAAAATTTCAAACGCAGGACATTCCATGGCTTTTTCATCCCTTCGCGATTTCATTTTTAACCACCTGGAACCCCGGGGCAATCTGATCCGGGTGTCTGAGCCGGTCTGTCCGGTTCTGGAAATGACGGAAATACAAACCCGGCTTTTGGCCGAGGGCGGGCCGGCCGTGTTGTTTGAAAATCCGGTCCGCACGGATGGCACTCCCTATGACATACCCGTATTGGTCAATCTGTTTGGCACCGTTGAGCGGGTCGCCTGGGGCATGGGGCGGGTACCCGGAAAATTGCGCGAAATTGGCGAAACTCTGGCTTTTTTGCGACAACCGGAACCGCCGGGGGGATGGCGTGAAGCGCTCGACATGTTACCGATCGTTAAAACCGTCATGTCCATGAAACCAAAAACCGTGCGCAACGCGGCCTGCCAGGAGGTGGTGTTAACCGGCGATCAAATCGATCTGGAAAAATTGCCGATCCAGACCTGCTGGCCGGGCGAACCGGCACCTTTAATCACCTGGCCGTTGGTCGTCACCCAGGGCCCCGACGCAGCGACCCCGGGCGGCGACAAACGCGACGGATTTAATCTGGGCATCTACCGGATGCAGGTGACCGGCAAAAACACAACATTGATGCGCTGGTTAAAACACCGGGGCGGGGCCCAGCATCACCAGCGCTGGAAAGAAAAAAACCCCGGTCCTCTCCCAGCCGCCGTCGTCATCGGGGCCGACCCGGGAACCATTCTGGCGGCGGTAACCCCGGTCCCCGACACCCTGTCCGAATACCAGTTTGCCGGGCTTTTGCGGGGCGAAAAAGTCGAACTGGTGGATTGCAGGACGGTACCCTTAAAGGTCCCGGCGGAGGCGGAAATCGTGATCGAGGGATTTGTCTCCCTCGACACCTATGGCGACGAAGGCCCCTATGGCGATCACACGGGTTATTATAATTCCGTGGAATCGTTCCCGACCTTTACGGTCAGCGCCATCACCATGCGCAAGGATCCGCTTTATCTGTCGACGTTCACCGGCCGCCCGCCCGATGAACCATCGGTTCTGGGCGAGGCCCTGAACGATGTTTTTGTGCCCCTGTTAACTCAACAGTTTCCGGAAATTGTCGATTTCTGGCTGCCGCCGGAGGCGTGCTCCTACCGGGTGGCCGTGGTTTCCATGAAAAAGGCCTATCCGGGTCACGCCAAGCGGGTGATGATGGCGGTATGGTCTTATTTGCGCCAGTTCATGTACACCAAGTTTGTGATTGTCGTTGATGAAGACATCAACGCACGAGACTGGAAAGACGTGATCTGGGCCCTATCGACAAACGTCGACCCGGGCCGCGATCTGACGGTGATCGAAGGCACACCGATCGATTATCTCGATTTTGCTTCCCCTGAATCCGGCCTCGGCGGTAAAATGGGGATTGATGCGACGACCAAGATGGCACCGGAAACCAAACGGGAATGGGGTAAAAAAATCCGCATGACCGATGAAATCATCGACGAAGTGAGCCGCAAATGGGAACGTTATGGCCTGCCCGGTTCCGGCAAACCGATTTGGAAGTCGGCGGACGGCACCGAAGGTTGACGGAGCGGCCCCGAACGCTTAGTTTCCGCGCGACTTAACAACGGTGGGAACCAATTGATGTCTGAATTTCGCGATGCTGCTTTGAGCGCAAAAGCCTGGCCTTTTCAAGAGGCCCGCGAGCTACTCAAACGCATTGGCTCCAAAACACCGGAAAAAGGCTATGTGTTGTTCGAGACCGGTTATGGCCCGTCCGGGCTGCCGCACATTGGCACCTTTGGCGAGGTTGCGCGAACCGCCATGGTGCAAAATGCCTTCCATCAGTTGTCTGACCTGCCAACCAAATTATTCGCCTTTTCCGATGACTTGGACGGCTTGCGCAAGGTGCCTGACAATGTGCCCAACAAGGATTTGCTGGCCGAACATTTGGGCAAACCCCTGTCCAGTATCCCTGACCCCTACGGCACGCACGAGAGTTTCAGTGCCCACAACAATGCGCGCCTGAAGGCCTTTCTTGATGATTTTGGTTTTGACTATGAGTTTTTGAGTTCGACGGACTGTTACAAAAGCGGTCAGTTTGACGAAACCCTGATGGCGGTACTGAAAAACTATCAAGCGGTCATTAATGTAATTTTGCCAACCCTGGGTGCGGAACGCCGCGCCACCTACAGTCCTTTTTTGCCTGTCTGCAAAAAAACCGGGCGGGTTCTGCAGGTTGGTGTCAAAGAACAAAACGTTGATGCCGGCACCATTGTCTATGAAGATACCGATGGCAGTCTGATTGAGACGCCGGTGACTGGTGGCCATTGCAAATTACAGTGGAAAGCTGATTGGGCCATGCGCTGGAAAGCCCTCGGTGTCGACTATGAAATGTCCGGCAAGGATTTGATCGACAGTGTTAAACAATCGGGCGCCATCTGTCGGGCGATTGGCGGCAAACCGCCCGCCGGTTTTACCTACGAGCTGTTTCTCGATGATCGTGGTGAAAAAATATCCAAATCCATCGGCAACGGCCTGAGCGTCGAAGAATGGTTGAGTTATGCCTCGCCGGAAAGTTTGTCGTTGTTCATGTATCAAAAACCGAAAACCGCCAAGCGCCTGTTTTTCGACGTCATCCCGCGCAACATAGACGACTATCTGAGCCATCTTTCCAACTTTGCCGATTTGGACGACGCTAAAAAAATTGAAAATCCGGTTTGGCACATCCACCGGGGCCATCCGCCCCAACCGGAAATAAAAGTCAGTTATAACATTTTGTTAAATCTGGCCGGAGTCTGTAATACGGAAGATAAAGCCGTCCTCTGGCATTTCATTTCCCGTTACCGGCCCGATGCCACGCCCGAGACCGCACCATCCATCGATTATCTGGTCGGTTGTGCGATCAATTATTACCGGGATTTCGTCAAACCCAACAAACGCTACCGGGCCCCGACGGACAGGGAAAAACAAGCGCTCGAAAGTTTGTTGGCGGCGTTAAATAATATCGATGCGGGGGCCGAAGCCGAAGACATTCAATCGATTGTTTATGCCATCGGCAAAGACGGCCCGTTCGACGATTTAAAAACCTGGTTTAAAGCCCTGTATGAAATCCTGCTGGGCCAATCCCAGGGCCCGCGCATGGGGTCGTTCTTTGCTCTCTATGGCATTGAAGAATCCAAACAGTTGATCCAGCGGGCCTTGAACGGCGACGACCTGGCGGCCTGAGCGGACCTTTCGGAACGTTCAGTTCAAATGCCAGATGCCGTCGGGCCGAAAGGCGGCAAAAGCGAAGGCAAAGGGGGTATCGTGCACGGCCGCAATGGTTCCCGACGGGGTTTTGGCCCAGGCCTGGACAAAACCAATATCCCGGCCGAACGGGATCCAGCGTGTATCGTGAATGGAATTCATGCCGGGTGACCAGATCAATACAACATCATCGGTCTCGATCCGCTTTTTTTCGCGCAACATTTCCAGTGGCCAGGCGTCGCCGCCAACAACCACCAGACGATCCAGGGGACCGACTGCATCGGGTATGGCATAGGGGTACTGTGCCGCCGTATCATTGCGGCTGTCCATCCGTACAAAGGGGGTTATTCCGTAGTCCCAGGCGTTCGGATCCGTCGGCAGCAAAACCGATGCCGTCGGGTCTGAGGCCTTAAACTGCTCAAATGACAAGATTCGGGAGGCCACGGGTATCAGGCGTTTGCCTGTTGTTTTGCCGACCAGGGCGTCGCCGGTAAATTGTTGCCACCAGCTTTCGGTTGCGGTGTCATAAATGACACTGCCATAATGACGGAGCAGGCCCGTATTGCGGAAAATCAACGTTTGGCCGTCCCTGCGCCGCTCATACACCACGGCGGAATTGGTTAACGGGCTGTAGCTGATTAACACCGGAACATCATGGATGATGTCGTTAACCAGTTCGTGCCACAACAAAATGCGTAACGGATAGCCGCGCACGTCTCCGTTGATTTCAACGCGAAGCACCGGTTCCATTGCCCCCAGGCCCGATAGGTCACGCGCCAACTGGAACTTTGGCGTTAACAGGGCCGGAATCGAATCGCGAGCGGCACCGACGGATCGAATTTCCGACAAATCGACGGCAAAACGACTAAAATCCGTTTTGGGATAAGCCAGGACCCATTGGTAGGGCCCCGCCCACGCCAAGCTGGGCATGGATAAAAGCAGAATTATTGACAACAAACGGGTAATTTTCATAACAGGGATGGTACGCGACAACCGGCACAGGTTACAATTTAGAAAATCAACAGCTCGAAACTGGAGAAATGACATGAGTGATCAAGAAACGGCTCCTCCCCGTTTGGACGAAGCGGCGCTGGATAAACGTCATGCGGAAAAAATGGCAAAAAAGAAAGCCGCACGCGATAAGATCATTGCCACAAAAACCATCGAGAAGGGCCTGTTGATCGTTCATACGGGCAAAGGCAAAGGCAAGTCCACGGCGGCTATGGGCCTGGCAATACGAGCCATGGGGCATGGCCATAAAGTCGGCATCGTGCAATTCGTAAAAGGGGTTTGGGAAACCGGCGAACGGGCGATCCTGGATAAATTTCCTGATCTGGTGACCATCAGGGCCATGGGCGAGGGTTTCAGTTGGGAAACCCAGGACCGCCAGCGTGACATACAAGCGGCGGAAAACGCCTGGGGCATGGCCAAGGACATGATCAATGACCCCTCCTACAGACTGGTTATTCTTGACGAACTGAACATACCCCTGCGCTACGACAATCTCGACATCGCCGAAATTGTTGCCTTTTTAAAAGACAAACCGAAAGATTTGCACGTTGTGGTTACCGGCCGCAACGCCAAGGAAGAGCTTTTGCAGGCCGCCGATCTGGTGACCGAAATGACCATGCTTAAACATCCGTTCCGCTCCGGTGTAAAAGCCCAAATAGGGATTGAATTTTAAATGACCAGGCAATTTAAACAATTGGTGTTAATCGTATTGGTGGCTTCGCTTAGCAGCGCCTGTGGCACCTGGAACGAACCGAAATCGGTGACCACCGAAACCCTTTTGAACAGGGCAATCGTCACAGTCAACGAATTTCGTGGTCATCGGGACCTGAAAAAATTTGCCGGCGAATTAAACAATGCCCTCGCGGTCGTAATTTTGCCAACCGTTATCAAAGCCGGATTTTTTGCCGGCGGTGAAGCTGGAAACGGCGTTTTGTTAAAACGCAATGCCGACAACAGTTGGGGATACCCGGCGTTTCTGACCATGGGTGCAGCGAGTTTTGGGTTGCAGATTGGCGTCCAGGACACAGCCATCGTTCTGGTTATTCGTAGTACCGGTGCTCTTGACGCCCTGATGAAACACCAGGGTAAAATCGGTGCCGATGCCGGTGCCACCCTTTGGGTTGAAGGGGTGGGTGTGGAAGCTTCTGTAACCAGTAATGTCGGGGCTGACATTGTTGCCTTTGCCAATTCCAGCGGCGGCGGGTATTTGGGTGTATCGCTTGAAGGTGCCGTGCTGGCAACCCGCCGCGACCTGAATGAAGCCTTTTACGGAGAAGGAGCGGAACCCCAATCCATTCTCAACGGCCAGTTCATCAACCCGGTTGCCGATAACCTGCGCCGTGTCCTTGCCGCGAAATAACAATCCGCCGGCCCTGATGTTTCAGGGCACCGGATCTGACGTGGGAAAATCACTGATTGTTGCCGGGTTGTGTCGGGCGCTGTCCAATCGGGGGCAAAAAGTGGTGCCCTTCAAACCGCAAAACATGTCCAACAATGCCGCAGTCACCGATGACGGTGGCGAGATTGGGCGTGCCCAGGCATTGCAGGCAAAAGCTGCCAGAGCCCACCCGAGTGTCCATATGAACCCGGTATTGCTCAAACCCCAATCGGAAATTGGATCACAAATCATTGTTCAGGGTTGCGTTTACGGAACGGCAAAGGCGCGCGATTACCATTCCTTAAAACCCCAGTTGCTTGCCCGGGTGCTCGAAAGTTTTCAAATCATCGGTGCCGGTGCCGATGTGGTCCTGGTCGAAGGTGCCGGCAGTCCTGCCGAAGTCAATTTACGAGCCGGTGATATTGCCAACATGGGGTTTGCCGAAGCCGCAGACGTTCCCGTCGTCCTGGTCGCCGATATCAATCGAGGCGGTGTTATTGCCAGCCTGATCGGCACCTATGAAGTACTCAGCGTCGCCGAACGGTCCCGGATCAAAGGATTTGTAATCAATAAATTCCGCGGCGATGTGTCACTTTTCGATAGCGGCCTGGAGATTATTAAAAGCCATACGGGATGGCCGTGCCTTGGTGTTGTTCCGCACTTTGCCAACGCCCACCTGTTACCCCAGGAGGATGCCATGGCCCTCGATCACAAACCGCCACCCCGCCCAAGCACGTCCATTGTGGTTTCCGTACCGCGCCTACCGAGGATCGCGAACTTTGACGATCTTGACCCGCTGCGGGCGGAACCCGATGTTGATGTCCGGATCATCGAGGCTGGCGATCCCATTCCGGCGGCAACCTCAATAGTTTTGATCCCCGGATCAAAAGCCACCTGCGCGGATTTGCAATTTTTAAAAACCGAAGGTTGGGATACGGATATACGGGCCCACTACCGACGCGGCGGTTGCGTTGTTGGTATCTGTGCCGGTTACCAAATGCTCGGTCATGAAGTTCACGATCCCAATGGGATTGAAGGTCCCATTGCGCGGACCCGTGGATTGGGATTACTCGATGTGTCGACCACCATCGAGGGCGCAAAATCCCTAAAGGCGGCAGCCGGTTTCGAGGCCTTATCGAAAACCCCGGTGCAGGGTTATGAGATGCATATGGGAGAGACAACAGGACCCGGCACGAAAAACCCGTGGGTTGTCCTCGACGGCGGGCGCCCCGATGGTTGCCAAGGCACGGATGGCCGTGTTTTTGGATCTTACCTCCATGGCCTGTTCATCGACGATACCTTCAGGACCCATTTCCTCCAACCCTTTCGTCAGGGGACACAGTTACGCACCACCTATGATCAGAAGATCGAAACCCTGCTGGATGACCTTGCCCACCACCTGGAAAATCATTTGCGATTGGATCTAATGTGTAAATTGTTGGGGTAATCATTGCCCTGACAGGATTTGATCTTGTTCATCTCGTGAATTCTGCTTTTATATGTGGACCATGCCTGAGGGAATGCGCCCGATGCAAAAAGTGCCTGATTTTAGTTTCTGGAACGCGACCAGGGACGAGCTTGTCGACAGAATCAAGTACCTGGAAAACCGCCTGGACGTGACAAATAGCGAGGCAAATTTTGACGAAACATTCGTCATTAATTCGCTCTTCAATTCCCTGCCAATCGGCATCGCTTACGTCGACAACAACCAAATCTATCGGTTCACCAACGAAAAGTACCGGGAATTTCTGAACCTTTCGCCGACCACCCTGCTGGGCAAATCAATTGCCGAAGTTTTGGCGCCGGAAACCTATAATATTGCCAAAGTTGCCATGGACAAAGTATTTGCCGGTACTTCCGTAACCTTTCAGGTCACTTTGATCATCGATGCCGAGACGCAACATCTAAATGTGACTTACCTGCCCGATTTTCGGGAAGACCAATCCATTGTCGGGTTTTTTGCATTTGTTCAGGATGTAACCACCCAATATGACCTGCAAAATGAACTACGGGGCAGCGAACTGCGCTACCAGTTACTGGTTGACGCGATTCCCTACGGAATCGAGGAAATCGACACCGAGGGCACTATTTTGTTTGCCAACGCAACCCACCATAAACAATACGGATATGACCCCAACGAACTGATTGGTATGAACATCGGTGAGCTCGAGCCGACGGCCGAAGACGCGGAAAAACTGGCCCGGCACCTGCAAAAAGTCCTTTTGGAGCAACCGCAACCCGAACCCTATTATGGAAAAAAAACCAAAAGGAACGGCGAATTGATGGATGCCCAGGTGGGCTGGACCTATAAAAGGGATTTGGCCGGACATATTACCGGATTTATTGCCATTATTTCCGACATAACCAAACAAAAAGCAGCCGAGCGCTTGCAAAAAGAATCGGCCGATCGCCTTGAGCTGAGTTTGCGTTCGGCAAATATCGGAACTTTCAGTTGGAATATAATCGAAAATACCAGTTACTGGGACGAGCGCATGCATGCCATCTGGGGGTTAAAGCCCGGGTCGTTTCTCGATCACAAACACAAGGATTTCGAAAAAACCATTCACCCGGATGACCGCGATTTGGTCAACAAGGCGATCGCAAAATCCCTCGAAGACGACACCCCCTTTGATACGGAATACCGCATCTACCGACCCGACGGTCAACTGGTTTATGTGGAAGTTCTTGCTTCCGTTAGCCGCTCAGAGCAGGGACAACCGTTTCGCTTAAATGGTGTTTGTCTCGACATTTCAGAACGCAAGATAATTGAAAAAATGAAAAGCGAGTTTGTCTCTACGGTCAGCCACGAGTTACGGACACCGTTGACGTCTATTCGCGGTGCCTTGGGACTTATTGCCGGTGGTGCCCTCGGCGATATCCCGGACAAAGCCATGGATATTATTCATCTGGCGGAGAAAAATGCATCGTCCTTGTCCCGGCTGGTCAATGATATCCTCGACTTTGAGCGTGCGGATTCCGGCGAACTGGAATTTAACTACGAAGAATTTGAACTGATCGCCTTTCTTGAAATTAATATTCTGTCACACCAGGGGCTTGCCGATAAATATGCCGTACAGTTTCAACTGACCTTCGACGCCCCTGAAATTCACTTGCAGGCGGACGCTGACCGAATCGCCCAGGTGATGGCCAACCTGCTTTCCAACGCCGCCAAATATGCGCCCAGGAACGGGACCGTTGCCATCGATGTGAAATCCGACGCCGAATATGTCGAAGTTTTCGTCGCCGATGGTGGCGCCGGCATTCCCGAGGAATTCCAGGCAAAAATTTTTGACCGGTTTACCCAGGCCTCGGCGACGGACGACCGTAATTTCGGCGGTGCCGGTCTCGGCCTGAGCATCTGCAAATTGATTGTCGACCAGCACCACGGCGAAATCGACTTCGAATCTTCACCCGATCACGGCACGGCATTTCATTTTAAAATCCCCCGTCGAAAAATCCCGTCTTAATCGACGTTCAGGCGCACCACGGCGATGGCTGCCACCCAACCGGTATTGATGATCAGCGCCACCACATACATATAAAGAGCCTTTTCTATATCGGTAATTTTCGCCCGTGCCGTTCCGTCTCCCATCCAGGCATCCTTGACCACCCGGTTGGAATAACGGCGCGGCCCCGCCAGGGCCAACCCCAACGCTCCGGCCATGGGCGCCTCACACCATCCGGCATTTGGTGAGCGGTGTTTGCCCGCATCACGCAGCATTGTTTTTAGCGCCCGCAGGGGATTTGCCGTTGGTGTGAAACAAGCTGCCAGAACTAAAAACAAACCGGTCAATCGCGCCGGAATCAAATTCAAAACATCATCGAGGCGCGCCGCAGTCATTCCAAAGGCCCGATATCTGGCATTTCGATGGCCTATCATCGAATCCATGGTGTTAACGGCCTTGTAAATGATCAAACCGGGAAAACCAAACAGCAGGTACCAGAAGATCGGGGCGACAACCCCATCACAAAGGTTCTCCGCTGCGGTTTCTATGGCCGCCCGACAAACGCCGTGCACGTCCAACTGGGCAGGGTCACGACCGACGATGTGGGCCACCGCTTGGCGACCGGGCTCGACGCCAAATTCCAGTGCTGTCGCCACCGCCTTTACGTGATCGTATAAACTTCGGCCAGCCAGAATCAAGGTCAGCAATATCAATTCCAAAACCCAGCCAAAAGTGTGATTCAGCGTTAACCAGGCAATCGCCACACCAACGCCACCCGTCACAGTGATGACAATAACCACCGTTAACGCACCGCGAAATGCCCGGTCCACGTCACCTCTTTTTTCGCGATTCAGTTTACGGTCAAGAAAGTGGATCAAATGGCCAATGTGGACGACCGGGTGTTTGATAAACCGTGTCAGCCCCGGCATATCACCCAAATAGGCATCGAAAAAAATGGCCAATATGAGCAAGACAAGCGGGTCAAAGGCGTGCGCATCGCCGGCCATTCCAAAAGTGTACATAACAAATCCTAGCGTTTCCGGATGATAAATCGAAACCCGCTAAAAAGAAGTTAAAGATTTAGCAACGGTTTTTCTCTTAAAGTCCTATGTTTTTATGTAATTTTTGACTACCTATAGGGCTATGGCTGAGCAACCTGAATTGTCACTCGAAGCGGAACCGGAAATCTCCCTGGACGATGGTGCCACAGCTTTGCCTGAATTGGATGTGGGGGACAGCCTGGAATCCTTAACGGAAACCGATGAGAGCCGACAATTAGAGGCCGAAGACAAGCTGGAAAAGGAGGCGGATTCCGACGGGTTAACGGAGCTCACGGCGGCACCGGGACAGGAAATGATGAGCGATCCCCCATCCGCCATGGAATCGCAACCCGCGTCCGACCCGCAACCGACATTGGAAATAAATTCGGAACCCGCAGTTGAACCCCTAATGCAGCCTGATGCGGAACCGGTGATGGCCACCGATCTGGCGACGTCGCCGCCGACAGGGGCTTCAATCCAAACCGCAGACCCGGGACCCGCGGTCCGTGAACCTTTATCGGAAATGGCATCGGCACCGGATATTATCGATGCCCTGGCCCAGGTTGTCGGTGCCGTCGAACGCCTGCTTCAGGCGGTGCCACAATGGGCTACCCTGGTCTTTGCCGTATTCATGGCGGCGATAATCGGGTTATTGGTGGGTTGGCGAATCAGCCGTCGGGGTGGCGCAAAACCGCAGGCCCCGGCAACTGAAACGCCGACGGTCCGCGCCGCCCTGCCCGCGCCGGAAAATCCGGCGTTTAAAAATTATCAGGTCTTTTTGGAAACCAAAGGCGTCTCGGCCAAGGAACGGGACGCTCAAATGCGCGCGTTTTCCGAACGATACCGGGAAATGCGCCAGAACCTGCGCGACCTGATCCCGGGCAACAAAGAACTGGCCGAGCAGGTTGAATTGGTGCGCGACGCACTGGACGCCGGCGACTTTGATCGGACTTATGTTCTGTTGACACGCATCGGCAATAAGGAAAACGCCGATGGTCTGGAGAAACGGACAGCCGCCCTTAAACACCTGATGGCTGCCGCCATTGCAAAATCCGTCGCCGGTGATTTGCAGATGTCACGCCTGGACTACGAATCCGCCGCCGACAATTTCCGCCAGGCGGTCGAGGCCCTGCCGCCATTTCAGGAAGATTTACATGCCGAATATCTCAATAAATATGGGACGGCCAGTTATCAGGCGGGGCACCACGAGACGGCGATAGCGGCCTTTGAACGGGCCTTGCAGATATTGGAAAAGCGTCTCGGCAAAAACCATCCGGACGTGGCAACGGCTCTCAATAATCTGGCCTTACTGCATTACTCCCGGGGAAATTACGATGCGGCCGAACCCCTGTATAAAAGATCCCTGACCATTGATGAACAAACCTTAGGAATTGATCACGCCGGAGTTGCCACGGATTTGAACAATTTGGCGCTGCTCTACAAAAAGAAAGGCAATCTCGAAGAAGCCGAACCGCTTTTACGCCGCGCCATGGAAATTAAAGAAAAAAACTTCGATCCCGGCCATCCGAGTTTGGTAACCGGGCTGCGCAATTACGCATCTCTTCTGCGCAGCTTGGGCCGCGAAGAAGAAGCCGATGTCTATGAGCGCCGGGCCACGGTTCTGCCGCCCAGTCGCACCGGAATTGCTGCCGAATAACAGCACGCACCCCGCCCTCTTTAAACATCCCGCCCAAGCGGCGTTCGCTGCCATCGTCAATCAACAACCCAAACACCCTGATTTTACGCCCTGTTTATCATCCCTCGATTGACGGTCACCGCAAAATAAGGGTCGGCAGAAAAATACTTACAAATCCGGCTTTTTTAACCCGCTACAGCGCCCTATAGTGCCGCCACTTAATAAAGAGCCGGAGGCAATGACCAGCTCTTTCAACTCGCAGCCCTGGTGTCATAAGAACCAGCTGTGCAAATCACGCTCGGAGGCAAAGGACCAAGCGGATGAGTGAACAACCGGCCCTGTTCCTTTATGGTGATCGGGGATCTGATGGGGCCTTTGCCAAGGCATTTTCTGATTTTGTCGACGCCATGCGCAATCAAATGCCCAACCATCTGATTGAAGGGGGTTTGGTGGACGCTGCGGGGACTACCATACCCCATGGTCTGGAGGTTCTGGTCAGGCGCGGTGCCACAACCATCGTCTGTGCGCCGACCCTGCTATTTGGTTGCAACCACCAGAATCACAACTTCCCCGACGACATCAACAATTTCAGAACCGCGCACCCGGATATTGATTTTGTGTTTGCCCGGGATCTGGATGGCGATGGCAGATTGTTATTGGCGGCCCGCGACCAGATCCAGGCCTGTGAGTCCACCAGCGACAAAATCATTGCACGCGAACAAACCCTATTGATGGTTGTTGGACCAGAATCCGATGATATACAAGCCAGCGCAAACCTCGCCAAAGCGTCCCGTATGCTGTGGGAAGGCATGGGTTTTGGCTGGGCCGAAGTCAGTTTTGGCGGCAATACCTATCCAACGGTTGATGTCGGTATGGCCCACGCAGCAAAGTTGGGTTTTAAACGTATAATTGTTTTTCCCTATTTTTTCTTTACCGATCAATCGCTGCCCGGCCTCTATCAAAGGGCCGATGCGGCGGTCGCAAAAAATACCGAAATCGAAATTCTGCATGCCGCCCCGTTAAACGGCCATCACCTGTTAATTGGGTGTATAAGGGACCGGGTCGACGAGGCGGTCACCGGTTCAAATGCCATGAATTGCCTGTTGTGTGCCTACCGGGAACAAATCATTGGCCCTGAAATACCGAGCGACGACGGACCGGGTCCAGACGACCCTGAACAGGGACAGGGCCCAGACGACCCTAAACGGGCACGTGGTCACCGACATGCCGACGCGCACAACCCTCCCGACACATCGGCTGCCACCGCCAAAGTGACGGATTGAGATGCCGCCATGAAGCGTGCCTCCCCTGCTTATTCATATGTCCGTGATCCAGCTGAAATTTATCGTCAGTCCTTTGATACTGTCCGCAGAGAAGCCTGCCTGGAGGGTTTGCCGGAGGACGTCGCGGAGGCGGCCGTTCGCATGATCCACGCCTGCGGTATGCCCGACATCGTTGACGACTTGTATTTTCATTCGGACGTGATTGTGCGTGGCCGGGCGGCACTCATGGCTGGTGCGCCCCTACTTGTTGACGCTGAAATGGTGGCTGCGGGAATTATCGGTTCGCGCCTGCCGAAAAACAATCCGATCCTATGTACCCTCAACGATCCGCGCACCGCCGATCATGCCAGGGCCATCGCCAATACCCGTTCCGCCGCTGCCGTCGATTTTTGGACTGAACATTTAGAGGGCGCGGTTGTGGTTATCGGCAATGCACCGACTGCACTTTTCAGGTTGCTGGAAGTGGTACACGACAGCGGCCCACGCCCGGCTGCGGTCTTTGGTTTTCCTGTCGGTTTCATTGGCGCGGCCGAATCCAAGCAGGGTTTGATTGACTTCAATGACGATCTGGCGTTCATGACCCTGGCGGGACGGCGCGGCGGCAGCGCCATTGCCTGTGCCTCGATCAACGCACTTGCCGGCGGTCTGTCGTGAACCCCTGGATCACGGTTGTTGGACTGACCGATCGAGGCCTCGACGGTTTGCCGGCGGCCACCAGATCGCTGATTGACGGTGCCGACATTTTGGTTGGCGGCCGCCGCCATCTCGCAATGGTAGCAACCACCGGAGCCCGGCAATTCGACTGGTCGGACGGCCTTGATCCAGCCTGCGAAGCCATAGCCGGGGAGCGCGGCAAAGACATTGTAGTCCTGGCCTCCGGCGACCCCTTAAATTATGGCATCGGCGCAAAACTCGTGAACCGGTTTGGCGCCTGTGCCGTGCATTTTATACCCGCTGCCAGTGCCTTCAGTTTGGCTGCAGCCCGCATGGGTTGGTCCCTGCCCGATGTCCATTGTTTGACCGTTCACGGTCGCCCGCTTGAAATCGTTCACCTTCATCTCGCCCCCGGGGCCCGGTTGCTGGTTCTCAGTTGGCATGGGAAAACCCCAAAGGCGCTGGCCGAACTGCTGGTTGGCAAAGGGTTCGGCGAAAGCCAGATAACGGTCCTTGAGCATATGGAAGGGAGCAGAGAAAATCGCACCGAAGGGACCGCCAGCCAATGGCCGGCCCGCGACTCTACGCCATTGAATACCATTGCCGTGGACTGTGTGGCCGGCCCCGATGCGGTTTATTGGCCGCGCGTTCCGGGCTTGCCTGAAGCGGCTTACCAGCACGACGGCAAAATCACTAAACGTGAAGTCCGTGCCGCCACGCTGGCGGCGCT
>JAJFII010000021.1 GCA_021775095.1 Rhodospirillales bacterium
TAGCCAAGCCCGCAAACGCTGTTTTTAAAAGAAAAAAGGGTTGAGTTTTTTCCCAGAGAATGACAAAACCGACCGCCGCCGCCGCCGCCAATATGGGCACAATCGGGGTTAAGAAACGAACCTGGAAGTCGAGAAAATAAAACCAGCCGAGAAAATATCCAAGTGCCACGGATAAGACAGGTAACCACTTTTTAATATTTTCGGTATCCAGCATAAGGAGAGGGGCGAAGGCAAGAAGATAGGGGGCACCAAATATCATTCCATCAAACATCTGCATGGGATAGACAAACATGTTCCACGGCGTAGTCACTAAATCGATGAAACTTCGACCGGAACCGTAGCCAACGCCTTCGACCCTTGCCGCGCCGGCAACAAAGAAGTTGTGTTTGCCAGGATTAAAAATCGTATTAAACAACGGATAAATCGGGTTCGCCGTTAACGCGTAGTTGCGAGCCATGTGTGGGACAAGTGACAATAAAGTTACCGCTGGGACCGTTACGAAAACCGTGATTTGTAAGCGGCGGTGGACCAAATCAATCAGGAGAATCGGCGCAAATGCCGCTGCGACGAGAAATCCGTGGTATTTTGTCAATATACCACATCCAACCAATAATCCGGTCAAGATCGCCATCCTGCAGGAGGGACGGTCGCGCAGGGCCAGATAGGCAATCACCGCACCAATAGTGTAAGCGGCCAACGGCACATCCACTTCAACCGAACCCATTTCCCAAATGACGACCCGGGTGGCAAGGAAAAAAAGCGCTGCTGCTATGGCCGTTTTGCGCCCATACCCCAAGCGTTGAACAAGCAGTGCCGATCCAAACCCAGCAACAATGCCCAGCATGCCATGCAGCATTTGCGCGGCTCCGGGGCCGACTGTCGCCAAGGCGAGGCGAGAGAGGTTGCCGGCGAGGGCAGGGAACAGTTCGGTTCCAATACCGCGATCCCAAGGAATGCTCAGACGGCCAGCCTCGACATCATATTGCGGTTGTGTCAAATGATACATCAGACTGTCATAGTCATTGGGCGGGGCTAAACCTTGAATGAGTGAACTCAGCCCCACACCGAAAACGGTTAACCAAAGTAAAGCGAGCCATTTTCTCTGGCGGCACTGGGCCCATTCACGGTTTAACCAGTGACCCAATTTTGGCCATGGCATCTGTTTAAATCCAGGAACGGCAAACAGGCACGCCACAGCAACCAAACTCCACATGCTGATCCCGTCCAAACGAAATAAACCGACGGCAAAAACACCGAGGTAATTAAAAAAACAGCCAACTAAAAATGCCAGGGCAAGATGTTCGCCTGAGTTAAAACATTGGGAACGATCGAGGGTCCGGACAATCGGCCAGCCCAATCCAATCAGGACAAAAGTGATCAAAACCGCAAATGGGGTTTCCATTAGGTGCCCCCTAGCAAGCGCATAAAAAATCCGCCAAAGACCGACAGTTTTTCCTGATAATAACCGGTGTTTGCCGAAAAATATGTAACCCAAACGACTGCACACCAGACAACACCCAGGAGAGCCCAAATAAACTGGTTTTGCCTTCTGGGATTCATTGTCGACTCCGGGCGATTGTCATCTGGCGAAAAAGCTTCCCATCGCACAAGAGTCGTCTGGATGCTTTTAGAGAATTAACATCAGGTTATCCCATGGCAGTTTTTCCCTGTCAACGCCACGGCCCAAAACATCTGCGGGACAACGTATCAGGAATCATTCCATCAATGTATTCCCAAGTATTTGAACCAAATATTAGGCGTTTTTTCTGTGCCAAAGGAGTCTTCGGGAAGTACTAGAAATCACGGTAGGGGCCGTTATTCAAACACTCTCATAGAAGACCCTTAAGGCGCGAAAGTCCCCTTGTATTCTGCCAATCCTTATGTACAACATTAACCCCTATTGAAGAGGGTGGGTACATTGAACACCGGCCCATCAACACAGAGCAAAAATTTTGGCGTACCAATAGGGTGCCGTAATATACTTACCGGACCAGATGGTCGAAGGGAAAAGAAATGAGTTCGAGTATATTTGAAACTCTTAAGTTACTTGGGCTTTCGAGTGAAGATACACGGGAATTCTATTCAGACAAAACCAGGGACATTTCGCCACTAAATGTTTACAAAGATAAAACGTCGGGCGTCGTCTTTATCGATGATTATTATACAGGCGAACAGACTTACCGGTCCGGCGCTTACCGAAACGAAACCCAATTGGCAGCAGGGGTACCTGATCTCGAAAGAAAAATGGACGCGGTACGCAGAAGCTCAACCTATCAACAATATTATGTCGTCAGAGATATTGCGGACTTTGGCTGTGGTGCCGGCGATTTTCTACGCGCCGTGGAAAAGGAGTGTTCCACATGTCTTGGAATCGAGTTACAGGAAAATTATTCTGATGCCCTGAATAAAGACGGTATCAGATGTGTCGACTCCCTGAGTAACCTTGAGGACAATGCCGTCGACACAATATTTTCTTTTCACGTGCTAGAGCACCTGCCGTCGCCGATCGACGCCCTCAAGAATATGTACGTAAAACTACGGGACGATGGATGTATCGTGATCGAGGTGCCGCACGCCAATGACTTCCTGCTCAGTGTAATGGAAAACGATCCCTTCAAAAATTTCACTTTGTGGAGCCAACATTTAGTACTTCACACCCGCCATTCCCTGAAGACACTTTTGAGCCATTGTGGTTTTACAGATATCGTGATCGAAGGCCGTCAGCGTTACCCACTTTCCAATCATTTACATTGGTTATCCAGGGGGTTACCCGGCGGGCATAAATCAAAACTGTCCCTGATTGACGACGATACTCTAAACCATGCTTACGCGTCAGCCTTAGGCCGCATCGACGCCAATGATACATTGGTCGCCGTTGCCTATAAGCGATAACGCCCCCAACCCCCAAGGACCAAGCCGTACCACTGACTCCCGAGACCTCGGCTTTTAAGTCGTTCCGGCTTCTGCCCGCGCGACGCGCGGGCGGATGATTATCTACAGTACAATTGGCACGATATCGCCCATTCGTTGGCCGAGAAGCTCCTGATAACAAGGGCCCATACCATGCTCGCCACCCCAATAATGTTAGAAATCGACCCATGAAAACCATTGTCTTTGATCTTGACGGCACGTTAATCGACAGCCTTCCCGATGTTTGCCTTTCCTTAAATCATGCGCTTGAGCAGTTTGATTATCCAGCCCTGACCTCAGCTGAAGTTAAAGGCATGGTCGGCGGTGGGGCGCGCCCGCTGGTCGAACATGCCTTGCTTAAACTACATGGGGATATCCACCTGGTCGAAACCATCAGCTCCCTCTTCAAAACACATTACAGCGGCCACCCCGTCGTCGAAACCACCATCTATCCTGGTGTTGTTGAGACCCTGGAGAATTTATCGGATGCCGGTCATTTTTTAGGCATCTGCACGAATAAACCAACTGCGACTACTTTACCCGTAGTAAAAGCACTCGACCTCGCTCGGTTTTTCCCGGTCATTATATGCGGTGACACCAAATCCTACAAAAAACCCGACGCAAGACATGTTATTGACGTCATCCACGGCCTTGGGGGGCAGATTGAGAACGCGCTGTTTGTGGGCGACAGCGAACCCGACGTGACCGCGTCGCACAACGCCGATGTGCCGGTGGTCCTGGTCACTTATGGTTATTCGAAAAAACCCGCCATGCAATTGGGGGCTGATCGCGTCATCGGGCGGTTTTCGGATTTGCTTTCTATCGTCGACGAATTCTGAGATTACAGATGCGATGATTTGGTATTCGGACTGAAACCGGTTGTTTAAGGCCGGTTGTCATTCTAAATTCATGCGTCCACAGGAGTTTTCCAGTTTTCTAATTCATAAATAGGTTTTATCGAATGAAGCTCTCAGCAACGGCAGAAAAAAGTAAGAACCCTCCAGCAGAGAGGTTGCCTGAAAAATCGAAAATAGGCCTTGTTCGAGACCTCGACCCGCGTTCCGTCAGTGACTGTTACACGACCTTTCAGGCACCGGCATCCGACCAGCGCGTTGTACAGATCATTCGGCCTTTTTCGGCCTCTTCAAAAAATTCCTACAGCGCTCCCGTCACACTTCCCTTAGGCCCCGCCTATTTGGCGGCAGTTCTCGAGAAAGCCAAATACAAAGTAAAGATCCTCGATGCCG
>JAJFII010000022.1 GCA_021775095.1 Rhodospirillales bacterium
GGATGATCCATCTGATCCATCCGACCCGTCTCATCCCCCAGTGACAGATCCGCCGGATGATCCATCTGATCCATCCGACCCGTCTCATCCCCCAGTGACAGATCCGCCGGATGATCCATCTGATCCATCCGACCCGTCTGATCCATCACGAAGTTCGGATCCGTCAAGAGGCAGCCGCGGCAGTGATCCATCAAAAGGCTCGAAACCCTCGAAGGGCAGCCGTGGCGGCCACGGCGATGACCCGTCAAAAGGATCAAACCCGTCAAAAGGCTCGAAACCCTCGAAGGGCAGCAAAGCCGGCCACGGCGATGATCCGTCAAAAGGCTCGAAGCCGTCGAAGGGCAGCAAAGCCGGCCACGGCGATGATCCGTCAAAAGGCTCGAAGCCGTCGAAGGGTAGCCGGGCTGGGCACGGCAGTGATCCATCGGGCGGATCCCATCCGTCGGAACCCCCGGTAACCCAACCCCCTGGGTTCCCGTCTGATCCGTCACAGGGAGATGGACCTGGCGGTTCAGGTGCTTCCCAGGGATCTCGCCCGTCCTCTTCACGTCCGTCGGACGGGGCCCACCCGTCACAGGGGTCGAACCCCACACGCAATTCCGACCCATCTGATGGCTCAGATCTATCCCGAAGCTCCAATCCAGTTTCCGGCGATCGTCCTTCTGATGGGTCGGGACCCACTGGTCGCGGCCCGGGCGGCTCAAATCCGTCAAATTCACGTCCGTCAACGGGCAGTTCCCCGTCAAAACCATCGACAGATAGTGACAATAGTGCTGGCGCGTCTTCGGTAACAGTTATCGCGCAGGCGACAGCAACTGAAGTTGCCGGTGATGAGCAAACCGTACGCAGCTTTGCGGTGGAGAACCCTGCGGGTTCGGACGGTGGTGGAAATATTCACCGGGTTGAGACCAGTTACAACGAAAGCACAGGTCAATTGGCCTTCTCGTTGACCGTCGATGACAGCTCCGATGGTTTCACCCTTGCCATTAATGACGGCCCCAACCCAAAGGGGCACGCCGGTGAAATGGGATTGTTCTATTTTGACGATTCTGGCCCCGAACCGACCGTATCCGTCTATTCGTATAATGGACAAAATACCCAGACCAGCTGGCAGGACGGATCCCCCGAGGGCGGTATTCAAGCGCCGGATCAAATCGCAAGTTCGCTGGCTGGCGATAATCCCTTTAGCGAGATCCAGGTTTCATTTGACGAATCCGGCAATAAGGTGATGACCTTCAGTGTTGATTCGAACGTTTTGGCCAATCATACGCCGGCCTACCCGGGCCCCGGTGGCGACGCGGAATGGAGCGGTGCACAATTTGGTGAAGACGTGGGCATTTGGCTGCATCCGGTTAAAGGCCTAGAGACGGCCTATGGCGAAGATGGTTACCTGGAAGACTGGTCAAGCGCCAGCCAGGGCTGGTTCGATACGGCGAACCAACCGACCGAAGAAAAAACCCTTGAGTTAACCCGACCCGACCATTACGCCCTGGACCTTGCCGTCGAAGCCAGTTTCAGTGATTATCAGGATATATCTGAGACGCATTTTGTCTGGGTTGAAAAACCAAACGGTTGGGAATTGACCGACCAGGACCTGCACCTGACGACAGATGCCAATGGTACGGACTTTGTACGGATTGCCATAGACAGTGGCGATCTGTTATCCGGTGAGGGTACGGTTACCGTGCCCGTTGGTTTTAACGTGCCGCTCCATGCGGGCGACACGCCACAGGGCCTATCGGTGTTTGTACAATCGGTTGACGAAACACACCCCTTAGAGCCGAATTTCGAAACCCATCCTTTTGGTGCCGGTGGCAGCCTGCACATTGACATCCCGTCTCTGTTGAATGGCGATACCATCGAACAGGTCTGGACCTCTGCAGTGGGTTCAAACGAATCTGCTTCGTCGGATCCAAGCATTGGTACCGGCGCGTCGGCAAGTGGAGCAGATACCGGCAATTGGGGCGGCAGCAACTGGAGTGATCCCAATTTTCTCAGCACCGATGCGGATGCATCTGCAAGTGCCCCCGCAGACGACAGCGAGTTCTTAGATCAAGGCGGTAACGACTTTTTCGTGTTTAATGCCTTTGATACAGAAACCTTTGGCGAAGACGGCGATGTCGACAAATGGACCGATGTCATTGAAACCGGGCTTGGTGGCGGTTCAAGTCAAAATGTCGACGAAGACGGCTGGACGTCAGATATTGACGACGGTCGCGAACCGACGGCGCGTGACGAAGATACCCGCGATCCTGATCGCATCCGTTCCGAAGAAGTCGTCATCGAAGACGAGAACCCGGATAAACTTGATTGGTAATCAGTCCCCTTTGCTTTATGAATTAAAGCACTTCCGGCCATTCGGACCAGGAGGGGCAGTTTAAGTGGCTGAACAACGAATATTTGTCAACATCGCAAGTTACCGGGATACGGAATGCCAGTGGACCATTCGCGATCTTTTTGAAAAAGCCGCCCATCCGGAACGCATTTTTATTGGCGTCTGCTGGCAGTCCGTGCCGGGTGACGACGACGATTGTTTTCAATTGGAAACGCGGCCAGAGCAGGTCCGGTCGTTAAAATTTCATGCCAGGGAAAGCCGCGGTGTCGGCTGGGCACGAAGCCACGCCCAAAGTTTATGGCAGGACGAGGAATTCACCCTGCAAATCGACGCCCATATGCGGTTTGTTGCCAATTGGGACGAAATTCTCCTTGGCATGCATAACTCCTGTATGTCTGAGCGGGCTGTTTTAACAACCTACCCGATCCCCTATACGCCGCCCGACCAGCTGACAGCGGACGCAATCGTCACCATTGGACCAAAATTTTTCGATGCAAAAGGCATTTTGATGTTTCGATCCAGTACCACCCCGCCAGCCAATGCCCCGGCGACGCCGGCGCCGACAGCCTTTTGTGCTGCCGGGCTGCTGTTTGCGCCCTCTGCAATTATTACCGACGTTCCCTATGATCCAGCCATTTATTTTCAAGGCGAAGAAATCACCCTGGCTGTCCGTTTATGGACCTGCGGCTGGGACCTTTATACGCCAAACAAACTGGTCGCCTATCACGATTACAGCGAGCGGCCGAACCGGGTCCGCCACTGGAATGACGAGGTCGATTGGGGGGCGTTGAATGAAACCTCCATGGCGCGCGTCCGCCATCTTCTGAAAATGGAAATTTCCACCAGTCCGGAGGTGCTTAAGGATTTGGACCGCTATGGTTTAGGGGCGGCAAGGACGCTTTCCGAGTACGAACACTTCAGTGGCATCAATTTCGTAAATCGCTCGATTGACGGGCGGGTTGCGATTGACCCCGACGCACTCAAAAAACCGACACCTGCGCAGGACCGCCAAAACACCTTCACATCGATTTGGAAAATCAATGGGTGGGGAAGTCCGGAAACAAAAAGTGGGCTGGGGTCTACTTTGTCGCAAACTGCGGCGATCCGAAAATCTTTGCCTGAAACCCTGCGCACCTATCACATTCGAACCCTCGCCGATGTCTGTTGCGGCGATTTTAACTGGATACCTGAAATCGCCGGCCTGTTGGATATATATATGGGGTTCGATATCGTCGAACCCCTGATTTCAGAGTTGGCGGAAAAACACCAGGCACATAAAAATTGGTTTTTCAGGCCTTTTGATGCGGTTCTCGATCAAATACCCAAATGCGATGCGGTTCTCGTGCGGGACGGTTTCACACACTTTACAGCCGCCGATTGCCAGCGCGCCATCCGTCTGTTGTGCACGTCTAAAACCGAATATTTAATTGCGACCAGCCATCCAGGGGGTCAGTTTTCCGAAATTTCGACCGGCCAATGGTATCCCATGGACCTGACGGCAGCACCGTTCTGCTTGCCGGATCCCTTGGCAACCATAAGTGAGGATTTACCCGGATCGAAAAAAACCCTGGGCTTATGGCGCCTGGCCGATTTGAAGGACTATTTGTAAATCACGCGTCAAAGACCGCGGCGGGAGAATGCGACGGCTCCCACTGGTAATTTTTTGCGGTCCTAAGGGCCATCTTAAAACCGTTGGATAAGACAATTTCGATGAACCAACCTGACCAGCGTTCCGCAGCCGCTTGCCACGACGGGTCGTCGGGATTCCTCGCTCCCGTATATAACGCCTCGGTCCACCAGTAATAGCGGCATAGGGCTTCAAGCAGCGGTATCCGGCACATGGACGGATGGTGTTCCCGGCCAAAATAGGCAACAAGGTAGGCGTGCCAAACGTCTTCATCGAGTCCGGCCTGGGCCGACATCGCGGCCACGTCCCAGTGGGGGTCGCCAATACCAGAACATTCCCAGTCGATCAACATCATCCGGTCGCCATGCCGAACAAAGTTTCGGGTTAAGGGGTCATTGTGGGTCGCGTAATGGGGAACACGGTGTCCGTCAAGCATATCCATCGTACGCGACATCAGCTCATTGAATACCGCCCGTTTCAAGAACCCCTGGGATTTGCTTCTCAACAAAAAATCGGTATTGCGTTTTACCTTTTTATAGATATCAAACTTATCCTTAAAACCAGGCAGACAATGCAGCCTGCGAAAGATCTGGGCGACAGAAACGGCATTTTCTTTTTTGCGGATACTGCGCGACCGCATGGTTTCGCCGTCGATGTATTCGATCAACAAGGATCCATCCAACGAGTCGGAAAAGTCGACACGCGGTGCCAGACCCGCCTGTGCTGCAATCGTCATGTTGACCATTTCTTTTTGGTAAAAATGTTTGCGTGGTGGCGGGAACCGACTTAAACGATACACCCGGGGATTGTCGTCACCGCCCACTTTGAACATCGTGTTGCGGGTACCACCGGTCAAGGTTTCGACCGGCAGGACGTCGGTATTTCGCGGCTCAAAGTGTTTAGAAATGCGAAGAATTTCTTTTTGCAGATCCGGATAGGGCTTCGCCAGTCGCAGCGGTTTGGGGGCCTCCAGCGGTTTTCCCTGCCGTTTGATCGCAGCGGAGACCACTTCCATCAACGACCGGGCATTAACATCTGGCGGAATGCGCAGGATGGTCTGGACTGCCGAATAGGGTGAGGACTGGCCTCGGTTTGCCCACCACCAATCGCAATCGCACGGGACAAAAAAGATCGACGGACAACCGATCGAAGCGGCGACCAGTGCCGTCATCGGGTCGTCGGTAACGACAAAATTTACTTTCTTGAGGTAATTGAACGTCCGACCGAAGGTCGGACGCGCCCGGGTGTGGATAATCTGTTGGGTAAGGCCGGGTGCCAACACCTCGCGAACCCGGTCCATGTCGGGCCAGGGCAAGGTTTGCGATGTGCCGGTTACGAAGGCAAAACTTTTTTTTCGGACGGCCTTCGCCGCCCTGGCCTCGGCAATCCATGGTGCGCAGACACGCGCCGGAAACCCACAATAGATAAGCAACTCACCCAGCGGCAGGGCGTCCACCGAAAATCCCGCAGGCCGGTCGGAAAGCAAATGAAGCGAAGCGGGGATATCCTTAATCAGGACCTGGGCCCATGCAGGTAAAACGCAGGTGACAGAAACGCCGGCCGCCGCAAGCTCGCGCGCCATGGCCAGGCCAATCAGGCTTTTCAAATCCAGTTCATCGTCCGTCATGACCAACTGGATCGGCTTCTGATCCTTTGACCATTCAATTCCTGCTGACTGATTTGCTGACGTTGATACAACCTGTCGTGCCGCCTGCCAAAACTCATTGACCCGATAGGATACGGCGAGTGCCTGTTTCAGTGAACGTGAATTTTCCCGACCGTTTAACGCCCGTTGGTACCAAATCATCGCGTTCTCATGCTGTCCCGTCACCCGGTAAGCTTCGGCCAGCCCTTCAAGCGCCCGTTGATCCTTTGGGTCGTCATGCAGGGCTTCAATCAGTGTGGCGATTGCCGGTGGATAATCGTTGACGAAACGATATTGCCGGGCCAGCGCGGTTCGGATACCAGGCAGGGACGTATCGAGTTGCAAGGCATATCGGTAGGAGTCTGCGGCGGGTTTGTGGGCCTGCATCCGCGCCAACAGGTTTCCCTTCTGTACATGGGCCCAGGCGTCGAGGGGGTGATGATCAAGCAGGTAGTCAATGCAGATTAGTCCGGCCTCATAGTGTTTTTCATCTCGTAACAGGGCCGCAAGATTGCGCAAGGCATCGGCATCTGTCTGGTCAATTGTCAACGCCCGACGAAACGACAGATGCGCTTGCACGGGCATTCCTGCCTTGCGCAGGGACTGCCCAAGCCGGTTAGCTGTTCGTACGCTTTTGGGTTTATTTAAGGCATCAAGGACCGATTGGTATCGACGTGCGTCGACGTTATTTGCGTTCGAATACCAGGTAATGACAAGGTATTTAACGTCGCTGTTGTCAGGCGCAATCGTTGCCAGATGAAGGGCCGCCCGTTCCGCATCAAATCGGCTTTTTTGTGTCTCCGGCGAATGAAACTGGTCGATCAATCGGCCTATTTCCCGGTCTTCGACACGCTCCGGCCGACCGAACAAACGGCCAAGAGTTTCCTTTGATTGGCATTCGGTTACGGCCAAAGCGAAACCAGAAATATCGAGTGATAGAGCGGGTTGGGGCGACGCATCAGCCATAAAATTTCACCTCCGTTCCTAACTGCCGAGACCAAATTGCCAGCCGGCAAAAAATCCGACCAGGCCCGTCAGAATGGATACTCCAACCGTGACCGCAATGACGGCAACCGTTAAACCCTCCACCGGTACCGTCGATTGCAGGAGCGGGCGAGCTGCGTCGCTGGCAGTTTGCATGGCTGCCCCATCGACCGGGGGAAGATTGGTCCGTTCCTCAAACAGGCCGTTTTCTTTTGCCTGCTGTTGCCATGCCTCGAAACATTCGACAACGGCATGTGTCGCAATCGTCATGTCCTCCGTCGAAGCCGTACCTATCGCTCGAAACTGTGGTTCATCCGGCGACGTCGAGCCTGGTTGTTGCAAACCCAATAGTTCAATCGCCAAATGAATATAAGACAGGCTCGCCGGGTGGTTAGGGTCGTAAATGACACTCGGCAAACCGACAATTGAGGCTTCGGTAAAATATTCGCCGGCATTTGCGATGCCCGGCTCACGAACAAGATCGCCGAACTCCGCCGTCATGGCTAACAGGATTTCCTTTTCGCCGGACAGGCCATCGCCCTTGGCCTGGCAGAAAGTTGGTAATATTCCGACAATTTTTAAGGCCGGACTCAGGTCCGAACGGATTCGCCCAAGTATTGTCCATGTCCGAACCAGTCCATCATGGGCATAGGGGCTCGGTTGGGTCGGTATAAGCACGGCGTCGGCCGATACCAGGGCATTAATGGTTACCGTGCCGAACGTCGGCGCACAATCGAGGACGACAATATCAACGCTCGGTGCAAGGGGCTGAATGGCGTTCCGAATGGTTCGGTTTTCCAGGTCACCAAGGGCTAGATCGACATCAATCGTCGCCAGGTTTTTGGTCGCACCAAGCAGTGATAAATTATCAAATGATGTCCGGACAATGGCCTTTTCAATGGCGCTTCGATTTGTGATCACGTCGTAGGAACCGACCTCCGGGAGTTTTTTTAGACCCATGCTCGATGTCGCATTGCCCTGCGAATCCAGGTCCAGCAAAAGAACTTTTTTACCCAGCGCCGCAAAGCAGGCCGCCAGATTGACCGCTGTCGTCGTTTTACCAACGCCGCCCTTGGCATTGAATACGGCCAAAACCTCCAAGCTACTGCACGGCCTTCGACGGTGTTTGCGGGACAGGGATCTGTCCCAGGTGAAATTTCATGACCGCATTTTCAGTTGTTGAAAGGGTTAATCTGGGAATGTCTTTGCCATAAACCGGGCGGCTCGATACGGCGGAATACCGTTTGTTTACCAGGGGCAGGCCAAACAGGATGTTTATATTTGGCAGCTCGGAAGGAAAGATGTATTTGCCTTTTTTTCGGTCCGCGTAAATTTCGATGAAGCTGATCACCTTGCTTGAGAGGGTAAATCTTTCGCCATAAAATTTCAAAGCACCAAACTGGGTTTTTTGTTTTGTCCGATGCTCCAGGACAGTTAACTCAAACCACGCGTGGTCCGATGCGGCACCGGATGGTTTTCGCTGGTGTAAATTGAAACTATATAAACCCGGTCCCCAGGGGTAGGGCAAACGGATACTGGCAAAATCCCCCTCCCCTGACGTTTCTTTTTCGCCGATATAGGCCCAACCGGGCCCGGTCACGCTTGTATCGCCTTTGGTACTTTTCCCCCACCTGGAAAAAATCAGGCCTTTGCCGACCGACTTCCGCTGGCGCGGGTCATAAAGGTCCGAAAGAAATCCGAAATAAAAACCTGTTTCATTAATCTGCCCCCACAAGGGGCTGATATATAGATTTGCACCTCGATCTGCATCGCCTTCCAATTGGGTTGTAATTTCCAGTGATTGAAAGGGTCCCGTCGGCGGCAGTCGATGGAAATAGTCGACCAGGTGCCAGGGTAAGGGACGCCACAGTGCGTTGGTGGATTTTGCCGCGACCGGCTGATGAAACAGGATTAAGGCGAGAAACAACGCCACCGTCCAGGCACAAATTTGGCCTTTGGTCTGATCCAGGCGAGCGGTGATGATTGGGCCAGAAGTCATCGAACCATGACCTGACATCCATTGCCCAGGACATGGAATTCATTACACAAAGAATAGGCATCGGCGCGATCATCAAAGGGCCCGACAAGAACGCTTACCCAACTGCCAACTTCTTTTATTGACTGCTGCCGGTCGATACGCGGTGTGGTTTTTTTCAAGCGGGCCGGGAACCGTTGTTTCAGGCGACGCCAATGACGCCAGGCCGCATCTTCGCTCCACAGAGATGCCAAATGCACCCAATGGCCTTTTTCCGGTAAGTTTGGCACGAAGCTTTGTAATGGGTTCAATGGCAACTCGTCGGTAAAATATCCCGGCGGTTGTGATATGGTTTCACTGTCCTGTGACGTGGCAACACGGATTTCTCGTGGAGCTACGCTTCCGCCAAGAGCTTTGAACAAATCAATGGTCGCCACATAAACTTCAAAATCAACCCGTTGCAATTCATCCCGTCCTTGGAACAGGGTTCGTTCCGTATCGAGCAGGGTTAAATAGTCAGATGCGCCGATGTCATAAGATTGTTTGGAAAAATGATAGGCTTCCTCAGCTGCGACAACGGCTTCTTTTTGCCGGTCCCGACGAATGCCCAGATAACGAATGGAAACCAAAGCGTCTTCCACTTCCTTGACCGCCGTATAGATGGCCTGTGAATAATTGTGGACCAGCTCTGCATGCTGGGCTTCTTCAAATTTGATTTGGTTTTTTCTGCGGCCACCATCAAAAATGACTTGGGTGACGGATGCGGCGGCGTTAAAGAACAGGCTTTGCGGGGCAAATAATAAATTGAGATGGCGGGCGCCGAAGCCGGCTTCTGCGGATAAATCGATGGATGGAAATAATTCCGCCCGCGCCGTGTCAATATCAGCGTCAGCGGCAATCATATTGGCCTCGATGCTGCGAATGTCGGGACGCCTCAGCAACAGGCGGGTTGGAACACCCGGCGACTTGGTATCGGGAACAATAATGTCCTTCAAACCGCTGCTGACAATGTTAATTTGTGAGGGGCTCTTGCCGACCAGCAGGGCAAGGGCATTCAGCCGTTGATCGCGTTGCAATTTAAGGACAGGGATTACCGCCTTTGACGCGGCGACGGCAGATTTTTGTTGCGCCAGTTGCAGGGCCGTCGCTTCGCCGCCTGCAACCCGATCCCGAACCGCCGTTTCCATATTTGTCAGGGTTTCCTCGGTCAGTTGGGCGTTGGAAATGCGGTCCATTAGCGACAGGAATTCGACAAAATTGCGGGTAATATCAGAGGTTAAGGTCAGGGCAACTGTTTCCCGGTCAAACAGACTGGCCCAGGCCCGTTGAAAGGCGGCTTCCGTTTTCGAGCGGTTTTTCCCCCACAGATCGATCTCGTAGCTGGCCTCAACCCCGACCTGATAGGTGTGGCGCGACTTCCTTGTATCGCCGGCAGTTAAAGAGCCTATTCCCCCGACCGGCGCTTCAAGTTCATAACCGGCAGATCCACTGAGTTCCGGCCACTGGTCGGCTTCTTCAACATCGGCGAGTGCATGCGCCTGGACGATTCTCTGAATAGCGGCTTTTAATTGATAGTTATTGGCGAGCCCTTCCAGTACCAAACTGTTCAATTCTTCATTTCCATAGTGTTCCCACCAGCGAGACACGGATTGCGGGATGACCGCTGGTGCCGGTTCACCGGACTGTGCAGCTGTCGACCTATCAGGAGATGCGTGTTTATAGGAACTGGGCAGTTCAATGGACGGCAAATCATAGGCGTCCCGTTTGACCGCGCAGCCGGTCATTAAAACCGCAGAAAACCCGATTATAAACAGCGGCAGATGTTTTTTTATGGACATGATTTTCGGATTCCTAAGCGGACGGGCCGACAGGCGATAAAAAAAGTATGGAAAAAACCCAAACCAGAAGGGGATGGGAAATTCGATATTGGGTTGCCGCGCGCCGGTGGCCGGTGACGGCTTCGACCACTCCGGAGGCGACGGCCTGTTCAAGTTTTAAGCGCAGATCATTGCGATCACCGGGCCAGGATTTGGCGAGCCCCATTACGGTTTCCGGGTTTTTGGTTTTTGCGATCACATGTAACAACCGGCGATCCAGATTATGGGACTCAACCCGTTCACAAATGACCGCACACAATTCGATTGGCGGGATAATTCCCGGGCGGTTGCGTTGGTTTTCTATTTCGACGAGCGCAAAACTCACCAGTTGGCGCAAAAACAAAGGCACCCCTTGAGCCATTTGTTTTATCCATTTTTCCGCCCGGTGGGCAGGTCCCAACAAATTGCAAAGGACCGTTGTCATTTCCCTTTCGGAAAGACGCTTCAAATGCAAGGCCGTGAATTCCATCCCATCCGGTTGCAGCGCCGGGAGCGGCCCCCGATGGGAAATAACGATGAACTGGTTTTGGCCGTATTTTTTTATAACCGTCAGCAGTTCGACAAACTTTGCTGTTGTCAGGTTATGACAATTCTCAATAATCAGCGGATCGGTTGGTGTTGTTTTTTGCCGCAATACCGTCTTACAAAAATTCGAGAGATCGAGGAACTGCGTGCCATCGGCATGCGCCAACCATCCAAGAGACGGTGCCCCGGGCTGACTGTCCGCCAGGGAACATGTCCAATAATCTGGCGTCAATCGCGCTGCTTCTGCCTGACCGATAAAGGCATGGAGCAACTCGGTTTTCCCCATACCGGTTTCACCCTGTATGGATATTATTCCGGGTTTTCCGTCGGCATGATCTTGTAACGCAGCGCGCAAGACTTCCAGTTCCGGTGCCCGACCGACCAACGGTGTTTGACCACCGGTGTGTTTAGCGCGCCATCTGAAAGTCGGGCTCAGGGCAATATGGCCTGCGGTTATCTGATCCGCATCAAAACCAATATGTTCGATCATGGTTTTCGCCGTGTGATGGAGATTAATCCGGCCCGGCGCAGCATGGTTCATTTCGTTTTGAGCGGTTGCCATAACACCACCCTGGATCGCCTCGCCGGTCCAGTCGCCGTCCTTATCCATACTCGCGGCGATATAACCGTAAGCCAGTCCCGCCTGCAATTGAAAGTCCTCACGCAGGGCCGACCCAATGGATTTTGAGATCGAGACGGCGGCACGCACGGCCCTCAGTATATCGTGGCGTCGAACCTGACGGATTCCGAAAATCAAGTCGCACCGGCCGCCGCTATGAACGAGAAAGCCCGCATCAAAATCAAACGCCACATCCGAATAGAGACGGTTAAGGTGTTTGATTGTATCCGCGTCCAAGGCAATGTTTTTTGTGTCTGGCCGCAAACAAAGGACGGCGACGGGGCGGCGTTCCCGATAGGAAATGTTTTCCGCACGGTCCCTTTCCGGGCGCTCAATGGCGACAGGGCCGTCAACGGAGGCTCCGGTCAAAGCTTGGCTTTTTGATATGGCCATGGCCCGGTTTGTAGCACCGAGTTTTTTGAATAAGGTAACAAGGTGTTGTTTGGTGGTGCCAAGACCAATATTCAAATCTGTGGCGATTTCCTTGTTGGATTTTCCGGCCCGTAGAAGCGTCAGTATTTGACGTTGCCGTGGCGATAAGGCGACATGGGCCCAATCCCCATGAGCGGTCGCCACATTCAGATCCGTGTGTTCTCCTGTCACAACCGGGCTCACGTCCTATCCAAACCTTACTGGTTGCGATCCTGGTTTGCACCAGAATCGCGGGCCAGAGATGAGATTTGATCGAGCACACCGGCTAAACGGTTATGCAAATCAGAACCCGCCGGCACAACCGGTTTTTTTGCCGGCTCAAGCGGTTTCCCGGTCGGTTGATCGTGGCGAGTGCGCGCGGCTGGCGCAACCGGTGCGGTAACTGGCAGGTGTGGCGGAATAGCAACCTTTGGTGCCGCGGCAGCGGGTTTGCTTGACGGTTCAGGGGATTGCTCGTGGGGCCGGACGCCGCTTGGAATGGAAGGCGGCACAGGTGGTTTTGCCGCCATAATTTGCGCCGATCCGGGAAGCGATATGGCGGAATCCGCTGTCGCGTATACCGGCGCCAACCGGGCCGCAGCCGGTGGTTTTTGACTGCCCGCCGGGGGCAAACTATGGGGCGACGGCGCGTCAGCGATTTCTGACTTTGCTCGCGCCACCTTTACCGCAGATTCTGGCTGGATCTTGGCGAGAATTGTATCGTCTGAGCGGTTCGGTCTGTGCCCCGTTTCCGCATCTTTCCTGTGCCCGGCGGCGGTGCTGTCAAGCAGCTCCATTTCCCCTAATACAGCCGCAGTTGCATGGGAGATGAGATCCAGGGATCCGGCAATAGCCGGCAGGTCTTTGACATCGTCTGAGGCCAACAAGGCATCAACGGTTGCTTTCAAATGTTGGGTATTCGCCTTTAATTGGCTTAAGTCGTAGGTTGCGGCCTTTGGCTGCGAGCTGTCAGACTGGCGGATCGAGGGGTTCTGGCCAACACTGGCCATTTTGCCGGCATCGAGGATTTCTGCGATATTTTCGAGCGATGTCCCGCTCTGCATCAGCACCCGCAATTGAGCTAACATTTCAATCGAGATTTCGTAAGTCGGGTATTTTGAATTGTTCATCATTCGTTACCTTTCTCGGAAGGCGCGGTTGGCGACATCTGTCAGGGGTTTAACCAGATATTCCAGAAGGGTCTTGTTGCCCGTTTGAATGTCTGCCTGTACACCCATGCCGGAGGAAATTTTAAAGCGGCCCGGATCGTCACCGACATACGGTTTATTCAGACTAACCCAGCCCTTGAAATAGGCATCGCCGTTGTCTTTAACGTGACTGGTCGCTGAAATTCGGCGCAATTTTCCGTCGACACCACCAAACCGGCTGAAATTATAACTGCTCACTTTAATGCTCACATCCTGGCCCACTTCAACGTGGCCAATGTCATCGGTCCGGATACGAACTTCTGCTTCCAGGATGACGTCTTCCGGGACAATTCTCATGACCAGCGCGCCAGGCTGAACAACCTGACCAACGGTTTGCACCTTCAGGTCCTGGAC
>JAJFII010000023.1 GCA_021775095.1 Rhodospirillales bacterium
GATGACAATAAAAATTACCTCCAACCCCTCAAGCACAACGGCCTTAAAGCTAGCGATCAAGGCGATCGGATCCCATCTTCCCGCTGGCCGGCCGTCAATCTGCAGGGATTGAGTTTCCTTTGCGTATATCGCCACCTCATCATGCAAGGCAATAATACCTGCCGAGCGCAGCACGGCCTTGCGTAACCATCGCATGCCGAACAACAATAACAATATACCGACAACCAGTTGCAACCAGGTGATTGGTACGGCAGAAAGAAGCGGTCCAAAAATGGCGACAAGCACAACCAAAAGAGCCGCACCTGCACCCGCACCGATCAACGCTGGTCGCCAACCGCGAACCGTACCGACTGCGAGCACAATCGTTAACGCCTCGACAAATTCTACGATAGAGGCGAGAAAGGCAGCGAGCGCAACTGTTGCGGACGCGGTTGTGATACCCGAAGAGATCATATCCATAACATTCCCTCAAATTACTTGGTGTAACGTCATTAATGATAATGTTGTGTTTATTACTTTATTTTATTAATATGTAGTGTATACTACATTCTGAGTCAATAAGGATATTTAGCCATGAATAAAAACACCTTCGACAACAGAGTGACGGCCTCAATAGAGCTAATGCGCCCTGCGGAGCAGCGTGTTGTTCGTTTCTTTCTGGAGAATCCCGAAGAGACGTTGATTGAGCCGGCACTGTCTCTTGCCGGAAAAGTTGGGACCAGCGATGCGACTGTGATTCGCGCTGTGAAATCACTTGGATTTTCCGGAATGGAAGAAATGCGGCGCTCCCTGGCAGATGAAATGAGGCGCAATCCGTCACTTTTCAATAGATTGGAGCGGACGCTGGACGATGTTGGCGACGATTTGATTTCGGCCCTCGATATGACGATTGATATACATCAGAAAGCGCTTGAACGCCTGCGCCGTGACATCACATCAGAGAGTTTTGAACAGGCGGTTGACTTCATTGTCGCCGCGAAACGAGCCTATGTTTTCGGCATTGGACCTTCAAGTGCGATGGCAAACTATTTTTCAATTCAGCTAAAGCGCTTTGGTATTGAGGCGACAAGTGTCACTCAAACTGGAATACTTCTTGCTGACCAATTGCTGCATTTAAGTCAGGGTGACCTGATGATGATCTTCGCCTATGGCAGGATATATCCTGAACTGGCGACCCTACTGGACCAATCGGCAAAGCGCGGTGTTTCAACGGTTTTGTTTTCCGACACCTTAGGCACAAAACTGCGCGATCAAGTCGATCTGGTTCTTTCGGTTCAACGCGGGCGCACGGACATGCTTAGCATGCATACCACAACCCTTGGCCTCATCGAAGCCTTGTTAGTCGGAGTCGCTAAATCACAGCCGGAAAAGGCAATGGCCAGCCTTAAGTCATTGAATGAGCTTCGGACCCATGTGGTCGGCAAACGAATGGACCTGCCGGCTATTTGAAAATCTCGAGGAATTGCGTAAATGCAAGGCATTTTAAAAGCACTCGGACATTCCATTGACGGCCTTGTTTACGCCTGGAAATCGGAAAGGGCGTTCCGGCAGGAATGCATCTTGGCTGGTATCCTGTTGCCGTTGGGTTGCTGGCTTGTCGACAGCGGACTGCAGCGCGCCGCACTTGTTAGTCCAGTTCTTTTGGTGTTAATCATTGAGATTTTAAACAGTGCCACCGAAGTGACCATCAATCGAATTAGCACTGATATCCACCCGCTATCAAAAATTGCAAAAGATCTCGGATCCTTCGCAGTATTTATAGCTATAACCCATGTCGTTTTCGTTTGGGGGTTGGTGATTTTCACATAATTTACGCGATCATTTTCTGAATGGTTTTGCCAGGGAGCACCCATTTGTGAGATTACGGACTTAGAGTATCCGTCTTGATGTGCTGACAATTCAGAATTCCAAGAGAGGCCTTTTATCAAGGGAAGTGGGCCTATGAAACGGGACCTGTCCCGGCGTAGTTCCCCTGCTCTGCTTCGTAAGGGTAATATTTGGCCCTAAATTGGTCCAAGCAGAAACCGCAAAGTCATTAGAATTTGGAATATTTCTCGTCGGATTTAATCTGCCTTCAGAATTTGAACGCAGATTCGATAAAATTAAATATTGTCCTTAATCCAATCCCGATTTCGGCACCAAAGCGTTGATCTGACCGCGGTAATAGGTCAGCGGCGGGCGGTGAGTATCGGTCGATTGAATGTCCATTACCCGACCAACCAGGATCATGTGATCGCCGCCATCCACGGCGTTTTCCAACTGGCACTCGAGAGCAATCAGATAATCTTTAAGCATGGGCGTTCCGGTCGGGCTTTTGGACCAGGAAACGCCATTGGCCTTGTCAGACCCGCGCCGCGAAAAGGCGACGGCCACCGGTTCCTGATGGTCGGCCAGAAAATGCACGACAAAGGTTTTTTGGCTTTCGATATGGACCCGGGCCTGGGACAAATTATCTACACAGATGAGGACCAGCGGCGGATCCAGGGAAAGGGAAGAAAAGGCGTTGGCGGTCAATCCACCAATGCCGTCCTGCCCATCCGATACGGTGACAACGGTAACACCTGAGGCAAAATGACCCATGGCATCGCGAAATTCAATAGGATCTGTCATAGGCATTTTCTAACCCATCACGTACGACAGGACCATAGCCGGATGGGATCGGCAACAAAATATTCCGTGCTCAGGTTCTGTTTACCTTTGTCACCTATGCTTTGCCCCACGGCAAAACCATAGACCCGGTCACCGGGTTAAACCAACGACTGGACAACAGATGGCGATCACCCGGGTCTACTACCACATCCTGAAGGAGGCTCTGAAACAGGGCATGCTGCCGCAATCCGCATCAATTCTGGAGTTTGGCGAAGCCAATATCTATGGCGATGTGCAAGTGCAGGAATTTGTCGACGACGCCAAAGAACTTGTCGCCGACCCGGATATACAACAGCAGTTGATCGAACAATTGATGGACCGGGAAAACCCGGCCTATTTATATGATGCGGCAAAAGTCCTCTATCGGGTTCTGTTCTCGGCAAAACGCATGGTTGCCATCGACTTGAACGGCTCCGAAAACGCCTTAAAATACGATCTCAACGAACCTGTTCCCATGGACGAACAATTTGATGTGACCATCAATAATGGCACTGCAGAACATGTATTTAACATTGGACAGACTTTTAAAACCATCCACGAACGGACCCGCAGCGGCGGCCTGATGATCCACGAGGGGCCGTTTACCGGCTGGTTCAATCATGGATTTTACAATCTTCAACCGACACTGTTTTATGATCTGGCGGCAGCCAATGGTTATGCCATATTGGGGTACTTTTATAGCCTGCACAAACCGCCCCAGGTAATCCAGATTGAAAACCCCGAGAGTTTGTTGTCCCATGCGGAAAACAAACAGATTCCCGAAAATGCCGTGTTGATCATTTTAATGCGAAAACCCGGCGACGGGCCCTTCGTTTATCCCATGCAGGGGTATTACGACAACCGTTTGGATCAAAAACAAGCCGACGCCTGGCACAATATGCGGTCCAAATAATCCGGGCCCGCCGGAAAACGTTATATTCCGAAAATTGAGGCCAGGCCTTCGCGGTCGTTAAGTCCGGCCATTTCCTGATCGCTGGGTTTCGGCCCCAAGGGGTTGGCGGCCTTTAAAACGGACGGCAACAGACCAACATCGCCGGCCGAATTGAGAAAAATATCCGGGTGGCCCAACACCCAATGGACGGATTTTCGGATGGTATCGTCGCCTTCCAGAGGTTCGTACCAGGTTTCGCGGTTTGGTTTGACACCTGCCGCCCACGGACCTCGGGCGATACCTTTAATGGTTTGAACGGCAATGCCCCGTTTTTTGCACAGGGCCAGGGTTGCCTGATAATCCGGGTTGTATAACTCATGGTTGGCGGCAAACCAGTTCCACGGCATCAGGACCGCATCAAAGTCAAAAACTTCCAGGCTCTGCTGATGCATGGCGGCGACGGTCCAGCCATGGCCGGTAACGCCAATATGACCGATCAGCCCCTGCTCTCGGGCCTCGATCAGGGCTTCCAGGGCGCCGCCTTCACCGAGCGCCTGACGGCATTCGTCGGGATAAACAAGGGCATGCAGCTGCAGCAGGTCAATATGGTCGGTGCGCAACCTCTCGAGGGACTTGTGGATTTCGGTTTTTGCCCCCTGGTAATCGCGCGCTCCGGTTTTTGTTGCGAGAAAAAAATCCTTGCGATGGGTGGTCATCCACGGGCCGATACGCAGTTCCGCGTCGCCATAACGCGGCGCCGTATCAATATGATTGACGCCATGTTCCAGCAATAAATCCAGCACCCCGTCTGCGGTCGACTGATCTACGGATTTCAGCGCAGCTGCGCCAAAAATTACGGCGGAACTCATATGGCCTGTTTTGCCAAAGGGGCGTTTTTCAATTGTCATGGTGTTGGTATTTCCTGTTGTCAAATGATCGTTAAATTCCGGCCCGTCCTGTTCGAGCCCTGCCCTTAAAACATGCCTTCGTTGTCGCTGTCATCGAAGCCATTTTCGTCGTCACCAAACAGGTTCTCAACGTAAGTGAACTCTTTTCGTAAACCGCGGCGTTCCATCAGTTTTTGCTGGGCACCTTCGGGCAGGTCGGTAAACATGATCAGGTTTTTTTCGATCAGCACGTCGACCAAATCCTCAACCACACGGGACAGGGCCAGATCGGACTGGACCCAGTCATCGACCAGATTTGCCGAGGGAATGTTTTTAGTAATAAAGGCGACCAAAGCCGGGTCATCGGGGACAACCTCTTCGGTTCCCTCGATAAAGTCCTCGTAAACAGCAAGGATCTTTCCGTCGGCATCTTTATGGACGAATGGCATTTACAATATCCCGTTGCTATTTGCAGGTAAACGGACAGGGTCTGTTTAAATCTAACCCTCAAGATAAGAGAAATCCACAATGAAGCGACCAAGCATTGGCCAACAGGTAACCTTTTTATACACCGACGACCTCGAAATGACATCACAGTTTTATGGCCAGACCCTGGAACTGGATTTTGTATTGGATCAGGGAAGTTGCCACATCTACCGTTTGAGCCCCTCGAGTTTCATTGGTCTTTGTTCCCTGCATGATCGTCCGACCAGCCCCGTCGGTGTCACGCTCAGTCTGGTTAGTGACGATGTGGACGGGTTTTATGACTTCCTGGTTGCCAAGGACGTGGTTTTTGAAAGGTCACCAGCCTATTCCGAAACCTTTAACGTCTACTCATGCCTATTCCTGGATCCCAATGGTTACCGGCTTGAAATACAGCAATTTCGCGATAAAAACTGGAAAAATTAACCATACATTATTTTAAGCTGTTGTTATAAAAAGACTATTTTTTACGACCATTAACCATCCCTCTTAAATTCCGATTCACCATTTACACCTATTCTGAACCTTCGGTCGATTTACCCCAGGTCGATGCGACCAGGGCATGTTGAGGAGATATTATAATGAAAAGTGCAATTCTCGGACTGTGTGGTGGACTGTTACTGGCGATTTCTGCCATTGCCGGCGAACAACCAAAAGACGCCTGGTTCGTGTTTCTCGACCATAACAGCGATGGCGGCATCTCTTTGAGTGAATTGCAGGCCGTCCGTTACCAACGCTTTATGGCCTTTGATGTCAACCGGGACAACCAGATTTCGACGGAAGAAGCCAGCGCTGACCCACAATGGGCGGAACGCCTGAAGCGCATGGACGACAACGCCGATGGGCGAATTAGCCTAAACGAATTTGAAGACCGGGGAAAAAGTCGATTTGCCATCATTGATATCGACGGCGACGGACAGATCACCGCCCATGAAGCCCTTAATTTCCAACGTAAAGTCCGTAAATATGGCTCCAGCAAAACGACCATTGGATAAGACCATGAGCCGCAATCCCCTTAAATCACCCCTGATGGGTCTGGCCCTGGCCGGATTAACCGCCCTGCCCGCCAGTGCCCTCGATCATAACCAGGCCGGTCAATGGTTTCAGAAAGTCGATGCAGATGCCAATGGTGCGATCAGTCTGCGCGAGTTTCTGAAAAAACGGGGCGAACAGTTTGCGACCCTGGATTTTGACAAAAACGGCACAGTCACCATGACTGAATACGCCAATGCGGAAACCTCCGTTCGGCGATTTCTCGACCTCGATCGTGATGGCAACAGTGAAGTGGGTTTCGACGAATATCTGGCACCGTCACGGACCCGGTTCCAGCACATGGATGACAATGCCGACGGGAAAATTTCGGTCACGGAAATTGACCTGTTTCGGGAACGCATGCGGGCCCAATATAGAATGCGCAAACGCCATGCAGACCTGCGCCCACCGTCACGCTTGCGGTTTACCAAACTTGCGCGCCTCGACGACAAAAAATAATCCGACCAAGGGAACCACGGCAAACATCGCAAAGGTCAGGGTATAAGACCCAGCCACGAGATAAAGGCCGGCGATGGCTGCCGGTCCCACCATGACCCCGGCAAAGGTGACCACCATGGAGGAGCCGGTCGCACTGCCGATAAGGCCGGTCGGTGCCAACCGGGCAATTTCCGCCAAAAATACACCGTTCCAGCCAACCGCCGTCAGGCCCATCACTGCAAACATCAGATAAATCAACTCCGGCGGTGTGTCCCGATGGAGAAACACCATCAACAGGGCACCAGCGACGGTCACGATGGTGATGGCGATCAGTACACCACTGGGGCTCCCGGTCCGGTCGGCTAACCACCCCCACAGTACCCGGCCGCAAACACCGGCAACCTGAAGAACCGCTAACACGGCCCCCGCTTCAATCAGACTAAACGCCATATCGCTGACCAGCATGGTCACGGTAAACGTCGAAATCCCCACCTGCATGGCGGAAAAAGTAAAGGCCGCCAGAGAAACCGCGCGCAGTCCACCGTGTCGCCAAACAATTTTTGCATCTTTGAAGGGGTCGGTGCGTAGACCGGCCGATGTGTCCCGGTCCTGGTCCCAGGACTTCCGAAAACGCCCGATGAGAACCAGCAGGACAACAACCGCCACGGCACCGAGGACCAGTGTCATTTGCCAGCCGACCAGCAAAACCAACGGCGGGCCGGCCAGTCCGGCGACGACGCCGCCCAGTGGAACGCCGGTCTGTTTGATGGAGAACACCAAATTCCGGTTTTTGTCGTTGGTCACTTTCATCAGCATATGTGACGATGACGGGTTGGTCAGGCCATACCCCAAACCCACTAAAAACGCCCCCAGCGCTACTGCCGCCAACTGCGTGACGGCTGTTAACAGCCCCCCGGCCGCAGCAAATAAAAGTGCCAGTTGGCAACATCTCAGCGCCCCGTATCGGCGCACGACGGCACCGCCAAAAATCGACGACGTCATCGCGCCGACGTAAATACAACTCACCTGAAAACCGATCATTGATCCGGGCACGCCATGGGCAATGGCCAGTTCCGGAGCAATGGCCGACGGCAGAATGGCACTCATACTTGCCAGGGCCTGGACCAACAAAGTGATACAAACGACTGTCGGAAGTTGCAGATGGAGGCCTGGCGAAAGGTCAGGGAAATTGCGCATGGACATCTGTTTGATGAATTAGGTGGGCGCGGGCAATAGGACGCAAAACCGCAGTGCGTGTTCAGAATTCAGTGTCATTGGATTCGTTTAAAGATCCAACCGGTCATTTAACCTGGCGTTAAAATAGATTGAGAGTAATGACAGTGTCAAATTCCGGTTTTCCAGCGGCATCGTCGATTTTTGCCATGTGTTTTGAATTTTCGATGTGTTTTGAATTTCCGATGTGTTTTGAATTTCCATAAAAAGCAACTTTATGTTCACCAGTTGCCACTCAAAAGATCCCGCCCGGTCGCGCTACGATGCCAGCTCAAAACTGCCTGAGGTGGCTTTTAAGTGTTTTGGTCAAGCCGATTTTTTTTCGATTGGCATCCTCACCGGCTTGCAAAGCAGCACGGGCCGTATGAAACACGCAAAACGATCTCCTGGTCGCGTCTGACAATGTCGGGGAGCGTCTTCTTACGGCCCTGTTTTTCCTGGTGATGAATTGGTTTAATCCGCTGCTCTTCGGAGGTCATCAAGGAGGTCCTTGTCCAGTTCAACGCCGAATCCCGGTGCGTCGTCAATTTCAGCATGTCCGCCAATCATGGTTAAACCACCAACATAGGGTGTTTTTTCGAACCACAAATGCCCGTCCACATCAATCGGGTAATGATCGCGTAACGTTGCGGCCAGATGACAGTTAGCAGTGTCGCCAAGTTTCGTAAACGGCATCGTATCAAGGCTGATCCCGACCGATGCTGCTTCGCAAATTGCAGCAATCCGACGTGCAGGCAACAGGCCACCAACCCGGCTGATCTTCAGAACAATTCGATCCATCGCGCCCATACGGATGGCTTGTAATACGGCTGCAGGCGACGTAATCGGCTCGTCGATAATTAACGGCACTTTTAGAACACTGCGCAAATAGGCATGACCAGCTAAATCCAGATAATTTAAAGGCTGTTCAATAGACAGGTTCTTATAGTGCTTGCGCGAAAAGAGTTCCTCAACAATCGAAATTACATTTTTGACAGTACCCCATGACTGGTTCGAATCGGCATCGACATAAATATGGTCGGGCACCGCATCAAGAGTAGCAATCAGTTTTTCTTTTTCGATTTCTAAGTTTGCTTTGGAAATGCCGTGTTTTGTCGCCGCACCAACCTTGGTCTTGAGCCCGGTATAACCGGCATCAACAAATTCCTTCGCGGCCGACGCCTTGGCTTCCGGCGTTAATTCATAAAGGTTCGTTAGCATCTCGAACCGGGTACGATATTGCCCACCCAGAAGCTGGTAAACCGGCACATCAAGGAGTTTACCGGCCAAATCATGCAGTGCAAGATCGATACCGCAACGCGCAGGCTGGGTTCCGGGCGGATGCTCGCCGGAAACTCCATCCATAATCTTGTGGGCACCTATAATATCCCTGACATCATGACCAATCAGTGCGACCGCGTAAGCATTGAGCCAATCGAGCAAAGAGCCAAATGTCTGGTTAAAATAAGCCGGGCCGGACGCCGCTTCACCGTACCCGGTTAATCCGTCGTCGGTTTTGATCAGCACCAATAAATTTGCCGTATCAAGCGAATTGTTGGTACCCCAGTCGGGCTTTACCGGCTTAAGGGTAAGGGGGATAATTTCGATGTCCGCTATTTTAAATTTTGACATATCCTATGGCTTTCATTTTGGATGATTAAAACATAGTCGGAAAAGGCCCGAATGGCCGGAAAGCTGTCCTTGATACTGAATTCTACTCTCTGTGTATACGCCTAACGGGCGGCGATATTTGGCGGAACTTCGGAGCTGTCAGCCGTACCTTTCATCGCGGCTTCCGGCTTAAGAACTGAATTGACAAATTGCCTTGTGCGGTCATTTTTCGGATTGTTCAGGAGTTCGCTGGGCGGACCGTCTTCAACCACATATCCGCCATCCATAAATAACATGCGATCACCGACATGGTCGGCAAATGCCATCTCGTGGGTGACCACCAGCATAGTGCGACCCTCTGCTGCCAGCTCTTCCATCACCGCTAGCACATCACCGACGGTTTCCGGGTCAAGCGCCGAAGTCGGCTCATCAAACATCATCAACGCCGGGTTCATCGCAAGCGCACGTGCGATGGCCACTCGCTGTTGTTCGCCACCGGACATTTCTCCCGGATAGGCGGTTGCCCGATGTTCAAGACGGACTTTACGAAATAATTCCATTGCCCGTTCTTTAGCGGACTCGGGAGATTCTTTAAGGACTTTAACAGGCGCGAGAGTCACGTTTTCGACCGCTGTTAGGTGAGGATACAAATTAAAGTTCTGGAAGATCATACCAATCCGCCGTCGAATGGCCGTGATATTAGAGTGGCGGGCTTTTACCTCCTCGCCTTCGAAGATTATTTTGCCGCCCTGAATATCTTCCAGACCATTAACGCATCTCAGGAAGGTCGATTTACCGGTTCCGCTTGGGCCAACAAGGACAACAACCTGACCCGGTTGCACTTCGAAGCTGAGTTCCTTAATTACCGTGGTATCGCCAAACCGCTTTACCAAACCCTCGACTTTTAAAATGGGTTCGTCTTGCGCCGCAGCATCGTTCGGCGATTTCAAATTATTGGGCATAGTTACTCTTTCTCTCTATATGCGCGCCGGCTTGCGAAATGGCATAATTAACAATGGTGTAAATCACAGCTACGGCAATGAGTACGGTGAACCCATCATAGTCATTTTGAACCCGCTCTCTGACAAGAAGGCCGGTTTGCATCAATTCAACAAAACCGATGCTTGACGCCAGGGCCGAGCCCTTGAGCGTGGAAACGTATACGCCAACTGCAGGAGGCAACATCACGCGAATAGCTTGCGGCCAGACAACGTACAACTCGACTTGCCAAACCGGCATTCCAGAAGAAAGGGCCGCTTCTTTTTGCCCCTTTCCGACACTTTGCAGTCCCCCCCTTACGACCTCCGACATCAGTGCACTGCCTTCAAGGCCAAGCGCAATGGTTGCTGCGACAAAAGGGCTAAGGTTAATATTAAACGCCGCAGTGAGGCCGTAAAAAACGAAAAACAGCATTACCAAAGTAGGCAGGGATCGAAAAAACTCCGTATAGGCCGTAGCTGCAACGCGCAGGGACATAAATTTTGATGTTCGGGCAATTCCGATGAGTGCGCCAACGACCGCCGCCAAAATCAGAGCGAGACAACTGACCCATAAAGTAATTCCAAGACCGCGTAATAGTGCTCCGCCGTATTCAATTAAAATCACCACTTGCCTCCCGCCGCGGCCGACTTAAAGAGGGCTTTGCCAATCATAATTCGCGCGACGTTAGCCATTTGGCAAACGATCAAATAAACGATGCCCGCAACAACAAAAACTTCAAAGTAGCGATAGGTGACGGCACCGGTGTTATACATCCAGGCCGTCACTTCCTCTATCGTTGCAATCATCATAATTGACGATCCCATAACCACACCAATGACCTGGTTTCCGTATGGCGCATATGATGTCCGGAGGACCTGGGGCAGAATCACATAACGGTATACGGTGACACGTGACATGCCCTGGGATTGAGCGGCCTCGAATTGGCCGCTGGGAACCGCAATCAGGCCGGCACGAAAAATTTCTGTCATAAATGCCGCGCTATTGAGCGTTAAGGCAATAAGACCGGACACATAACCGCTGAACACAATTCCAAAGGCAGGTAGTCCCAAAAATATGAGATAAAGCAGCACAACCAGAGGCATGTTCCGTATGACTTCCACATAGGTCGTGCTGACACCGCGAAGGACTTTGCTGTCACTTCGGCGCATAATGGCCAAAAAAACCCCCATAATAGAACTCAATAAAGTCGCCAAAATGCTGATTTCAATCGTAACCCAAAGAGCAGCCGGGAGCTTATGGAGATAAGGGTAAACATCCGGAAGATAGAAATCGTACATGCGCTGATCCCGTTATAAATAAAATGTGCACGCCCGAAAACGAGCGTGCACATATTTTATTGCTTACCAGGCTTCAAATACTCTCGGGCGGTCAGCGCCGAACCATTTTTTGAAAAGCTCGTCATTCTTACCTGACATGTTGAAGTCGCGCATGAATGTATTGAGGAGCCTCCACCACTCAAAATCATCCCTCGGCAAACCCAGCGCGATATCTTCGCGGGAGTAGCGACCTGGTAGTACCTTATATTTTCCTGGATGTTGGGCCATGATACCCGAGAGGCCTATATTATCCAGTGCGCTGGCATCAATACGACCTGTATTCAGGGCCGACAGAACATCGGACATTTTGGAAAAACGAACGATCGTCGTCTTTGGAGCTGCCGCTGGGACCAGAACTTCCTGTGTACTTCCCCGACCAAATCCGACCTTCCTATCTGGTGTATTGAGGTCATCAACGGTTTTAATGTCATCGCGGCCTGCTTTTACATAAAACACCATGCCAACAACCATGTAAGGATCCGTAAACGAGATCACTTTCGAGCGTTTAAAATTTGATGTAAAATTCGATATGGTAATATCAGCTTTACCGGTTTGCAGCGAAGTCACCCGTCCCGCGCCGTCGACTTTCAGCCACTCGACTTTTACACCGAGCTGGTCCGCAATCATTTGACCCATATCAACTTCGTAGCCTTCTGGAGTCCCATCGGGCTTCATCATTGAATATTTCGGCGATTCGCCACTAATTGCAATGCGCACAGTTCCGCGCTCAAGAACTTCAGCGAGAATGTTGCGTTGCTGGCTAAATGCCGGTGAAGTGATGGCTGTTGCAAGGGCAACGCAGGCCAATCCTCCCAGATATTTTTTCAATTTAGAAATCATTATTTTCTCCCCATTCTTTACGCATGAAGCGCATTTTAATTAGGTTGTTTTATTATCACCATCGCCAGTATGCGCATTCCTGACCACGGCAACCTATTATTTAAAACGATTGGAAACGCCATCACGGCGCCTGGAAATAATCAAATCATCAATATCACAAGTTTCCTATAATGCAATTATATTCTTATAATAACAAATTTGTAATGTTTCTAAAGTTGCCAAATACACTCCCCTTTAATTTTATGCAATTCTTCAAAACCAGCAAAGATCCCATCGGTTTTTGGCGCTTGTGACTTTTTTCCCCCTAAGACCTTCAAGCCATTACCGACGAATCAATTTTGGGCCGGTTGCTAAGCGCCGTTTCAACAAGAGAGACAATGGCCGCTCTTTCAGCGCCCTGCAGCGATAAGCGCGGTAGACGGCAACGATCATTAGAATCAATAACAAGGGCCTCAACCAGTTTGATGTTCTGGACCAATCTGGCCGATACATCTACGTCCAGCAACGGACGGAACCAGCGGTAAATTTCCAGCGCTTCCTGGTGTCTGCCGGCGCAGTGAAGTCGCCAGATCGCAACCGTTTCTTTCGGAAATGCCAATACCAGACCCGCGACCCAACCGACAGCTCCCATGGCAAAACTCTCTAACGCAAGATTATCCACACCGGTAAAAATTTGGTATCGATCACCGGTTATATTTACAATTTCGGTTACCCGTCGAACGTCGTCGGAACTTTCCTTAATCGATGTAATCAGAGGCTCGTCGGCCATTTCCGCCATCATTGCGGGAGTAACATCAACGCCATAGGCGACCGGATTGTTATAAATCATGATCGGTAAGGCGCCGGCTTTTGCAATCGCCCTAAAATGCGCAATTGTTTCATGGGGGGCAGATTTGTATGGCAATCCAGGCAACGCCAGGAAGCCGTCGGCACCCATGGCGGCAGCCCTTTCTGCAGCAATTTGAGCGTCCCTGGTTGAGCCTTCGCTAACCGTGAAAAGAACCGGGCGCCCATCACTGACCGACTGTGCATCCTTCAGAACATCAAGTTTTTCCTGCAAATTCAGCGTTGAAGATTCTCCGAGCGAGCCGCACACGATCAAACCGTCAACACCGGCGTCAATTTGCAGGCGGTAGCATCGGCGCATTTCATCGTGATCGAGAGCGCCGTCGGGCTTAAATTTGGAGGTAACAGCGGGGTAAACGCCTTTCCATTGATTATTCATAATATCTCCTGGTAATTCGCAATAATAACGGTTGCTGGAGCGAGAATTCTTTATATGGTCTGCCCGGAGGCGGGTAGAAATAAGTCGCTCGTTTGCAGGACGACAACACGCGAGCCTGATTAGTTTCAATAATCTTTAAATTGACTAATTGTTTCCCTTATGTCATAGGTGTTCCTATTATGCAAGAAAGTTCCGATAATAAAATTAATCCTACAGTTATGACAATTCTGCGCAAGAATAAGTCACGCGTCGTTAAATCCGAATCTTTGAATTCTGAGAATCTTGGGCATCGGGTCAAGCAGCTGCGATTAGACCAGGGGCTGACCCAAACAGAGCTTGCCAAAAGAGGTGGGGTTTCTCATTCAGCCCTTTCAAAAATTGAAACCAACCAACTTTCGCCAACGTTTTCGACTCTTTTGCGAATAGCTGAAGGACTGAAGATAGATGTTTCGGAATTGCTGAGCTCTACGGAAAAAGACCTGCATCGCACGCGGCGCGTTGTAACACGCCATGGTCAGGGCGAATTTCACGAATCCGAAAACTATGTTTATGAAACACTTTGTGATGAGTTAGCGAATAAACGTATGATTCCCATCGTTGCGCGGATTAAGGCCAATTCTCTAGAACAGTTCGGGCCATTAATTCGTCATTCGGGCGAAGAAGTGATTTACGTACTGGAAGGTGAAATCGAACTGCATACCGAACATTACTCAACCGCAACACTTAAAAAAGGCGATTGCGCCTACTTTGACAGCCCGATTGGGCACGCCTGTATTTCAGCAGCAGATGAAGAAGCACTGGTATTTTGGGTGTCGACACCGGGTTAAATACTTTCACAATTTACCCGCAGTTTAACATCATCGCAGATTGCATATACGAGCAGAGTCAGCCTCAGAGGTATTTCGGCCAGACAAAAAAACCCGTCGTGACCGTTTGATGATTATACATTTCTGCCGACAATAATTTACCGTTAAAATTGGATAAGAGGACGAATAATGAAAATTACGGCAATCAACATTTACCAAATTGATCTGCCTCTGAAAGAAGGTCGATATTCCTGGGCAGATGGAAAATTTGTTGAAGTGTTTGATTGCACAGTTGTTGAAATTGAAACGAATGAAGGCATTTCAGGGTATGGAGAAGTTTGTCCTCTTGGACCCTTTTACCTGCCTGCCTACGGACCGGGCGTACGGACAGGAGTAGCTGAGTTAGCACCGTATCTCATTGACGCCGACCCGACTAAAACCGGGAACATCAATTTGATCATGGATACGGCTTTGCTGGGGCACCCTTATGTCAAATCCGGGATCGATATGGCCTGTTGGGACTTGCTGGGTAAACAGACAAACCTTCCTGTTTGTGATTTGCTTGGGGGACGTCATGGCGGCTCCGTCGCGCTTTATCGGGCGATAAGTCAGGAAGCACCCGACATAATGGCAAACAAAATCGCTGGCTATCGTGACCAAGGATATACAAAATTCCAACTCAAGGTTGGCGGCGATCCAGATGACGATATCGCTCGTATTCATAGGACCCGAAAAATTCTGGACCGCGGTGAAATATTGGTCGCGGATGCGAATACAGGTTGGTTAATGCATGAAGCCGCGCGTGTCGTCGACGGCATCGCGAAACTGGACGTATATATCGAACAACCCTGTAAAAGTTATGAGGAATCACTGACGATCCGTCGGCGGACTGCGCGCCCATTTATTCTGGACGAAAACATTGACGGACTGCAGGCCTTGTTGAGAGCTTACGGCGACGGCGCAATGGACCTCATCAATCTGAAAATTTCCAAAGTTGGCGGGCTTACAAAAGCCCGACAAATTCGCGACCTTTGCGTTTCGCTTGGCATCGCAATGACGATCGAGGACAGCTGGGGCGGCGATATTATTACGGCTGCAATCGCCCATCTCGCCCATTCAACACCCAAGCGGTTTCGGTTTTCGTCAACGGATTTTAACAGTTACGTAACCGCACAAACGGCAACCGGAGCACCAATTGGCGAAAACGGTCAAATGGCTGCGGGAGAGGTCCCGGGCCTTGGGATCGTTCCAGATTTTGCGTCTTTGGGCACACCGGTCGCTTGTTATTCAAAGCGGCATTAGGCTTTGTCTTTAGCACGCAATGCCATACCCGACGAAGGGTGCACACGACGAAGGGTGCACACGACGTAGGGCGCACACCAAGTGAGGTGCACACCAAGTGGCGAGAAATAACGGCGACTCTGCAAAACGGCGTGCGAATAAGCCTGTATTTCATCCTGGATTTTAATGGCGTTACCGCAAGCACAGAAAGCTGTTTGTGCCTAAAACATAACTATCATTCTCGCATCAGCTGGGTTACCGATGTTTTGCGATGCCGTCTGCTGCAGTTTTCGCGGGTTAACCGACATGGCTCAACTCGCCATCAAATTCCCATAATATGGCACGGCGATAGCTGCACGATGGTGCCGCCATAAACCGACGACGTCATCGCTCCGATGTATATGCACCTCACCTGAAAACCGATCATCGATCCGGGCACGCCGTAGGTAATGTCCGGTTCCGGACAACAGCCCTGTTCACGTGCCCACTCACAGGTTGAAATTTCATGGTCGCTTTCCTAATTTTCCAGATTGTGTTTTACAACCTTGAAACCAGGTTTCATAGGGGGTTAGAATAAGCGCGATAGGAACCGTCTGAAGTTCATGGAGGAATTAGCCATGAAAATGAACGTGCGCAATCGCTTGTTTGTCTGGATGCCATTGCTCGTTGGAATAGCGGGCTGTGCGGCTTCGCCCAATTCAACCTCGACCACAGATCCATCTTCGTCACCTTCAGCAATGCCGTCGAACGCGTCGGTTTCCACGGCCTCGACCGCCGGTCTGGTATCTCAGAGCACCACGAGCGGCGATTGGGACAACGCGATTGCCGATGCAACGCGCGCCATAAACGGCGCAAATAACCCTGCTTCTAAGTCTTTGGCAAATAGCGCACGCTGTACTTTTTATGTCTGGAAGAACCAATTTGATGTGGCGACAGATGACTGCAACACGGCAGTTAAGGCTGCCCCCAATGCGTCAGGTTATCCGTATGCGGCGCGGGGGCGAATATTTGCTTCACAACGCCAGTACGGTTGGGCTGTAAGTGAATTTGATACGGCAATTCGTCTCGGCGACCTGGACTCAGGTTCCGGTGGAGACAATCCGATTGTCGTCGCATTGGGCGGAAAAGCCCGGATTTTTGCAACCAGCACTGATGACCGGTTTCGCGACGATGATTTGGCCCTGCAATTTGCCCAAAAAGCCGTAAATCTTGAGCATGGTTTGGTGACACCCGCCTACAAAATTCTAAATCGCGATACCCTGGCTGCTGCCTATGCGGAATCAGGTCGTTTCGATGAGGCCATCAACGAACAGACTAAAACCATTGCACTTCTGAAAAAGAATGGCTGGGCGTCAATAACAGTGGGATCCAAAAACCTCGAACAACTCTTAAGTGATCACCTGAATCAGTTCAGACAGAAAAGCCCGCTTAGAGGTGGCGTTTATTAGTGTCAGGTCGAGACTACGGTCAGCGACTAATAATGTCCACTCGGAGAAGATATTCTCGGCACTGTCACCGGCGCTATTCTCGGCGGTGCAACTGAAGGGGCTCTGGTATTACGGGTTCGACCGCCGCCGCCGCCGCTGAAGCTTTCAATGTTAACGGATTTGCTTAGACCAAACCCGGGATCTTCTTTGCTGGCACTGACATCCATCTCGGTCGGTACAACTGTCGATCCCTGTTCAATGGCACCGAAATCGCCGGCCCCCGAAATCGTTACAACTTGCGCGGCATTAACCACTACCAGATCGGGCGTATTGAGACGGGTTATGGTGAATTCACCCGAATAGACATTTACCGTCGTCGCACCATCTGAAGCCACGGAAATCAACGCGTCGCTGCCACGAACGCCGATCTCGACGACCGGGGTGAAAATTTGCACATCGTGGTTAATCGATAAACCGGAAACATATCGAAAAACCCCGGTGGTCAGCCGAAGGATGGTTTTGCCATTGCGCGAATTCGGGTCATACACCATGGTATCAACAATGAGACGAGATTCTGATCCCAGAGTTAAGGTCGTTTCATCGAGAAACTCGACAACAATTCCGGAATTGCCATCTGTTTCCAAAACTTCATCAGAAACAATCGGAAATCTCACAAATTTTTTCTCTCTGGGCGTGGCCGGAGGCGTGCCGAAGGCGGCATTTACCACATGGGTCACCAATCCGACCATAAGTGTTTGTGCGGCAAATGCCGGCGTGACGTTGACAAGTGCCATGGTTGTAAACAGGGCAACGGCAAAAGCACTAAAAGACGAATTTACAATCCTCGAACTGTTTGACATTAGACTATTCTCCACTCAAGGTTTTCTAGTAAAATATAGCTAAGCAATTCTATCTATAGCCGTACAATGCCCTCAATCTGAATTCACTCTTTATTTTTGTCGTCCCAGAATTTTGGCTCCCACAGCTCAACTTTATTCCGGTCTGGGTCCAAAATCCAAATAAATTTACCGTACTCAAGGGATTTCGGTCCCGGCTGGATCTCCACCTACTCCAATTGCAGGCGTTTGACCCCGTCAACCATGTCATCAATCGTGGTTACGATTCCGCGTCCTCTGCACAGGATATACCGGCCCATGCCGACAGTTTTTTATTTTCCGCAAGATTTTGTCATCGGCTGGATGGGATCTTACCACAGGTTGCGCCGATTAAAATATCGACCTCAGGACCAATGCCAGAGCCGTCACTGGTTACCAACGGGTGGACAATATATCCAGACAGAACCACCGCAATAACAGACAAACCCCACTCGATTGTCGACGCCAATCCAGGCCCAACGGGGAAACGCGCCGCAAAGCCTTTGGTGGTAACTGGGGAGACCATTGCAATGGATCATCGAATTGACGATAATCCCTATGAAATAATGACAATTGGTGTGAATTTTGAGGGCAGCAGGAATTTTTAATTAACATTGATGGGACTGCAAAATGTTGAATTTTAACTCCGGTATCAGTAACTCGGTAAATTCCAAATCCGCCATTCATGGGTGCCTTGAGCAGGCTTTTGGCGAATCGGGCGCAAGCACCAGCGATCTGCTTATTATCCATTCCACGGTCGGCCATAATTTTCCGCAAATTTTGGCGGCGGCCAAAGACGCCTGCCCACAGGCCGAGGTCATTGGCTGCACGGGAAGTGGCGTCATCGGCCGGGAAGGTGTCAGCGAGAGCATGCGCTCCATGGCGGTTATGGCGGTAACCGGGCCCGAATGCGCCGTTGTCTCGGTTGACGGGCTGGACGGACACAATTCCAAGGCGCTGGGCAAACAGGCGGCAGCGGCCCTCAAAGATAAACTCGACGGCATCAACATGATTTATATCCTGACCGCCGGTCTCGACGTCGCCGGCGACCGGGTCATTGAAGGCATTGAAGAGGTGTTTGGTGCCGACATCCCGCTGTTTGGGGCAACGGCGGCAGACAACGGCAAAGCCAAAGGCACCTTTCAGTTTCATGGCGACAAGGTCCTCGAGCGGGGAATAATTCTGGTCGGCCTGGCGGATCCGTCCCTGGAAGTCATCATGGGGGCCCACCACGGTTCGGTACCGCTGGAAGGCATGACCTTCGTTGCGACCAAAGTCGACGACAATCAAATTCTCGAGCTCGACGGCAAACCGGCGTGGCCGGCCCTGTTGGAGCGTGTTGGCCTGCCGGCGAATTCCGATATTTCAGAAACCTTGCCGATAACCGGTCTGGGGGTCACCTTGAACGCAGAGGAACAGGCGACCTACGACAATCCGCAGATCCTGCGGGTGCCGATTAAAATATCCGACGACAGACAATCTTTTTACCTGCCGGCCTCGGTCCTCGAAGGAACCACACTGACCCTGATGCAGCGGGATGAGCAGTATATTTTTGACGGCCTGGATGGTCTGGTAAACCGCATGACCGAACAATTGGACGGCCGTCGACCCGCTGCGGTTTTTCATGCCGACTGCATGGCCCGCGGGCGGTTAATGTTCAACCGGGTTCTAAAGGACGAAATCATTGCCAAAATGCAGCACCCGATTTGCGGTGAAGATGCAGTTCCCTGGTTGGGACTCTACGGGTTCAGTGAATATTGCACCATTGGAAACAAAAATCATTTCCACAGTTACACGACGTCGCTGTATTCACTGGTCCGTCGCAAAGCCGCCTGAGCGACCGGGACTGACCCGTAAATGACCGGCGTCCGTCGCCTTGGTAAAAAACGCAGTTATGACGACCTGTTGCGGGCCTACGAAAAATTAGAGGCGGAATCCGGCCAGCATCTCATCATGCAACGCGATCTGAACCGCGCCAAGGATCAGATCGACGACGAGTTGATGCGCTTCAAGGCGATCCAAACCTATATTGCCAATACCCTGACGGCCGCGACGGAAGATGAATTTTTCGCCTTAACCCTGGAAGCCCTGATCGAAGCCTTTGAATTGGAAGTTGCCCTGTTCCTGCAGGGCGGTTCGAACCCGGGGCAGGTCCGGGTATCTGCCGTCTTCGGCATTGATGACCCGCCTCAGACCTTGCCCCTGGCCCTAGGGGATTTAACAGCGGACCAAAGTCTGATCCTTGACCACGACCACGGCCTTCTCAAGGCGTGGGCCAGGCTCGATTTGCACCAGGCGATCCTTTGTCCCCTTACCGATCAGACCGCACCGCCGTCTGGTGCCGTTGTCATGGGGATTACCGGCGAAAGCATGCATTATTACAAACCCATTGGTCCGGACGTTGTTTCCGCCTTTACGGTCATGGTGCAACAGGCCGGTGCCTTGTGGAACAACCGCCAGTTGACCACTGAAATCATATCGAAAAACCAAAAACTGGTGCACGAAACCGGCCAGCTGTTGATCATGCAGCGTGATCTGACCAACGCCAAAGACCAGATCGACGACGAACTGATGCGCTTCAAGTCGATCCAATCCTATATCGCCAAGGCACTGGATACGGAGGCCGAACCGGATTTTTTTGATGTGACCCTGGAATCGGTGGTGGAGGCCTTTGAATTTGAGGTCGCGCTGTTTGTCACTTTTGACCAAGATGCGGGCCACCTCGACGTCGTCCATCAGTTCGGGTTTGATGAACTGCCGCCGAACCTGGTATATGACAAAAGCTGGTTTGAGAGCGGCGAAGCGCAAATCGCCACCGCAGAATCTGAAATTTTAACCGCCTGGGAAAGCTTGCAACTCAACCAAATAATCTACAGTCCCTTCGTCAACAAAAGCGGGGCTTTTGCCGGCACCATAATTGCCGGCGTGACCCGGGACAGCGCAGACTACTTCGACCCCATATCGCCGGACCAGGCGTCGGCTTATTCGGTTATGGTTCAGCAGGCCGGTGCCCTTTGGATGACCCGGCAAATGAGCGATGAAATCAGACGCCATAACACACAACTGGTCAATCTGACCAAATCCTACAGTCGTTTTGTTCCCTTCGAGTTCCTCGATTTACTGGAAAAGAAAAGCATTCAGGACATTGAAGCCGGGGCCAGCGCCTCGATCGACATGGGCGTGCTGTTTCTTGATATTCGCGGGTTCACGGCGCTGACCGAAAAACTCGGTCCGGCCGATACCTTTACCTGGTTAAATACTTTTTTACGGGAGATGGAGCCGATCATCGCCGAACAAAAGGGATTTATAAATCAGTTCCAGGGCGACGCCATTTTGGCTTTGTTCCCGGGAGCCGCCGATGCGGCCTTAAATTGTGCCAGCCAAATGATCACACAAACAAAGGTTTTTAATGAGGACCAGAAACGCCTCGGCAATATGCAGATAAAATTCGGCCTCGGCATTAATTCCGGTTCGGTAATGCTGGGTGCCATCGGCGGTGCCAACCGCCTAGAATCCAACATCGTCGGCGATACGGCAAATCTCGCGTCGCGGACCGAAGGGTTGACCAAACATTATGGTGTGGAAGCGATTTTTACGGAATATACCCGCGACCGGATCAAAAAACCCGATGGGTTTGTCTTCCGGGAACTGGACCGGGTGACCGTCAAAGGCCGCCTGGGTGCGGTGACGATTTATCAGCTGTTAGCCCCTGAAAGCCCAACCAATAAAACGCCGACGAAATCCCTTGCGGCTTTTAAATTGGGCCGGACGTTGTATCAGTCCGGCCAGTTCGCCGAGGCCCTGGAGGCCTTCCAGGAAGCGCAAAATCTGACACCAAATGACAACGCCGCCCGGTTATATGTGGAACGGTGCAGGGCCCTGAAAAGCGCCCCGCCGCCGGACTGGAACGGCATAACGGCGATCGACGAAAAATAGCGGTGCCGGTGAGTTCGAAGACATTGGTTTCGGCGTTGCCTGCGGTCCCCCGTCAACATTCGGCAATGGCTTCTATTTCCAGCAACCAGGCCGCGTCAAAGATACCGGCAATAACCACCGATTGGGCCGGTGCACAGGTGCCCAGAGCCAAGCCCCGGGCTTCGCGGTTTTCCAGGGCGTAGGTGCGGTCGGCGAGAAATATCGTGACTTTCACCAGATCCTTGATCGACATATCCGCCGCCGCCAATTGGGCCGCGACGTTTTGCCAGGCGACGGCCGCTTGTTCTTTAAAGCGCGCCGGCACATGGCCGTCGCGGGTCGCGGGGATTTGCCCGCTGATATAAAGCCGCCGGGTGCTGCCGCTCACTTCGACGGCCTGGGAATATCCACCGACCGACGCTGGTGCCGTGGCGGCATTTATCATTCGTTTATCCGTCACGCCTGTTCTCCTGTGATTGATCCAAGTCGACCCTGCCCGAGCGCTACTACGGAACGCCTTAAAATCCAATATTGCACTTCCCGCTATTTCCGACCATTAAGAAAACACAAAAATTGCACGGAGCCCCGCCATGAAATGTGTCAGTTACAACATCCAGTATGGAACCGGCAAGGACGGAGAGATTGATCTTCAACGTATCGCCGACGAAATCGGCGACGCCGATGTGATCGCCCTTCAGGAGGTCGACCGGTTCAATTCAACCACCGGCATGACCGATCAGGTCGCGGTGTTTTCAGAGTTGTTTCCGACCCATTATGTGGCCTACGGGCCGGGCGTTGATCTCGATGCCAGTTATCTGGACGACCAGGGTCATGTGGTCAACCGCCGCCGCCAGTTCGGCAATATGCTGTTAAGCAAAACCCCCGTGCTTTCCAGCCGCAATCATTTATTGCCCAAATACGGAATGGTTGATCAACTGGCCCTGCAACGCTCGGCCCTCGAAGCGGTGATTGACGGCCCCTTAGGGTTGATGCGGGTTTACAGCGTGCATCTGGGCCATGCGTCAGCACCGGAACGGACCAAACAAATCCGCACCCTGTTGCGCATTGTTCGCCAGGCGCCGCGCGACGGCGGTCTGTGGAGCGGTCGCGATGTGGCCAAGCACTGGACCGAGGACGGCCCGCAACCGCCCATGCCGGGGCCGGCCCTGTTGATGGGGGACTTTAATCTGCAACCCCAATCGGGCGAATATGAACAGCTGGTTGGACCGCTCGACGGCACATATGGACGGCTCAGCAAACTCGACGGATTAATCGATATTTGGACCCATTTGGGCCATGCCCTGGATGGTCCGGAATGCAAAACCTGCCCCGATGAAAAGGCCGACATGCGGATCGATTATGCCTTTGCCACTGTCGAGTTGGCTGATAAAGCCAAGACCATGCATATCGACCAACAGGCAACAGGTTCCGACCACCAGCCGGTGTATCTGGAGTTTCGGGTTTAAGGCGGCAGGCACCTAAGGCGGGAGGTGCCGACTGCCCGCCCCGGGTAGGGGTTATTTGGCACCGATCGGCGTCATCATCCGGTCGGCCGTCGACATGACCTTGGAATTCATATCATAGGCCCGTTGGGCTTTGATGAGTTTGGTAATCTCGTCGATGGGATTGACGTTGGAACTTTCGACAAACCCCTGAAGCAAGGACCCGCTGCCGCCTTGCCCCGGGTTAACAACCGTCGGCTGGCCGGATTGTTCCGTGGCCGAAAACATATTGTCGCCCAACGGGGAAAGACCACCGGCATTGGCAAACAGGGCGATCTGGACAATACCAACGACCGCCGGGTTTTCCTGTCCCGGTATTTTGGCAATCACCTCGCCGCTGGCGTTTACGGATATATTCTGGGTGTTTGTCGGCACGTTGATGCCCGGCTGCATGGGGAACCCGTCCTGGGTGACGATCTGCCCCTCCGGATCCAGTTGAAAATTGCCGTCTCGCGAATAGGCAGTTTCACCGTTGGGCAGTTGAATCTGAAAATAACCCGAACCGCGAACCGCCATATCCAAAGGATTGTCGGTTTTTTTCAAAAAACCCTGCTCGGTAATACGGTAAGTCGCCGCCGCCTTTACCCCAAGACCGGAATGAATGCCGCCGGCAACCAGATCATTTGGCGACGACTGGGGCGTGTCCGGGCGCGGCGAATTTTTATAGATCAGTGAATTAAATTCAATGCGCCGGCGCTGATATCCGGTGGTATTCATATTTGCCAGGTTGTTGGCGATCACTTCGGTCCTGCGCTCCTGCGCGAGCATTCCCGTAGCGGCGGTTTGTAAGGCCTGCATTTTCCCGTCCTTTATTTTGCTGCATCAAATAATTTGTCGATCCCAGGACTTCCACAACCCGGATCGGTTTGCCTGTTATTATGCATGCCACGTGCCAGTTTGTTTAAATGTTTATTTTCATAGGGTTATAGAAATTTATACCCCCCGTTTGGTGCCCCACAGGCCCCCCGATTATGGCCACGGCAACTCTTGCCGGGCATTTTATGGCGTGATCACATCGGCAAGGAATTGCGCTGCAACTGCCGACTGATTGCGGCTGTCGAACGATCTCTGTGTGACGCTATATCCGTTTGCGCTATACCGGCTTCATGAAGCCAATATAGCTCAAATATTCGGGGACCCTTATCACCATCGCCAACTGGGCCGGCGGGGCAAAAAGGTTCGACCTGACAACCCCCCTTGCTTTTTTGGGTATTATTTCCGAGCGCCCGCACGGTGAAAAGGCCCGCACGACCTTCCTGCTGACCGGCCAAGCGGCTTGATTTTTTTTGCAATTGAGGGCCCCGAATGTGATCCCCCCCCCTACCGCACCTCCCGGCCTATCTGCGGTCGTGCGGTTGATCGAGATTTAACTGCGGGCCGGCGGCGACGATGCGGGTTGGGTTGATGCTTTCGTGTGATCCGTAGTAGTGGTTTTTGATGTGATCCAGGTGAACAGTTTCGGCAATGCCTTCCATTTGGTAGAGCTCTCGCAGATAACCTGAAAGATGGCGGTAATCGGCGATCCGGCGTTTGTTGCATTTAAAATGGCCGACATAAACCGGGTCGAACCGGACCAGGGTGGTAAACAGCCGCCAATCGGCTTCGGTGAGGGTTTCGCCAGCCAGATACCGGTTGTCGGCCAGGTGGGCGTCGGTCTGATCGAGCGTCGCAAACAACGCCGCGAAGGCGCTTTCATAGGCTTCCTGCGAGCGGGCAAAGCCACATTTGTAAACCCCGTTATTGACGGTGTCATAGATCGGCCCGTTCAAACCGTCGATACGGTCCCTCAGGGGTTGCGGATAATAGTCCTTGCCGATCGCCCCCACCAGGTCGAAGGCACCATTAAACATCCGGATGATTTCCGATGATTCGTTACTGACGATGGTCGATTGGGCTTTGTCCCAGAGGATCGGTACGGTGACCCGCCCGCTGTAGTGGGGGTCGGCGGTCAAATAAATTTCATAGGCGTATGTGATGGCGTCGATGGGGCCTGTATCATCGGTCAGGACCCAGCCGTTGTCATACATCATGGGATCAACAACGGTGAGCCCGATCATCGGTTCCAGGCCTTTGAGTTTACGAAAGATCACCGTCCGATGGGCCCACGGGCAGGCATGTGACACATAAAGGTGATAGCGCCCGGCCTCGGCCTTGAACCCGCCGCGGCCACTGGGGCCAGAGCCACCGTCTGCGGTTATCCAATTCCTAAATTGCGCGACTTTGCGGACAAATTTGCCGGTTTTTGTATCAACGTCGAAAGTATCGTCGCGCCAGATGCCGTCAACCAGTTTACCCATAAGACTCGATCCTTAGTCAGGCGGCTTCAGATGCGAAATTGGCGGCGACAACATCGCCAATGGTCACCTGAGCCGCGTCCATGCCATCCTGATTTTTCGCGACAGCTTCGCCATAAATAAAGGTTACATCGGATAAACCAAGGAAACCCAGCGCGGTTTTTAAGTAGGGCGTTTGATGATCCATAGACCTGATGGCACTGGTTTCGCCATAATTCCCACCCCTTGCACCCAAAACAATAACCTGTTTATGGCTCAACAGACCGACAGGGCCATGATCGGTATATTTGAAGGTCTTACCAACCCGGGCAACCTGATCGATCCAGGCTTTCAGGGCCGAGGGAATACCAAAATTATGCATGGGAGCGCCAATCACAATCACATCGGCGCTTTGTAATTCGGCGATGGCCTGGTCCGAATAGGCAAGCAACTGGCGCTGTTCGTCGGTCAGTTCGTCGGTGGCCGTATAAAAAGCATTAATGGTATCACCATCCAGATGGGCCGGCGGATTGACCCCGATATCGCGATGCGTGCGCTTGAGGTCGGGGTCCTGGGCCGACCAGTGGGCGACAAAGGTTTCAATCAGTTTATTGCTGTTTGAGGCGTTGCGGTTGGGGCTGGAAGACAGGGTTAATAGATGGGTCATGGGATTATCCAATAAAAAAGTTTGCAGGTTAAATGGTTTGGTAAAAGCAATATAATTGTTTACCGATTTTTAAACTATTGGGGTAATATGAAAAATATTGTTTCTTATTATGCACAATAGGAGGGTTCCATGGACAGTCTTTCAGGCATGGTGGTTTTTACCCGGGTGGCGGAGCGCGAAAGTTTTACGGCGGCGGCGCGCGACCTGAAATTATCCAAATCAGCGGTCAGCAAACAGCTTGTCCGGCTTGAGGATCGCCTCGGGGTGCAGCTTATCCACCGGACAACCCGCCGGCTTTCTCTGACCGAAGTGGGCCGGACCTTTTACGAGCGGGCGAGACGGATCGTCGATGACGCCGAGGCCGCCGAACAGGCCGCCAGCACCCTGCACAGTGAACTGCGCGGGACGCTCAGGATCAACTCGCCGCTCTCCTATGGCCTTCGAATATTGGCCCCCCTGTTGCCCGAGTTCATGACCCGCCATCCCGATTTAAATGTCGACATCTCCTTTAATGACCGGCAGATGGACCTGATTGAAGACGGTTTTGATATGGGGATCCGGATCGCAAAACTAATGGATTCATCGCTCATTGCGCGAAAACTCGGGCAGACAAAACTGGCGCTGGCTGCCAGTCCCGGTTATTGGCGCAAAAACAAAAAACCCAGCCACCCGCAGGAATTGATCACCCATACCTGCCTGCTCTACGATTACCGCTCGAACCCAAGGGAATGGCAGTTCACCGGGCCGGATGGCCCCCTTACGGTGCAGGTCGGCGGCAGACTTCGAACCAATAATGGCGATGCCCTGCTGACCGCCGCGATCACTGGTTTGGGGGTTTGTTACGTGCCAAGCTTTTTGGCCGAAGAACACCTGAAAACCGGCCAACTGGAAACCGCCCTGGAAGATTTTATGACCGACGGGGTGCCGATCCATGCCGTATGGCCACAAAACAACCACCTGTCGGCCAAGGTCAGGGGGTTCGTCGATTTTCTTGTTGAAAAACTGCCGACAGATTAGCCTCTCCGGCAAACCAGCGGGGCACGGGTTGGTTGTTCCGCATATCTGTGCGGCCCGATCAACGCCTTATGGACGTGTCAATGGGCAACCGGTAGGCCTCCTTCACAACTTTTCTGTCGCCCGGCCGAAATGCACCACGCTTTGGTACAGTTTTGAACAATTCGCGGCGGGTGCTTGTAACGGTCGGGCAACACGACCATGTCATGGCAAAAGGAGACCAATGCGTGCTTGAAGAACCCAATCGCCTTGAGACCGTTGTTCATCTCGAAAAAGCGAAACTCTCTTACCCGGCACCGGATGGTGAAATCGACGTTCTTCGCGGGTTGGATCTGGATATCCGTGCCGGCGAAATTGTCGCGGTCATGGGACCTTCCGGGTCCGGAAAATCATCCTTAATTGCCTTGATGGGCGGCTTGGAAACAGCCACCGATGGGACCGTACAGGTTCTTGGCCATGATTTGACCAAGGCAACCGAGGCCGAGCGAACCCATTTACGCCGTCGCGACATTGGGATTGTTTTCCAATCCTACCATCTGGTCCCGGCGATGACGGCGCTTGAAAATGCGGCACTGCCGATGCTGCTGTCGGGGGTCGAGAATGCAACACAGGAAGCCGCAAGGCTGCTTGAACGCGTTGGTCTTGGTCACCGCCTGCGGCATCGCCCCTCGGCACTGTCTGGCGGCGAACAACAACGGGTGGCAATTGCCAGAGCCTTCACCGGCAGACCGCGGCTTGTCCTGGCAGACGAGCCGACGGGAAATCTTGATCAGTCGACCGGCAGGGATGTCTCGAAGATCATGTTTGATCTGGTGCTCGAAGCCGGTTCGGCCATGGTCCTGGTCACTCATGACCCGGCCCTGGCAGCGACCTGCACGCGGGTGGTTGAGATCAATGACGGTCTAATACACACGCAAATGAGTGACGCCTGAGATGGCACAGGCAACATCCGCTATGGCGACACTAAGCTTGCGATCAAACCTTTATATTCTGCGTACTCTGCTGCGCGCCGAATTGGCGGCGGGAATTGCCGGTCTCAAATTGTTCATCGGGTGCGTCGGCATCGCCGCATTTATGATTGTCGGGGTCTGGGTTCTTGGCAACGGTTTGTCGAAATCGCTTTCCGAAGGCGGCACAACATTCCTTGGCGGGGACGTCGCCATCGGTGTCGTCAACGTGGCACTGGCCGATGATCTGGTCACCCAGATTGCCAAGCTCGGCGAGCTTTCCGTGGTTTCCGAACTGCGTTCATCGGCGCGCATAGGCGGGCAACGGGTGACGATTGAAATCAAGGGGGTTGATCAGGCCTATCCGCTATATGGCGTCGTCGAGCTGGAAAGTGGTCGCACGCTGGCGCAGGCCCTGGCACCAATGGACAACCAGCCGGCTGTGGTGGTCGAACCGGAATTCCTTCGCCGCGTCCAGGGCGCGGTCGGTGACATTCTGCGACTGGGCAACCGCGACTTTGTTATTTCGGACGCCTTGCTGCTGGAGCCGGACCGCTTGTCGGCCGGGCGGTTTATGGTCGGTCCGCGCCTGCTGATCCATCGCGATGATCTCAACAGCGCCGGCCTTATCCAGAGAGGATCCATCGTCAACTTCCGCTACCGGATCAAAACGGCAGCAGGGCAACGGCTGCAAACTACCCTCAACCGGATCGAAGCTCTCGGGATGGACCAGGGTTGGGAAATTGAAACGCCCGAAGATGCAGGCGATCGGGTACGTCGCACGGTCGGGCGGACAACAACATTTCTCGGCATGGCCGGGATTGTCGCCCTGGCAATCGGCCTTGCCGGGGCATGGGCGGCGGCGAAAGCCTGGATCGCCAGGCGCGCCCGGACCATTGCCCTTTACCGGTTGTCGGGCGGCAGCCCCGCCATTGTCTCGGCATTGCATGGGGTGATTATCGCCTTCGCCAGTTTGACTGGGATCATCAGCGGACTTTTGCTGGCGGTGGCCGCTGTGTTGCCGGTGAAACAGCTCGTCGCAGCCCAGCTTCATCTGTCTTGGGATCTGACGGCTGTTTTAGCACCATTGGCCAGTGCCGGGTGGATTTTGCTGATTGGTGTTACCGGCACCAGCGTCCTGGTTCTCGCCACAATCCGCAACATTCGGCCCGGAACCGCCATGCGCGATGGCGAGATCAAGCTGAGCACCGACAGACCCAGCGCCGTTGTCGGTCTGGCCTTTATCCTGGTGGCCATGACCGGTGCCACCTTCAGCCTGCCGAACCCGTTTTTTGCCGGTATGAGTGTGCTCGGCATCGGGCTTACGGCGGCTGTGCTGGCCCTCGCAGCAAGCGGCCTTGCCCGGCTTGGTGCTTCCCTGCGACCCAAGGGATTCCTGTCGATGGTTGTCCAGAAAGGTTTGACGGAAACCACAAACGTGGCCTTTCGTGCCGTCGCCATTGGCGTTGGTATCGCCGGGATTACGGCCATTGCTTCGGCGCAGAACTCCCTGGAAACCGCCCTGCGTTCCGAATTGCCGGATCTTATTCCCGATCTTGTGCTGATTGACGTTCAACCCGATCAGGTCGCCGATATCCGCCAACGGATCGACAACAACCCCGAGCTTGGCGGGTTGCAGGCTGACCCTTTTATGCGCGCGACGGTTACGGCGGTAAATGGCGTCGCCGCAGGCGACGCCCTGATCCGTGCCGACAAGTCGTGGGTAATCAAGGGTGATCGCAGTTTTTCCTGGAGTGCGGAGCCCACCGGTGCCGAATTGCTTGCCGGTTCCTGGTGGCCTTCGGACTACGACGGCCCGCCCCTGATCTCGCCGGAAGAAGACCTCTATCAGGCTTTCGATTTAAAACCGGGGGACAGCGTCACTTATAGTGTCCTCGGGCGGCTGTTCACTTCGGAAGTTGCCAACATTCGCAAGGAGTATCACCGGACCTTCCGGCCCCGGTACCTGATCGTCGCCTCGCCGCAACCGTTCAAGGATGCGCCGCAATCGTGGATCATGAGTTTAAAGGGCGATAAGGATGCTGCTGTCGATACGCTGATCCGCGAACTGGCGACCGATCATGCTAATGTCACCAGCATCGATATCCGTCGTCTGGCGGCACAGGTCCTGCAAGCCATTGAGGGCGCCATTGGGGCCTCACTGTCGGTTGCCCTGACCCTGGTGATCGCTGGTGGCCTGACCATCGCGTCGGTAACCATGGCCGAAGTCGACGCGCGCCAGCGCGAAGCCCTGGTGTTTTCTTTGATTGGTGCGTCGCGCCTGGAGATCGCCGTGGCGCGGCTGGTTGAAGCTTCTGCCATTGGGTTAATCGCCGCCGTTGTCGGTGGATCTGCCGGATATGTTGGCGGTTTTTTTGCTGCTGAACGGGCGTTGCATCTTACCTGGTCTCCCGGCATCACCGCCGTCATGCTGCCCATTGTCCTGGGCCTGCTGGCCGCACTGCCCGCCGTCTTTGTCGGTGGCCTTGGCGCCCATCTTCGCGGCCGAGGTCAAATGGCCCGCCAGTTGAGCCATTGAGCTCGGTTGGCGGTTGGTTGGGTCGGAAACGCCGGAAAGCCAAAAAAACCGAACCTGCGAACTGGCCTACCGGCCTTCGCGCCACCAGGTGGTCATCAGAATCAACAAGGCCAGGGCCAACAGGGCGAGCGGCGGTACCAGGGAGATCTGCCGGACTCCGGTGACCACATAGGCGCGGTTTTCGATCAAGCCGGCCCAGCCTTTGCCGACCCGGTCCCGTCCGGCCCGCACCTGTCGCAGATCGGGAAGCCCTTCTTTGACCCAAAAGGATCCACCGCCGGAGGCTGAAATCACTGGCGCCATGCGTTCCGTCGTCGTCCGTAAATCCGAATATTCAAGCGGATTAAGGGCACCGGAGGCGACACGCGCCTCGAAGGTTCCGTCGCTGACCACATATAAACCGGCTTCGGTTGCCGGGACCCGGGCGATGGCAATGCCCTCGGGGCTGCGTTGGGTCGGCTCCGTATGAACCTTTCCCGATGGTGATGTGATCTTAATATCCGGTAATTCGGCCGACAGACTCATGCGCCGAACATACAAGTCAGTGCCGCGAATTTCAGCCCGCAGGCTTTCCTCTTCCAGGTCCGGTTCCTTCATTAACCAATGGGACAAGCGGCGCAGCAATTCGGCCTGGGGGCCGCCGCCCTCATATCCCCGTGCCCATAACCAAATATGGTCGCTTAACATCAACGCGACCCGGCCCTTATCGACCCGTTGCAACACCAGCAAGGGGTTTTCCTGGTCACCGTTCAGAACGGTCTGCCCGGCACTGACCGTCGCATCGATCTGGCGGAACCAGCGCCCCCATCCCGGGGTTCCCGGGTTTTCGCGATTGATCGGTGACAGGGATGGCAGACCATTGGTCACCGGATGGCGGCGTCCAATTTCTGACAAAGTCGGCAGGAAAGCGTTCTCGATGACCCGGCCCGTGGGGATCGCCGGCAAAACCCGGCTGAGCGGAGTTTGCGACAGACTTCTCGGGCTGGCAAATTCCGGGCCGACCGCCAATAACAGGGCACCGCCCTGGTTGACATAATCGCTGATGTTACGCAAATAGGATGGCGGCAGAATGTCGCGCACGACGTAACGGTCAAAAACAATCAGGTCAAACTCGCTCAGTTTCACTTCGAACAGTTCACGAATGGGAAAGGCGATCAGTGCCAGTTCGTTAAGGGGTGTAAAATCGTCCTTTGACGGCGGCCGTAAAATGGTGAAATGAACCAGATCGACGGAGGGGTCGGACTTCAGAAGATTTCGCCAGGTGCGCTCGCCGGCATGGGGTTGGCCCGAGACCAGCAGGACCTTTAAACGGTCGCGAATGCCATTGATTACCGTCACCGTTTTGTTATTTACCGTCGACAATTCGCCCGCCACGGGTTTGACTTCCAGCTCAAACACACTGGGCCCGGCATGTTCAAGGGGAAAGCTTATGACGTCGCGTTGGCCGATCTGCACC
>JAJFII010000024.1 GCA_021775095.1 Rhodospirillales bacterium
CGTTGGCAAACGCATAACGCTCGATACCGGCGAAGTGACAACCCATAAAATTCCGGGCCATACCCGCCCTTGCGCCGCATCAGACATACCCGATGATCAATGGATTTTAAACCATGTGGCAGATTTTTTGAGCAAACATAAGTTCGAATCAGGACTTCAGGCTAGGGTCAGGACCCTAAGACGGAAGTCGCAACCTTGCAGCTCTGGACCTCGGAATTCAGGCAATCTGGACCTACCGGGGGGCCAGTGTAAATACTAATCAATACAAGTAATGCAAATAGGCTGTTTCATTACCGAGAAATAGTGACATTGCGATATCATTTTTATCTGTCCTTTTTAACTTGGGGGGTCCCTAAAATGCTGATTGGCGTTCCTAAAGAGATTAAAAACCACGAATACCGGGTCGGAATGGTCCCCAGTAGTGTGCGCGAATGTGTCCACCATGGCCATTCTGTCCTCATAGAAACGAACGCCGGTATTGGTGTCGGTTCGACCGACGAAGATTACCTCGCCGTTGGGGCGGAAATTGTCGATACGGCGGCCGAAGTTTTTGCCCGCGCCGAGATGGTCATCAAGGTTAAGGAACCGCAAGCCGTCGAACGCAAAATGCTGCGCCCGGGGCAAATCCTGTTCACCTATCTGCACCTGGCACCGGATCCCGAACAAACCAAGGATCTGGTAGAGAGCGGTGCCGTCTGCATTGCCTATGAGACCGTTACCGACGACCATCACGGGTTGCCGCTTCTGGCTCCCATGTCGCAGGTTGCCGGTCGGATGTCGGTTCAGGCCGGTGCCCATTGTCTGGAAAAAGCCCAGGGCGGTTCCGGCGTATTAATCGCCGGCGTACCCGGAGTTTTACCGGCAAAAGTCGTAATCATTGGCGGCGGTGTGGTCGGTGAGAATGCCGCTTATATGGCTGTCGGCTTGGGTGCCGATGTGACCATTCTGGATCGTAACGTTGATACCATGCGCGCGCTTGTGGCGCGATTTGGCCAGACCATCAAAACCGAATATTCAACCGCCCTGGCGGTTGAACAGGAGGTTTTGGCGGCGGATCTGGTTATCGGTGCCGTCCTGGTGCCCGGTGCGGAAGCGCCGGAGATCGTGAGCCGTGATCTGGTGTCGCGCATGAAACCCGGTTCCGTATTAGTTGATGTGGCGATTGATCAGGGCGGCTGCTTTGCAACCTCGAAGGCGACAACCCATGCCAACCCGACCTATGTGGTCGACGAAGTGGTTCATTATTGTGTTGCCAACATGCCCGGCGGTGTCGCAAAAACCTCGACCTATGCACTCAACAATGTCACCCTGCCGTTCACCCTCGCACTGGCCGACAAAGGCTACGTGCAGGCCCTCAATGACAATCCACACCTCCTGAACGGACTGAACGTCCATAAGGGAGACATTACCTACAAGGCTGTGGCAGACGACCTGGGATATCCCTTTGTCGATCCAAAAACCGCAATCAATTCGTAAATCAGGCCGCGCCCGGTCAATCACCACAGATTAGGGGAAACAAAAATGAAGATGACGACGGAAGAAGCCTTTGTGAAGGTATTGCAAATGCACGGAATCGAACACGGTTTTGGCATTATTGGATCGGCCTTTATGCCGATTTCTGATCTGTTCCCAAAGGCCGGCATCAAATTTTGGGATGTGGCTCATGAAACCAATGGCGGTTTAATCTGCGACGGATACACCCGCGCGACCGGCAAAATGGCCATGGCCATTGCCCAGAACGGCCCTGGCGTTACCGGGTTCGTCACCCCCATCAAAACCGCCTACTGGAACCATACACCGATGCTTTTGGTGACCCCGCAGGCGGCCAACAAAACCATTGGTCAAGGCGGCTTCCAAGAAGTCGAACAAATGGCCCTGTTCCGTGACATGGTCTGTTATCAGGAAGAGGTCCGTGACGCGTCGCGTATGGCGGAAGTCCTGAACCGGGTCATCGAAAAAGCCATCCGTGGATCCGCACCAGCGCAAATCAACGTGCCGCGCGATTTCTGGACCCAGGTGATCGACATCGAATTGCCGCAAATTGTTCGCCTCGAACGCCCTGCCGGTGGTGCCGAGGCCATTGCCAAGGCGGCTGAACTTTTATCCAATGCAAAGTTCCCGGTTATTCTGTCGGGTGCCGGTGTTGTTATCGGCGGCGCAATCGCCGACTGTGTGGCCTTGGCCGAACGTCTCGATGCGCCGGTCTGCAGCGGTTACCAGCATAACGACAGTTTCCCCGGCTCCCACCCCCTGGCCGCCGGCCCGCTCGGTTACAACGGCTCCAAGGCCGGTATGGAACTGATCCAACGGGCCGACGTGGTGCTCGCCCTTGGCACCCGCCTGAACCCGTTCTCCACCCTGCCCGGTTATGGCATCGATTACTGGCCGGCGAAGGCCGACATCATCCAGGTCGACATGAACTCGGACCGCATTGGGTTGACCAAAAAAGTCACCGTCGGTATCTGCGGCGACGCCAAATTGGTTGCCCAACAGTTGCTGGCGCAATTGTCCAGTACCGCCGGTGATGCCAATCGGGCCGACCGCAAAGCCATCATCCATCAAACCAAATCGGCCTGGTTGCAAACCCTTTCCAGCATGGATCACGAAGACGACGATCCCGGCACCAGTTGGAACGCCGACGCCCGGGTTCGGGATGCGGACCGGATGTCACCGCGCAAAGCCTGGCGTGCCATTCAGGCGGGCATGCCAGCCGACGCCATCATCTCCAGCGACATTGGTAACAACTGCGCCATTGGCAACGCCTACCCAACTTTCGAGAAAGGCCGCAAGTATCTGGCTCCTGGTTTGTTTGGCCCCTGTGGTTATGGCTTCCCGGCGATCATCGGTGCCAAGATCGGCTGCCCGGACACACCGGTCATCGGTTTTGCCGGCGACGGTGCCTTTGGAATTTCCATGAACGAAATGTCGTCGATTGGCCGTGACGACTGGCCGGCGATTACCATGGTTATTTTCCGTAACTACCAGTGGGGCGCCGAAAAGCGCAATTCCATCTTGTGGTACGCCGATAACTTTGTCGGCACCGAACTGGACCCCCATTTGAGCTATGCCAAGGTCGCCGAAGGTTGCGGTTTAAAGGGTGTTGCCGTCACCACCGAGGAGCAACTGACGCAAGCCCTTAAAACCGCCTGCAAAGCCCAGGATGACGGGGTCACCACCTTTATCGAGGTGATCCTCAATCAGGAACTGGGTGAGCCGTTCCGGCGCGATGCCATGAAGGCCCCGGTTGCCGTCGCCGGTATCGATGCCAGTGACATGCGCCCGCAATCCGGCACTTAAATAAATCGTTTCCCTAAACGATGGGGCTGGGGGACACGGTCTCCCGGCCCTTTTTTTTAACTTGAGGTTTAAATCGTGTTAAGCCAAAAACCCTATGAAGTTCCGCCGTATTTGCTGGCCAAATGTGCCGGGCAACCGGCCGTGGTGACGGCCGTCGCCGGTGCCGATCACCCGGTTGCTATGGAAAGCGCCCTGCAAGCCGTCAGACAAGGTCTGATCGAACCGATATTTGTTGGCGATCAGGATCAGATCAGCAAGATCGCTGGTGCCATGGACTGGGATATTTCCAAGTACCGGATCATTCACGCACCCGGCGACGACAAAGCGCCGGCCGCCGCCGTCGATCTGGCGCGCGGCCAGGAGGCACAGGCCCTGATGAAAGGCCAGGTCCACACAGATGCCCTGATGGGCGCGGTTGTCAAACGCGACACGGGTTTGCGCACGAGCCGGCGCCTCAGCCATATTTTCCATATGACCATTCCGGGCCGTGATCGGGTGCTGATGATCTCCGACGGTGCGGTGAATATCTCGCCCAATAGGGACAGCAAAATTCACATTACACAAAATGCCGTCGATTTGGCCCATGCCCTGGGCAACACCAAGCCGAAGGTTGCTTTGTTATCGGGAACGGAATCCCTTCTTGCCGCCATGCCGTCGAGCGTTGATGCGGCGGAGGTCGTGAAACGGGCCAACAATGGCGAAGTAACGGGCTGTGTCATTGATGGCCCCTTTGCCTTCGACAATGCGATCTCGCCGATCGCCGCCAAATTAAAAGGCGTAGATGGTCCGGTAGCGGGCTACGCCGATATCCTGATTGTTCCAAATATTGAGACCGGCAATGGGCTGTTTAAAATGATGGCCTATTTTATGAGTGCAACGGCCGCCGGTATCGTCATGGGCGCCCAGGTGCCAATCATGCTGACCTCCCGCGCCGACCCGCCGGAAGCCCGGGTCGCCTCGGCCGCCCTGGCGGCCCTGGTCGCCAATCAATAACCCTTATCGATGGTCGGCGGACGTCGGCAAACTTTCCTTGTTATTCATAACATACCAACTAGTATGTCGGTTATGAAACCAACCTCACTGCGCAAACAAACCGCCCGCCAGCAGATTGTCGATGCGGCCAAATCGCTGATGTGGGAAATTGGTTATGAAGCCATGAGCCCCGGCAAGGTGCTAGCGCGAAGTGGTG
>JAJFII010000025.1 GCA_021775095.1 Rhodospirillales bacterium
TTGGAGGTAATTTTTATTGTCATCGCCGTCGGATCGACCGGCGATGCCCTTGTTCCTGCGGCGATTGGTGCGAGCGTGGCTCTCGTTCTCGTCGTCATTGTCGGAATTGTCGTTCACCGGCCCCTCGCACAGGTACCGGAAAACACCTTGAAATTCACTGTTGGCGTTCTGTTGTCTGCCTTTGGCGTCTATTGGATTGGTGAAGGTGCCGGGCTGCCGTGGCCCGGAGAAGATCTGGCGATAATCGGTCTCATCGCCGGATTTTTGATCACGGCACTTTTGGCTGTCCAGATCGCCCGTCGATCTGCAATTTTGGAGGAAGTGTAATGAGTTGGATAAATGCTGCGCTAGGCGAGTTGTTTTCGCTGTTCGTTGATGATGTCTGGTTTTCGCTCGGCATCCTTGCATGGATTACTCTTGGCACCCTTCTATTGCCGAATTTGCCTGTCGATCACGGCTGGGATGCGCCGCTTTTATTCCTCGGTTGCGCAGTAATTTTTGTCGTCAGCTCTTGGCGGACGGCCAGAGCCTGATTGCAAAATACCGGTAGTAGCAGGTCAATGACTTGGCCCGCCCTATAAAAGATGAGGGCCGCGCGCCATAGCATTTTATGGTCGTTTCAAACCCATATCCGGCAATCAGCGGCCAATAGGGATTTTCCAGATTGCTGGGCGATGGCAGGGTGATTGCGTGAAAACACCAAGATATGTAGGTCATAAGATAAACATGAACACCGCTGATAAAAAAAGGCTTCTTGACGCTTTTAATCAAAAAATGGAGACAATCAATGAGCAGGATAACCGGTATCTGCTACGTGGTAGATCCTACGAATGTTTAAGACCAGACTCTTACAGTACATCCTCTTGGGATCACTATTTTAAAGATTTGAGCTTCGGAAGTTTTCGAAAGTATAACCGGGGTGATAAGTATGTTTCGCGCCGTCGGGTATGGCACTATTTGTTCAAGAATTTGAAGTTAATCGAACGTATCTTCAATCACCCGGCAACGAAAATGCGAATTCTTGATGTTGGATGTGCAAGCGGATATTTTCGGCGTTTCATCGAAGGAAACGCGTCGCCGAATGAGCGGAAATGTATTTACTATTGGGGAATAGACGCGCGAGAGAAAGTATTAGAAAAGGCGGTGATGGCATCGGAAAACATTGAGTCCGGAGCCAAAGGAATTTTCTCACCGTCGGCGTATGTTCACCACGATGTTAAGGACGGGCTCCCATTTAAAGATAGGTACTTCGATGTCATCGTAAATTTTGAAATGATCAAATACTTGCCAATTCCCCAAGCGGCAGGGTTAATCTCTGAGTTTAGGAGGGTCATTCGAGATACCGGCCAGCTGTTTATGTCAACAGTCTCTGATTACGAATATTACAGGCACCGGCCGAAATATGAAAACTTCGCGTTCACACTGTCTCCGCAGGATTTTAGTCAATTACTTGATGACAACAGGTTTCGTGTCCTTGATGTGTACGGATCCCAAAGTAAATACAGTTTGATAGCCCCTTATGTAAAAGACGAACATCGTGAATTATTTGATCTATTTTTGAAATACCATCCCAGGGAATTGGTTGCAGCGATGTTTGCCCCGATGTATCCCGATAGATGTAACCAACTTACGTTCATGGCAATACCAAAATAGTATTTTCACTTTTTGGTTAACTCTCAGTTCTCGGCATCCTATCGCCTTCGAATAACGTCGAGATAAAGTTTTCGTCAACTCAGGATCTTCAATATATGTCACAAAGTAGCAAGCAAATACTCTGGGTCGCATCATGGTTTTTGCTGATCTCCAATGCAACACGTCTAGGCTTGAGCCTCTTCAGCGGAGAGCCCTATATGGTAGGAGAATGGACACGAATATTTGTTATCGGCTTGATATTTGATATCACCGTATTGCCGTGGCTGCTGCTGCCATGGGCGCTATATTCTGCGATTTTACCTGACCCTGGAAAACACAGTCAGGTTCAAAAATTAGAGAATATTTGGCGGATGATTTGGGGTGCCCTGTATCTGAGTTTTTTTGTCGTTATCGGGGTTGCCGAATTTACATTCTGGGCGGAGTTCGCCAGCCGCTTTGACTTTATTGCGGTCGATTACCTCGTCTATACCCACGAAGTTATGGGCAATATCCGTGAAAGTTATCCCGTAGCGCTTTGGTTATTGGTAATTTCAGGGAGCTGCTTAACTGTCACATGGTTAACTTGGCCCGGTGCTGTAGATAGCCTCCGTTCAAGCCGGTCATTTCAATGGAAAAGCGTTCTCACGATTGGTCTAATAGGCGCGATGGGAGCCATGTTCGTAAATTTGGATATCGCCAAAATATCTTCCAATGTATACGTCCAGCAACTTTCCGGGAACGGTATCTACGCGCTTTTCAGCGCTTATCACAACAATGAGCTGGAATATGATAAATATTATCCGACAAAGAACACAGCGGATCTCAATGAGAATATCAGAGACCTAGTTAAACAGACCAATTCGACTTTTGTATCTGCAGACGGGATAGAGCGACACGTCAGCGCTTATGGGCCACAGAAAAATGCAAATGTCATACTGGTATCAATTGAAAGCCTATCAGCGGATTATCTTGGGGTTTTTGGGAATACTTTGGGAATTACGCCAGAATTGGATAAACTGGCGAAACAGGGACTACTGTTTACGAATATATTTGCGACAGGAACCAGAACCGTGCGGGGGCTGGAAGCCTTGTCCATTGGCACGCCGCCAACACCCGGGCAGAGTATTGTGCGACGACCGAAAAATAACGGGCTGGAAAACCTCGGTGAAGAACTTAATGAAAACGGCTGGAAGCCCTACTGGATTTATGGCGGCTACGGTTTCTTTGACAACATGAACGCCTATTTTGGCGCCAACGAATATACAGTTGTCGACCGCACCGATGTGGAAGAAGAAGGATTAACGGTTCACGGCGAAAACATTTGGGGAATAGCGGACGAGGATCTTTATACCCTGGCCATGATAAAAATGGATCGGGAATTCGCCAAGGGAAACCGTTTTTTCGCCCACGTCATGACAACGTCAAATCATCGCCCTTATACCTTCCCAGAAAACCGCATCGATTTGCCGCAAAACTATCGGGAAGGAGCTGTCAAATATACGGACTGGGCAATTGGCGATTTTATCCGCCGCAGCTCGACCAAACCTTGGTTTGATAACACGTTATTCATTTTTGTATCAGATCACACCGCCAAGGCGGCCGGCAAGACGGACCTTCCCGTGTGGCGTTATCATATTCCCATGATTTGGTATGCGCCAAAACTGATGAATCCAGGGATAATGGAACGGCTGATGAGCCAGGTTGATGTTGGCCCGAGCCTTTTGGGATGGTTGGGTGTGAACTACCAGAGCCGGTTCTTTGGCTATGATATTTTTAACCTAGAACCTGGACGGGAGAGGGCCTTTATCAGTACCTATCAGAAACTGGGGTATTTGAAAGGCGGCAGGACGGTCGTTCTCGATGTTAATAAAGCGCCTGAAGTCATCAGTGGACTTGCAATTGAGTCCGACGCTCCGAAGCAACCGAATGATAGTTTATTAATCAGCGAGGCAATTGCCTGGTACCAATCTGCAAGCCAGTATTTCAGCTCAGGCTATCTTAAAGATTTTCCTGATGAGGACGATTGAAGTTGGACGTTTTTACCGTAAGCCGAATAATTTATGGCAAACTGTGCAACAATGGTGGTCAAATAAAAACTCAATAATTACGTTAAGAGAAGACCATACCCAGCGTGACGCCGCCGCGAGGCAGAGAAGTGATCAACAGGGAAGCTGCCATGGCGGGTGGGAAATGCCCCCAGATACCCACCTGCCTAAGCAACGGCTAGCCCCAAACAGACGATTCTGCAACCGAGCCTTCGAAGAGGACGCGTTAATGATAATAAACAATGCCAAATTTAACGGGAAAACGGATCAAGGACGATCCTGATTTGATAATCGCTCATCCGCCGGATATTTAATTTTGAAGGCAAACGGAATGGTATCTCATCAAAACTTTGAATGGTATGATATCGGGCAACTTGATTATGGGTAATATTTAATTTTATCGAATCTGTGTAAAAATCCTAAAGACAGATTTATTCCGACGAGAAATATTCTTAATTCTAATGACTCTGAGGTAATTGATTCGAATAATTCAGAGCCGAATAAAAACAATGTGACGCAGAGGACGGGAACTATGCTGGAAATCAAAAAAAAGCAAAACGATTGCGCCGGAATTGCGGATCGAGAACTCACGGATGTCCTTGCTCCTATAGTATCTTTTTAAACAGCCGTGGCTGGCTTCTATCCACCTATTGGCCGAGCAACACCGATGCCAAATTCATAGACCAGCTGCCCTCCAAAATAGGCGGTGGTGATGATTAGCAGTACGATTGCGATCTCGACAATCGCAATACCGAATGCAAGCCCTCTGTCGAGTGATATCCTTCGCCACCATGCGGCTGCGCGCATTATGGACCAAACGATAATTGTCGCCGCCGTAACTGTTCCCAACTCCTCGTGCAACTCAAGCTGAGCGGGCGGTGTACCCGCAGCTATCGCAACGTCCAGGGCAATTTCTCCCAAGAAGGAAGCGACCACTGCAGACAATCCCGCTAGTGCGGCGATGCCTGCGGAAACATTTGCCACCGCGCTGCGCCCGCCGATCTCTAGTCCCCGAGCAAGAACCACTATATCAAAGGCGGCAAGCAAGAGGACGAATACTATCGGAAAATGGACCGCCAACGGGTGGAATTGTTCAACTGGCAACATTCTGATTTATCCTCATGATAATGTTATTCGGTATACTTTGTCTTCGTCGCAAATTGCATTTTAAGGGTTCACCAGATCTGAGCCTCGGAAATGGTTTCGGCGGATATGGATTGAATATAGGCCATCGGCGTCCCGCTACCTAAGTTTTTGTGTGGCCGATAGGGGTTATATTTGACATGTGTCTTTTTGAACCCGAAGCGCATTGCCCCGATGGAGCCGGCGAGGGGGTCGGGGCAATAGTAGAATTCCTTCTTGAAGATTCGGTTTCGGCGCTCGACGCCACCGTTATATTTAGGCTGGCTGGGCGGCAGGACGATGAGCGGGAGGTTCAGGCCCTGATAGGCTTGCGCGAACTCGGCCATGAATGCGGAACCGCCATCCACTAGAATCGATTTAACGATGAAGGGAGCCTTCTCGATCAAATCCAAAAGAAAGCGCTTTGCCGACGAAGCCCTAACGTGGGAAGGCGCGCTTATCTTATGATTTTTGGCTTATGATTTTTGTGATTTTTCTGCGAAGATAAACCGCTGCGGGGCATGCAAGCTCCCGTCAGCGCCGGCCCCACTGACGCTGACGGCTATGAACTCAGGTAACCGGTTTCCCGGCCTACTCGGCCGCTTCGCGGTATTCCTCAATGGCGGGGCAGGTGCAGACCAGGTGGCGGTCGCCGTAGACATTGTCGACCCGGCCAACCGGTGACCAGTATTTGGTTTTGCGCAGGCTTTCCACCGGATAGGCGGCAATCGCGCGGCTGTAGGGATGGTTCCACTGATCATCGGCGATCACACTGGCCGTATGGGGCGCGTTATGTAAGGGGTTGTCGTCGGCCGGCCATTCGCCGGACTGCACCCGTTTGGCTTCGTCGGCGATGGCAATCATCGCGTCGGCAAAACGGTCAAGTTCTTCCTTGGTTTCCGACTCCGTCGGTTCAACCATTAACGTGCCGGGCACCGGCCATGACATGGTTGGTGCATGGAACCCATAATCAACCAGCCGTTTGGCAATGTCGTCCACGGAAATACCGGCGTCGTCCTTCAGGGGACGGGTATCGAGAATGCATTCGTGGGCAACCAGACCGCCCAGACCGGTGTACAAAACGTTGTAATGGCCAGCCAACCGGCGGGCCAGATAGTTGGCGTTGAGGATCGCCACCTGCGAGGCTTTGGTCAGGCCCTGGCCGCCCATCATGCGGATGTAACTCCAGGATATAGGCAGGATACTGGCCGAACCCCAAGGGGCGGCGGAAATCGCACCAATGCCATCTTTCGGTCCGGCCTCGGGAACCACCGGATGGTTCGGTAAAAACGGCGCCAAATGGGCCGCCACACCAATGGGTCCGACACCGGGACCGCCACCGCCATGGGGAATGCAAAAGGTTTTATGCAAATTCAGGTGGGAAACGTCGCCGCCGAATTGTCCCGGTTTGCAGATGCCGACCATGGCCTGCAGATTGGCACCATCGACATACACCTGGCCGCCGTTGGCGTGAATGATGTCGCATATTTCACGGATCGACAGTTCGAACACCCCGTGGGTCGACGGATAGGTGACCATCAGGGCGGCCAGATTGTCGGCATGCTGTTCGGCTTTGGCCGTCAAATCAGCCATATCGATGTTGCCATCGTGATCACAGTCAACCACCACCACCTGCATGCCGGCCATGGTCGCGCTGGCCGGGTTGGTGCCAGGGGCGGACGACGGGATGATGCACATGTTGCGGTTCTGATCACCCCGGGACTGGTGGTATTTTTTGATGCACAAAAGGCCGGCAAACTCGCCCTGGCTGCCGGCATTCGGCTGCAGGGAAACCGCCGCGTATCCGGTGATTTCGACCAGCATTTCCTCCAGCTGTTTGATCAGTTCCAGCAGGCCCCGGGCCTGGTCGAGCGGCGCGAACGGGTGGATGCCGCCAAACTCCTTCCAGGTGACGGGAATCATTTCCGTCGCCGCGTTGAGTTTCATGGTGCACGAACCCAAGGGGATCATCGCCCGGTTGAGGGCCAGGTCCCGGTCTTCCAGCATGCGCAAATAACGCATCATGCCGGTTTCCGAATGGTGGCTGTTAAATACCGGATGGGTCAGAATCTCCGAGGTCCGGAGCAACTCTTGCGGGATCGCCACGTCCGTTTGCTGATCCAGTAGACCCACATCCAGCTCGATTTCCGATTGCCCCGAGACCACGTGCCAGAGGCCCTGAATGTCGTCACGGGTTGTCGTTTCATCGCACGATATGCCGACCCGGCCGTGCTCCATGATCCGTAAGTTCATGCCCGCCTTGCGGGCCCGGGCGTGAACCGCAGCCGCATCGGCACCGACGTTCAAGGTCAGGGTATCGAAGAAGGCAGGGGTTTCCACATCGATGTTGAGCTGTTTCAGGCCGGACGCCAGGATGGCGGTCAGGCGGTGGGTTCGTTCGGCGATGGTTCTGAGCCCGTGGGGGCCATGGTAAGTGGCGTAAAAACCGGCAATATTGGCGAGCAGTACCTGCGCCGTACAAATGTTCGACGTGGCTTTCTCGCGGCGGATATGTTGTTCACGGGTTTGCAGGGCCAGACGCATGGCCGGGTTGCCCTGGGCATCGATGCTGACACCGATCAAACGACCGGGAATGGCCCGTTTAAACGCTTCTTTTGTCGCCATATAACCGGCGTGTGGGCCGCCGTAGCCCATGGGGACACCAAACCGTTGGGCCGAACCGACGGCCACATCGGCCCCCCATTCACCGGGCGGTGCCAGCATCACCAGGCTCAACAAATCTGCACAGACCGTGACCAGGGCATTGGTTGTATGAATTTTCTCAACCAATTGACGGTAGTCGGGGATCGATCCATCGGTTGCCGGATATTGCAGGACAACTCCGAACACCTGATCCGGGTGTAATTCGGTTTCAGGGTCGCCGACCTGAACCGTATATCCCATCGGTTCAGCCCGGGTTTCGATAATTGCAATGGTTTGCGGATGACAGTTTTTGGCAACAAAAATCGTTTCACTTTTGGCTTTGCTCATGCGTTTCATCAACGTCATGGCTTCCGCCGCCGCCGTTGCTTCATCCAGCATCGAGGCGTTTGACAGTTCCATACCCGTAAGATCAACGATCATCTGCTGGAAATTTAACAGGGCTTCCATGCGGCCCTGGGAAATTTCCGCCTGATAGGGGGTGTAGGCCGTATACCAGCCGGGGTTTTCCAGCACGTTGCGCAGGATGACCGAAGGAATATGGGTGTCGTGATACCCCATGCCGATGAATGATTTAAAAACGCTGTTTTTGGCCGCCAGGTCGGCGATTTCGGCCAATACATCGGCCTCGGTTATGGGCGGTGTGGTCAGCGGTTGATCACTGCGGATCGGACCTGGCACCCCCTTGTCGACCATTTCGTCCAGGGACCCCATACCAATGTAGGAGAGCATTTCCGTCACATCGGAAGCGCTCGGGCCAATATGGCGGTCGACAAACTCGTCGGCGCGCTCCAAATCATTCAACGATTGTTTTGTCATCCATCCAAACTTTCACAGTGCGCTTTGTAGGCGGCTTCATCCATTAATCCGTCAATTTCGCCGGGGTCGGTGAGTTTGACTTTAAACATCCAGCCGTCGCCGGTGGGGTCGGTGTTGACGGTATTTGGCGTGGTTTCCAGGGCGTCGTTGATTTCAACGACTTCGCCGGATACAGGGGTAATAATGTCGCTTGCGGCTTTTACCGATTCGACAACGCCGGTTTCGTCGCCTTGATTGATCTCGCTGCCGACATCCGGCGCTTCGACAAAAACGATATCGCCCAGAGCCTTTTGCGCGTAGTCGGTTATCCCCACCGTCGCCACGTCACCGTCAATGGTGACCCACTCGTGTTCTTCACTGTATTTCATTGTCATTAAACTCTCCTGTTGGGTTTAGGAACTATCCGGCGTAATACCGGTGAGGTGTGAACGGTAATTTAGCGGTTTTGGCGGGCATCGCTTTGCCCCGAACCATTAACTGGACCGGTGTTTCCGGCTTGAAAAAAGCCGTTTTAACATATCCCATGGCGACCGGCCCGCCCACCGTTGGACCAAAACCGCCACTGGTTATAACGCCGATGGCATTGCCGTCCATATCGGTTATTTCGGTGCCGGCACGGGCGGGTGCCCGACCGTCGGGTTGAATGCCGACGCGTTTGCGTAAAGGTTTGTTTACAATTTGATCAAGGATTATCCGGTCGCCGGGAAAACCACCGGTTTCGCGGCGGCTTTTGCCAATGACCCAGGTCAGCGTCGCTTCGACCGGTGTTGTGGTGGTGTCGATATCGTTGCCATAGAGGCACAGCCCCGCTTCCAGGCGCAGCGAATCCCGTGCCCCCAATCCAGCTAAAATCACTTCCTCTTCGCCCAGCAACAATTGCGCAAAGTCCTCGGCGGCCTCGGCGGGCAGGGAAATTTCATAACCATCTTCGCCGGTGTATCCAGAGCGGGTAATCAGGCAGGCCACACCGTTAATGTGAATTTCGGCGATGCTCATAAAGGTCATATGTTGCACGGCCGGTGAATAGCGGGTTAACACGGTAGCGGCTTTTGGACCCTGCAATGCAATAAGAGCACGGTCGGTTAATTCTTCGATTTCGATGTGAGCGCCAATGCGTTGGCGAATGTAGGCAATGTCCTCGACCTTGCAGGCCGCATTGACGACCAGATAAAGATCATCACCCAAACGAGATATCATCAGGTCATCGCGAATGCCGCCGGCGTCGTTGGTCAACAGCGTGTAACGGGTGCCATGATTGGCGAGTCCGGCAATATCACCGGGAACGAGAGATTCCATGGCATCAACAACGCCGTCTCCGCGCAGCATGACCTGACCCATGTGTGATACATCAAACAGCGATGCGGCTTCGCGGGTGTGTTGATGTTCCTTAAGAACGCCAAGCGGATAACTCACGGGCATATCATAACCGGCGAAGGCCGCCATTTTGGCACCTTGCTGGCGATGTAAGGCATCCAGTGGCGTTACCAATAATTGCGTGTCTGACATTTTGTTCCCCTCTAACAGATTAAGGTCGACCTCACCAATCCACATGCCACAGCAACCCTGTGGCCTTCGATTGAAAGGCGCCCCCTCTGTCTGGGAACCTGAAAGATTCACTTCCCCCAACGCGGGGCCAGCTTACATCTTCGGTGGAGCAAAGCGCCCTTCGGCACTACTGCCCACTTTCCAGAGTCTCATCTCATTGCGGTCCTGAAGCCTGAGAGTTTCCGGGGCGGTTGCTCCTTCGGCGTCGACACAGGTCAGGTGTCGAGCTCTCCCACAATGGTCAACTGAGAGAATAAATGTTCATCGTCGGACTATCCCATGGTTGCCCATAGGCGTCAACTGAAGTCGAACCTGGTCACGGATATTTTTGCCAACCAATTTTTCTTTGACCACACGGGCGATTTTTTCAGGCGCCGTATTATGGGGGAAAAGGGTTATAAATTCACCCATCGGACCCATTAGGAACGTCAGGGAAGAATGATTTACCAGATAATCCTCAGGTGCCAATTTATCGGTTATCACCTTACTCCGATGGACCCGAAATGATTTTGATACGGCGCGTATTTGCTGTTCGGTTCCGGTCAATGCGAGGATCCGCGGATCAAAGGTTTCGACAAATTCTTTTAACAGGGCCGGCCTGTCGCGCTTGGGATCGACGGTTATAAAAAGCGGCTGAACTCCAGTGGCCGCGTCGCCCAGGATATCCATGGATTGGGCAATAATGGACATATCTAGCGGGCAAATATCCGGACAATAGGTGTAGCCAAAAAAGATCAACAGATATTTGCCGCGAAAATCCCGGTCCGTCCGCACCTGGCGATTGTGATCGGTCAGGGAAAACGGGCCACCAAAGAGCTTGGAGAGCTGGGGCACAGGGCCAACCGACGTTGTGTTTGCATCGGCTGTGTGAGCCGGTGCCGCACCGGGATCGGCCGGCGCTGCCGGACCCATCAGCAACACCCAGGCGGACAAGCCAGATAGGGCAAGAAGCCGGCAAATCGGTCGTCTCACGGTGTTATTCCGGTGGTGGTTTCAGGCCCGGAATTCCAAATACACCGCCGACGTTGAGTTCGTTTATAACGGCAACGTCATGGCGAAACCACTCGTTGGCTTTTTTGCCCGGGTTGGACTTAGCCCAGTTCTTTGAAAAACCGTTCGCCCGTCCCCATTTGCCATCAGGCGCCAGGCGTTTAAATTGCAGGGCAAAAACCGGCATGTGCGCGGTTTTAATCATCAATCCGTCGGCGACGATACGTTTGCCGCAAAACGCCAGCAGGTCGGCTGACGCACCGGCAAAAATGTCAAAGTTTTTGATCGCCAGTATCAGTTCGCCGTCGTCCTTGAGCAAACCGAGCTGGCGTTTGCCGGCACCACAGTTTTCTGGACAGTTTCCCGATAGTTCACAGGCAATGTCGACAACTTTGGCTTCGAACCGGGCTTTCTTTTCACCGTCAATTCCCCATTCTTCGGCGCCATAGGCGGCGGACGAGACAACCAATGCAGCGGCAAAGGAAATCAGTTTTTTGATGTTCATGGGATTATTCTCCGAACGGCTGGATGCCGTAATCTTCGTGCGTCAGATTGACCACGCCCTGGTCATCGGCCACTTGGGTTACAAACAGATATTTGACGCCGTCGCGTTCATACAGGTCGCCCTTGACCGTGACCTTATGAGATTGAATTTTTAAGGTTGCCGGGTCGGCGACATTATTGCCTTCGCCTTCCAGCTTAAGGACAACATAAACGCTCCCATCTTCACCCAGGACACTGACCGGAATGCCGCCAACGGCACACCAGACGGCACATTGATGGTGGGCGGTTCCTTCGGCATACATGATTTCCGTGATATAACACCAGGTATCGATGATTTCACCGGTCACATTGACTCGCTTCGGGACGGCTGCCTGGACCTGCAAACTGATGCCGATGCTTAAAAACGCCGTTAATCCAACGGACATAATAAGTCGTTTCAAAAGATCTCCCCTTTTTAATCTGTCTATCCGCAAGTGCTGATTGATGCCATTGCCCGGCAAATCAGCAGGTGTCCGATCATAACAAATTCACGGTCGACGGATAGGCAATGATCATCAAGTTCTCGTGTGCGGATTGTCGGCCGCACGGGCGTGTTTGTATGCCGTGGGCCCGATAAACGGCGGTTGTTAGGCTCAGCAGGCCCTAATTGGTGCGCTGCTTGCGACGGATGCGGTTTTCCTGCAATTGCTCACGCGTCAGAATAAATCCGCCGTAGATAAGATAATCCTTGCCGGTCAATTCAGGATTGATGTCCAAAGTCAGGACATTGGCTTGGTTTCGGAAATTGAATTTTGTGCGATTGCCGGAAAAGTCGACGGCCACTTCATATTTTTTTCGTTGAAGAACATTTTTATCGAGATCGGTAAGGCTGATGAAATAGGGGTAAATGGCTTTTTTGGAGGTATTCGCCGGACCCCGGCTGGCAATAAAATTGAAAATCACCTCGACGTCCATGGTTCCCGTCATCGTCTTTTCGTCAATCTTGGTTAAACACCCGATACTCATATTGTCTATTTGACCTTCCACGTCCACATCCGTCAGATCTCGGCCACCACCGTCCACATAACGAACCAAATTTGCCGCCTCCGCCAGGACCCAATAGTCGGGGCAGGCCAATATGATCGGATCAGAGAACAGACCGGTTACTTTCTCCGTGGCGGCGCAACCTCCGAGCACGCCGAGAGTTGCGATGGCCAGCACCAGTTTTCGAAAGCGATTAAATGGGGTCATGAACGGTTCTTCCGAATTTTTGCCTGAATGTAAACAGTGCCTGGTGGCGGCGTCCGCAGATTCTAGGTTATGGTGTAAGGTCCAGCAAGACCCAGAACTGATAATCTGTAAATTGAGGATTTTTGGGCAAAAAAACGCCCCGCGCTGTTAACTGTTGCGGGACGGGGCGTGGAAAAATGTCTGGTCAACGGGCACCTTTCCCGCCAAGTTCAGAGGTGTCTGCCATAGGGATGGCGATAAATTGGCATTTTGCCGCAGAAAAATTCGACACGCAAAATCTTTTCTGCGGTGCCCTTTGATGTGTGAGTTGGAGGCTTGATTACAGGGACCCGAAAATCGTTTTTTTGCGGTTAGCGGGTTCGGTCAGACTGGGTTCAATCAGACAATGTTTATTTGCATTGCAAAGGTATTTAACGTCTTCGATGAAACCGCATTCTTCTACCGAAATTGGCTTTTGGGAAGTTTCTGCTTCCAGTGGTGACCTGTATTGGTCCGATGAGGTCTATCGAATTCACGGGCTCGAGCCGGGTACCGAAATAGATGTCGATGCGGCCATATCCGCCTATCATCCAGATGACCGAATGTGTGTCCGTGAACACCTGAGACTGGCTTTTGAAGAGAAACAAAATTATCATTTTGTCCTCCGCCTTATGCGAAGCGATGGCAAACAGCGGTATGTTTTTTCAACGGGAATTGTCAGGCGTAATCAGGACGGAGAAGTTCAGGCACTGATTGGCACATTCGAAGATATTACCGAACGAAAACGCACGGAAGATGCACTTGTCGTATCAGAAAAAAATTTTCGCAATGTTGTCGAACAGGCTGGCGACGCGATGTTCGTCATTGAACCGTCAAATGGTCGATTTGTCGACGTTAACATTCAAGCCTGCTGCTCTTTAGGGTATTCCCGAGATCAACTGCTTGCGCTGTGTGTACCGGATATAGATGTTGAGTTTCCGATCGAAACCTTCGAAGCGCAAATGAGTTCCCTTGAACGCGATACACCCTTGACGTTTGAGAGTACCCACCTGCGCAAGGATGGCTCTGTTTTTCCCGTCGAAATCCGTGTCGGTCTGGTTGAATTGCAAGATGGCATCCGACTGCTGGCAATGGTCAGAGATATTACGGAACGTAAGCGGGCGGAAAAACAATTAAGGGATGCCCATGAGGAACTGGAACATAAAATTCTGGAACGGACGGCTGAACTGGAAAAAGCGCGGGACGAAGCGGAAGCCGCCAACATAGCAAAATCCCACCTGATCACGACCATGAGCCACGAACTGAGAACACCTTTGACATCGATTGTCGGGTCGCTCCGTTTGTTAATGTCGGACCATACGGAAATTGATGCAGCGACCCGGGAAAACCTCATAGAAATGGCATGGCGTAACAGCGACCGCCTGGCCAACCTGGTAAATGATATTGTCGTTATTGAACGGCTCGAGGCTGGTGTTATTAAACCTCAAATGCAACAAGTGGATTTGAAAATGCTGGTCCAGGAATCCGTCGCATTGGAGCAGGGATATGCAATGGAAAAAAATATAACGCTGGTCGTCGCGGAGATGGCAGCGGACGTTCATGTTCTTGGTGAAAACAAACGATTGTTGCAAGTGATGGCAAACCTGCTCTCCAATGCCTGCAAATTTTCACCGACCGGCGAAACCGTAACCATCTCATTAACCCAAAACAAAAATACGGCGAAGGTCAGCGTCTCGGATAACGGTTCGGGAATCCCTGACGGACTCCGCGGCAATATCTTTGGCAAATATGTACGAGGCGAAAACACAGATACCCGCAACACCGGAGGGGCGGGCCTTGGTCTTAGCATTTCCAAGTCAATTGTTGAAATGCATAACGGAAAAATTGGTTTTGAGGCAAACGATGGTGGCGGAACGACATTTTATTTCACCTTGCCACGGGCCTGAGCGCTTAATATCTGGATGTCGTGTTAATAGATTTAAAAACCATTTAATTAAATCCAAAATTGTATTTGCGAACCAGTCGTTCATGCGATTCGCCGTAATTCCGCCATTGTCGACTCCGGTTTTCGCTCCTGACGCCGTTGTGACAATCCCGAGATTCTACGTCTTGCCGTTTCCCGGGGTAATCGCCTTGACGCGGAAGTCCGAAAAAGCACTTGCGGACTTCGTCCCAATGTCGAAAGATACCGATGCTTTCAGATCGTGTCTGTGGCCTTTATGCATTGTGCGGGCAATTCTGAGAGTTGGAATCCATCGAGAGAGTTTATCTTTCACTCGAAACCCCAATAAGAAAGTCTGTTGAATTCGGGATATTATGCGGATTCCAAAACAATTTGGTCCACATAGGGAGAAAATGATTATGGCTAAGCAAGAAACAAAAGTTGGTCGTCGAAAGTTCCTCAAGGGCGGTGCACTGGCTGCCGGTGCCGCAGCAGGCACATTGGCGGCGCCAAACCTGGCGTTGGCAGCGCCGAAAGTCCTTAAAGTGCAGGCTGCCTGGGGCGGCGGGATTTTCCTGGAGAATGCCAAAAGTTATGTTGATCGGGTCCATGCCATGGCCGGTAAGGATTTGCGAATCGATTTGTTGTCGGTGAACTCGGTTGTTAAAACCAGCCAGATGCAGGATGCGGTTCATCGTGGGGTCCTGGATGGTGCCCATTATGTGCCAGCCTATTGGTATTCCAAGTCCAAAGCCGCGTCGTTGTTTGGGACGGGTCCGTGTTTTGGTTGGTCAGCCCAGGAAATGCTGGGTTGGATTCACTACGGCGGTGGCATCGAACTGTTTAATGAGTTGATGGGTGGTTTGGGCCTCAATCTGGTCAGTTTCTTTAACAGCCCGATGCCGGCGCAGCCGTTGGGTTGGTTCAAAGAACAAATCAAAGATGCGTCCCAGTTGAAGGGTTTGAAATATCGAACCGTTGGTCTGGCTGCCGACGTGCTTCTGGAAATGGGCATGTCTGTAGTGCAATTACCAGGCGGTGAAATTCAACCGGCCATGAAGTCCGGCCTGATTGACGCGGCGGAGTTTAACAATCCGACGTCGGACCGCGATTTTGGCATGCAGGATGTTTCCAAACACTACCACTTGGCCAGTTTTCACCAGTCCCAGGAAGCGTTTGAAATCACCTTCAACAAAAAAATGTATGATAAGTTGCCGACGGAACATCAGAACATTCTGAGGATTGCGTCGGAAGCGGAAAACTCCAATTTTTATTGGCACAACACGCTCCGTTATGCAGACGATCTTATCAATCTGAAGGAAAAAAGCGGGGTCAATGTTTACCGGACGCCGGATTCCGTCATGGTCGAGCAGCTGAAGGCCTGGGATATTGTTGTTGATCGTATTTCCAAAGAGGATCCGTTCTTCGCAAAAGTCGTGGAATCGCAAAAAACCTATGCCAAAAAAGTCATGAATTACCTGCTGTTAAACCAGCCGGACTATGGCTTGGCCTACAAACATTACTTCGGTTGAAGTGGTCGAACAGGTAAATAAGTAACGCCATCGAGGGGTAGTCAAAGATCGGCTGCCCCTCCTATTTTCACCTTTCCCAGGGGGCAGGAGAAGCGCTAATGATGTCAATTATCCACACCATCGAGAGCCTGAATATTTGGATCGGGCGGGCCTTTGGCTGGTGTATTTTGATATTAACTTTCTCTGTCGCCTATGAGGTTTTTGTCCGATACGTGCTTAATGCGCCGACCGTCTGGGCGTTTGATATGATGGTTCAGATGTATGGCGCGTTGTTTTTGATGGCCGGTGCCTATGCCCTGGCCCAAGATACCCATGTGCGCGCCGATGTGGTCTATCGCCTGTTGCCGGTTCCATGGCAGGCACGCATCGATTTTGTGTTGTATTTCATTTTCTTTTTTCCGGGCATGGTCGCCCTGGTCTGGTACGGCGCAGAAATCGCATCGGATTCCTGGCGCTACAAGGAAGTCAGTTGGAACAGCCCGGCGCGAATTCAAATTTATTTCTTTAAAACACTGATCCCGGCAGCGGGTGCCATGTTGATCATACAAGGGTTTTCCGAATGTCTGCGGTGTGTCGTCGCCATGAAAACCGGGGTTTGGCCGGAACGAATGGAAGACGCAAAGGAAACGGAAGACATCCTGCGTCAACAGGCGGCGCTAACAACGCCGGAATAACCGACCGGTATGTTCTTTTTTATTTTTTTACGGAGCCCTTAATCGAATGACGAACCCGGAAGTCGCAATTTTAATGTTGTCCTCGTTCATCGTCGTGGTGTTACTGGGGTTTCCCGTTGCTTTTACGTTGCTCGCCATGGGCGTTGGATTTGGCTATTACGCCTATTTTGAAGCTGGCAGTATCGAGGTAATCGCCGACGCCTTTAACAACAAAATCTTTTATTTGCTCAACCAAAACACCTATTCCGTTATGGAAAACGATACCCTGGTTGCCATTCCCTTGTTCCTGTTCATGGGTTATGTGGTTGAACGGGCGAATATCGTCAACCGACTGTTCGCCGCCCTGCAAATGGCGGCCCGTAATTTGCCCGGCTCCATGGCCATCGCCGCGTTGATCACCTGTGCGGTTTTTTCGACCGCCAGCGGCATCGTCGGTGCGGTTGTCACTTTGATGGGTCTTCTCGCCTTTCCGGCCATGATGAAAGCCAATTACGACAAAGAATTTGCATCTGGTGTCATCTGCGCCGGCGGTACGTTGGGCATTCTAATCCCGCCTTCGATCATGTTGATCGTTTATGCGGCAATTGCCGAACTCTCGCCCCTGCGGTTATATGCGGCCGCCGTTATTCCGGGATTTATGCTGGCGGGCATGTACATGGTATATGTGGTCGTCCGGGTCTTGATTAATCCGTCGATTGCCCCCAAACCGCGCCAAGAGGATATCCCTGAAGCCAAACAAATATACCTGCAGTTGTTGACCTCTTTTGTGCCGTTAACCGCGTTGATCATGTTGGTTTTGGGGTCGATTTTGGGGGGTCTTGCGACGCCGGGTGAGGCGGCGGCAATGGGCGCGCTGGGGGCCCTTGTTTTGGCCACTGTATACCGTTCCCTCAATTGGATAATGCTTAAACAATCGGTATATTTGACGGCCAAAACAACGGCAATGGTTTGCTGGTTGTTCGTCGGTTCGTGGACTTTCGCCTCTGTTTTTTCCTATCTCGGCGGGCACGAAGTTATTGAACTTTGGATCCTCTCGTTCGACCTGGCACCCTGGCAATTCTTGATCCTCGTGCAATTGGTCATTTTTATTCTCGGCTGGCCCCTGGAATGGTCTGAAATCCTCATTATCTTTGTGCCGATTTTCCTGCCGATGTTGGATAACTTTGGAGTAAATCCTTACTTTTTTGCCATGCTGGTTGCGTTAAATTTGCAAACATCGTTCCTGACGCCGCCGATGGCCATGTCGGCCTATTATTTAAAAGGCGTGTTAGGCAAAGCTATTGAATTGATGGATATTTTCCGCGGTTTGATGCCCTACTTATTGATCGTCATCTTTTGCATGGTGCTGATGTACCAGTTCCCAGGTATCGCCCTGTGGTTACCGGATTATCTGTTTGGTGTATATGTTCCCTAGGAAGGAAAATTAAAATGGATGGAAAATGGGCCGAGCGGGTAGGCGGTTTGATCGGGACAGTCATGGTCGTTGCCTTTGTGCTTGGGATCGCCTACAGCATTTCGACGGGGTTTGCCGGGTTTTGGGGAGGGCTGCCTTTTTGGGTGATCAGTGTGCCCATTTTGGCCATGGTTGGTTATGACTATTGGGATTCCTGTTTGCGTAAAAAATGATGTATGAAGACGACCGAGGGAAAGGATAATAATAATCTATGGACTTAGCTGATTTGGGTGCCGCACAGCTGGCGCGACGGATTGCCGCCGGTGAGATCTCCTCATTGGAAGTGACCGAGGCCTGTCTCCGACGCATTGACTCGCGTGAACCCGAAATTAAGGCTTGGGTTCATCTCGACCCGGAGTTTGCCCGCGCGCAAGCAACAAAATGTGACCAATTACGGGCCAGTGGTGCCGCGGTTGGCCCCCTGCATGGGGTTCCGGTTGGTGTGAAGGACATCTTCGACACCCAGGACTTTCCAACGGAAAATGGTACAATCCTTGATCGCGGACGCAGCCCGGTAAACGACTGTACGGCGGTTCGTCGTCTCAAAGCCGCCGGGTGCGTGATCATGGGCAAAACCGTAACGACTGAATTGGCCGTCTATGCGCCAGGGAAAACTACCAATCCGAAGGATATAAACAGAACCCCCGGTGGATCCTCGTCGGGTTCCGCCGCCGCTGTTGCCTGTGGAATGGTTCCCATAGCGATTGGCTCACAGACCAATGGCTCGGTAATTCGCCCGGCTTCTTTTTGCGGGGTTATTGGTTTTAAACCATCGCACGGGCAAATATCGCGTAGTGGTGCCTTAAGCCTTTCCCGTAATCTGGATCATGTGGGTGTTTTTGCGCGGTCCGTGGAAGACGCGGCTCTGGTGACTGACAGTTTGACAGGATTTGATCCTGACGATACGGACACCCGCTTGACCGCAGCCACAAAACTGCATGAAACAGCCCTGCAAGAGCCACCGATTGAGCCGAAATTTGGTTTCCTGAAAACCCAAATGTGGGATCGCGCGGAACCGGCAACGCAGGCGGCTTTCGAAGAACTGGTGGATTTTTTAGGCGATGCCTGTAAAACCATTGAAATGCCCAACGCCTTTCACCCGGCAGTGGAAAATCTGCGAAAAATTATGACGGCGGATTTGGCGAAGTCCCTGAGCGCTTATGTGGACCGGGGCAAATCCCAGTTGAGTGACATTTTGCAGGGCATGATCGACGATGGCAACCGGGTCAGTGCCGTTGATTATAACAGGGCGGTTGACGCGCGGGCCGGTTTTAACCTGTGGGTCGAAGAGGTGTGTAGTGAATACGACGCGCTTATTGCGCCTGCCACAATTGGCGAGGCACCCCTGGGATTGACGGCGACCGGAGACCCGGTATTTTGCAGCACATGGTCCTATTTAGGTGTTCCAGCACTATCGCTTCCCCTCATGCAGGGTGTTGACGGGATGCCTTTGGGGGTACAACTGGTGAGCGCTCGTGGGGATGATGCGCGGTTGCTCCGTACGGCCCGATGGTTAATGGAAACCACATTCAACGGCATTGAAAATTGATCCGGCCCGCCCGGTCATGGTGACGAGACTCGTCCAATTAGCCGGGATATGCGCTAAGTTGCAGTTCAGGCGCTGATCGTTACCCGGTAGTTCGAAATAAAAGCGCGACCTATTGTTCGTAGGAAACCTCTTCCTGACCCTGTCCCGGCGCGACCAGCTCTATGAGAGTTTGCGCGAGTTTGGCCAGGGCGCGCGACCGGCCCCAGGCATTGTCAATGGTTTTGCCGACCTGCAGTCCCCGATTAAAGGCGTCCCAAGCCATTTGGGTATCGCCGATGCGGGCACTTTGTGCCGCCAAATCGGCAAACATCCAAACCCGTGATAAACGGCTTTTGATTTCGCCTGTGGCATCGTTGGCCAGGGTCTCGGTGGCCTTCGCGCCGTCTGGGTCGCCGGCGCGCCGTTGTTTTTGGCCAATCGACCAGAGGGTATAGGCGCGCAGCCGGTTATCTTCAATTTTTGCCGCCAATTGAGAAGCGCGAAAATAATAAGTGGTGTGCGATGGAAGTTTCGAGTCGGGTAAGGGGTTCTTGAGGTCACCAATGCGGCTGATGGTCAGGGCCAGGCGACTACGTGCAAAGGAGCGGGCGTAGGGCAGCTTTATTTTGTCGATCGATTGAGATGCCAGTTCCAGGGTTTGTTCCAGGGCTTCGGTGCCTGTTGATTGTGCTTGGGCGTATGCGATATGACTGAGAACCGTCGCCCGGTAACGGGGATTAATGTCGGCAGCAGTCGTCAGGGCAAGGGCCGGGTCGCCATTGTCAGCCATGGCTTTTGCAATGGCGACCAAAACCGGTTCCCGATCCGCTGTTGTGGAAACTTTCGAAAGCAACGTGAGGGCCTCCTGCGGCCGTCCCAGTCCGGCCAGTGTGGTCGCTATATGGCGCAGACCAAAACTGCGCTGGGTCTCATCGATAAGGGTTCTTGCCTGAACCTCACTTTCCTGCAGCAATTGAGCGGTTCGAATAGGGCTTTTTGCCTGATGAAGGACCAATGCCATATTCATTTTAAAGGGAATCTGCTTGGACGGTGGATCCAGCTCTTCAATCATTGACAACAGCGCGTCAGCCGCAGCGCGGACACCCATGTGGTCTCCCTGTCGGGCGTATATTTGCGCAATTTGCGACAGGGCTTCGGCGCGTTTTTCTCCGTCGGGGATGATTTTAACGGCTTCCAGGGCTTCGTCGCGGATGCCGGTCGACGCCAGGGCCTGGGCAATATCGCGTAAGGCGACGACGATTAACCGGGGGTCGCGGATGCCGGCCGCCGTATTCATGGCCCGTTCACTAAGGCCGGCGCGTGCCTGCGCAACCAGAATCTCGCCCAATGCCCAATCGCGCAGTTCCGGTTTAAAAACCGCTTTAACGCTTTCGCGCGATTCCGCCAATAAACACCGTACCGTCGGATTGGCGAAACAGGCTTCGACATTTCGGGTCGGATCGGCCCGTTCTTTGGTGTTGTCCCTAATCAGGTCGCGGGTCGCCGAATGGGACAGCAACGCTGCCCGTGCCTTGTCTTTGCCCGACTGCCGTGCCTTATCCAGGCGTTTTAACAACCCCCGTACCTGAACCGCATTATTCAGCAGGTCCCAAAGTTGGCGGGTGATCTGGCCATCGATTTTTTGCCCCATGGTTTGCTGGTAAATCCGAACGGCGGCTTCCGTTTCTCGGTTTAAATGACCATCTATGTCGCCCAGGTAATAGCCCATTTCAGAGAGCGCTTTTTGAACCTCGAGAATCGTCGCCCCGGATCTTTGACGTGCCGACGGGATTGGTTTCAGCGCGTCGGGTTCCGAAAGGCCGTCCGGCCGCGCCGCCACGACAGAACTGGCGCTAAGCGGGGGCAGGGCACAGGTCACGATAAGACCCAGGGTCGCCGCTTTTATGAGTAATTTTGTCTTCATGTGTCGAACCATAATTGCGCCGCTGTTGTTTACCTTGCAAGTGATTGTTGGCTTGGCCATAAAAGCCGGACCCACAACCGATCAGCATTTTGAGTGCCAGAGTGCACATCTATTAAGGCAAGACAATGGCTGTCTATACGGAAGTTGATGACGATGATCTTATTGAGTTTTGCGCTCGCTACGATCTGGGCGAGGTTCTGGCCTGTAAGGGGATTGCCGAAGGGGTGGAAAATTCAAACTATTTACTCACTTTAACCACCGGCCCCTATATCCTAACGCTGTACGAAAAACGTGTTGATCCTGCAGACCTGCCATTCTTTTTAGGCCTGATGGATCATTCGGCGGCGGCCGGAGTGCCGTGTCCTCGGCCGATCCCGGCCGACACTGGTGTTGTCCTTCAGGAACTGGCAGGCCGCCCCTGTGTCCTGATTTCCTTTTTGCCGGGCATGTCACCCAAACGACCTAAAACCTTTCATTGTGGCGAAGTGGGCCGGGCATTGGCAGAGTTTCACAGGGCGAATGCAGATTTTACGGGCAAACGATTGAATGGACTTTCGGTTTTGAACTGGCGAGATCTGCTCAACGCTTGCGGATCTGACGCGAACCAATTGCGGGCCGGTTTTTCTACAGATCTTGCGGCGGAGCTTGACCAGCTTGAATTGATGTGGCCAAACGGGTTGCCCAGCGGTGTCATTCATGCCGACCTGTTCCCCGATAACGTGTTTTTTCGGGGCCGGCACTTATCCGGCGTTATCGATTTCTATTTTGCCTGTAACGACAGTTATGCCTACGATCTGGCGATCTGTTTAAACGCCTGGTGTTTCGAATCCGACAACCGTTTTAACCTTACAAAAGCCCGGCAACTGCTATCAGAATATGGCACCGTCCGAACGATTTCCGAACCGGAAATGCTGGCCCTCCCTCTGCTCGCACGGGGTGCCGCCATGCGGTTTTTATTGACCCGGTTGTACGACTGGTTGAATACCCCGGAAGATGCCCTTGTTGTCCGCAAGGATCCAATGGAGTATTGGCACAAGTTGCGGTTTCACAGGGCCGTTTCGAGCCCGGCGGAATATGGTTTGGGTTTTAAATGAACAGATTAGGCGGTTTTTGACGTGGCAGATGATCAAATCACAATTTATACGGATGGCGCATGCTCCGGCAATCCCGGTCCCGGCGGCTGGGGTGTTTTATTGAGTTGGCAAGGTCACAAAAAAGAACTTTTTGGCGGGGATCCTGATACCACCAATAACCGAATGGAACTGATGGCGGCCATCCAGGCCCTGGAAAATCTCAATCGATCAGGTCGTATTGCGCTTTATACCGATAGCACCTATGTGCGCGACGGCATCACAAAATGGATACATGGCTGGAAACGGAACGGCTGGCGTACGGCGGCCAAAAAACCGGTAAAAAACGAAGACTTGTGGAAGCGCCTGGAATTGGCACTGACGGGACACGATGTGGAATGGCACTGGGTCAAAGGCCACGCGGGTCATCCCGGCAACGAACGGGCGGATCAACTGGCGCGTGACGGTGTTGCGCAGATTACCGGGCAATCCTAAAGGCGGGTAACGCCATGGGCGGGAACTCCAAGGGCGGGAAACTCCACGGGTACCCACCTGACTTTTGATATCTACGGGAGACCCGTGCAAGATCACCCGATCGGCGACCCTTCGGGCATCCGCCCTACATCAGTCCCAATCCCCAGCGCATGTGGCGGAGTGTATCATCGGGATTGCCCAGACGCGGGTTAAATTCCGGGTTCGCCTTGATGCGATTTTGTGGCTCGCCCCAACGATCACGAATTACCGTTTGCCCCGGAAACCAGGATGTGCAGGGTGTCTTTCTGAATGGATTATACATGTTAATACCTCATGTGTTATTGAATGATTATTGAGGATGCTTTAATAATCTCAAGATATACGCGGTTTGTTGAGGTGACAAAGGATAGTTTATCATGTTATACATTAGTATATATTCATGCATAACAGGACGGCCATCCGATGGTGCATTATCCTCCCATTTCACAGCTGCGGGCGCTTGATGCGGCGGCCCGGCATTTAAGTTTTACGAAAGCGGCGGAAGAATTGAACATTTCGCAAAGCGCCGTAAGCCATCAGATCAAACATTTGGAAACCCTGTGGGACGTAAAATTATTTGTCCGACTGACCCGGCAACTGGAGTTGACCGAGGCCGGTCGAACCCTGGCTCCCATCGCCAGGACGTTCTTTCAAAATATCACGGCGGCACTGGATGAACTTAAAGACGACCCGGGCCATCAGGTATTGCGGGTGCAAATGCTGCCGTCCGTCGCCGTTAAATGGTTGGTCCCGCGCCTGCAGGGGTTTCGCAACTTACATCCAGATATTGATGTCTGGATTTCGACCCGGGAAGATGAAGAGATTGGGTTTCGTTCCGGAAGGCTCGATGCCGCCATACACCTAGGGGATGCGGACAGTGAAGATGTGACCTCATGGCGGTTAATGCAGGAGTATGAATTTCCAGTGGCGCGGCCCCGGTTTCTCGAGGAACAGGGACCGCCCAGCACGCCAGCAGATTTATGTCGGTATCCATTATTATTGAGGACCGGCGACATTGGTGCACCGCAATGGCGCGACTGGTTTACCAGCGCCGGCGTGCCGGAGGAAATTTATGGTCCCGCCATCCGCGACGGCATGCGTTTTCCAGATTCCAATATGGCGTTGCAGGCGGCGTTTGAAGGCCAGGGAATTGCTTTGGCGCGCAGTGCGCCGGTTTGGGATGATCTGGTGTCGGGACGGCTGGTCAGACTGTTTAAAATTCGTCGCCCGTTCAGGAGTCAGATCTGTTTGGTCTGCCCGACGGCGCGGGCGGAACATCCGGCCTTTGTGGCATTTCGTGAATGGCTGCTGATGATCTCAAAAATTTCCCAGGCGGAATTTGACGCGGCGGAACCGAACTGAAAAAGGCAGACCCGAAGGCCTGCCTTTTTTGACGTTTTGATGGGCGTTCAGGTTTACGCCAGATCGCTCAACATCTGTTCGGCACTGGTTTTCTCGAAGGTACCTTCATCAACCTTAATGGACTTAACAACACCATCGTCAACGATCATGGAAAAACGCTGACAGCGCTTGCCTAAACCTTTATCCATCAAATCCAGTTCCAAACCGGTGGCCGCAGCAAAGGTACCGCTGCCATCGGCAAGCATGGTGACTTTGTCACCGACTTTCTGGTCTTTGCCCCAAGCGCCCATGACAAAGGCGTCATTAACGGAAATGCAGGCAATGGTATCAACGCCTTTGGCTTTGATGGCCGCCGCATGCTCAACAAAACCAGGCAGGTGTTTGGCCGAACAGGTTGGTGTAAAGGCACCGGGAACGCCAAAAATAACGACTTTTTTGCCGCTAAAAATCTCGTCGGTTGAAACGCCGTTCGGGCCGTTGTCGGTCATGGTCGCAAGGTCGACCGATGGAATTTTATCACCTGCACTAATTGTCATCGTTGTTCCCCCTAAGGAAGTGGTTTAATGGATCGTCAAGACAACAAATAGTCTATTATTGCTGAACTTCCAGTGCGAAAAGCGATTTATTTTTCGGCTTTTGCCAATGCCCTATCACCGGCGGCGGCGGCCAGGGCGGAGATCACCGTCGATTGGCTCAAAAGCTCCGGTAGCGGTCGGCCGGACGGAGACTGGGGGCCATAAATGACGTCAAAGGGAATGCCATATCGACGAAAGCTGGCTAAAAAGGCGGCAATCTCCGGGTTCGGGAGCGTCCAGTCGGCTTTCATGGCGATAAAACCACGCTTCGCCAGAATTTCGGCAACCGGGCCGTCGTTAAAAACCAGGGCTTTATTGACTTTGCAGGTGATGCACCAGTCAGCAGTTACATCAACCAGCACTGTCGTGCCATTGGCCACTAAAGTAGGAATAGCTTGCAAATCGAAGGGTTGCCATTGGATGGCATCGTCTTGGTTTTGCATCAGGAGGGGTTGGATGGCATCGGGAGCCAATTTAACGGGGGCATAAACGGCCAGGGCTGCCAGGGCGATCACGGTTAACCAATTGGCCCGACCGATTTCGGTTTTCGATTTGTTGGCAAAATACAGCAGTCCGGTAATCGCAATCATCACTGCTGTTACGATGCCGGCCCCCTGGGCACCGACCGAAGGCACCAGCACTGAAATCAACCAGGCGGCGGTTGCTGCCAGGGCAAATCCCAATACAAACCGCAAGCGGGCCATCCAGATACCCGGACGGGGTAAACGAGTGATCATCGACGGTGCCAGAGCAAAAACCAAAAACGGCAAGGCCAAACCGGTCCCGAGGGCGAAAAAGATTGCAAAAATTTCGAAGGTGCCACGGGCCATGGCAAATCCAATGGCAGTACCGAGAAACGGTGCTGAACAGGGGGTTGCCAGCAGGGTGGCCAGGGCACCTTGCATGAAATGACTGGTCAATGGGTTTTCGCCTTGGCCGGGCGCACCTAAGCTTGACAGGAATCCGGGTAACCGGACCTCAAAGAACCCCCACAGATTGCAGGCAAAAAGTACCACCAGAAAAATCATGCCGATGAGGAACCAGGGATACTGGAATTGGATACCCCAACCAATGGCCATACCGCCCGCTTTTAATGCCGCCAGAGTTCCCGCCAGCACCATAAACGAAGCCAGAATACCGGCGGCGGAAGCCAGAAAACTGAGGCGGACGAAGCGGTTTTCGCCACCACCATGACCAACCACACCAAGGACCTTGATGGACAGTACGGGCAGGACGCAAGGCATCAGATTGAGAATTAACCCGCCAAGGACCGCCACCGCCAGGATGTAAAAAAGCGAGATTTCAGACTCGTCCGCGCCAGAACGTGCCGCTATCTGTTGGTTGGGATCTAACAACGGACTGCCGATAATGAGTTTTTGCTCGGCGCTGCGTTTGCCGTCAAGCAAAGTTACCGTAAATGCCCGTCCACGCACGGTTTTGCCGGTGTCGTCCTCGAGATAATCGAGACCATCGGCTTTTACCTCAAGTACCGCTGAACGGCGATCTTCGGAATAGGAAAATTTGGGTTTGGTGAAGGCCAGTTCCCGTGGGCCTTCGAAATAGGCATCGGGTGAAATAAATGGGTCCTTACTGGTGACGGCAACTCGAATGATCGCCGCATCCTTGGATTCCGTCACATCGCTCGACAGCAGGTTAAATCCATGGATTTTGCCATCGCCCGGTACCAGGGATTGATACTGACTGATTAAATGCGCATGTGGGCTGGGTTTTTGCGGGCCAGCGGGCAGGGTTAAGGCCAGTTCAGCGTCGTAGGGAACACAGATATCGTTGCAGGTTAAATAACGCAGATGGGTTTCGATTTTTACGGCGTTGTTTTGACTTTGCGGTTTTATCAGGACTGGGAAAACCACCTCGTCCTTATAGCCAAGGGTTTCCAGACCGAGGACGGAAAACCGTTTGGGCAGGGGCCATTGCACGGCTGCATTTGCAACATTTTTTGAGCCGGTCCAATCGAGTTGGGGCGGAAAACCGGCATCGCCGGGGGACCGCCAATACACTTTCCATTGGGGTTTCAGACGGAACTGAACACCCAATTGAATGGTTTCGGCGCCGCCAACGGTGATCGATGAGGAAACAAGGCGAACTTCCGTGTGGTCGGTTTTTACCCAATCTGACGCCCCCGTTGGTGCGCCGGCGCTGGGCAGGGAAAACACCAGGAGCGCGAGAATCAACAGATTTAAACCAAAAATTTTTAATTTGAGACGTGTCATATTGCCATTATTCTTTTTTCCGAGCACCCCACATATACCCCTTGAAGACGGTGATTTCACGCGCCAAGGTGCAGATCACGCAGGATTGACATGGTGTGAGTTATTGCACCTGACGCCGTTGCGCCATATATTATAGGTATGACTGAGCATTCATACGAGCCAGAATATTTATCTGGGCAGTTGCTGATTGCCATGCCCAGTATGTCGGATCCGCGATTTGCGAAAACCGTCATTTACCTGTGCGCCCACAATTCGGAAGGGGCGATGGGACTGGTCATAAATAAACAAATTGAAGAACTGACATTTCCGGCGTTACTCGAACAACTGAAAATTGGAAAAACCGCGCCAAAGGATGCCATCAACGTTTTATTTGGCGGCCCGGTTGAGCAGGCGCGCGGATTTGTTTTGCATTCGGCCGAATATCTCCAGGAAGCAACCATGCGGGTCAATGATCGGGTTGGATTGACGGCGACCATTGATATTTTGCGGGATATTGCAGAAGGCCAGGGGCCCAAGGACAAACTATTGGCTTTGGGATACGCCGGATGGGGCCCCGGTCAACTCGATGATGAAATCCGCAGCAACGGGTGGTTACATGTGGAAGCCGACGACGAACTGGTGTTTGGCGGCGAATTGGCGGAAAAATGGGAACTGGCCATACAGAAAATAGGCATTGACCCACGCATGCTTTCCGAAGAAGCCGGGCACGCTTAAGTCCTGGATGTTGGGGCATCCCAGTGATCGATCCGCCGCCGGGCCAGGCGACCAGCCGCTCAGGCCCGGATACAGTGTCCTGTTCTTGTGCTTGTCTTCTTCAATTCGTAACCTTACGGACAGATAAAATCGTCTGAAATTAATGCGTCCTGACCCAAGGTATGAATGACCCCATGGCCAAAAAACCAGCGAAAAACAAGACCGGTTCACAATCGCCGGATCAGTTGATGAGGTCCCTGTCTAAAACGATGGAACAATGCGACACGGCCGACCAGTTAAACGACAACGTGATTGTTCCGTTTGTCGCCGCCCTCGAGGCGGTCTGTGAGGCGCGGGGATATGTGCTGAACATTTACGGCGAAAAAAGTAATGTCGTAATTACCAGCGAGGCCGATGCTCCCGCCATATACAATTTGGTGGAAGACTATTTGGATTCCATTGGCGACGAAGCGGACTAACCGATTGCAATTTCTATTGCGGGAAAATCGGTCGTTGCCCCAATTGCCCGCAGGGGCCAACGGCGCTCAGGGTAACCGGTCCCGACAGGAACCGTTCGGCAACTTTTTTCAGAGCTGCGGCGTTAACCGCATCAATATGGTCAACGGTTTCTTCGACGGTAATTGGCCGGCCATAAATGCTGATCTGGCGAGCCATTTGTTCGCAACGCGAAGATGTGCTTTCTAGCGACATAAGAATGCTCGCCTTTAATTGCGCCCGGGCCCGGGCAATTTCGTCTTCCTCAATGGTGCCCGTCAATTTGGCCATTTCATCAGAAATCAGTGGCAACAACTGGCCAACTTCGTCGGCACCGGTTCCGGCATAAATACCGAACAAACCGCCGTCCGAATAACTCGATAGAAAGGCATAAATGGAATATACGAGACCCCGTTTTTCGCGAATTTCCTGAAATAATCGCGACGACATACCGCCGCCAAACAAGGTCGACAGGACAGAGGCCGTATAAAAATCTTCGTCCAGATAAGAAAGCCCTTCGACCCCCAACACCAGGTGTACCTGTTCCAAATCCCGGTCGTCACGAAAATCGCCACCGCAATAGGTTGGTAATTCACGGGTCAACTCTGATGTCGCCGGCAAATGAGAAAACGCGGTTTCCGCCAGTCTTACAATCTTTTCGTGGTCTAAATTGCCGGCCGCAGCAAAGATCATGCGAGATGCCGAATAGTGATTTTGCATATAGTCGAGGACCGTATCGCGTTGCATCGATTGCACCAATTCGGCGGAACCGAGAACCGGTCGGCCCATGGCCTGGTCAGGGTAAGCGGATTCCTGGAAATAGTCGAATACGATGTCGTCAGGGGTGTCGTGGGCCTGATGGATTTCCTGAATAATGACGGCGCGTTCACGCTCCAGTTCATCGGCTTGCATGGTCGAATTTTGCAGTATGTCGGCGATCATATCGACGGCTAACGGCACGTCCTGTTTGAGGACCTTTGCGTAGTAAGCGGTATTTTCACGCGACGTGTAGGCATTTAAGTGGCCACCAACGGCTTCAATATCGGCGGCAATGTCGTAGGCGCTGCGTCGTTCTGTGCCCTTAAAAGCCATATGTTCGAGGAAATGGGAAACGCCGTTTATGGGGGCCTGTTCGTCGCGTGTGCCGACGTCAACCCAGGCCCCAACCGAAGCCGTTTCCACGGTCGCCATCCGGTCCGTTACAACCCGTAATCCGTTGGCCAGAGTGGTTACCTGAACATCCATTAAAGAGCCCTTTCTAGGGTCTTGATGATATGCCGACGCACCTCATCGAGGTTATTGTCGAGAATTACGGTTTTTTCTGCTCGCTCAAAAAGATCATTCATGTGCGTCGGCAGGGCCGGGCGTCGGCCGGTTGCGGCCTCGACGGCATCGGGGAATTTCGCCGGATGGGCGGTTGCCAAAGTGATGATCGGTATCTCCGGGTGGCGGCCCGCCGCCCGCGCTGCGGCGACCCCAACGGCGCTGTGGGGATCCAGAAGTTGATCTGTTTCCCGCAAAAATTCAGTGATCATGGCTTTGGTTTCCGTATCATCGAAACGGAAGGCAGAAAACAACCGACGGGCGTTGTCATGTTGGGCTTTCGATACAACAAAGGTGCCGTGCTTTCGAAAACCGTCAATGGCGGATTTGACTGCGGCGCCATCCCGTTCGAACAGGTCAAAAAGCAATCGCTCAAAATTGCTCGATACCTGAATATCCATGCTCGGGCTGAGCGTCGGATGGACGCCGCTCATCTGCATTGTCCCGCTTTCAAAAAACCGTGTGAGAATGTCATTGCTGTTCGAACCGACAACCAGCTTGTGTATGGGCAGGCCCATTTGTGAGGCCGCATAACCGGCAAATACGTTACCAAAATTCCCCGTCGGCACGGCGAAGGACACCTGTGTATCCGGCGCGCCGGCTTTCAGGGCGGCCCAAAAATAATAGACGATTTGCGCAACAATACGGGCCCAGTTGATGGAATTGACCGCACTCAAATTCCATCGATCCCGAAATTTTTCATCATTAAACAGGGCTTTTACCATGTCCTGACAGTCGTCAAAGGTCCCTGTAACGGCAATGCAATGAACATTTGCGGCTTTTACGGTTGTCATTTGTTTGCGTTGTACATCGGAGATCCGGCCGTGCGGATACAGGATGAAAATGTCAATCGCGTCCCGGTCCCGGCAGGCTTCGATGGCGGCGGAACCCGTATCGCCCGAGGTGGCACCGACAATGGTGACGCGCCGAGATTTCTGCCGAAGAACATGGTCAAACATCGGACCGAGAAACTGCATGGCCATATCCTTAAAGGCGATGGTTGGACCATGGAAGAGTTCAAGCAAAAATTCATTTTCACCGGTTTTTTTAAGCGGCGCGACTTCGGTTGTGTCAAATCCCCTGTAGGCCTCATCGATAAGCCGTCTGAGGTCCGCGTCGCCTATGGTCTCACCGACAAATGGTTTAATGATTTCAAAGGCCAGCGCCGGATAGGTCAGGGTTTTAAGGGACTGCATTTTTTCGGCGCTGAATTGCGGCCAGGACCGTGGCACGTAGAGCCCGCCATCGCGGGCCAGACCGGCCAGCAAAACGCCGTCAAATTCCAGGACCGGTGCCGCACCACGGGTAGATATGTACTTCACAAAAACCTCATTTTGCCCATCGACTAAAAGTTGGCGTAGACTAGTCGCGGACCCCGGAGGAGGCAAGCGAAGCCGTGGTTAATGGCTTTTGAGTTGTTCATTGAGATCGGCCGGAAGGTGGCCGGTTTTGACATATATGGTGCATCCCTCCGTACTAAAGGGCACATGGTGACTGCCGGCCGGGCTGCGCAACCAGGTGCCTTTTGGATATCGTCCGGCGTCATCTTCAAAGACCCCGTCGAGAACAAATATTTCCTCGCCGTCAAAATGGGTGTGGCCGGAAAATTGAGTGCCTGGTGCCCATTTAACCAGAGCTACATTTTCGCCGCCGAAGGTATGTAAAGGCATCACCGATAAGCCGTCGACCAAGCCCGGTTGCCAAGGTGAATTTCGCGTATCGATGCGGACAAAATCCTGGTCATCGGGTGCCATTTGCCAGAGTTTAACAAAGATCGTGCAGCCGTCTTTGCTGAAGGGTTGGTGTTTGGAACCAACCGGGTTGCGGACATACATGCCCGGACCAAAATCGCCCATTTCGTCGGAAAAGACGCCGTCAAGGACGATGAACTCTTCGCCGCCGCTGTGGCTGTGAGGGGCAAAAAAACTTTGCGGCTGATATTTGACAAGGGATGTGGCACGACCTGATTCTGCGGACTGGCGGTCGAGCATTCGCCGACTGACCCCAGCCAACGGCGACTCGATCCAATCCATTTGCGATGTGTCCATAACGACCGGCTGTGTAAAATCGAAGTTAATTTGCATGGTGGTTCCCTGCCGATATCAGTCGGCCAGATAGCGGCGTTTCAGATGATCTTTGAAAACCTGAGGGTCCAATGGTTGTCCCGTCGTCTGCTTGAGCAGTTCCGCCGCCGGCACCAGCGAGCCACTGGCGTGAATATTCTGGCGAAGCCAGGCCATCAGGGGTGTGAAGTTTCCCGCCGGAATTCCCGCCGATATGGCGGGGTCGGCTTGCACGGCGGCGCGGTAAATTTGAGCCGCTGTCATCGCGCCCAGGGTATAGGTTGGAAAATATCCCCAGGCACCGTCAAACCAATGGATATCTTGCAGACAGCCTTCCCGATCCGTCGGCGGCGTAATCCCTAGTAGGGTTTGCATTTTTTGGTTCCAGGCCGCAGGTAGGTCGGCCAGTTTCATTTCATCATTGATCAGGGCTTTTTCCAACTGATAACGCAAAATCACGTGCGCCGGGTAGGTGACCTCGTCTGCGTCGACACGAATAAAACCCCGTTCCACTTTGGTGTAGAGCCGATAAAGATTATCCACATCCCAGGCCGTGCCGGTGCCGTTGAACGATGCCCGCGCCAAGGGCGCGGCGTAGTCGAGGAATTCACGGGATCGGCAGACCTGCATTTCCACCAGCAAGGACTGACTTTCGTGGATGCTCATCCCCAGGGCTGCGCCAACAGGCTGACGTCTGTAGTCTTTCGGCAGTCCGCGCTCGTACATGGCATGGCCGGTCTCATGTAAAACACCCATGAGTGCCGATGTGAAGTCATTTTCGTCGTAGCGGGTTGTTATCCGGATGTCATCCGGTGTGCCGCCACAAAAGGGGTGCAGGCTGATATCTAACCGCCCATAGTCAAAATCAAAGCCAAGGGCTGACATGAAAGTAACAGCCAATTCACGTTGCGTGGCGACGGCAAACGGTCCTTCAGGCATCTGGATCGGTGGACGCCGATCCTGGGCCGTCAGGACATCGTCCAGAAAACCGGGAATCCATTGGGTCAAGTCATCAAAAAGCGGGTCGATTTCCTGTGATCTGGCACCCGGTTCGAACTGGTCCAACAGGGCATCATATAAGGAAAGATCAAGTTTCTCTGCAACCGCCGTTCCGGCTTCGCGAACCAGCGAGAGGACGGTTTCCGTATAGGGCCGGACCATTTCAAAATCGGCTGCAATCCGCGCATTCCGCCATACGGTCTCACTTGCGCTGCAGGCTTTCGACAGGGCGATCACCAGATCTTCCGGAATTACCGTCGCCCGCAACCATTTGCGACGGATCAGCTCAAGGTTGGTCTTTTGCCATTGGTTCAGGTCCTGCTGTTCGAGGGCTGCTGCAATCAAGTCTGCGGTTTCCCCGTTAGCCAGCAGGTTATGGCTCAGGGCTTTTAATTGGGCAACCTGTTCGCCTCTTGCCAGCGCCGCACCGGGCGGCATGATTGCGGCGGAATCCCAATGCAGTATGCCACTGGTTTCTTCCAGCAGACCGAGGCGGGTAAAACGGTTTTCCAGTTTTGAATAAGCAGACAGGGACATCGGTTCTCCAGAACACAGTTGTTCGACGGGTTTGATATAAGGTGCCAGGCGGGTGCAGGCAAACGGCGAATGACGGTGATTACAAACCGTAAAGTGCGGGCAAGATAAACGAAAGGCATATCCACATGATCACCATCAGAGGAATTCCGACCTTCAAAAAATCGCTGAAATGATATCCACCAGCGTTCATGACCAGGAGGTTGGTTTTATAGGCCATCGGCGTTGCATAACTCATATTGGCACCAAAGAGCACGGCCAGGACAAACGGTTCGGCCGGCAATCCAAGTTGCGATGCGATGTTAACGGCAATGGGCGTACCGATGACGGCGGCCGCGTTGTTTGAGACGATATTGGTCAGGACCGCCATGATCAGCATGAGACCGCTGAGGGTGACGGGGGCCGAGGCGTCTGCCGCTATGGCGACAAAAACCTGGGCCAAATAATCGGCACCGCCGGTTGCCAGCAGCGCTTTACCGAGCGCCAGGCTGGCGACGACAATCATGATTACCGGTGTACTCAAGGCACTGGCTGCGTCCTGCCAGCTCAGGCATCGGGTTAATAACATGAGCAGAACTCCGCAGACGGCACTGATGGCAATAGGCATTAAACCGACAGCGGCAACGGTGACAATTGCTGATATGATCATGAGTGCAAGGCTGGCTTTGCGGGTGTGTGGCAAATCCGATGTGGCGTCCAGAACCAGGTGGTCTCCGGCCAGTTTCAGGGCTGTTATTTTTTCGCCGGAACCCTGAACCAACAAAATATCACCGATCCGCAGACGGACGTCGCTGACCCGATCAGTCAGGGTGCGGATGGTCCTGCCCGGCCGGTTTAAGGCCAATGTTGCCAATTGGTAGGTCTCGGAAAAACGGGTTTGGGAGAGCGACCGACCTTCCAGGGGCGAGCTCTGGGTGACGATGATTTCGGCAATTTTTTGGTCGTCAGCGCTCAGCGGATGATCTTCGTCAACGGGGTCGCCGCCGGTGTATAATTTGGCCGCCAATACATTTTCAAATTCTTTTAGATTAATGGGGGTATCCCAAATACCAATTCGGTCGCCGGCGTTTATGATGAGGTTCGGTATTGGTTTCAGAATCGAATTAGGCCCGCGCCGGATCTCCGTAATTGTTAGGTTTTGTCCGGTTTGTTCTGTCACCTCAGACAAGGTCTGTCCGACGCAGGGGTTGTCGTCTTCGATAAGTAAATGGGCAAAAAACAGACGCGGCGATGTGTCGTCCCTAAGCGCTTGGCGGTTTGGCAGAAGACGCGGCGCAAGGAGCCACAAATAAACGATGGCGATGCCGCCAGCAATGCTCGCTGGCAGGAAAAAGTCAAACATATCAAAGCGACGCAGGCCCAGATCCGTGGCGACACTGATCACCAAAAGGTTGGTCGAAGTGCCAATCGTTGTGCTCATGCCGCCAGTCAAGGTGGCGAACCCCATGGGCATAAGAATTCCGGACGCCGATTTGCCGGTTTTCAGAGAGATACTGATCAAGATCGGCAGAAGCAGGACGACAATGGGTACATTATTGACGAAGGCACTCAAACCGGCACCAACGACTAAGGTCAGAAGTAGCGATATGCCAGGACTAACGGCCCACAAGCGAGACAAATACCTGCCAATGGGTTCCAAAGCGCCGGTCCGCACAATCCCTTGACCGGCAATCATTAATGCGCAAACAGCAATTAGTGCTTCGTGCCCGAATCCAAGGAAAAAGTCCATGGCATGGACCCGGTGGTCGGGCGCTCCATAGGGAAATAATTCGAACCCGGTAATTAACAGGACCAGCACCCCAAGGCTGGACGTTTCCAGCGGCAGGTTTTCCCGCGTAAACAAAAATAATGCAACGAGAATGAGGCCGAGAACGGCAAGGCCATGGGTGTCAGGAAGTACGGGAATGGTTATGGTCCGATCCTCGAAGCGAATATTTAGTGACGCCGTTCGACGCTATCACGACGGCTGCTTTCGCGCCGTTCCTGCGGCTGGCAGGTATCCGCAACGGAAATTTCCAATCCGGGGAAAAGTTTTTTGCTCAGTAAACGGCGGTCATCGCTCGATTTTGCGTCTCGGCGCTGCGCGCCGGTTCGACGGGTTGCGCTGTAGGGGTGTGGCATTGTCATTTTCCTTACCGGATGTCCTGGCAGATGCTGCGCTGCCCAGCAGATCCTAACAATTTATTTGCGTCGATCAGGAAGACGTGCCCAATGAAAAGAAATGCGCTGGTCGACCACGGTAATTATGACCTCATTTACTTAGGGAAGTATTAATTGCCGCCGTGGATCAGGTGTAATCGATGGGTGTCGCATTTGACCGGTAGGAAAATCTGCGACCGGTTGCAAGTATAGCAACCGCTGGTATCGATAATTTTGCGCCGGGCAGACCGGGATCGCGGCAACACCGATATTGGGACTCAGGGAGACGGTGATGTGCACCGACAGTTGAGACACCCAACAACGGGTTTAACCGCAGGCCTTATGGGAACCGGTGACCAACCATCCAGACAACAGGGACCTTTGACAGAAACGTTATGTTATATTATAACATTTCTGATGTTTATAATCCTTTCCGAAGTTTCGAGACCATGCCCAGCAAAAGCTCTGATATTGTCGCCCCGCCCCCTGCCTTCGAGGCTGCGCCTGCACGTCGTTCCTTTTCGCTTTTGAGATCCGACCTGATGATGCGCCTGGGTTTGGCCCTGGCGCTTGGCACCGTGATTTGGATATTGGTAATTTGGGCAGTAAACTAAGATCATGACAAATCGTGCAATATCGATCGAGAATTTGACCTTGGGGTACGACAGTCACCCGGCTGTTCATCACTTGGCTGGAGAATTTAAAAAGGCCAGCCTGACGGCAATTGTTGGCCCAAACGGTGCAGGAAAATCAACCTTGCTTAAGGGGTTGGTGGGCATGCTCAAGCCCCTGGACGGGCACATTTGGGTGCATATTTGTCAACCGTCAGAAATTGGATTTTTGCCCCAACAAGCGCAATTAGATACGAGTTTTCCCATTTCCGTACTGGATACGGTGTGCCTCGGATTTTACCGGTCCTGCGGGCTGTTTGGCGGCGTATCAGGCGCGATGATCGGCCAGGCCAAAAGGGCACTGGCGGAGGTCGGTTTGCAGGGTTTTGAAAACCGGCCCGCAGGAGCCCTTTCCCGCGGGCAGTTTCAAAGAGTGCTTTTTGCCCGCCTCATGGTTCAGGATGCGCCCGTTATCTTGCTGGACGAACCGTTTACTGCCATTGATGACAAAACCTGTAGTGATTTATTGTCGATCATCACGCGTTGGCATGGCGAGGGACGAACCGTTATTGCCGTGTTGCATGACTATGCTCAAATTCGCGATGCCTTTCCACAAACCCTTTTGTTGGCGAGAGAATGCGTCGGGTGGGGACCAACCTGTGAGGTTCTTTCGCCGGATAATCTTGCCCGTGCCCAACAGATGTCGCAGGCCTGGTTCGAAGATGCATCTGTTTGTGTTCGCGAGGATGCGGCGTAATGTTTATGGAATTTATTGTTGATCCCTTTGTGCAATCCGATGCCCTAAAACGTGCCATGGCAGCCTCTCTCGCCATATCGGTTGCCGGTGCCCCCCTGGGAGTGATGCTGATCGTTCGGCGCATGTCGCTGGCTGGTGACGTTTTGACCCATACCCTGTTGCCGGGGGTTGCCGTGGCCTTTTTGCTGGCCGGCGAAACACCCGCTGTCATGATTCTCGGCGGCACCATCAGTGGATTAATTGCGGTTTATTTATCGATGATGGTCGCCCGGACAACACTTCTTCGCGAAGACGCCAGTTTGGCAACTTTTTACGTTTTGTCCCTGGCCATCGGGGTTATCCTTTTGTCCCAGGGCGGTGCCGACTCCCATGGGGATGAAGCGGAGGACTTACTTCACATTTTGTTTGGCAATGCCCTTGAAATAGATCGACTAACCCTGTTAACCATCGCCGCCATATCAAGTGGATCTTTAATTGTCCTGGCTTTCCTATATCGACTGTTGGTTCTCGAAAGTTTTGATCCGACCTTTTTGCGGTCCGTCGGCGGGCCCGGGGCCTGGGTGCATTTTTTGTTTATGAGTTTGGTTGTTGTGAACCTGATTGCCGGCGCGGTGACGATCGGAACGATGATGGCCATTGGACTGATGATCGTGCCTGGTGCGGCGGCGCGCCTGTGGACACAGGATTTGGGAGCAATAATGGCCGGCGCTGTGGGCGTCGCGCTTTTTTCAAGTGCTGCAGGGTTGTTAACCGGTTACCATATGGGGCTTCCACCAGGGCCAACGATTATCCTGTTTGCCGGCCTGTGTTTTTTCCTGTCATTGGTGTTTGGACGGCAAAATGGGCTGATCCACCGTTTTAAACGTCCGGTCCACCTGGACGGTTAGACGTTCCTATACAAATCATTCCTACACAAATCATTGGGTTTTAGAAGGTTGGAAATAAAAAAGCCTTGTCGATCATCAGGGCGGCGAAAATCGCAAACAGATAAAAAATTGAAAAGAAAAACAACGGCCGTGCCGTTTCAATTCCTTCTTCTTTCCACAGGGCCCAGCAGCGCCGCCAAAACTCAACACCCAAAATCGCAGCAAGAATGCCATAAATCAGACCTGAGGATTGCAAGAATACCGGTACCAGAGTGACCGGCACCAGCAATGCCGTATAAATCAGAATTTGCCGCTTCGTTGCTTTTTCGCCGGCGACAACCGGCATCATAGGGACGCCTGCTGCTTCGTAGTCGCCGCGTCGAAACAGTGCCAGGGCCCAGGAATGCGGCGGTGTCCAAAAGAAAATAATGGCAAACAACGCAATCGATGCCAGGCCAATATCGCCGGTCACGGCGGTCCAGCCAATCATCGGTGGAAACGCCCCGGCGGCACCGCCGATGACGATATTTTGCGGAGTCCGGCGTTTTAACCACATGGTGTAAATAAATACGTAGTACAGGATCGTTCCGGCTAACAAAGCGGCGGCCGGGATATTGACCAGCCAAGCCATAATGCCGACGGAAAACAGCGACAGGGCCATTCCGAAAATCAGCGCCTCAATGGGTTCCATCCGACCGGCCGGAATGGGCCGGTTCATGGTGCGGGTCATGATATGGTCGATATCTTGATCGTACCACATGTTAATGGCACCCGATGCGCCTGCACCAATGGCGATACATACAACAGCAATAAATGCTGTTCTTGGATCGATGGTCCCAGGTGCCAAAATCAAACCGACGAATGCCGTGAATACGACCAAAGACATGACTCGCGGTTTCAAAATCAACGCATAGTCTTGTATGCGAAATTGCGGTTGACGTAGATCCGTCGATTTCGATGCGGTCGATTTTTGGGGTTGCGGTTCGGCGCGTTCGTGCACGAGACACTCCTGCTTCATAGGGGATGCATGGCGCCCTTATAGGCAAGGCCTGCGAAAGAATCCAGCATCTTAGGGTCCTGACCCTAAGTTTAAGGGGCGGGATGATTACGAATAAGGCTGCGGCTGGTGATCCAAATGAATGCGATACCACCGATGACCGCGACAAGCGCTCCGACACCCATTAAATAAAGCCCAACTTGGGCGCCGATGGCTTCCATCCCCTGGGCATCTCCGGCGGTTTTTCTGGGAGCCCCATAACCGCCGGCCATAAACAGACCAAGTGAATGGAAGGACTGTCCGACGGCATAACTCCAAATTACGAACAGTACGGTCCCAATGGATCGATGAGTGACTGTCAGGATCGGAAACAGGAAACAGAAGAACAGGCCAATTAGGGTAATGTTAACGCCGCCAATAACGCCGTGATAATGGGCCGGAGTGCGGGTGTCAGCACCATCGACAAATAACCCGAGCGCGCCGCCCAATCCAAATACGATGACGGACAGCAAAAGCGATAAAACCGCCGGATCCCGTACGTTGAGTACAGCCGATTTTGTATTTTCAAGATACAGATTAACGCTCGCGGCACCGACAAACATCAATGTCGGTGGTGCCAAACCGTACTGGGCCCAGGTATAGGCCGTACGGCCGGCGTAGGATGTGGGATCGTAGACGATACTCAACGTCAACAGAAAAAGCGCGGCGATCAGGAACCAGCCAAGAATACATTTAAAAAACCGGGGGTCGATGATGGGGCGCGAGATTACGATCCCCCCCAGCACATACCAGCCGATCAACAGGATCAGGGTATTAACATATTGCAAAACGTGGCCACCGGCCCAAAAAACATCTTCATTGAAGCTGGCGTCGAGCGGCGTCTGCCAACGGATGGCAAGGGATATACCGAAGCAGGCCAGCGCCACCAAATACACGAAACCGGCAACCGCAGCGCCTTGGGTCACCGGGTCGAAGGGCCCTTCGTGGTTGGGGATATTGATCAGCAGGCGGAGGACCTGAACCATCAGTGATACCGCAAACAGACATAATCCGGCGTAATATAGGGGGTCGATGATTACCGGAACATAGTTATTCAAGGACGGCTCGCCCCGGTCCAGGAGGCCCGGAATGAACAGCAGAATACAGGCAATCAAACCCAACCAAAGGGCGACAAGACCCAAAATTGCGGCGCGCGGTGATCCATTGGAAAGGCGGTAGCTGCCGAGGGTCAACAGGGCGCCGAGCAGACTTAAGAACCAGACGACAAACGAAAAAACCACGTGAATCACCAAACCCTTTTGAAAAAACTGCAGGGGCCAGGGAAAGATATCCTGTACATGGGGTACGCGCGAAATGGCTAAAACAAGCGCAAATCCGCCAGCCAGCGCCAACGACAGCAGTGCCAATACACACCAGGCCTTGAGTTCTTTTTTTGCCCGGGCCGATTGCATGACAAACTGAAACCCGCCAAGAATACTCCAGCGTTGACGCTGAACAGGCCTGAAGGCAGCGGGGGGATGAGAATCAGACGACGGCATGGGGATAAAGATGCACGGCCATTAGGTAAACAACAACACCGGATACGCCGACAAACACCCAAATTGGCCATGTCCATCGGGCCAGAGCTTTATGTTTGTCGAACCGCTCCTGCAAGGCCCTGAACAGCGTTAATGGAACAAGCGGAATGATGGAAATGGCACCGACCACATGAACGGCAAGCAGGCTAAAATAAAAAATTCGCACCGGGCCTTCGCCGCCGAATTTGGCAAAACCCGAATTGGCTTTATAGATCACATAACCGACGAGAAACAGGCAGGAAACGGCGACCGCACTCAACATGCAGATTTTGTGTTTTTGCCGCTCTCCGGCCCGGATAAAGCGATAACCCAGCAGTAAAAACACCACGGACAGGGCATTCAGTCCGGCGTTGACGTGGTTTATGTCCTGGATTTCAAAGGTCATCGGTTAGGCTGACCCAGTAGTTCACGACATTTTGTACATGATAGCGACGTACATGAAGACCGTTGCCATCGCCAGAATACCACCCAGTAAGATATTTTTGTTCATGTGAGCCCCTTTTGGGAATAGTGAGTTGGACTGTTTCTCTGGCCGCTACATAACGCCAGATGGCGGCAGATGCAACTGGGTTGCCAAGTTCGCGGGGCGGCATCGGTTTAATCGGTAAATTCTCAACAGCCAATTGTCGCAGCACGAATGATAATGATTTGCATCATTATAAGCGAATTCGTTGTAACCTTGGCTTGCCAGAGTGTAAAAGGGCCATTAGAAAGATCACAAATAGGTGAGCTCAAAGAGCTGCTAATCTGGAAATAGTGTGTGTTTAAATTCACGGCAAGTACTCGGATGGAAATAATGTTGAAACGATTTTTCGCGCTGCTCCCGGCAGGATTGATATATCTTTTGGGTGGACAGGCATTGGCGGAAGTAGAAATGCGCTCGAAACCCTGGCAGATGTGGTTGCAAGAGCCGATGTCAGAATCGGCGATCAAAGTCCATGATCTGAACCTCGGCCTGATGGTCCTGGAGACGGTGATCGTTATCTTTGTTCTGGCTCTGATGGTTTATATTCTGATCCGGTTCAACGAAAAAAATAATCCAGTTCCGTCTAAAACCACCCACAATACCTTGCTCGAAGTTGTCTGGACGGCGGTCCCCATCCTGATTTTAGTGGTGGTGGCTGTACCGTCCCTGAAGGCGCTGTATTTCACGGACTCCAATCCTGACGTGGAAATGAACATCAAAGTCAAAGGCAATCAGTGGTACTGGTCCTATGCCTATCCGGACAACGGCGACATTGAGTTCGACAGTTTGATTATTCCTGAAGACGAATTAGAGGACGGTCAGCCGCGGTTGCTCAGTGTCGACAACCCCTTGGTTCTCCCGGCCCACACCAAAATTCGATTCCTGATTGCCTCCAATGACGTGATCCATAATTTCGCCATGCCATCGCTGGCGATTAAAGTTGATGCAACGCCGGGCCGGGTCAATGAAGTGTGGACGGAAATTAACGAAGTTGGCGATTATTATGCCATGTGTTCGGAATTGTGTGGCGTAAACCACGGATTTATGCCGATCCATATTAAAGCCGTATCTAAAGAAGACTTCGCGAAGTGGGTTGTTGAGGCGAAAGAAGAATTCGCCGACAACAGCTCGTCGGACCAACCAAAAACCATCCGCCTCGCTGAGGCGGAAAATGTCACCCGCTAACCGCGGGTGCCGGATTGACTTATAAAGAGGCTCAGACCATGTCCAACGAAGCGACAGCCCACGATCATCATCACGATCATAAACCGCCGTTTTTCCAACGCTGGTTTTGTTCAACCAATCACAAGGATATTGGCACCCTTTATCTTGCCATCTCCATGGTCGCCGCCATTATTGGCGGGTTAATGTCCTGGTATATTCGCCTGGAACTGGCCGAACCTGGGATCCAGTATATTGACGATTTCCAGTTTTATAATGTTCTGGTAACGGCACATGGTTTCATCATGGTATTCTTTGTCGTCATGCCGGCTCTGATTGGCGGTTTTGGCAACTGGTTTGTGCCGCTGATGATCGGCGCGCCGGACATGGCGTTTCCGCGCATGAACAATATCAGTTTCTGGTTGCTGGTTGCCGGTTTTATTCTGTTGTTGTTGTCCGCCGTCATTGGTGACGGCCCGGGTACCGGCTGGACCGTATACCCACCGCTTTCCGACAGTAATTTTCATCCAGGCCCGTCCGTTGATTTTGGCATTCTGTCCCTGCATGTCGCCGGCGCATCGTCGATTTTGGGGGCGATTAATTTGATTGTGACGATTTTTAATATGCGGGCACCGGGCATGACCATTCACCGCATGCCACTGTTTGTATGGGCCATCCTGATTACTGCGTTTTTGCTGTTGCTGGCATTGCCGGTTCTGGCCGGTGCCTTGACCATGCTGTTGACAGACCGCAACTTCGGCACCCACTTTTTTGACCCCGGTGCGGGCGGCGACCCGGTATTGTGGCAACATCTGTTCTGGTTCTTTGGCCATCCGGAAGTTTACATCATCATTATTCCCGCCTTCGGTATCATCTCGCAGGTGATTTCCACATTCTCGCAAAAACCGGTATTTGGTTATCTGGGAATGGCCTACGCCATGTCGGCTATTGGCGTTGTCGGTTTTGTGGTTTGGGCTCACCATATGTTTACGGTTGGTTTCGATGTCGATACGCGGGCCTATTTCACGGTCGCGACCATGGTCATTGCCGTGCCGACGGGGGTAAAAATCTTCAGTTGGTTAGCAACCATGTGGGGCGGCTCCATCAAAATGGAAGTTCCCATGCTCTATGCCCTGGCCTTTATCTTCCTGTTTGTTGTCGGTGGCGTCACTGGAATTACATTGGCAAATGCCAGTGCGGACCTGGTTTTTCATGACACCTATTTTGTCGTTGCCCACTTCCACTACGTGATGGCAATTGCAGCCATCCTGGGGATGTTCTGCGGGTTCTTCTACTGGATTGGTAAAATGTCCGGTAAACAGTATCCACGTGGTTTGGCGAAACTGCAATTTTGGGTGTTTTTCATTGGCGTCAACGTCCTGTTTTTCCCGCAGCACTTTTCTGGACTGGCCGGCATGCCGAGACGGATCCCGGACTATCCCGACCCTTATGTGGCATGGAATTACATCAGTTCGGTGGGCGCGTTAATTACCGCCGTAGGAACCCTGCTGTTCTTTGTTGTGCTGTGGATGACATTGCGATCGAAGGAAACCGTTGGTGCCAACCAATGGGGTGTCGGGGCAACAACGCTGGAGTGGACAGTCGAAAGCCCAGCTCCGTTCCACACCCATGAAGAATTACCTGATATGACCGGCAAGGCGCCGGCCGAATAGGGATTACTGGTAAAAAATAAAAAATGAGTCAGGGACGTATGTCGCAACGGGCTAAAAAGAACGCAAGGTTTGCCTTCATGTTGACCACCTTGGTGGCAGCGATGATTGGCCTTTCGTTCGCCTCTGTCCCGCTTTATCAGTTGTTCTGTCAGGTCACTGGTTATGGCGGTACGCTGAATACGGAAAACGTTGCCGCGCCGACCGGGGTTTCTGACAAAACCGTAAAGGTCCGGTTTGATGCGAATATCAATCCGGATCTGGCCTGGCGTTTTAAACCCCTTCAACGTGAAGTGACGGTAAAATTGGGTGAGGAAAATCTGGCCTTTTATGAGGCCGAAAATGTCGGCAGCAAACCGACCACGGGTCAGGCGATCTTCAACGTAACGCCGTTTAAGGCGGCCCCTTATTTTACGAAAATTGAGTGTTTCTGTTTTACCGAGCAAACCCTGGCTCCGGGGCAAATCGTTTCCATGCCAGTGCAATATTATGTTGACCCGGAACTGTTTGAAGACCTGGACACCAAAGAAATAAGTACAATAACGTTATCCTACACGTTTTATCCGATTGAGTTGGATGAAAGTGAACAAGAGGACGGCGAAAAAATAAACCTTTCGGCATGGGTTACCGCGCCGAACAAAAGTTAATTTGATTTCAGAAGACCGATTGGAGACCATTGATGTCATCAGCAAGTGAAAAAACCCATCCCTTTCATATGGTGGAACCGAGCAAATGGCCGTTTGTCGGGGCGGTTGGTGCCTTTGTCATGGCCTGTGGCGGCATTTATTACATGAGTGAGGGCTCTCTCGTAGGTTTTTATGCGGGTCTGGCCATCGTTCTTTATACCATGTTCGCCTGGTGGAAAGACGTGATCAAAGAAGCCAATGGCGGCGTTGATCATACGGAAACGGTTCGCCATGGCCTGCGGATCGGCATGGTGTTGTTCATCGTTTCCGAAGTGATGTTTTTCTTCGCCTTTTTTTGGGCCTACTTCGGTGCAAGCATTCCGATGTTAAGTCGTGCGACGACCGGTGTATGGCCACCCGAAGGTATCGTCCCATTGGAAACCTGGGACTTGCCGTTTCTCAATACCCTTATTCTTTTGACATCGGGCGCGACGGTAACCTACGCCCACCATGCCATCCAGCTGGGTGATCATAAAAAATGTGCAATGGGGCTTTTGCTGACGGTTATTCTGGGGATCATATTCACGTCGACCCAGGCCTATGAGTACGCGCACGCGACCTTTACGTTCGATCAGGACATTTACACATCAACCTTCTATCTGGCGACAGGATTTCATGGTTTTCATGTGATTGTCGGCACCATCTTTTTGGCGATTTGTTATTTCCGCACCCTCAAGGGACACTTCACACCGGAACAACACATTGGTTTTGAAGCGGCAGCCTGGTATTGGCACTTTGTCGATGTGGTCTGGCTGTTTTTGTTTTGTGCCGTTTACTGGTGGGGCAGTGCCGGTTTCGTCCATAGTTAGTACACGCATGAACGAGGTCCGGTGGTTAATGAACGAGATGCGGTGATGTCCGCCCATCCAGATCCCGGTTTTACAACTGGACAGACTATTTTATTAGGCCTTCGATGTCGCTGTCCACGCTGCGGAGTCGGAGGCCTTTTTTATAAATATTTAAAAGTTGCCGATGCCTGCCCTTCCTGCCATTTGGGTCTGCAGGGACATGACAGTGGTGATGGTGCCGTGGTGCCGGCAATTCTTCTCTTAGGCTCGCTTGTCGTTGGCCTCGCCCTCGTCGTCGAATTAACCTTTGCGCCGCCCCTGTGGCTGCATATGGTCATTTGGGCCCCGGTCATCATCGTTCTGACCTGTTTGATTTTGCCGCCCCTGAAAGGCCTCGGAATCGCCCTTCAATACAAATTTCGATCAACCGAAGAACCGCCGACGCCAGGCGGAAGTTAGCGTTTTACCGGTGTTTCCACTGGGCCGCACGTTTTTCGACGAACGCCGCCATTCCTTCTTTTTGATCGTCCGTTGCGAACGCGGCGTGGAAGGTTCGCCGTTCGAACAAAATGCCCTGGCCCAGGCTCATTTCCAGGGCCTGGTCAACGGCTTCTTTTGCCATCAAAGTGGCCGGTAGAGACATGCTGGCAATTTTTGCGGCGGTTTTTAGGGCTTCTTTCATCAGCTGGTCCAAGGGGACCACCCGCGAAACTAGGCCGGACCGTTCTGCTTCCTCCGCATCCATCATCCGCCCGGATAGGCACATATCCATAGCTTTTGCTTTGCCGACTAGGCGGGTCAGCCGTTGCGTGCCGCCGGCACCGGGTATTATCCCTAAGGTGATTTCAGGTTGGCCAAACTTTGCGTTGTCAGCGGCGATAATAAAATCACACATCATGGCAATTTCACAACCGCCGCCCAAGGCATATCCGGCAACTGCGGCAATAACCGGTTTTCGGCAGCTCGATAAACGTTCCCAGGTTCCCGATATGAAGTCGCTTTTGTAGGCGTCCATATAGGACTTGGATTGCATTTCTTTAATGTCAGCACCGGCAGCAAAGGCCTTTTCGGAACCCGTCAGCAAGATACAGCCAATCGAGTCATCCGCCTCATAGCTGTCCAGCGCCGCATGCACCTCTAACATTAAATCGTGACACAAAGCGTTTAAGGCGTCCGGTCGGTTTAACGTGATCATCCCGACACGGTCCTGTGTCTCTGTTAAAATGTGCTCATATTCAGCCATCTGAGGGGTCTCCATAAATATTATTAAAACCTATTGGCGCAATCTTTATCCCGTCATATCGGGCGAGCCAAGACCTCAGTGCAAATCAGAACATTTCCGGGCTCATATACCCCATCAGAGCGTGTCCTATGCGCCCGGAAGTGCACCAGTCTCAGGTTGTCGGACTTGTCGACGAACCGGTCAAAATTTCCCTCAGTTTTTTTGAAAGGGTTCTGGTCTCAAACGGTTTGGGAATGAACTCCATTCCATCGCCATGAAAATCTGACGCCTCAAACTGGTCCGCTGTGTAACCGGATGTGAACAGGATTTTTATTGTCGGCCGACGGATACGAATATTTTTGACAATTTCGGGGCCGTTTTCCGATCCCTGCAGGAACACGTCAGAGAAAATCAGGTCGAACTGGTTATTTCCATCCACTGCCGCATAGGCGTCTTGGTCATTTGCCGCCTCGGTCACCGAATACCCCAATCCTTGTAAAATGCTGACAGTTGTCGACCGTACTTCAGGATCGTCTTCTATGACCAGGATATGTTCGCCGTTGCTGAGGTAATCCGAGGGTTCAATGACAAAATCGTTGGGCACAACTTCACCTTCCCTTGCCGGCAGATAAATGCGGACGACTGTGCCGTGCCCCGGTTCACTGTATATATTCATATGTCCACCCGATTGGTTGGCAAAACCATAGATCATACTCAATCCCATGCCGCTTCCCGCGCCGACTTTTTTTGTTGTAAAAAATGGTTCGATGGCATGTTCGGCAACGGATGGAGCCATGCCGACGCCCGTATCCGATACGGAAATCATAATATATGCTCCCGGCGCGACATCCTGATGGCGGTCCGCATAATCCTTACCCAGCAGGATATTTGCCGTCTCGACGGTTAACGTCCCGCCATCGGGCATGGCGTCGCGCGCATTGATCGCAAGATTGAGCAGTGCGTTTTCCAACTGGCCACGATCCACATACATTGACCACAGGTCGGTCCCCAGTTTCGATTCAATCTTGACGCGAACACCCAGAGTTCGTGTCATCAGTTCAAAAAGGCCCTCAACCAGTTCATTGGCATTGGAGAGTTCTTTGATCAGTGCCTGACGGCGACCAAATGCCAACAGACGCTGTGTCAGTTCGGCCCCCCGCTTGGAGGCCCTTAAGGCGGCTTTGACGAGTTTTATTGACCGTTCCTCGTCGACCCGGTCTTCAAGGAGATTTAAACTACCAATTATAATCGCCAACAAATTGTTGAAATCGTGAGCGACACCTCCCGTCAACTGGCCAATGGCTTCCATTTTTTGTGTATGTTGCAGCTGCTCCTGGGCGCGGGTCGGTTCCGTAATATCTGTCACCATTGAAATGAACCCGCCATCGGGGGTCCTGTGGCGCTGTACGGTCAACAACTGTCCGTCGGCGTGCTCGACAATTGTGCTGGCCGTTGCGGCGCCGGTATCCAAATCCCTGGTCCACTCCTGGCTTAGGTACTCGGCACTTCCCGGCCCAAACTCATTTATCGCCAAATCTTCGCGCAGGACCTGGTCCAGAGATATGCCGCGTTTCAAGAAACCCTCAGGAAACCGCATAAACTGCTCAAAGGTCCGGTTCCAGATGGTCAGGTTTTCGTTTTCATCCCAAATGCTGATGCCTTGCGCCATGGCGTCGAACGAAGCGCGCAATATTTGTGTTTGTTCGTTGAGCGCTTGTTCGCCCCTGCGCGCCTCGTCCTCAGCTTCGATTCGTTCGGTAAGGTCAATCGCCGCGACAAAAAAACCAATGACGTGGGCACGCTGGTCAAAATTTGGTGTAAAACTAATTTCCACATGGCGTTGGGATTTATCGGAGTTCGGATTTTTATGGGAAGTGGGTAGGGATATTTGAAACCGTGTGAACTGACCTTCCATGGCGGTTTTTATGTGAGGGTAAATTTGCCCAAAGGATACGGCGTCCAGGGAATCCTGCATTTTTGAACCATAGAATTCCTGGCGGGAAACGTTGAACCAGTCCTCATATTCTTTATTAATCAACTGATAGCGCAGGTCATTGTCCACATAGGCAAGCAGAATCGGAACGGCGTCTGTCACCAATTGCAACTGATGTTCGTGGCTTTTCACTTTTGTGATATCGGTTGCAACGCTTACCGTGCTGCCATCGGTTGAACGTCCATCCCGAATCAATAACCATTTGTCATCCCTGTAAACTTCAACGGGAGGCATTTGAATTTTGCGCTCCGAAATCCGTTGACGAAGCCATTGCTCCTGTTCATCGGTCGGTTTATTTATTGCGCCGGATGCAAGCAACCCTCTCATATAGTCTTCAAAACTGGTGCCGCGGACGAGCAGTTTTGCGGCTTCTCCTGCCTGGGCCCTAAAGATGCGGTTACATAACACAAAACGATCATCGGAATCCCAAAAAGCGATGCCATCTGAAACGTTTTCAATGGCGTCGAGGAACCGCAAGGTTGTTTCCACTGCCTCTTCGCGTGCCTTCATTTCGTTTGTTATGTCGGTTCCCGTTCCCCGGTACCCCAGAAACTGCTGATTTTGGTCAAAAATCGGCTGGCCACTAATTCGCAGCCAGTTCTTTTCGCCGTTCGGCCGGGACAGGCTAAAAGTAAAGTCCCGAAAAGGGTTTCGGAACTTTACATCATAGGTGAATTGCGCCCATTCCAAGCTGTCATCGGAGGCCTCATTGAGCTTGGATTGAGGAAACCCCAGAACATCGTTCAGGGAATAATTTGTAATTTCAAAAAAGCGGTCTGAAACATAAGAGTAATTAAGATCAGAATCCATTTCCCAAAGCCAATCAGAGGCCGCCTCTGCAAAGTCTTTTAACCGTTGTTCACTGGTCGTAAGGGCAATGTATCCAGCGTGTAAATTGCGATGGATGCCGTTGATCGACTCGACCACATCATCAAGTTCATCCGTATGGTTCTTGGACCAACGTCGACCAGCCAACTTTAAGGGCGGCTGCTTGACGGACGGATCGATTTGTTTGGCATATTCTGAAATTCGGTTCAGATGTTTGGTGATCGCTTTCTGCACAAAGAAAAAGATGAATATGGCAACCGAAAAAATAACAATCGTGTTATTTATCAGAAGCGCACCGATGCGCTGGATTAATCGATCATATACCCCTTTTAGGGATGCGGTTACGCGCAGGGATCCCAACCTGACCTGGCGGTTCTTATGGTTAAAGGACAGAGGATAAATGCGGGTAATATCAGAATCCGCTGTTGTTTTGCCTGCCGACGAAATAACGCTGCCGTCTTTTTTGACGTCAACATGGACAATGTCACGTAAGCGAAGAAGTCCGTTCATAAGCGATATCAATTGCTCGTCGTCCAGATGCCATAGAGCTGTTTCGACACTCTCAATGTAGGACGATTGAATTTGCTCAAACTGACGGTTCAGGGTCCTCAATTCCATTTGATAAGAATTATAAAAATGCACAGCTGTGGTAATTAACGTTATAAAACCGCTAAAAAGAATAACATAGATCATTAATTGGCGGCCTATTCCAAAGCCACGCGGGAAGATTTTCTTATTTAGCACGAAATCAGCCATGTACCCTGTTTCTGATAACTACAGTCTATTCGGTTCTGCAGCTTTTCAGGCTATCAAATGTCAGTAAGGAAGGCGACCCAAATCGAAAGTCTCAGAAACCGCCCGTAACCAAGGGAGCCGGGGTGTTGGTTTCTCTGGCGCTTATTGGTCTGTCGCCGCAGCAAAATTGTAAGAATTGGAGGATATTCGGAAATACCTCTCTATTTGATTGAATACATTATGTAAATTGTTACTCTTGGTAATCGATTTGGTAGGGTCGAGAATTTTTTGAAGTCGAGCGGTTATGAGCAATCGAAATAAAATTCTTATTGTCGATGACGAACCTGATATCTGTGAAATCGTCAATATCGTATTAAGTGACGCGGGTTATGAGGTGTCCGTCCTGTCAAATGGGGCTGAAGTGCTAGAACATGTGCGTCAGCATTCCATTGATCTGATTGTCCTTGATATCGGCCTTCCAGACATCGATGGACTTTCGTTAACTCGAACTCTGAAAGAACGGACTGACGTGAGTGTGGTCATTTTGAGCGGCCGGGGTGAAACGACAGAAAAAATCATTGGACTGGAAATCGGTGCCGATGACTATATGGCAAAACCGTTCGAACCGCGTGAACTGTTGGCACGTGTTCGAAGTGTGCTGCGGCGCAAATCAACTTCCGTGGGTGCCAGTGAAGAGGCTCAGACAAATCTCCTGTTTGAGGGCTGGGAACTTGATGTTTTGATTCGAACCTTGACCTCCCCCTCTGGTGAAGCGATCAGTATGTCCAGCGGTGAGTTTAATCTCCTGAAAGCATTTGCGGTTCATCCAAACCGTGTCTTGAGCCGGGATCAATTGCTCGACTATACCCATGATCTGGATACGCCGGCATTCGACCGAAGTGTCGACGTGCAAATTGCGCGCTTGCGCAAAAAGATTGAGCCGGACCCACAAAATCCAACGTTCATTAAAACGGTCCGTAATGCCGGGTATATTTTTGCCGCGAAAGTGGAAGAAGCCTAGCATTCATCGGGATACTCGGACTAATCTAGAACGCGCTTTTTATGGCTTTCTGGGAACCCCTCCATATGGACTTTCGCCTTTCCGAACAAGATCAACAATTCGCCGATGCCGTCAGGGGTTTCGCCAACCGCTACCTGGCCGACGGGGCCCTGCAGCGCGCCCATGCGCCAGGATTCCCCCATGACGTTGCCAGAAAAATGGCGTCCCAGGGATTGTTGGGGATTACCATAGCAGAATCCGCCGGGGGCGTCGGCGGGCGGCTATTTGATGCAATTCTTGCGATCGAGGAAATCGCCGCCGTCTGTCCCCGCAGCGCCGATGTCATTCAAGCCGGAAATTTTGGGGCGATCCGGATTTTAGCGGAATTTGGCAGCGCGCAACATAAACAAAAGTATTTGTCCAAACTCCTGACAGGTGACGCAGTCATTGCCATTGGCATGACTGAACCGGAAGCGGGCTCCGCCGTAACCGAGTTGGCAACGACAGCCCGACAGGTGGCGGGCGGCTATCAAATTAACGGCTCGAAGGTTTTCACATCCCATGTAACCGACGCCGACATGATTCTGGCCTATGTGCGGTTTGGTCCCGGAACTGCTGGAATTGGTTCAGTCTTAATAGAGCGTCGGGCCGAAGGTGTAAGCCTTGGCAATCCCGTGCAAAGCCTTGGTGGCGAAACCTGGGCGCAATTATATTTCAATGATGTTTTTGTCGCCGATGAAAACGTCGTCCTCGGTGCTGGTGGGTTCAAACTACAAATTGCCGGTTTTAATGTTGAGCGGCTCGGCAATTCGGCACGTGCCCTGGCACTGGGTCGTTTTGCCTTTAATCTGGCCCGTGATCACGCGCTCACCCGTAAACAATTTGGCCGTCCGATCTGTGAGTTCCAGGGATTGCAGTGGAAATTTTCCGATATGAAAGTCGACCTGGATGCGGCGCAGTTACTGCTGTATCGGGCAGCCCTCAACGCGGACAATGGTTTCCCGTCGGCAGAGGAAACGGCGATCGCTAAACTTGCCTGCAATCGCGCTGGATTTAATGCGGCTCATGAAGCCATGCAGGTCGTCGGTGCCGCCGGATACAGCCAGGATAATCTGATTGAATATTGCTTCAGACGGACCCGCGGCTGGATGATCGCTGGCGGTTCAATGGAAATGATGAAAAACCGAATCGCCGAGAGTGTCTTCGATCGCCGGTTTTCGCAACGGCCTTGATTTTATGAAGACGGCTGACGCTTTATTCAAACCGACATCCATCGCCCTGATCGGTGCGTCCAGCGACGGCTATAAAAACGCCGGTCGGCCGCAGCGGTTTCTTAAACAGCATGGCTTCGAGGGCGATATCTTTCCGGTCAACCCATTCCGCGATCAGGTGCAGGGGGTAAAGGCCTATGAGTCCATTTCGGACGTGCCCGCCCGAGTTGACCATGCATTGATAATGACGCCGGCTTCTACTGTCGCAGACCTGATCGTTGAATGTGCACAAGCGGGCGTGTCTTTTGTTACTATTTACGCCGATGGATTTGCGGAAACGGGGCCGGAGGGGGAACTGCTGCAGCGCCGTTTGGTCGAACTTGCGACCCGTCATAATATTCGCCTTCTGGGACCCAACAGCATGGGCGTCATCAACGTTGGCAATGGTATGGCATTGTCCGTCAATGCGGTCCTCGAAATGCCAAAACTGGTTGCCGGCCGGGTTGGCGTGGTGTCGCAATCTGGTACCGTTCTGGGTACGCTTCTGTCGAGGGGAGCCGCCCGAGGAATTGGGTTTTCCAAGCTGGTCTCCGTCGGCAACGAATGTGATATGAGTGTCGGTGAAATTACTCAGTTGTTGATCGAAGACCCAGATACGGACGTTGTTTTGCTGTTTCTTGAAGGGATCCGGAATGCCGAGCAACTGGCGGCGGCGGCGGCGCGGGCCCATCAACTGGGCAAACAAATCGTTGTCTATAAACTTGGCAAATCGGAAGCCGGTCGACGCCTGGCGGTATCCCATTCTGGGGCCCTGGCAAGTTCAGCTCGGACGACCGATGCCTTTTTTTCGCGCCATGGAATTGTCCGCGTGGAAATGCTGGAGTCTTTGCTGGAAATTCCTTTGTTGGTTGGCGGTCGGATGCCGATGCCGGGGCGACGCGTCTGTGTCGTGACGACAACCGGTGGCGGCGCCGCTATGGTAGCCGACCGACTGGGCGAACACGGGCTTGAACTTATTGGCCCGTCAGAAAAAGTGCGTGCGCGACTGCGTGGCCTGCAGGTTGAAATTGGTGCCGGCCCCCTCGTCGACCTGACCATGGCGGGGACACGAGACGGCGTGTATGGGGCGGCACTGGAGGAATTGCTGAACGATGACCGCTGCGACGCAGTGGTTTGTGTCGTCGGCTCTTCCGGCCAATTCCATCCCGAACTGGCTGTTGCACCCATTATTGCGGCGGGCCGAGCCAAAAAATTCCTCGCGGTTTTTATTGCGCCACAGGCGGAACAATCCCTGGCGCAACTAAATACTGCCGGAATTGCCGGTTTTCGTACGCCCGAGGCTTGCGCTGACGCGGTCGCTGCGGCTTTGGCATGGGCGCCACCATCGCCTGTTATTGCCGTTGCCAATCCGCCTGTTGAGATCAAAAGCACCTACGACGAATACCATGCCTTAGAGCTGTTTCGGGCGCTGGGAATTCCGGTGGTAACCTCGACACCTGTCGGCTGCGCCGATGACCTGCCGACGGATTTCCAGTTCCCCGTTGTTGCCAAAATATTATCCGATAAAATTGCTCACAAGTCGGAAGTCGGGGGCGTGACCGTTTTAATCGACGACCGCGCGGCCCTCGACAGTGCGATGGAAGCCATGCGGACGTCGCTCAAGCGGTGTCGACCGGACATATCCATTGACCAGTTCCTGGTGCAAACCATGGAAACCGGCATAACCGAGGTTCTCCTCGGCTACCGACGGGATCCGGAGGTTGGCCCGGTAGTCATCCTGGGAAGCGGTGGTATATTGGCCGAAGTCCTGGATGACGTCGCTGTTGCTGTTGCACCGCTAAACCTAGCCCAGGCCAATCATCTGATTTCACAAGTGAAAGGCCTGGTCGTTCTGTCCGGTTACCGGGGCCAGATAAAGGGCGATTTGGCGGCTCTGGCGCAGGCAATTGTTGATATCTCGAAACTGGCGGCGGGCGGCGCTGCAGCGATCGAAGAAGCGGAAATCAATCCATTGCTGGTCCGCGCCGAGGGCCAAGGTGTTGTGGCGCTTGATGGATTGGTCCGCTGTCGGTTGGATGAGAGAACAGATAGAGAAGGAGAGGCATTTTGAAACGGGCTATTTTGGTTATATGTGACGGAACGCGGGCTGATATGATCCAGCCTGAATGGACGCCGCAGCTCGCTCGAATGCGACCTCACATGAGAACCTTTCAGCGCCACCGCAGCGTTTTCCCTTCGACCACCCGGACAACCGCCGCTTCCATTGCGACGGGATGTTTGCCTAAAAAACACGGGCTGGAAGGCAACTGTGTTGCCTTGGATGACGGCAGTGGATTAAAGGCATTTTCGGTGGGTCCGGCCGATTTTCGCGACAAATTGCGCGCGGTTACCGGCCAAACCCTGCGGGTGCCGACGTTATCCGAACGCCTGAAGGATCATGGTGGTGCCGCCATTTATTCGAATGTCTCGCCCGGTGCCGCCTACTTTCATGATCCAGATGGTTATGGGCACGTGTTCCACAGGGCCGGTTCCTTTGGCCCCGGTCTGACGGCCATCACCGACGACCGTCATCAGGTGATCAGTCATGACAGTGCCGGAGATTTGGATTTGACCCAACGATTTTGCCGGGAAGTCCTCGAAGCGCCGCCCTATGCCTATGGCGTCCTGTGGATATGTGATCCTGACCACACGCAACACGCCACAGCGCTTGGCTCACCGGCCCACCTGGAGTCCCTGGCAGCGGCAGATGCCTGCGCCGGTCTGGTATTTGACCGGGTGCAGGAACTGAATGCCCAGGGAGAAGACATTTTATTGATGGTTGGCTCTGACCACGGCCATGAGACCGTTAGCGGTGTGCTGGCGCTTAGTGATATCCTGGTGGATGCGGGGTTCAAGCAAGGCGCGGGGTCGAGCGATCTTGTGGTGGCGTCAAACGGCCTTAGTGCCAATATTTACCTATCAGATGATGCCAAATCCCGCCTGCCCGATCTGATTCCCTTCCTTTGGGGGATCGATGCGATTGATCAGGTGTTTGCCGGCGAGAACCTGGGGCGGCTCGGGCATCGCACGGATGGTGCTCTGGCGATTGCTGTAACCACGAAAAGAAACAACGAGACAAACGACTTTGGCATCGCCGGAATGAGTATTGCCGTGCAGGATCCCCTGCATAAGGATACCCATTTGGGATGCGGCCAACACGGAGGATTGGGACCCTTCGAGCAACATCCGTTTCTGATGGGTTTTGGCGGCGGTTTTCAAGCTGATAGCTCCCATGGGCAGGCGACGTCGGCAATTGACCTGGCTCCGACCGTACTTCGACATTTAAATTTGGATTGGGACGGAATGGACGGGACGCCGCTCCCGCGGTCCTGATCATGAGCGATACACATCATCCGGTGGCGTGGCGCCTATGCCTGATGATTTCAAGCCATGTGGTTGGTACACTAAATATCGTGACCGTACTGACAATTGCGCCGGTTTTAAGTAACGATCTGTCCTTGTCGGCTACCCAATTCGGGTTTTTTGTAACGGCTTATTATGGTGCGCAGGCCTTTTGGTCAATTCCCGCAGGCGGATTGGTTGACCGTTATGGCGTGGGGCGCATACTCGTTTTCAGCCACCTGATAATGGCCGCCAGCGCCGTCTTGCTGGGTGTCGCAACGTCCTTCGAAATATGCCTTGTCGCGTTGTTTTTGATGGGAATCGGATACGCCATGGTCAATCCGGCGACCGGGCGGGGCGTCCTCGCCTGGTTCCCGAGTGAACGTCGCGGCACGGCCATGGGGATTAAACAGTTTGGCGTTCCATTGGGTGGTATTTTTGCGGCCGGAAATGGCGCTTTGGTGGTTTTTTTAAATTGGCAGTGGGTGATGTGGGGAATTGCTGGCGTCATCCTCCTAAACGGCGTGTGCTGCCTTTATTTACTCAAGTTTTTTCGAGATCCGTCGACAGGTCGACCGAGCCTGATGTCCAATATTCGGACCGTTCTGCAAGATCGCAACGTCAATATATATACGGCCCTGGGCGGTATGATAAACATGGGCCAAACCAATTTTTTTGCTTTCCTGACCTTATTTTTGCGTGATGTTGCCGGGGCAAGCCAACCCATGGCCGGGTTTGCGATGGGGCTGGCGCAAACCACCAGTGCCGTTGCACGTCTGGGTTGGGGCGCGATTGGCGACCGCTGGTTTACAGGCCGGCGCAAAATATTGCTGGCTTGGATTTGCAGTGCGGCCGGCGGTTTTCTGATAATGATGATTTGGGTCGGACCCGGCTGGGGTCTTTGGTACGGTCTGGGCCTGATCGGCCTGCTTGGCATAACCATAGCCTCCTTCGCCCCCGTCGCGCAGGCCATATCAGCAGAAATGGTTAGACCTGAACTGGCGGGCTCTGCCATGGGATACCATATGACGGGGGTTCATATTGGTGGCATGGTCGGGCCACCTTTGTTTGGTTTGTGTGTCGACCTGTCGGGCGGATATGCGGCGGGATGGGGGATGACCGGTGCCGTTGTATTGGCCGGCACGGCAATGCTGGTTTTTTGGTTCAAGGAAGGGACGCCAAAATAACCTGCGGTTTGAGACATTTGCGGTGAGACGAGATGGCGCATAATTCAAAACATTCAGGGGCCTATCGGTTTCGGCCCCTAACTGAAGCGGACCTACCTCTGTTAAGGCAATGGTTGGCGATAGGGGAAGTCTCGGAATGGTGGGGGGATCCGGACGAAGAGGTCGCATTAATTGCCGGCGACCTCGGAAAAACCGGTATCTGCATGCAGATCGTCGCCTGTGCCGGCAAGGAATTTGCCTACATCCAGGACGACGATCTAAGGACGTCGACCGAACCCTATTACCAGTCCCTGCCAACGGGATCGCGGAGTATCGATCTGTTTATTGGCGAGACATTGCAAATTGGCCGGGGGCATGGGTCTGGGTTTTTGCGACAACGTGCCTTGCAATTGCTGGCGGCCGGCGTTCCCTTGGTTGCCATCGATCCACTGCAGGCCAATTTGCGGGCCTGCAGGGCCTTCGTCCGGGCCGGTTTTGTGCCCCGGCAACCGGTGCAAACTGACGCCGGGATGGTCGTGCCGATGTTTTTTGAGACGCCGTTGCCTTGATACGTGATGTCAGGGGAAACTGGCAATTGAACTTCCCACGGAGACTGCTTAAGGTCGCGTCATCAATTATTCTGAGGGGGCACATATGGCACGCGACACCGTTATCATTCGAACCGCCGACATTTGCGACGACCATCGCGATGACGCGCGAATTTGTGAAATTCAGTTCCGCGATGTGGGGGGGCGCAACCACTTCCATGGCGACGTTGTCTGTTTATCCACCTATGAAGATAATTCCGGACTGCGTGCCGTTCTGGCCGAAGGTGGAGCAGGAAAGGTCCTGGTCGTCGACGGTCGCGGCTCCCTGCGGCGCGCCCTGTGCGGTGGAAACATTGCGAAAGAAGCTTTCGACTTCGGCTGGGAAGGATTGGTATTTAACGGCGCAATCCGCGACAGCCACGAGTTTGATGTCCTTGATTTTGGCGTCAAAACCGTTGGACTTACTGCCATGCCGCCGCGCCATGAGCGGGATATGAAACGTGAAGCCTTTGTCAGTTTTGGCGGAATTTGTATCAACACAGGCGATTATCTGTACGCGGATCAGGATTGTCTCATTGTTTTAGATAAACCGGACCACGATTAAGGAATGAGCAACGTGAAAAGTGCAGCCGAAATTATGACCATGCAGGAGTTTGCCAAAGCAGCAAAGGAGAAACTCCCCGTCGAATCCTGGGATTACCTGATTGGCGGGGCCTATACGGAAACCACCCTCAAACGAAATCGCCAAAGCCTCGATAGGATGGCGTTTCGTCCGCGCGTCCTTAACGATGTGGAAAATGTAAATCCGGGAATAGAACTCTTTGGTCACAAACTGCGCCTGCCGGTGATCATGGCACCGATTGGCTCGGTCCAGGATTTTGTTGAAGGAGGCGGCGCTGTGCCAACCAAGGCGGCCGCACGGTTTGGCTGCTATCATATGCTCAGTTCCGTCTGCATGCCCTTTCTGGAGGGGGTCGCAGATTCCGTTGATTACCCTAAAATTTATCAACTGTATGTGCGCGGTAACGCCGAGTGGATTGATGCCCATATTGATCGTGCCATCGCCGCTGGGTATGTGGCATTTTGTTTTACCGTCGATCTCGATTACTACAGCCGACGTGAGCGCGATATTGCCAAACGCTACCAGTCGACGTCACGGAAAACTCAGGCCAGCGGCGAAGAATGGCAAAAACGTTTTAATTGGGAAGATATCAAACGCATTCGCGATAAATATGATATTCCCCTGATCCTCAAAGGGATAGCGACGGCTGAGGACGCCGTAAAATGCGTTGCCCATGGAATTGACGCGGTTTACGTCTCGAATCATGGGGGGCGGCAACTGGATCATGGCCGCGGCGGGGCCGATGTTCTTCCGGAAATTGCCAAAGCTGTGAACGGAAAAGCGAAAATTATTTTCGATGGGGGCATCATGCGCGGTGCCGATTTGGTAAAAGCGATGATTCTGGGGGCTGACTGTGTTGGTATCGGCCGGTTGCAAGGCTTAGCCGCGGCGGCGGCGGGTGAGGAGGGTTTGATCCGCATGCTGGAAATCCTCGAGGAGGAAGTCATTGCCAGTCTTGGTATGCTCGGGGTTGAAACCTGGGATCAATTGGACCCGAGTTATCTCCATCCGGCACCGGAAGTTACACCGGCCCATGTAATGAGTGCGTTTCCTTTGTTGGAGGAGGGGTATTAGGTTCCGTTTTAGGCCGTTTGGTAGAAGAATTTAATTGCCTGAGTGAATCTGAGAAAGTCCCATCTCACCTGTCGGTGCCTTGCTTTTGATTGAGTACGGCTCAGTGGTCCCGTGCCAATTCGCCGGGCCGGTTGTCCGTGATGGTTTTTTGCGTTGTCATCAAGGGAAAAACTCTGAAACACGGTGTAAAACTTTGTTAACATTGCAGACATCTTCCATTTACAATCAAGTGGTAGCATCTAAGGGTCAAAAAGCACTCCCTTGCGCGTTCTCCTCCCTCGCGCATTTTTTTGACACCCTGTTAAACTCGCCGGGCCGTTTTATGGCCCGGCTTTTTTTTTACAAATTCACCAGGGGTTTGAATTAACCAACTTTACAATTTTTGAGTCCAATTCTGCTCGAATATTTGTCATAATGACTGGCGCATTATGATGAATTGCCGGGGCTGATAAAAATTTAGATAGGACAACGGAAAAACGAAGAGGACTTGGTCAATGGTGGGTGGACCTTTTTCAAAATTAGCGGACGAAGTAAAATCCAGAATAGGTGCTCTGGCATTGGTTTTATCTTTGCTCAGCTTTGTTGCTGGCGTGTTTTATTTTTTGTCCGACGCCAAGCTTGTCGAAGGTCTGGACCTTGGACACGAAGCTGGGATATTTGGCTGGTATTTGATGGTTCTGTCCTTGTTTTTGGCAGCGGTTGCATTTGTTTTTGGAGTAACCATGCAAAAAGGTTAGGGCCGCTCCTTTGGTTGCGGCAACGGATCATTTGGGTTTTTTTATAATCGTACAACCCCGTGTTCCTGGCCGGTTGGCGAGCCGACAACCGAGACCAAACCCAGGCTTACGGATCAAATGACGGCGCTCGTGCGCCGTCGGGACTTCCCTGGACGGCGACCGCTCACTTTTTTATCGGGTCTTATTATTTTCCGTCGCGGATAAATTCGAACACCCGTGTGAAGTCGGAACCAGGCCGCGCCCGGTCACAATCGGACCAGATTTCTCCAATCGTATTGCCGACGCGATTTGGCGTTTTGGCCAGAGCGGTGTTTTCCAGATACAGCTTAACGTCTTTGGCGAGCAGGGAAGACTTAAATCCGGCGTCAAAAGTGCCTGTTAAAACCCGTTCGGGGAATTTGTCGCGGCTCGCCGTGTTCTGTCCCGTCGAGACATTTACAACATCGAGCATGGTCTTCATATCGAGCCCCTGCGACAGGCCAAATAACATGGCTTCAGACGTTGCCGCCATGGCCGTTGCCGAGAGAAAATTATTGAGGATTTTAAGCGCCTGTCCTTGCCCGGGTTCATCGCCCACATGGAACTGGTTTTTTGAAAAGGAATCCATTATTTCCTGATGGCGTGTCAGTTGTGAATTTGGCCCTGCCCACATGACGGTAATCGTGCCGGCTTTGGCACCGACGGCACCGCCACTGACCGGTGCATCGACATAAATCAACCCGGCCTGTTGGCAAATGCCGCCGGCTTTTCGGGCGGCTTCAGGGCCAACCGTCGATAAATCGACGATTACGGTTGTTCGGCGATCACCCATCGCGCAAATGTCCCTGACAACGGACAGGCCTATGGGGCCGTCAGGCAGGGATAGGAAAATGGTTTCCGCATTGTGCGCAACATCTTCTAAGGAGGATTCCGCAATCGCTCCTTCGGGAGCCCGTAGGTCCGTGCCGGCGGCATCGTAGACATGCAGGGGAAGCGCCAGTGTTGCAAGATTTGTCGCCATGGGACTGCCCATTTGGCCAAGTCCAACAAATCCCAATGAGGCCACGGCCGTCATTGGGAACCATCCATATGCGCGACATCCAAACCTTCGGTTTCACAAACTTCACGCGCCAGACGAAAGGCATCAATGGCGGCGGGAACACCGCAATAGACGGAAATTTGTATGAGAACCTCGCGCAGTTCGGCAAGGGATAACCCATTGGCAAGGGCACCTCTAAAGTGCAATTTAAATTCGTGCGGACGATTAAGGGCGGCCAACATACCCAAATTGAGAATGCTGCGATGCTGTTTGCTCAATATGCCACGCCCCCAACTGCCGCCCCAGGCCTGTTCTGTAACCATTTGCTGGAAGTCACGATTAAAGTCGTCGGCATTTTTCAAATTATTTTCCACATAGGCGTCGCCTAAAACTTCCTTCCGCACTTTTAACCCGATTTCGAACTGCTCGTTTGGCACCACTGGCCTCCTATATCCGTTTTGAAGGGATTAGTTCGCTGTATAATTGACAGAATCGCAAGATTAAAAATTACATACAATAAAATGCAGTACTCAAGGTGGGTAATCTTCCCAAGGATTGGTTTACCGCATTTTTTTATGATTTCCCCCCTCCGACCCTACTGTACGCAGGCTATTCGGGTTGGGAAGGTCGTCAAACGATCAATTGGCCAATCGGTTCGCGATTGACAGGGGGTTTTTAGGTCTCTACCGTCTCCCCAATAATTTAGGCAAAAGCCTTTTCTGGGAGGAAAAATTTGGCCACGCTTCTCGAACTCGAGAACCTGCAGACGCATTTTTTTACGTCGGCAGGTGTTGTAAAAGCCGTTGATGGCGTCTCCTATACGGTTGACGAAGGTGAAACGGTTGCTGTTGTCGGCGAATCCGGCTGCGGAAAATCTGTAACGGCGATGTCCATATTGCGCCTGATTCCCTGGCCTCCCGGCAGAATTGTCGGTGGTGCGATCAATTTCGATGGCCATGATCTTCTCAAGTTAAGCGAAGAAGAGATGCGGCATATCCGCGGTCGTGATATCGGCATGATCTTCCAGGAACCAATGACATCGCTCAATCCGGTTTTGACAATTGGTTTGCAATTGACCGAAACGTTGATGGCACATACTGATATTACCGAAGCAAAAGCCCGGGAACGGGCGATCGAGCTTTTGGGAATGGTTGGCATTTCAGAGCCCGACCGTCGCCTGAGCCAGTATCCACATCATTTGTCCGGTGGCATGCGCCAGCGCGTTGTGATCGCCATGGCTTTGTCGTGTGAACCAAAATTGATAATAGCGGATGAACCGACAACCGCACTGGATGTGACCATCCAGGCGCAGATTCTTGAATTGATGAAAGACCTGACCAAGCGGTTGGGCGTGGCAATGATTGTCATTACCCACAATCTAGGTGTTGTTGCCAGATACGCCGACCGGGTCAATGTCATGTACGCTGGACGGATCATCGAGTCTGGTACGGCGCAGGATATTTATTACCGTCCGAAACATCCCTATACGCTGGCACTTTTGAAGTCTGTCCCGCGGATGGATCAGGCGCGACAGGCCAAGCTTGATCCGGTCGATGGACAACCCCCCGATTTATCCCAGTTAGATGCCGGATGTGCCTTTAGGGCGCGGTGTCGGTTTGCGACGGATCAATGTACAACATCCTATCCGCCCTTGGAGCAAGTCTCTGATACCCACCACACGGCTTGTTTTGAAAAAGATAATCTTGAGGAGATGGCCTCATGAGTGCCACAGAAACGGCAGTTCGTGACGATACCCAATTTCGGGGAACACACTCAGAAGAGACCCTAGTCGAAGTTAAAGACTTGAAAATGTTTTTTCCGGTTACGGAAGGTATATTTATTCATCGAGTTGTTGCCTCGGTTAAGGCGGTTAATGGTATCAGTTTTAATATAAAAAGAGGTGAAACACTGGGTCTGGTTGGCGAGTCCGGCTGTGGCAAGACCACAACGGGGCGCTGCATGTTACAGCTGGAGCAGGCAACGGACGGTCAAATTCTTTATGAAGGCACGGATCTGACGAAACTTGATTCCAATGAAATGATCGATTTTCGCAAGAAAATTCAGATTATTTTCCAGGATCCCTTCAGTTCCCTCAACCCGCGCATGACCATCGGCGAAATTATCGCCGAACCGATGATGGTCCATAAAATCATCACCGATGAAGGTGAACGGCGCCAGCGGGTTCTGGAATTGCTTACAAAATGCGGTCTTAAAACCAATTTTGCGGAACGATACCCGCATGAGATGTCCGGCGGCCAGCGCCAGCGCGTTGGCATCGCCCGGGCGCTCGCCATGAACCCGGAATTCATTATTTGTGATGAGGCGGTTTCAGCCTTGGATGTCTCGATCCAGGCG
>JAJFII010000026.1 GCA_021775095.1 Rhodospirillales bacterium
CCGTTCGCCAAAAGATTGAAACAGAAAGGCAAACCCCATAAACTCGTTCTCATCGCCGTCGCCAGAAAACTACTCATTATCGCAAATGCAATGATCGCTAAAAATCAAATGTGGAAGACTGTGTGAAGATACAGTTGCTAGTGAGTTCAAACGATTATGATCCTTGTATGATTAACTCTTTCCACAAAGCATTCGCCCTGACGGCCTTGTTCTGCCTGCTCGGTTGGGCTCAACCGGGATTTGCCCAGGAACCGCTGACAAACAACAAAATTTTACGCAATTTTAACATCGTCGCCTTTGGCAACGAATATACCCAGCGCCGCTATAAACACGTGCGCAAATGGAAAACGCCCATTCGGATTGGTATACAAGGCAATAAATATCCCCCCTACTTCGAAAAATTTGTCAGCGATCACGTGCGCAACCTATGGGAATTAACGGGACATCCCATTGAACTTTATTATTCTTTTTCCAAACAGAAAAAGGGCCAGTTGGCGAAAGATTTTGATCCAAAAAAGGTAAATTTTATTTTGTTTTACCTGCCCGTTGAGGACATTCCGAAAGCCGTCGGAAAATATTTCAACAATGATTTGAAACAGGTCAAGTTCATGATCGACAACTCGACCTGTTTTGCCAAATTCGGCACCAAAAAGAACGAAATCAAGTGGGCAATCGCGGTCTTTCCGGACCACCGCCCGAAGGAACATATGTGGGCCTGCGTGGTCGAGGAATTGACCCAGGTATTGGGCCTAGCCAATGACAGTGCATCGGTCAATCCGTCTATTTTTAACGATGTCAGCCGGCATTTTTCCCTGACCGAACATGATAAATGGATGTTACGGATGTTTTATGATAGGCGCATCACGGCGGGCATGCCACGGGAACTGGCGCTTGCCATGGGCCGCACCATTTTACAGGAAATTCGCCCCGAATAGGCGATCAGCCGCCTATCACCGCCATCAACCCACCGTCAGCGACAAAATCACTGGCAGTACAAAAACCCGCTTTATCACTGCATAAAAAGGCGATCAGTTCGGCGATTTCTTCGGGGTTGCCAATCCGTCCGATGGGATGGGATTCGCCAAAACTATCCATAATTTCATCAAGCGTGCGCCCGTCATCCCCCAATGACCGACGGGCGGAAACTTCTAAAAGCGGTGTCCGCACCGCACCCGGACTGACCGAATTGACCCGAATGTTGTGTTTTGCGCAATCCACCGCCATCGCCCGTGTCAGGGCGTGGACAGCGCCTTTTGACGTGGCGTAGGCCAGAACATCATACTGATTGGCATGGCCTTGAACGGACGATAAATGAACAATCGCCCCACCACCGCGTTTTTTCATGTGGGGAACCGCATAATGACAGGTCAAATAACAGGATTTAACATTGATATTCATAACCCGGTCCCAGTGGGCACTGTCCGTGGTTTCGATGTTCCCATAGGTTTGAATGGCCGCAGCGTTGACAACAATATCAATGCCGCCGGACAGATCGACGGATCTCGCAACCACGTCGGCGACCTGTTGTTCGTCAGAAACATCGGTTTTATGCACGGTAATCGCCAACCGACCCGCCCGTTCAACGGCTTTGGCGTTTAAATCCGCGTCGATGCCGCACAGATGCACGGTACCGCCGCCCTCGGCAATCCTCAGGGCGGTGGCCAGCCCCATGCCGCTGGATCCGGTTACCAAGGCGATTTTTCCGGCAAAATCCTGTTCCATAGGGGCCTCTTTTATGTCCCGTGTTCGATGTCCTTTGAATTGCCCGGAGGATGCCTGAATTCAGCGACAGAGGTCAAGTCCCTTGCCATAGAATTCGGCACCGATAAGGCCCACGTGCATTGACACAAGCGGCTTACAACTCTATCTCTTTGACGCGCCGTAATGGGTCTGATGTGTCACGCCTTACGCTCGGCTCAGTAAACTGGTAATCCATTTTTTTCCGCAGGACTTTTTCCATGCTCGACGCTATCGCCAAACGCCTGTTTGGTTCCGCCAATGACCGCTATCTAAAACGCCTTCAGTCGCGTGTTGACGCCATAAACGCCATGGAACCCACATTGGTTGCTCTGAGCGACGATGATTTAAAGGCGCGCACTCCTTGGTTGCGCGACCGCCTTACGGCCGGTGAAGCCTTGGATGATATTCTGGAAGACGCCTTTGCCACCGTACGGGAAGCGGCAAAACGGACCCTTGGTCAACGACATTTTGACGTCCAGTTGCTGGGCGGCATGATCCTCCATCAAGGCCGGATTTCTGAAATGCGAACCGGTGAGGGGAAAACACTGGTCGCCACCCTGGCGGTTTATTTGAACGCCATCGAAGGAAAAGGAGTTCACGTCGTTACCGTGAACGATTATCTGGCCCAGCGTGACGCTGCCTGGATGGGCCAGATTTATAGCTTTTTGGGCCTAACGGTCGGTTGCATTGTCCATGGTGTGGATGATCAGGAACGCCAGGAACAATACGGTCGCGATGTCACCTATGCGACCAACAACGAGCTTGGATTTGATTATCTGCGCGACAACATGAAATTTTCCCTGGAGGAAATGGTCCAGCGCGATTTTAATTATGCGATTGTTGATGAGGTCGACAGCATCCTGATCGACGAAGCGCGAACCCCGTTAATTATCTCCGGTCCGACCGAAGACAATTCGGAACTTTATACGGCCATAGACAAACTCATTCCAAATCTCGCACCGGATGATTTCGAGAAGGACGAAAAAGCCCGCTCGATTGCCTTTACGGAAACCGGCACGGAAAAAATTGAAAATCTGTTGCGCGAGGCTGGCCTGCTTGAAGAGGGCAATTTATACGACATCCAAAATGTCTCACTGGTCCATCACGCCAACCAGGCCCTGCGCGCCCACCACATGTTCCAGCGCGATACGGATTATATCGTCAAGGACGACCAGGTGATTATTATTGACGAATTTACCGGTCGGATGATGGAGGGCCGGCGCTATTCCGAAGGCCTGCACCAAGCCCTGGAAGCCAAAGAAAAAGCCCATATCCAAAACGAAAACCAGACCTTGGCGTCGATCACCTTCCAGAATTATTTCCGGCTGTATCCAAAATTGTCCGGCATGACCGGCACCGCCATGACCGAAGCCGGTGAATTTTTGGAAATTTATAATCTGGAAGTCATCGACATCCCCACCAACGTGCCGTGCGTGCGCGATGACATGGATGATGAGGTTTACCGGACCGCCCAGGAAAAGGGCGCGGCCATTGTCCAATTGGTTAAGCAGTGCCAGGAACGCAATCAGCCGGTTCTGGTTGGCACTGTAAGCATCGAAAAGTCCGAAGAATTATCGAGCCTGTTAAAAGCCGCCAAGGTCAAACACAACGTTCTTAATGCCCGCTACCACGAACAGGAAGCGGCGATCATTGCCCAGGCTGGCCAGCCGGGCGGTGTGACCATCGCCACCAATATGGCAGGACGGGGAACGGATATTCAAATGGGTGGCAATCTGGATATGCGGATCGTCCAGGAAGTGAAGGCAGAACCCGGGTCAGCGGACCATGAGGCGGCCGTTGCCAAGATCGAACAGGAAATTCAAGGCTATCGGAAAACCGTCCTGGAAGCCGGTGGGCTTTATGTTATTGGCACGGAACGGCATGAAAGCCGCCGCGTTGATAATCAGTTACGGGGCCGCTCCGGTCGCCAGGGGGATCCGGGTGCATCTTGTTTTTTCCTGTCCCTGGAAGATGACCTCATGCGTATTTTTGGGTCCGAGCGCATTGATGGCATGTTGCAGAAACTGGGCCTGGAAGAGGGCGAAGCTATCGTCCACCCCTGGGTCAATAAAGCCCTCGAAAAAGCGCAGCAAAAGGTCGAGGCGCGCAACTTCGAAATCCGCAAAAACCTGCTAAAATTTGACGATGTGATGAACGACCAGCGTAAGGTCATTTACGAACAGCGCAGAGATTTGATGTCGACGGATGACGTTTCCGAAGAAGTAACCCACATGCGCCTCGATATTATCGATAGTATTGTCACCCGCTGCATTCCGCCGAAGGCCTATGCAGAACAATGGGACATGGATTTACTGCACGGGGAAATTCTGCGGGTCATTGGTCTTGATTTGCCGGTTCAGGACTGGGCCAAGGAAGAAGGCATCGCCGACGAGGAAATTCGCGCACGTCTGATCGATTCCGCCAACCGGAAAATGGCCGAAAAGGCTGCAAACTATGGCCCCGATGTTATGCGCAGCGTCGAAAAGAGCCTGCTGCTTCAATTGCTCGATCAATTGTGGAAAGAGCACCTGTTGACCCTGGACCATTTGCGCCAGGGCATTGGCCTGCGGGCCTATGCGCAACGCGATCCGCTCAACGAATACAAACGGGAGGCGTTTAATCTGTTTGAGGAAATGTTGGACGGCCTGCGCGAGCGGGTCACCCAGGTCCTCTCTCATGTTGAGTTACAAATGTCCGACGCGGATGAACAATTGTTCCAGCAGCGTCAACAGGAAATGGTCGAAAGCCGCACTGACCCGGCCTTTGCCGGCGACGATTATGATCGGACAGAGCAACCCCTGCCAAAATTGCCGGCAACCAGCCGGCGCAGCGCCGAACAACGGGATCCGGATGATCCATCGACCTGGGGGCGGGTCGCGCGGAATGCCGATTGCCCCTGTGGGTCCGGCAACAAATACAAACGCTGCCACGGCAAAGTCTAAGCGCAACGGCCCTTCAGGCGTCTGGTTATTGCTGTAAACCCATGGTTTTCAGTGACAGTACTGATGCTCGAATTACCGTCACCTAAATTCTCACAGGGACCGAATACAGGCGCAGCTTCACTGATGCCCGCTGGGTCCTGGGGAAAATCATCAAGACCGAAACCGTCGGCACCTAATTCAGCCCCTTACCCGCCACCAACCCGCGGCAACAGGTGAACCTCGCTATCTTCGGAGACCTTTTCAAACCAGGCATCCTGGAAAATTGTGCCGTCGATGGCGACGGCGATTTCATCTTCCATGTGCGGTTCAATTTTTGGGAACCGTTGCCGCAGGTGCATAAATATTTGACGCACGGAGGTCGCCGCCACGTCAATTTCCGTCACGCCATCCGCCCATTGCGATATCGTGCCGCTCAAAAAAACCTTAACCATGGCGTTTTAGGCCTGCGCTTGCTTTAGGGCTTGCAAAACCTTTGGTGGCGACATCGGCAATGCCGTCATGCGCAGTCCGGTTGCATCGGAAATGGCGTTTGAGATGGCCGCCAGGCCGGGAATAATTGGTGTTTCGCCGACACCGCGCACCCCATAGGGATGGTTGGGGTTTGGCACTTCGACAATAATCGTCTCTATCATTGGCAAATCAGAAGCCAAGGGGATCCGGTAATCCAGGAAACCACTGTTTTGCAGGCACCCGTCGTCGCCATATATGTATTCTTCATTGAGGGCCCAGCCGATACACTGCACGGCACCGCCCTGATACTGGCCTTCCACATAACTGGGGTGAATGGCTTTACCGGCGTCCTGCACCACCGTGTAACGCAGGACCTTTACATGTCCGGTTTCCCGGTCGACCTCGATGTCGACCATATGGGCACCAAACCCCGGTCCGGCCCCCTGGGCATTAATTTCTGCGTGGCCGGATATGGGACCGCCGGTTTTTGGCGCAATTTTTGCGATTTCAGGAAGTGTCATCGGGTCAAATTCGCCGGCATTACTGCTGGCCGGCCGCGCCGCGCCATTTTCCCAAATGACCGATTCGACAGGGACTTCCCACAGTTGTGCGACGCGGGCACGCATGTTGTCGATGGCATTGCGCGCCGCTTCAATGGTCGCCATGCCGCAGGCAAAGGTGGTCCGACTGCCGGCCGATAAAAAATTGAACCCGAGGCTTGATGTATCGGCGATGATGGGATTGATTTTTTCCACATCGATACCCAGTTCCTCCGCCGCCATGTTACATATGGAAGCCCGGGACCCGCCAATATCGGGAGACCCGGTAACCAATGTCAGCGTGCCGTCTTCGTTGACGCTCATCGAGACGCAGGTCTCTCCGCCAATATTGAACCAGAAGCCAACGCCAATCCCGCGGCCCTGATTAGCCCCCAAAGGTGCCTTAAAGTGGTCGCTAGATTTGACGGCTTGCAGAACCTCGACAAAACCCACAGGCCCCAATTTAGGACCATAGGCCGTCTGTGTGCCTTCTTTTGCGGCATTTTTTAAACGCAAATCGACCGCGTCCATGCCGATCCGATCGGCCAGTTCATCGAGCACACACTCGACGGCGTATTCAGAAATCGGCGCTCCCGGTGCCCGGTACGCGGCAACTTTCGGGCGATTGGTTAACACATCCCAACCGACAACGTCGACGTTTTGCAAATCATAAGGGGCGAAGGCGCACATGCAACCGGGCTGCACAGAAGATCCCTGAAAAGCCCCGGCCTGATATTTCAGTTCGGCTTCGGCGGCGGTAATTTTACCGTCATTGGTAATGCCGATTTTCACCCGCACATTGGCACCCGATGTTGGGCCGGTGGCGCGGAAGACTTCGTCACGGGTCATTGTCATTTTGACGGGGCGGAAGGTTTTGCGGGATAGGGCCAGGGCAACGGGCTCCAGGAAAACCACCGTTTTCCCGCCAAAACCACCGCCAATTTCCGACGGCGTTACCCGTAATTTAGATATTTCCATTCCCATCAATTTTGCACAGTGGGCGCGGACCAGGTATTGCCCCTGGGTCGAACACCACAAATCTGCGGAGCCACTTTCAGAACAACTGGCCAGGCAGGCGTGCGGTTCAATATAACCCTGGTGAACGGGTTTTGTATCAAAGGTCTTTTCCAGGATCTCGTCCGCCTGCTCGAACCCCTTGACAACATCGCCCAGTTTGAATTCGATCCGCTTGGCGACGTTTGAGCCTTTTGTCGGCACTGGATCCACACCTTCGGTTATTAAATCCTCGTGCAGAACCGGCGCATCCGGTGTCATGGCATCGCAGACGTCAATGACATGAGGAAGAATTTCGTATTCCACATCAATAAGTTTCAGAGCTTTTTTTGCAATGCTAACCGACGTTGCCGCAACGGCAGCAACGGCATGGCCATCATAAAGCACTTTTTCACGGGCCATGATATTGCGCACCATATCGCGATAATTGACCATCATTTCACCGGCCGGCACAAATTCCGATTCCCGGTCTTCGAAGTCGTCGCGGGTGACAACGGCTTTGACACCGCCCAGAGCTTCAGCCTTTGAGGTATCAATGGAGATAATCCGTGCATGGGCATGGGGGCTGCGAAGAATTTTGCCATAAAGCATACCGGGTAAGCGGGTATCCGCGCCAAAGCGCGCCCGCCCCGTCACTTTATCAACACCATCGGGCCTTTTTGTCCGCTTGCCGACATAGTTGAGGTCTTTGTCGCCAGCGCTGAATTGCATATCGAGTGAATTGTCCATGATTATGCCGCCCTCATTTCTTTGGCGGCGTCCATCACCGCGCGAATTATTTTATCGTAACCGGTACATCGGCACAGGTTTCCGGCAAGCCAATACCGAACTTCCGTTTCCGTTGGGTCCGGGTTCTTCTCCAACAGTGCCTTGGCTGACACCAAGACACCGGGCGTACAGATACCACATTGCAATGCCGCATGGTCGAGGAATTTTTGCTGCAGCGGATGCAGATCATCTCCGTCCGCCATTCCCTCGATGGTTTCGATGGATTTGCCTTCCATTTCAACACCAAGCACCAGACAGGAACACACCAGGCGTCCATCCATCACCACACTGCAGGCGCCGCAGTCACCGGTCGCACAGCCTTCTTTACTGCCGGTCAAATTTAACTCGTCCCGGAGGACGTCGAGCATGGTTTGTGTTGGTTCGCATAAAAATTCGAATTCATCATTATTTACTGTCGTAGTTACATGATATTTTGACATCTATTTACCCCGCCCGATCATATGCAATTTTGGCGACGCGACGGGCCAAAACCCCCGCAACGTCGGTTCTAAATTCAATGGTGCCCCGCTTGTCATCAATGGGACTGCAGGCTGTGCTTGCCGCAGCGGCCAGGTTGTCCAGGGCCGCTGCGTCGAGCGACGTTCCGATGATCGCCGCAGCCGCTGCCGGCACCAACAGGGCCCGCGCCGCGACGGCACCGAGGGCGACCCGGGCTTGCGTACAAATACCGTGCGCATCGCGCTCCAGACTGATACCGCAACCGACCACGGCAATATCCATTTCGGTGCGCGGAATAAACCGCAAATAGGCATCACTTGCCCTTTCACCACGGGGCGGAAAGGACAAGGAGACAACGATTTCATCTTTTGCCAAACTGGTTTTCCCCGGACCGATCGCGAATTCCTCAACCGCAATCTGGCGGCGGCCCGCCGGGCCCGCAACATGGACGATGGCATCCGCCGCAATCAACGCCGGAACCACATCGGCTGCGGGTGATGCATTACACAGGTTGCCGCCGATTGTCGCCCGACCCTGGACCTGGGTAGAGCCAATCAGTTCAAGCCCTTCAACCACGCCCGGCCAGATCTTTTTGACGTCCGGATGTTCCCCCAACTCTGCGCCGGTTATCGCTGCGCCAATGGTGAAACGGCCATCGACGTTGGTTATTTCTCGTAATTCCTGTATTTTTTTGATGTCGACCAACAGATCCGGATCTGTCATATCGGCGTGCAGTTGGACCAACAGGTCCGTTCCGCCCGCCAAAATTCTTGCCTGTCCGCTTGTTCCTGCCAGTAGCTCGACGGCCGCCGCCAAAGTCTCCGGGGCTTCATATTGCATGTTACCTACGTGCTCCCTAATCGCTGTGTATTTTGTCTGGATAGAATATAGGGATTTATGGTCGGGTGACAACCGCCGACCCCGGTTCAAATCTGCAGATTTGATCCAGCGACAGGAATAAACAGGCGAGGATCCAGTGGTCGAGAATATATTGCAAAGGACCTATTCTGTAAGGTCACAGGTGGGTCAATTTAGAATCGGCTTTTGCGTCTATGTGTAAACCCGTCACAGGTAACAGATTTGCGCTGCTTATAGGATCTCCCCAGGGGCCTCCGGTCAGGTGAGACGCGAAGGCCAGGCCCGCTGCTGTCTCAACCATGACTTGAGTGTTTGCGACCGGGGTTTTTGCGACCGTGTTGATTTATTGCGTGACAGCATCGCGCCTCGTACCCGGCACACCGCCGTGGAATAAAATCAGAAACACGAAATACAATCAGAGATCAGAGCGCGGCCTGTGAGCCCGCAAAGGCTAACTGAGTCCTTTTTTACCCATGGCCAGAAACTTTTCGCGACGGTCTTTTTTGAGAGCGTCGCCGTCCAATTCCGATAAACCGTCGAGGGCCTTGGCAATGGCATCGGCGACCGCGTCAAAGGCTTTTTCCTTTTCCCGGTGGGCCCCGCCGACGGGTTCTTTTACCACGCCGTCGATAACGCCAAGGCCGAGTAAGTCCTGGGCGGTCAACTTTAGCGCCGTTGCCGCATCCTGGGCAAGATCGCCGTCCCGCCACAGGATTGATGCACAGCCCTCTGGAGAAATGACCGAATAAATGGAATGCTCAAGCATGATCACCCGATTGGCCGTTGCCAGGGCAATTGCGCCGCCCGAGCCCCCTTCACCGATGATCAGACTAATGATCGGCACTTCCAGGCCAAGGGAAACTTGGATGGAACGGGCAATGGCCTCTGCCTGACCGCGGGCTTCCGCATCAACCCCCGGATAAGCGCCCGGCGTGTCGACCAACGTTATCACGGGCAGTTCAAAGCGGTTTGCCAATTCCATCAGCCGTTGCGCCTTGCGGTATCCCTCCGGCCGCGCCATGCCAAAGTTGTGTTTGACCCGGCTTTCCGTGCTTGCGCCTTTTTCCGTTCCTATGACAACGACCGACGTGCCCCGGAATCGACCGATTCCGCCGACAATGGCCGCATCCTCGGCAAAACTACGATCACCGGCAAGGGGCGTAAAATCATCAAAAAGCGCGGCGATATAATCAACCGCATGCGGTCGGTCATGGTGTCGGGCGACCTGAGTTTTTTGCCAGGGCGTTAATTTCGAATAGGTGCTGACAAGAAGTTTATCGACCTTTGTCTGAAGTTTACCAACTTCATCGGCGATGTTAACTTCCGGCGAGCCGGTCAAATGACGCAATTCCTCGATTTTACCTTCAAGTTCCGCAATCGGTTTTTCGAAATCTAAATAATTATGCATACCTGTTCTCTAACACATAGGGTCTGATTTGGCATCCCATATCGTCAACAAATTCTGATCAGGGCCGACTGAGTTATTTTCCTAGAGAGGCAATTTGTTTTGCCGCCTCGACCATGACTTCTGCCTGTTTAATCGATGCGATGTCGATCAATCGGCCATCCAGGGCGACCGCACCCCGACCGTCTTTCTGGGCCTGTTCCATGGCTTGCAATATGCGTTTGGCTTTTAAAACTTCTTTGTCAGATGGGCTAAAGGCTTGATTGGCAAGCTCAATTTGCGAAGGATGAATGGCCCATTTACCCTCACACCCTAAAGTCGCCGCCCGTTTGGCCTGTGCCAGATACCCGTCAGCATCTGAAAAATCGCCGAACGGACCATCGATCGGGCGTAACCCGTTGGCCCGGGCCGCAATGACCATTTGAGTGATCGGATAGTGCCACATATCACCCCAGTGAACATCCCGGTTTCCGGCATCGTCGATATCGGTCAGGACGTGATAATCGGCATTTGGACCGCCAATACCCGTTGTTCGCGCTTTCGTTGATGCGGCATAGTCGGCAACCCCAAAATGCAAAGATTCGTTTCTCGGGGATGCGCCGGCAATCTCATAAACGTTTTGCATGCCCAATGCGGTCTCGATGATCATCTCAAAGCCGATTCGATTGGCGTGTTTTTTTGCAGTTTCAATTTGTGTGACTAACATATCCAATGCATAAATATCCGACGCCGTTCCCGCCTTGGGAATCATGATCAGGTCCAGATATTGCCCGGCCTGTTCAACAATATCGACAACATCGCGATACATGTAGTGGGTATCCAGCCCGTTAATCCGTACGGAAACGGATTTTTTACGCCAATCCAGGTCGTTCAAGGCTTCTATTATATTTTTCCGTGCCTGCTCCTTATCGTCGGGGGCGACGGCATCTTCCAAATCAAGAAAAATAACGTCTGCTTGGCTCTTTTGCGCTTTTTCAAGAAAAACCGGATTTGATCCGGGGACCGCCAGTTCCGAGCGGTTTAAGCGGCCTGGAACCTGTTCAATGACAGTGAAACTCATCGGTTTTCCTTCCACGGGGAATAGGACAATAATGACGGTAATTATTGCGCCGCAATATGAGCTAAGGTGGCACCAGTTTCAAGCGCTACCGACAGTTTAGTCCGTTCCTTTTAAGCCGTCATAAACACGTCAAAACGCGTTGATTTTCCCAGTATCTGGTGCGAACTGGGGCGCAGTCCGGCCATCGGTGGTGCCCGCAACGGCCATTTAAGAACAACCCGCTTTTTTGCGGTATTTAAGGCCACCTGCATCAGCTCGAAAGCGTCGGGGTCGGTCCCGACCAGCTCTCTCAGTTGCCGCATCTGCAGTTTAACCAGGGCCGAATTGCCACGTGGCGGATGCATGGGGTCAACCAAAACAACATCGGCGGTATAGGTCGGTAGGAGTTCCAGGGAACTGCCGTAGACCAAAGTCATTCTGGCAACTATTTCGGAAAACGGTGAACCGGCCTTTTCGGCGTCCGTTAAACCGGCGCGCAGGATTTCATGAACGGTTTTCGAACGTTCGATCAAAACCACTTCCGCACCCAGGCTGGCCAACAAAAATGCATCGCGCCCGAGGCCCGCCGTCGCGTCCAAGATTGTCGGCGTTTGGCCCTTGCTGAGACCTGCGGCCTTGGCCAAGGCCTGGCCGCGTCCGCCACCGTAGCGCAG
>JAJFII010000027.1 GCA_021775095.1 Rhodospirillales bacterium
GTTCGTTGATGTGCATCTTGACCCGGCTATTGGCAATGGGGCACGACTTGAAGCATCTCGCCGAAACGGCAAGGAACGACTGGTGCCGGTCGCGCGTATGTCGAGGTGTTCACCGGCGAGCCCCCGGACGCCGGCCGAATAGAACAGCACCATACAGAGCGCACTTACTGGAGAATTATCATAAGCCAAGCACTTCGTGCGGGCTTTGCAAAAAGCATAAGGACGTGAAACCGTTGGGTGTCCAAAAAACCGCAGCAAATCGTATAGCTATAATTTAAATACCTATAAACATCGGTTACAATCAAATTATAATTCGTCGGAATTGGCGTTAAATCAGATGTTTCTGATTGCGTGGATTAGCCGCGTGTTGTGTGATTTAAACGCACGCAATTGCGATTGGCGACCGTTCTCCGGTAGGAGATACATCTTATAAGCTATTTAAAACATAGAAAAAAACCCGCCCAGAGGCGCGTGATTTTATAGTGGCACAGCTGTTGCATTGTTGAGGATTCCTGCTGCTGAATATCGCGGCATGGAAATGAATTAAAATGTATAACAGAATTTTTTCAGCCGATCTAAAGGGGAGATCCATCATTATGAAAACACCAAAACATACTCTGTTGATGACAGCCGCGATCGCGGTTTCGGCGATGATCGCTGTACCTATGACACGTGCTCAGGCGGAGGAATTGCGTGTTGGTTATACGGAAGACGCGTTAACGCTCGATCCAGCGAACCATCGCAAACGCACAACGCAAACCATCATTCGTAATATGTACGATGGATTGGTAACCCGCGACCCGAACATGAACGTGGTGCCGCAGGCGGCTGAATCATGGAAAGCCATTGATGCAACAACTTATGAAGTTACCCTGCAAAAGGGAATTACCTTCCATGATGGCTCGCCGATGACATCTGAAGACGTCAAATACACCTTTGATCGCCTGACGAATGACGGTGCTGTTGGTGGGCAGACAAGCCCACGAAAAAGCCTGGTTGGCCCGGTCAAGGAAGTGCAAATCGTCGACGACCGCACGGTACGATTTATTCTTTCAAACCCCTGGCCCCAGTTTATGGCATTCATGACTTTGCATGAAATCGTCAGCAAAAAATTCGTCGAAAAAGTTGGCGCGGACGGAATGAGTACAAGTGCAATGGGGGCGGGTCCCTTCAAACTTGCAAAATGGCGCAAGGGAGATTCTGTGATCATGGAGCGCTTCGATGGATATTACGGCGGGTCGCAAGACCTAAAACCTGTTGCCAAAGCCTGTTCTGAAACCGTGATCTTCAAGTTCATTCCTGAAAATGCATCCCGGGTCGCCGCCCTCTTGTCTGGCGACGTCCATATTATTAACGACCTTCCGCCTCATTCGGTAAAACAGGTGGAAAACAATGCGAATACCCGGGTTATGACAGCCAACGGCACCCGCTCAACTTTTATGGCTTTAAATACTCAGAAAAAACCGTTCAATGACGTTCGGGTTCGCAGAGCTGTTGCCCATGCCATCAACCGTCAATTGATTGTCGATAAAATTCTGGGCGGCAAGGCGACGTTGATCAATGGTATTTTAGGGCCAGATGCGTTCGGTAAAAATAAAAACCTGCCGGCCTACGACTTCGACGTTGGCAGGTCAAAGGCGTTGTTGGCGGAAGCTGGCTATCCGAATGGACTTGATGTAACACTTGACGTGACGGGCAAGGATAAGGACACGGGTGAAGCTGTCGCCTCGTTGCTGACCAAAGCCGGAATTCGCACACAAGTTGCGGTTGGTGAATCTTCGCAATTGACCGCCCGCTTCCGCACAAAAGGCAAGCCCATTGACGGCCAGATGTATTTGACATCCTGGGGCAATGGTTCGCTGGATCCGGTTGGAATATTTGTTCCAACGCACCGGTCAAATGATCGGGGCAACTCGTCAGGTTATGCGAACCCGGCAGTTGATAAATTGCTGGACGCTGCCAATACGGAAACGGACCGCAAAAAACGCGCAGCGCTTTATTCGGAAGCGGAAGCAATTGTGAATAAAGATCTGCCGAACGTCTATCTGTGGGTTGCGCAAGACCTGTATGGTGTTTCAAACCGCCTCAGTGGTTGGCAGCCGAGTTCTGATGGTCGTATCAACTTGCATGACGCCTGTGTGAAATAATTTTATAATAACCAGCTGGGAAAGTTGACGTGAATTTTGGCAAATTGATCGAGCGACTTGCCCAGTTGATACCCGTATTGCTCGGCGTTACGGTCATCGTGTTTTTTATGATGGCCTTAACCCCCGGCGACCCGGTTCAAATTATGATTGGAGATCAGCCAATTAGTGCCGAACAGGAAGCAGAGCTGCGCCATGATATGGGGCTTGACTTGCCACCTGTTGAACGGTTTGTGAAATTTCTCGGCAACGCCGTAACCGGTAATTTTGGATTAAGTTTTTTCCACCGCAGACCGGTTATTGATGTCATTGTTGAACGGCTGCCGGCAACGATTGAACTCAGTCTGGTTTCGCTCCTTCTGGCATTACTGACGTCGATCCCCCTTGGCGTCCTTGCCGCCGTAAAAAAGAATACCATCTTCGATCGTCTGGCAACGGTCGGTTCTTTGTTTGGCGTCTCACTGCCCGGTTTTTGGTTCGGCATTTTGTTGTTGATGTTATTTGCCGTCCATCTCCATATCCTGCCGGTATCGGGACGCATTGGATATGCCTATGAGGTGGATGCGGTCACCCATTTGCTTTTGATCGATTCACTGATTGCGGGCCGCCTTGATACCTTCGGCAATGCGTTGTCTCATTTAATCCTGCCTGCACTAACTTTGGGTCTTCCTATGGCGGCTATTTTAATGCGGGTGACGCGTACATCGATGCTGGAAGTCTTGAGCCAGGACTATATTACCTTTGCTGAAGCCAAGGGCATAAACCGCACCGGCATCCTCATCCGTCATGCTCTCAAAAATGCGCTTATTCCAACTGTCACTGTCGCCGCACTGGAAACGGGGTCTCTGCTTGGCGGGAATATGATTGTTGAGACTGTATTTGGATGGCCTGGCCTGGGGCGTCTGGTGGTCGAAAGTATTTTTGTTCGCAACTATCCGCTGGTACAAGCCGCGGTTCTTTTTTACGCCGTCACTTATGTCTTTCTGAATTTCTTCGCCGATATTCTTTATACCGTTCTTAACCCGAGGGTTAAACTGTGAGCGATATCGCCGCCACTATATCCGCCCAGGACGGTTCCCCCTTACGGCGTAATTTAAACCTCTTTATGTCGAGCCGGCTGTCAACGTTATCCGCCGTGTTTGTTTTGTTATTTGTCCTCATGGCGATATTTGCGCCGTGGATTGCTCCGCATGATCCAAATGAAACAGACCTCTTCCGACGGCTCCAACCGCCGGCTTGGATAGAGGGTGGAGAATTCGCGTTTTTGTTTGGCTGTGATGGCCTCGGTCGAGATATCCTTTCGCGCATTATATACGGTGCCCGCATTTCCATTTTCATCGGGTTTACCGTTATTGTTGTTGCCACGGGCATTGGCATTATTGCCGGCTTAGCATCCGGTTATCTCCGTGGCTGGGTCGACATTACGATTTCGCGGCTCGTTGATATTTTGTTGGGATTTCCCTATCTGATATTTGCAATTGCACTTATTGCGATGATCGGACCCGGCCTGCAAAATATCATTCTGGCCCTCGTCTACAAAGAATGGGTTGTACCGTGTCGAGTAGTACGAGGGGAAACATTAGCCGCCCGCGAAGTTGAATATGTCGAAGCGGCGCGGGCTCTCGGCGGATCCAGTCGACATATTATGTTGCGTGAAATTTTGCCAAATATTTTGTCGCCGGTGATTGTTGTATCGACCATTCGTATGGCACACGTGATCATTCTGGAAGCCAGTTTGTCGTTTCTTGGTCTTGGGGTGCAACCGCCAACGGCATCTTGGGGCTCAATGGTTTCTGATGGGCGCGCGTTTATGTTGGAAGCATGGTGGGTAAGCACTTTTCCTGGGTTGGCCATTTTGCTTTTGGTGCTTGCCATTAATGTCGCAAGCCAAGGGTTACGCGATGCCTTTGATCCGAAATTTCACGACTAGGATCCTCAGATGACCGCTTCGCAACCAATTCTGTCGATCAAGGGTTTGCAAACCCGGTTTGTGACACGTTACGGCCTTGTGACGGCCGTTGATGGCGTATCACTCGATGTTATGCCCGGCGAATGCGTCGGCATTGTTGGCGAGTCGGGATCCGGTAAAAGTGTGACCTTTGCCAGCGTTATGGGACTGGTTAAATCGCCAGGGTCAATTGATGGTGGATCGATAACCTTTGAAGGTCGTGAATTGGTTGGCATGAGTGATCGCGATTATCGGACAATGCGTGGCAAGGAAATCGCCATGACAATGCAGGATGCTCTAACCGCACTCAACCCTGCGCTAACCATCGGCTACCAAATCATGGAGGTCCTGATTGCCCATGACAGTGATCTGACAGGAAACCGGTCGGCACGAAAAAAGGAAGCCCGCAAGCGCGCCATCGACATGATGGAACTGGTCGGCATCCCATCACCTGCAACCCGACTGGACGAATATCCTCATCAATTTTCAGGCGGGATGCGTCAAAGAATGATGATTGCCATCGCCCTCGCATGTCGCCCGAAATTACTTATTGCCGACGAACCCACAACGGCCCTTGATGTTACCATTCAGGCGCAGGTGTTGGAACTGATCGCCGAAATTCGTCAGAAACTGGGAATGAGTGTTGTTTTAATTACCCACGACCTTGGTGTGGTTGCCGAATATTGCGATCGTGTAGCGGTTATGTATGCGGGGCAAATCATTGAGACGGGCCCTACGAAAAGCGTTATCGGCCAGTCCGCTCATCCCTATACCCAAGGGCTACTGCGTTCAATCCCAAATCTGGCTCACCTGGACAAGAAAATCCGGCCGATTGAAGGCCAGGTCCCTGAATTAATTGATTTGCCGCCTGGGTGTCGGTTCATCGGGCGTTGTGAAAAGCGCCATGAGGGTTGCACCGATCCAATCCATATGAGGGACATAGACGAATTGCATAGAGTTCGATGTATTTGGACGGGGGATTTCAGCAATGACTAGTTCCTTGAACTCTAGATCGCGTACGGCGCCCAAGGCTGCGTTTCTTGAAGTTCACAATCTTGTCAAATATTACGATTCCCGGCGTGGCTTATGGGGCCAAATTACCGGCAATCCTGGTTCCTTGGTGCAAGCTGTAGATTGTGTATCGCTTTCGGTTGAACGCGGTGAAACGCTCGGCTTGATTGGTGAAAGTGGTTGCGGGAAAAGTACCCTGGGTCGTGCGATTCTTCGCCTTCATGAACCTACATCCGGGGTCGTAAAGTTCGACGGCATTGATGTCACGAATTTGGACCCGACGGGTTTAAAAAAAATGCGTCGCCGCATGCAGATCATTTTTCAGGATCCCTATGCATCTCTGAATCCACGCAAAACCATTGAAGGCATTGTTGGCACGGCATTGCGGTTACAAGGTATCGCCAAGGGGCCAGATATACGCGACCGGGTCGCACAGCTGCTGGAAAACGTAGGATTGAAGCCAGATCACATGACACGGTTTCCCCATCAGTTTTCTGGCGGGCAACGTCAACGCATCGGCATCGCCAGAGCCCTCGCATTGAACCCGGAATTTATTGTCTGTGACGAGCCGGTTTCCGCTCTTGATGTCTCTATCCAGGCGCAAGTCATCCAACTGCTTGATGAATTGAAACATGAACTTGGCCTGACTTATCTCTTTATCTCCCATGATATTTCTGTAATTGGATATGTCAGTGAACGGATCGCCGTCATGTATCTGGGTGATATTGTTGAGACCGGTCCTACCAAACAAATTCTCGAAAACCCGCAACACCCCTATACCCAGGCGCTTCTTTCGGCCGTACCGCGTATTGACGGAACGGGGGCCGGAGACCGGGTGAAACTAACCGGCGATTTACCCTCGCCCATTAATCCGCCCAGGGGATGCAAGTTCCACACACGGTGTCCTTACGCCAAGCAACAGTGCCGGGTTAACAAGCCCGAACACAAGCGCCTGCAAACAGGAATAAGTGTCGCTTGCCATTTGGTTGATGAGGCTTAAGCATGGACGCGAAACAAGCCGTCCCTATCAAATTAGTTGGTACTGCAGAAGATCGTGGCCAACAACAAGCGCGACGATTGCCCGAATTAAAATCGGCCGTACGTCAGGCTGTTGCTGGTCGCTTGACTTTAAAACAGGATAAACGCGACGATCCGGCAATTAGAACCTTTCTCGAAAAGCAACTCGATTTTACGACCACTTATTCGCCAGAAAGCCTTGCCGAGATAAAAGGAATTGCCGACGGGTATGGCATTGTTCCAGACGATCTGTTCGCCTACTTGCATCTGGGGGTCATTGATGACCGCGTTGCGCAGGAAGATGGCTGCAGTGTTTTCGCCATTAAAAATACGACCACGGGACCAGTGCTGGCAAAAAACCGGGATTACCTGGGTGCCCACAAAAAGTTGCAGCAGGTCTTTCACGCAACGGATCCAGATTGGCGCGCTCGGCAATGTTTGTTCGTCGGCAGCCTGGGGAGTCCTGGCGCGTTTTCCAGCGGTATGAATAGCGATGGATTGGCAATTGCTGATAACCGAATAGGATGGTCCCGGCCCGGAACAGGATGGTTGCGTTATTTTCTAATGACGAAAATTCTCACCGACGCCGCATCGGTTGGCGAAGCTCTGGATTTAATTGGCAGCGTCGAGCATGTGGGAGGTGGATCAATAGTTCTTGCCGATGCGCAGGGCCATATGGCTTCCGTCGAGTTGGGGCATGGACAATTACATGTCGACCACGGAACCGCTGGATTTGTAGCCCACACCAACCATTATCTGGATCCCGAACTGGCGCAGTTTTCAACGCGCTCCACGAGAGACCCCATGGCGATGAGTTCGCAGGGTCGTCTGGATAAAATTAGTACCGATCCCGCATGCCATAAGGACAAGGTCGAATTAAACGATGTTGCCAGCCTAATGGTTTGCCACGAAGGTCCATCCAGATCCCTTTGTCGGCACGGTATGGATGGAGATTCCCTAACCATTTCATCAGTTATATTTGCCTGCAAAAAACGCGAACTGTACTATTGCCCCGGCCTGCCTTGTGAAAATGCCTGGCAGGTTTATACATTTTAACAGTTAGATTGCTTGGTCTGTTCGGAGATATTGATGGCGTATCAGGGTGATTTGGTTGGCGAACATGAAAGTATCGTTGAAACCCGCAGGCTGATCATGCGGGTTGCGCAAAGCAAGGCTAATACAGTTGTTATCTATGGTGAAACCGGTACCGGAAAAGGATTGGTTGCGCGTCTTTTACACGAACAGTCAGAGCGTTCAAACAACGAATTTATCGACGTAAACTGTGCCGCTATTCCGGCGAACTTAATGGAAAGCGAGCTCTTTGGTTTTGAAAAAGGGGCCTTTACCGGAGCGCAGGCAAAGAAAACAGGTTTGGTCGAGGCGGCGGATGGCGGTAGTATTTTTTTCGATGAAATCAGGGAACTTGAGCCTGTTCTGCAAGCGAAGTTGTTAAGTCTGCTTGATTCTCAAGAATTCCGTCGTGTCGGTTCCGTGAAATCAAAAAAAGTTGATGTTCGATTTATCGCAGCGACAAACAAAATATTATCTGGTGAAGTGCGAGCCGGAAAATTTCGGGATGATTTGTATTATCGCCTGCAGGTGGTCGCCATAAATATAACCCCCCTGCGTGAACGCGGTGATGATGTCTTGCTGTTATGTGAATATTTCATGCGCCGGTTCAACTCCCGATATGAGCGAAATATTCGCGATATAGAACCTGCCGTTGCGGATATATTTCGTGCCTACTATTGGCCAGGAAATGTCAGGGAGTTGGAGAACCTGCTGGAACGCATTTTCATTCTTGAATCGGAAGACCAAATTTTGGCCCGCCACATCCCGCCCCGTATTATGCGTGAAGTCGAAGGTGATGCGCGCCCTGTTTACCCGGAAGACCTATCTGACGACGGGTTGCACGGAAACCCGAGATCAATAGGTTCTGACTTTTATAAAGCCACCGCAGATTTCCAGAGACAGCTTATCGAAAAGGCTCTTGCGACAAATAACGGAAACGTTACAAAAGCTTCGCAAATGCTCGGCATGTCGCGGCACGCCCTGCGTCACCAAATTAACAAACTGAACCTAACACCTTAATACGCGTGGTTATCGCGCTACATTGCGCATATAAAACGCAGATCATTATTTTGCTCGCGCTGCATACATTATAACCTATTGAAATACATGAATTTAAACCAAAAATTTGGAATGGCACGGAAGATGCACTTCTAATTGATATGGATGCTCGCGCGGGCGGGTTAAACAACAAGGTATTAATTAAATGCAATCGACGAAGATCATTTGCCCTAACGGACACTTGGGATTTGCGCCACTTAAAACAGCAAGTTTTTGGATAGGCGTGGAAGCCAGCCCGGATTTTATTGCCTGCGATTCAGGAAGTGACGATGTCGGGCCAGGTCCCTTGGGTTCTGATACGTCGACAAGCCCACTTGCCTGGCAAACACATGACCTGGAACAAATGCTTCTTGCTGCACGTGAACTGGGTGTGCCCATGGTCATCGGTTCTGCTGGAGATACGGGGACCAATAGCCGTGTCGATTTGTTCGTTTCTATCATCAAAGAGCTTGCGCAAAAGCATAGGATAGCAAAGTTCAAAATCGGCTATTTCTATTCGGAAGTTGATAAAGAGTATCTGCGTTCAAAAATGAATAATGATAGCCCTGTTACCGGGCTGGATGAGCGCCCGGAGCTAACTGAAGAACAACTCGATGCAACAGACCGCATCGTTGGAATGGCGGGTGTTCATCCGTTCAAAGTGCTCTTGGACCAGGGAGCCGATGTCATCATTGGCGGACGAAGCTCGGACAGCGCAATTTTCGCGGCAGCGGCGATGAGCCGCGGGCATTCCGAATCTGATGCCTATTATTTGGGAAAGGTTTTGGAATGCGCGTCCTTTTGTGCCGAACCCTATGGCGGTAAAGAAACCGTTATGGGTGAAGTGAAATCAGGCGAAGTTTTGGTTACGGCGATGAACCCTGCTCAGCAATGCACAGTCGCCTCTGTCGCCGGGCACGCCATGTATGAGCGCGCCAATCCCTATCATGAGTTCGTCGCAGGTGGCATGCTGGACATGACCAACTGCAATTATGAACAAATCAGCGAAAAAACAACCCGAATCACCGGCCAGGAATTTTTCCCGGCCGATCAGGTTCGCGTCAAGTTGGAAGGAGCGGGTAAAGTAGGCGAACGCTTTATCGGTATCGCCGGTATTCGCGACCCCTACACCGTTGCCAATGTTGACAAAGTGATCGAATGGGCGAAAATCCAGGTGCGTGAAAAATTTGGCGATACGGGTTACGAACTTCACTACAATATTTACGGCAAAAACGGTGTGATGGGCGATCTTGAGCCCATTAAGGAACACGCTTCACATGAGTTATGTGTGGTTGTTCAGGCTGTTGCACCCACGGTGGAAATGGCCGAAGAGATTTGCATGACGGGAACACGGCAGATGTTCTATGCGCGCCTGGAAAACGTAAAAGGAACTGCCGGCTCCGTCTCTTTTGTTCTCGACGAAGTGGTCCAAACCAGCCCCGCCTACGTCTGGACATTAAATCACACCGTCGCGGTTGACGACCCGCTGGAACTTTTCCCGACACACATGACCGAAGGGGGAATTTAAAGTGAGTGGCAATCAATCCACGCGTAAACTAACGGATCTGGCAAAAACCATCCGCAGCAAAAATGCCGGTGTTGATAAAATCACCTTTGACATTATTTTCCGCGATCGGGACAACTACGAACTTGTTAAAAACAGCGGCTCTTTAACCAGAGCATCGATTTGCGATCTTTATGGAATTGAAGATAGCCGAATTTCTGATTTCGTCGAATTTGACCCGGCGTTCGCAATCAAATTTACAATTTACAGGGAACGCCCCAGTGGTTCGGCCGGAGACCCGGATATTTTTGGTGCCCAGCAATATGCCCCTCTCTTAGGTCTGGATATCGCCATTCCTCGAACATAAGCGGATTTCCAAACCTGACATACAAACCACTCTTTAGTTCGCCCTGAACAACGCCTAAGCGGTTGATATTTCGTGATGGTATAATGATGGCAAAGTTTCTGAATTTGCCGTTTTCGAGGCGCTGATTGTCGCATTCATGATCCAGGCAAGCCAAAACGCCAGGGCGTTGAGGATCAGGCGCATGTTGTGACCAGCGGCGACCAGAAGGGCGTTGATGGCGTCGCCAGTTTGGCCCTTGAGAAAGTTTCGATCAAGCCGACCGTCGGTTTTCATGTGCCCGATGGTGGCTTCAATGGCAGACCTTCGTTTCAACTCGCGCTTCATTTGCGGGCTCAGACCCCGCTTTTGTCCCGACAACATGACCGAGGCCCGGCCTTCGTAATCATGGCCGCGGTAGCCCTTGTCGGCATAGATCCTTTCGGGCTCAACGCCGGTCATTTGCTCTGCTAGCGCCACGGTCTCGGCCAGGGTGTGGCCATCGTAGGGATTGCCGCTGAAAGTCTTCGCCGCCAGCACAAAACCTTCACGGTTGGTCGTCGCAATGCCAACTTTGGCGCCAAACTCATAGGGCGTGCGCGCCTTGCCTTTAGCGATGCAGGCGACCTCCGGAGCGTGCACGGCGTAGAGCTTGTTTTTGTCCTTGGTTTTCTGCGCCAAAAGGCGTTCAACCAAGCCCAGCAGCCGGGCGAACCGGGCCTCAAGCTCAGCCTTCCCGGCAATCTTGCGGCAGATGTCGCGATATACCCGGCCCAGGAAGGTTTTGAGCTTTTTGATCTCGCGGCGCATACGTTTAAACTGTTTTGCATGGGCGTAGCGCCCAGCCATCAAAGCCGATCTCTTGGCCACCCGGGTATGGCTGCGGCGCAGAACAATACCGTGGTGCTTGGCCTGGCGCACCAATGTTTGCAAGGCTTTCAGATACAAACGGCTGTCGGTCGGGTGGGCGATATTCTTGGGCTGTACCGTGGTGTCGACGGTGATCCGCTCGAAGCTGCTTTCCTTCACCGCCCCGGCCTCAACCGCCACGCCAGCCGTCGCCGCCAATACGTGCTCCATGCCCTCGGGTCCGACCCGCTTGCGCCAGCGCGTCATGGTGCTCGGATCAATGGGAAGACGGTGCTGGAAGAATTCAAAGCCACAGAAATATTGCCAATAGGGGTTCTCGACCCAACGCTCGACCGCTTCTTCGTCAGACAAGTCGTACATGTGCTTGAGATAATGCAGCCCGACCATCAGACGCGTTGGCTTGGCCGGACGACCGAGCGGCTTGTAATGCTTGCCGAAGGCCTCATCAAAATCCGCCCAGGGCATCATCCCCGACAATCGGATCAGGTTGTGGCTCATGTCGACGATGGCGTCGAGCCGCTCACGAAAGAGATCGGCGTCACGACGATGGAGCTTTTTGGGTTTCATGAAAATCTACCAGTAATAGGATGAATCAAGGTTGCTTCCTGGCATTTTCCTACATTTGAAACCCGATGGGAATCCTTATTTGTCAGATAGTTGTGAGTTTTTCAGGGCGAACTGGCTATAATGCACGGATCGTAGCTATTGGTTTTTTAAATTTGGTGTTGGTCAACACGTCATTTTTTTGCCACGCCTCATAAGCTTGAAGGAAAAAAGCTTCGATCTCTCGAATGACCTCTATTCTTTCGAATAGGTTGTGAGAATTTGCCTTAATGGCATTTTGCATGCGCAACTGGAAACCTTTGTCTTGAGCAAGTCGCAGGGCCAATTGCACATAGGTCTCTTCATCGGTGGCAATCATATCACTCAGCCCCATTTGCCTGTAGCAGGCGGTTACACAGTTCCCGCTACAATATTTTCCGGGCCATGCAACGACAGGGGCACCAACGCCAAAAGCTTCCAGGCCTGAGTTGGTCCCAGACAGAAAAGGATTATCCAGAATGGCATCGGCGACAAGCAGAAGGCGCAAAAATTTCTGATATGACATTTTGGGCAGGAAAATTATACGGTCAATGACGTCAGGGAACGGTTGCGAAAATCTTTTTATAATACGCTGGTTCCAATGGCCGCCAATTCCATCATCAATGAAGATCAAGCGCCCGTCCGGATCCCGCCTCAACAACTTGCCGAGCGTCGTATCCAGACCGGGATGTAATTTAAAAAGCGTTTGCGGATAGACATACAACCTGCAGTTATCGGGCAAGCCAAAGTCAGCGCGGCTGGCCGGCGCAGTCGGTTGTTCAGGACGATAATAGTAGGTCGGTAAATAGCTCAGTTTAATGAGGTGTTCGCTATAATGTTGGTCTGCGTTTGCCGGTTCGGTTAGGTCGCTGGAGAGGAAATAGTCAATACTCGGAACACCGGACGACTCCGCATGACCGATGCTAACAACCTGAACCGGAGCCAAGCGGGCAAAGGACAAAAAATACGTATAGGGGTCCATTCCGATTTCCAGATATAACAGTATATCCAATTCCTGGGCCGCTATCTTCTTTTGGTCCCTTTCAAGATTTTGGTCCAGGCGAACAACCTGATTTGCCGCCTGATTGAACGCCTCAGACATTTCGTCTGCACTCCCTGGGAGTCTGAAAACAATAACTTCGAACGGCTCTTTTGAAAGATGCTCGACAAGTCCACGGAACAGCTTTCCGACCGTGTGATCCTTGAGATAGGCAGACAGAACGCCAACGCGCAACCGCCTGGTTTGGTTTTTGCGCGGGGAACGGCAATGGGGTGCTACAAAATCCAGCTTTGGACATGATAACAAATGCAATTGCGCAATATCGCTCAACAGGTCCTTATTGTTTTGACTGTGATAGGCCAGATAAAAATTTGTTGCGCCAACGTCGACGGTTGGATCTTCAACAACCAAAGGGCGGTTTTGCAGGTCCGAAATAGCCTTGGTCAAAGTTTCCCGGCTTGATCGAATTTGTTCCAATGAATTCGGGATGACAGGCAAAAGCAGGTCTTTACGTAACCGCCAACCGTCTTTTTCCGGGCGGAGTAGCAGCGCCATTTCAAAGTGTTTTTTTGCCTCATCGCGATTTCCCTGCTCCTGCAAAACCACGCCTAAATTAAACAGAGCTTCCGCATACCTGGGGTTTTTCGTGAGCGCCTTCCGGTAACTGGAAACAGCCTCATCCAGTCGGTATTTTTCTTTCAGAACGTTGCCCAGGTTATTATAGGTTACGGCAAATTCAGGTTTAAATTTAATGGCATTCTGATAACTAGTTATGGCTTCATCGGGTTTTGATATTTCCCGGAAAGTTTTCCCTAAATTATAATGGGCCTCCGCATAATCCGGTTTGATATCAATGGCCTGCTGGTATCGTTCTGCGGATTCGTCAAATCGATGTGTTTTGAAAAGCGCATTGCCTAAATCGTTGACGGCTTCGGCGTTGTCTGGGTTCAGGGCAATTGCTTTTTCAAACATTGGCACGGCTTCCTCCCACAGGTCTAATTTTGATAACACTTTCCCTAAACTGTGGTGCGCGTTGGCGTATTCAGGATTTATCGCAAGCGCCTTTTGGTAACTTGCAGCAGCCTCCCTGTGGTTATTTGTATTTCCAAAAATATGCCCTAAATGATAGTGCGCCTCGGCGTAATTCGGTTCGATTGAAAGGGCTCTTGAAATGAGATCAATTGCACTGTCTTTATCCCCGACCTGGTAGGCAATCACTCCCAACAAATATAAGGCGACCGGTTGATCAGGTTCCGCCTGTAAAATTTTCCGGTATATACGCTCTGCTTCCGGCAACCGACCGGAATTTTGATGTTCAACACCGAGATCAATGGCCTGTTGGATGCTCAGCGTTTGGTTTTCAGAGGGGGCAGTATCGTCGCTCATCGGTACGGTCTATTTCCCGGCATGACAGTGTTCTCCGTCAACCTAACGGAATGCTGCTAAGTTGAAAAGTTTGGGATTTTGTGTCGGTCAGGCTGGATATCCTCCGTTGGACATTCTTATCAATCAATGATTGCCGGCAATAGCCAATACGCGACATCCCAATTCATCGGGACAAAAAAAACCCTGGCCAAATAAATGGCCAGGGCGAGTTTAAACAGGGAGGCTTCACGTCTGGGAGACGCAAGGAGTCGCCATGAGGGCGATCCTTATCTTCGAGCCTAAGCCCGAAGGGAGGAAGAATGCTGCGTCGCAACACTCTATGATCAGAATATAGGGGATATCCGACTGGTATACCACCGACTTTTTTGCAGTGCACCCATGCATATAATGCATATCTCAGCCCGTGACCTGCGTTTATGGAAGGGCTTAGATGACGCAGTTCAAACCGAAAACCTATTGGGCGATGGTTGAGCGCATTTCACCAACCAAAAAGTCCCGCAAGACAATAATTCTTTTGGTTTTTCTCAGTTCTTCCGGATAGACAAAGTAGGTATCGATACTCGGCCCCCGGAGTTCCGGCAGGACTTCCACCAGATTGCCGACCTCGCGGCTCATATAATCCGGTAAGGCACCGATCCCCAGACCACTTGTTACGGCCCGGAAGATCCCGTAAATACTGTTGACCTGCAAGGTTGGTCGCCGTTTGGCACCGTCCCGCACACCGGCACCCAACAACCAGTTTAAGTTTGCAATCGGCGGTTTGGCATCTTCACCATAAACGATCAGACTATGGTCATCGAGGTCTGACGGGGTATTTGGTATGCCCCGCTCTTCCAGATATTCCGGTGCCGCATAAACGTGATACTGCATATTCATCAGGTGCTTCTGAATAAGGTCTGGCTGCCGGGGGGGTGCCAGGCGAATGGCGGCGTCGGCTTCGCGCATGGAGAGATCGAGTTCCGTATCGGCGAGCACCAGGGATACATCGATTTCTGGATACAAATTGACAAACTTTTTAATGCGAGATGTCAGCCAGACGGAACCGAAAGCAACCGTCGTGGTGATTTTTAACGGACCCGTTGGCCGCTCTTTGCTTTCGGTAATTCGCGCTTCGACCATGGCTAATTTGGCAAAGACGTCATGCGCCGTGCGATACAGAAGTTCGCCCTGTTCGGTCGGCTTGAGGCCGCGGGCGTGGCGATGGAACAGGGCCACATGCAGGCTTGATTCCAGGGCGCTGATCTGGCGGCTTACCGCAGACTGGCTTAAATTGAGACGTTCACCGGCATGGGTGAAACTGCCGGCTTCGGCGACAGCATGAAATATTCGGAGTTTGTCCCAATCCATTTGGCATCCCCTTTGATGATGATGCGCCAACCGAGGAACAAGGCACCGTTCCTCGGTTTATATTACTCAGCAGCTTGCTGGCGGGCATCCACGTGGGCAAGAAAACTTTCGGCTTCGAGGGCGCTCATACAACCGGTTCCTGCTGCGGTGACCGCCTGGCGGTAAATTTTGTCCTGGACATCACCGGCGGCAAAAACACCTGGGATATTGGTCTGTGTGGTGCCGGCTTTGGTCAGAATGTACCCCTCATTGTCGAGGTTGATCTGGCCGGCAAACAACTTGGTATTGGGGTCGTGGCCAATGGCGACAAAGATCCCGTCGACCGCAAGTTCATCAACCGTGCCGGATTTCAGGTTGCGGATTTTTGCGGCGGTCACCCCCAATGGATTTTCCGTGCCGACAACATCATCGAGGACGCTGTCCCATAGCACCTCAATTTTCTCATGTTTGAACAGCCGTTCCTGCATAATTTTTTCTGCGCGCAATTCATCCCGGCGGTGAATGAGGGTTACCTTGGATGCAAAATTGGTTAAAAACAGAGCCTCTTCAACGGCCGTATTGCCACCACCAATAACCGCAATGGGTTTTTCGCGATAGAAAAACCCGTCACAGGTGGCGCAGGCAGAAACCCCAAATCCCATAAACTTTTGCTCACTCTCGAGGCCGAGCCAGCGCGCCGAAGCCCCTGTTGCAATAATCAAGGTATCGCCGGTGTATGTGGTGCCGCCATCACCAATGGCCACGAACGGCCGTTTCGTCAGGTCAACGGAAACGATGGTATCGTCATACATTTCGGTGCCAACGTTTTTCGCCTGGTCAAACATTTGTTCCATCAACCAAGGGCCCTGTACGGGATCGGCAAATCCAGGGTAATTTTCAACATCTGTGGTAATTGTCAGTTGCCCCCCTGGCTGCAGGCCGCGCACCAGCACTGGTTTTAGATTCGCCCGCGCCGCATACACGGCGGCGGTATATCCAGCAGCACCGGACCCAACAATAAGAACCTTAGTGTGGTGACTTTCCGACATCTGATATGTTTTCCCTGCAACATCACGAAAATTCATTGCCCACAGGGCAATGCCAGCGCCCTAACATAGGTCCGCTTGCACAATCTCGCAAGCCACGCCGACGGGGTAAAAAATTAAAATAAACTGCGATCAAGAACTTTCATTATCGGCGCAATAATTGTAATAATGTTTCGCAATAAAATTTCGTATTGGCGACGGCGTGAGGAAATAAGGACACAGAATGCAAAGGGTTAAGCTGGACCGAATTGATCGACATATTTTGAAGGACTTGCAGGATCGGGGTCGTATCACAAATGTTGAGCTTTCAAGCCGGGCGGGAATTTCCGCACCGCCATGCCTGCGCCGCGTCCGCGCCCTTGAGGAATCCGGATATATTCGCGGTTACCATGCGGATATTGATCCGAAAATGATGGGCTATCACATTACGGTATTTGCCCAAGTGGGCCTTAATTCACAGGCCGAATCCGATTTAGAGGCCTTCGAAGACCAGGTTACCCAATTACCGGAAGTACGGGAATGCCACATGCTGGCGGGCGAAACGGACTTTTTGTTGAAAATCGTCGCCAAAGACTGGGACTCCTATGAGGAATTTTTGACCACCAAACTCACCCCGGCCGACAATGTTAACCACGTAAAATCGGCCCTGTCGTTCCGTTCGGCCAAACAACGGCCCGGTGTTCCGATCCATATCGACGAGGCCGAACCGACAAGTGACCGTTAAGCTTATATCCGGGTTTGCCCCTGATACCACCGCAAGATCTGCCCTTACGCCTCGCAAACAACAGCCCTTACAGGATACCATCAATGACCAACATATTGTGTTACGGCGACTCCAATACCTGGGGCGCAAAACCCCTGAAAAAAGTTGGCGAAATCTTTCGTTATCCCCGGCACCTCCGTTGGACCAGCCAATTACAAACCACCCTGGGTGACGACTATCAGGTGATTGCCGAAGGCCTGAACGCCCGCACCACGGTTTTTGACGATGACATTGATGGTCATCACAAGAACGGCCAGCGGCATCTGTTGACCAGTCTTGAAAGCCATATGCCGCTGGATTTGGTGATTATCCTGTTGGGCACCAATGACCTCAAATCGCGCTTTGCAAAATCCAGTTGGGACATCGCTAGCGGTGCCGGCCGTTTGTTGGATCTGGTTGCCTGTCCGGCGAAACCTTTGATCGGTGGTACCCCGAAACTGTTATTAATTGCACCACCGCCGCTTGGCAAATTGGGGTTCTTGGACGAGACTTTTGCCGGTGGCATTGAAAAATCAATAGACTTTGCCAGGTCCTTTGAAAAAATCGCCGAACTCCGAGGATGCGCTTTTCTCGACGCCGGGGCCCATATCAAAACAAGTGATGTGGATGGGGTGCATTTCGATGAGGATCAACTGCGTCCCCTCAGCCAGGCGGTCGCCAAAACGGTTCAGGCAATTTTCGCCAACTGAGTCCCGGGATGCCGGTTCGGGCACCCCCGGCAAGGGCGCGCGGTTTGTTTGTTATTCCGCCCAGTCAATTTTTTCAATGTTCGGTGCATTGGCTTCAATCGCCTGCAGAATCTCAATTCCCTGCTTCATTTCTCCGCCAATGAACTCGGACCGGCGAACCGCCCCACCAACGTCCTTATTGGGAAACATCCGGGTCCAGGCCGACATTTTAACACTGACCGCACATAACGTGGCACCAATTGTCGTGTGGTAATCCTCGATAAAACATTTGACCTGCCGGAAGCGGGCGGCATCAACCGACTTCCACATCGAGCCGGTGTAGCGCTCAAAGGTTTCAAATCGGCCGGTGACCGCCGCCATCATGGAATTCATGGTGTATTCGATGGTTCTGCAGGTTTCTATCAGATTGAGGTTTTGCCGAAGTTGAAAGTTTCCCCGGATATCGTCCAGGGATTCTAAAAAGTCATCGATTTGCGGTTCGAGTTTTTCCATACATTGACGGTAATAGGATAAGGACAAAAACACATCGCCGTAGTCTTCCAGAAATAACGGCACTTCGTCAATTTCAATACTCAACTTGCTCGATAATAGGTGCAGTTTTTCCCGGACTTTTTTAGCATCCGGATCCTGAAACAAACCAATGACGTCGCCAAACGACGAGATATCAACATCGTCATTGCCATAGATCTGCTGGATCAGAGGCTGGGTAAAAACTTTCATGTATTCGGTTAATTCGGCGCGTTTGCCGCTGGATAGTCGCAGGCCGCTCATATCTTCCACATGGATGCCCTGTTCGCGGAACAGAATCCGTAGACTGTAAACATCGTAGCTCGGTAATTTACCCAGTTTCCGAAGCATCCGGAGATCCTTATGGGGCGGATTTGACGACCAGCCAAACTGGCTTTGCAAATGATCGATCTCCATTTGTCCACTGCCGATACCAGCGCCCGAAAACAATTCAACAATACTCTTCAGGTGAGCATTTTTAATCAATTTGGCATGGCGAAGCGGTCCTGTTTCAAACTCGAGAATCCCAAGCGGCAGGATATGCAGAGCATCACGATCTTCGCTGCGGATGGGCACGTCTTCAGGCACCAGAACCTCCTGCCAATGGACGCCAAAGGTGGCGTTGTTTGCCGGGCCATACAAGTTGAAGATCGTCAATCGCGTACAAAAAGAACCCAATTACGGCATCATTTGCGCAACTTACTCGATGGGAGAGCGATGCCTGATACAATGCAGCTGTTACGTGCGCTTCTGTTGAAATGTGCCCTGTGATCGCGGAAGTGTTTTTAGTCCGCTGTTTTCATAAACCAGACAATTACCGCAATCTGTTACAAAAAGGGGAACCAGTGCGCATTTTTTTATGCTTTGGTGACGGCTGAATGGTCATTTGAAAGGGCACATTGAGTTCGGCGACGGGCCTGCTTGCGAAAATACCTATGGATAATTTTCGCTGACTTTTGTATCTGGATCATTGCGCAGTTTATCGAGGGCCCGTCGTTGGGTTTTGGTCGGCCGGCCAGTCCCCCGCTCACGCTCCGCCACCGGTGCCGTTCGCACATCAGCGTTTTGTAAGTCCTGGCGTTCACTGCGCGCCTGCGGTGGTTCCAGGTCTTCATAGAGAGTTTGCGCCTCGGCTGCCGGCCCCCGCCGCTCCCCCAGTTTCAGGATCTTGATGATCCGGATATGGCGACCTTTTGGGAACGTCAGAACGTCGCCTTGGCAAACGCTGTGTTTCGATTTGCCGATCAGGTTGCCATTTACCCGAACCCGCCCTGACTGGCACAGTTTGGCGGCCAGGGTCCGGCTCTTAAACAGGCGGGCATACCAGAGCCATTTGTCCAGGCGAAGGGTCGGATCAGGCATCAAACAACCTTCAATTCGCTGAGCACGGCAAAGGGCGAATCCTTATCATAGGCGGGTCGCCGGGCGACGGTTGGTTTACCGGATATTATCTGCTTTTTAGGGGTTTCCGGCCCGGCGGTGGATTTCCCAGGCGGGCGTAATCTAAAATGGGCAACCCCATCTTTTTCAAACCTGCGATAACCCAGTTTTTTTAAAATGACCGTCATTTCCTCCATATCGCAGCCGCCAAGCGCCAGAAGCTCCGGGACAATTGGAAACGGTTTCTTGCGACTCAATTCCCAGGCGCTTTCGGCAATGCGTTCCAACATGTCAATGCGCAGCGCCCGTTTGCCCATGACGCGGTATCCCATCGCTTCGTAAAACGCCTGGGGAAACGACAGATCTGGTGCCACGGACACCCGCCCCGGCACGGGAATGGGTAAGGCTATTTCCCGTCGCACACGACCCATATAAATTGCCCAGACCAAGGCCCGCAACGCCACGGCCTGGGGTTTCAGGAGGTCGCTAATAAAAACCGATTCGCGGCCGATACGAACTCCGGCACGGCGTAACGCCCGACGGTCGTCGCGACTCAGGGCATCAATTTCCGTTTTGCAGCGCCGCCGTGGCAAGGACCCCAGATTTTCATGCAACTGAAAAACCAAGCCGCGGGCCGCACCGGCCAGGTTTGCCGTCATCATCCGATACAGCGGAGCCAGTTGTCGCGCCAGTTCGTCCTGCAACCAACCCTCCAGACGGGCAAGGATATGATCGCGCTGCAGGGGGTTCACAAGATCGCTGGGGTTTAATAAAATCTTCGGACGCAGCAGGGTCCGCCCCTTGAGGATGCGGGCAATGGCAATTCCCTGCCACAGAATCCGCGGTTCAGGAGCGGTTTTTTCGCCCGCCAACTGGAATTCCACGTCATCCGCCGCCTTCACGCTGACGACCCGACGCTCGATTTCGCCGCCCAGGGCTTTCGTCGCAGACTGATCGACAGCTTTTGCCGCGAGGGATTCACGGGAATGGTTGGCCGCGGGATCGGCCTTGAAAATAAAACCTTCCAAACGGCCAATATAATGACCTTCCACCAGAACATCGCCATCGCGTTTAACCGCCGCCAAAAGCTCCGGTTGCTCCTTCATCCGTCGCATCAGTTCGGTTGTCCGCCGATCAACGAATCGCTGGGTCAATCGTTCATGCAGGGCGTCCGAAAGCCGGTCTTCAATGGCCCGGGTCTGCTCTTGCCAGGAACTGGCGTTTTCCAGCCAATCGCCGCGAAAGGCTATATAGGTCCAGGTACGAACGCCGGAGATCCGTTGAGTCAGATGCTCGATGTCGCCATCCACCCGATCCAAACGTTTTACCTGTTCGGCGATCCAGTCCTCGGGCAGACGGGCCTTTCTTGACCCGACCAGATAACCAAAAATGCGTGCCAGTGACCGGGCATGGCCATCACTTTTTATATTGCCAAAGTCCGGCACCTGGCAGACTTCCCATAACAAACGAACCGCCTCGGCATTGGTCACCCGATCCAGGACTTCGGCATCCTGGGCAAGGCGGCGCAATACCAGTTCGTCATCGGCCGGGCGAACCCGCGCCAATCCCGCTAATTCCGGCGGTAGAGTCAAACTTTTTAACAACACCTGCAAAGAGCTGAATATTGGTTTTGGATTGCGCCAATAGATTTGCCGGATGGCTTCAAATTCATGATTTTCAATGCGGCCAATAATTTCCGGATCCAGCAACTCTGCATTGCCAGTTGTGCCAAAGGTACCGTCGTTCATGTGGCGCCCGGCACGGCCGGCAATTTGCGCCATCTCGGCTGGTTCCAGGGGGCGGCGACGGTGCCCGTCAAATTTCCGGGTCGCGGCAAATGCCACATGGTCAACATCCATATTCAGCCCCATACCGATGGCGTCGGTGGCGACGATATAGTCAACTTCACCGGACTGATAGAGGGCAACCTGGGCGTTTCTGGTGCGCGGGCTGAGCGCCCCCATAACAACCGCCGCCCCACCTTTTTGCCGACGAATAAGTTCCGCATAGGCGTAAACATCGGCAGCCGAGAACGCGACGACGGCGGTTCTTTTGGGCAGTCGGGTGATTTTTTTGGCCCCCACATAAGACAGGGTCGAAAACCGAGGTCGGGTTGTGAACTCGGCATCGGGGACCAAACGTTTAATCAGCGGGCGCAGGGTTTCGGCGCCCAGGAACATGGTTTCGAACCGGCCGCGGGCGTGCAGCAATCGATCCGTAAATATATGTCCGCGGTCCGGATCGGCGCACATCTGAACTTCATCAATGGCGACAAAATCGACCCGTCGGTCAACCGGCATGGATTCCGTCGTGCAAATGAAATAGCGGGCGCTCATGGGCAGGATTTTTTCCTCCCCGGTGATTAAGGCGACGGCATTAGATCCTTTCGCAGCAACGGCACGCTGATAATTCTCCCGGGCCAGCAAGCGTAAGGGGAAACCGATCATCCCCGTTTCATAGGCCAGCATGCGTTCCATAGCCAAATGGGTCTTACCCGTATTGGTCGGCCCAAGGACGGCGACGATTCGTACCTGTGACGTGGAAATCTCCATAACAGAAAGATCGCGTTTCAGTGGCAAATAATCAAGTCCCGTAAACGTCAAAAGCGACCGAATTAAAAATTATTTGTTCTGTTTACGTTCATCCATCACTGGCGCATGACGGCACATAGGGTTTGCCCTGGGTTTGCCCTGGGTTTGCCCTATTTTTCCCCTCACCGCTTAAACAATCAGATCCCTGGGGGCTCGGAGGACACCTTTCAACGCAAGCGTTCAATAGGCAATCCGGTGAAAAAATCATCGCAGTTATTTAGGCAATGGTGGTCGTCGGCATCGTCATTGGCGTTCAGATGTTAAAATCCGATTGAACGATCAATCACGGGAATGTGTCATTTTAACGTACACATCCTCAATGGCGCGGGCAAAATCCGATCCGTTACACAAACGCGAGGTTTTCATATCGGCTCGCAAATTCCGGCGATACCACTGCAATCGGTCGGCGTCGTCCGACAGATCCTCTGCCAGTTGGATATAACTTTCCATATCCGGGGCGGTGAGTTCCGGGTGGCCAATGATCGCGTTTAAACTGAGACCGACCCGGGCGGCATGCCATTGGCCTTCCAGAACCACCGTCGGAACGCCCATCCAGTGGGTTTCGCATAGCGTGGTTGTCCCGTTATAGGGAAACGGATCAAGCGCAATATCCATTTCGTTGTAAATGGAAAGAGCGCTGGTTTCGGTGATCCAGGGCCTGAGTACAAGGCGGTCTGCGGCCACTCCGTAGGCCGCAAAGGCATCCATAAAGCTGTCGCGGGTTCGGTCGTCGGCGAATGCCTTGCCCTTTAATAACAACTTCGCGTCCGGGACCCGACGCAATATCGCCGCCCACGCGGCGATCACCGGCACCGTGAGTTTCGCCAGATTGTTTGCAGACCCAAACGTCACATACCGATTTTTCAGGCTGGGCAGTTCGCCGACGGGCGGGGCGTCATCCGGCGGTTGAAAACACAAAAACCCACCGGCGATCCGCATCAGTTTTTCCGAATGGAACCGTTCGGTTTTTCCGACGGGGTCCGCCCAGGCATCGGTCAGCCGGTAATCCATGGCCGCCAGACCGGTGGTCGCAGGATACCCCAGATAACTGACCTGAACAGGTGCCGGTTTTTGCCCAAACAGCGACAGCCTGTTGCCCATGGTATGACCAGACAAATCAACCAATATGTCGATTTCGTCGGTACCAATAAGCGCCGTTGCATCCCCATCGGAAACCCCAAAAATCGAACGCCAGTGATCGGCGGAATTTTTCAGGACTGTTGTTACCTCATCTTCAATATGACCATTTGAATAACAATAGATCTCAAATGCCTGGCGGTCGTGATTGGCGATCAGGGGGCGCATGAAATAACTGACGGAGTGGCGCCTGAAATCCGGTGACACATAACCGATGCGAAGTTTTGCGTGGCTGACGACCGGTTGCCGACAGGCGGGAACCGGCATCGGCACATGCCGGTCGTTCCATTGGCGATGGGCTCCTGCAACAAATTCAGCCGCCACCCCATCCAGGTTATTCAGGGCGTACAGGTAATTCGAATGGCTACTCGCCCGGTTCGGGGCGAGCGCCATGGATTTTTCATAATATACAATTGCCGCGTCGGCCTGCCCCGTTTCTTTCAGGACTTCCGCCAGATTGGTATAGGGGTCGGCAAATTCCGGATCCAAATGGATGGCCCGTCGCAGGACATCCTGGGCTTCGCCATATTTGCCCTGGCGTTGGCGGGCAATCGCCAAATTGTTGTAGGCGGGGGCATAGGTTTCCTTATAACCAATCGCTGCTTGCAGGGTTTCGACCGCCTTATCAAGCGCCCCGAGGTCAACAAGAATATTGCCATAATTGCTTAGTGCTTCGGCGTAGTCTGGGCGCAGTTGAATGGCCCGCTCATAATGCTCAGCGGCCTCCGCCAATTGACCGAGACTGCGATAAACCGTCGCGATATTGTTATGGGTTGTGGCATGGCCCGGCTCCAGTTCAATGGCCCGCCGATAGGTCAGCAATGCTTCCTGGTCCCGATCAAGCGATGAAAACCCGGTCGCCAGATTGTTGAGGAAACTGGCGTTATCCGGTTGAGCAGCGCAAGCTTTGGCGATCCATACAATCCCGCGGCCCGGATCCCCGAGCTGACAGGTTATAACCCCCAACAGGTTCAACCCCTCGGCGTGGTCCGGCTGCTGGTCCAAAACCTGCTGACAGAGTGCCCGGGCAGCCGCAAAGTCCCCCAATTCATGGGCTTTGGTGGCTTCAGCCATGGCGTCTGATCGGGTCCCGGATGGCCGGTCTGGTTCATTCATAGGCGCACCATAAGCGACCTACCGGCAAAGGGAAATCGCCATCTCAGGCCAACAACCGCGCCGCCGCACCTGTATAAGGGGTTGCGGGAACCGAGCCGTTGCGCCATATCAGTTCCGAACCTGGGGAAACCCATGAAAACCACGCAATTTAGGTGAGGAATATGGACCGATGACCAAAGAAACTTTTACTTTTCAGGCAGAAGTCGGAAAACTGCTCGATATCGTGGCGCATTCGTTGTACAGCCATAAGGAAATTTTTCTGCGCGAGTTGATTTCGAACGCGTCGGATGCCTGTGACAAACTCCGTTATGAGGCGCTGACGAATCCCGACCTGGCCAGCGGAAACGCCGATTTCGCAATTACCATTACGTCCGACAAAAAAGCCAAGACCCTGACCGTATCAGACAATGGCATCGGCATGAGCCGCGACGACCTGGCAGAAACATTAGGGACAATTGCCCGGTCCGGCACCCAGGCGTTTATGGACCAGATCACCGCCGCCAAGCAAAAGAAAGACAAAGCCGGCGTAGAACTTATTGGCCAGTTTGGTGTCGGTTTCTATTCGGCATTTATGGTTTCAGAATCGGTTGAGGTGATCACCCGACAAGCCGGCAGTGACAAAGCTCATAAATGGGTTTCCGACGGCCGCGGCGAATTTACGATTGAAGACGCGACCCGTGATGGTCGCGGCACCGACGTGATCCTGCATTTAAAAAAGCAGGAAAAAGAATTTTTTGAGCCGGAACGGATTGAAAAAATCGTCAAAACCTATTCCGACCATATTGATATACCCATCAATCTTAATCCCATCAAAAAGGACGATGAGGTCAGGACTTTAAATTCCGCATCGGCCCTGTGGACCCGTGAAAAAAAGGACATTACCGAAGACCAGTACAAAGAGTTCTACCACCATGTCGCCCATGCCTTCGATGACCCGTGGATGACTTTGCACAATCGGGTTGAAGGGGTTATGGCCTATACCAACCTGTTGTTCATTCCGACAAGTCCGCCGTTTGACCTGTTCAGTCCTGAGCGCAAAGCCAACGTCAAACTTTATGTCAAAAAGGTATTTATAACCGACGACTGTGAAGATCTGTTGCCTGCTTATTTAAGGTTTGTAAAAGGCATCGTCGATTCAGAAGATCTACCGCTTAACATCAGCCGTGAGATGTTGCAGGACAATCCGGCACTGACAAAAATCCGCAAGGCCGTGGTCAAACGCATATTTACGGAATTGACGAAAAAAGCCGAAAAAACACCGGACGACTATCAAACGTTCTGGGACGCCTTTGGCCCGGTGCTGAAAGAAGGCCTTTATGAAGATTTTGAAAACCGCGAAAAGCTGTTTGTCCTGGCCCGCTTTAAATCCACCCATGGCGACGGTTTGGTCAGCCTGAAGGATTATGTCGAGCGCATGAAAGAAGGCCAGGAATCTATTTTTTATATTACCGGCGAGAATGCCGACCAGATTGCACAAAGCCCGCAGCTTGAAGGGTTTAAGGCAAAGAATGTGGAAGTTCTTTTGTTATCCGATCCGGTCGACGAGTTTTGGGTGACATCGGTCGGCCTCTATGAAGAAAAAACCTTTAAGTCAGCGACCCGTGGCGGTGCCGATTTGGACAAAGTTTCGAAGGACTCACCGGATGGCAAAAAGGACGATAAAAAAACCGATAAAAAACCGTCGAATATCGAGCCGCTTGTTGCCGCCTTCAAAGTTGCCCTGGGCGACAAAGTCAAAGACGTGCGGGCTTCCGAACGTCTGACCGACAGCGCTGTCTGTCTGGTCGCCGGCGAAGGGGACATGGATATCCACCTCGAGCGGTTGCTCAAACAACACAAACAATTGGAGCAATCGACGCCGCGTGTTCTGGAAATAAATCCCGATCACGTGTTGATCAAAAACCTCAACAAGATCGCCAGCAACAGCCAGGGAATCGAGAGCAGCATCGAGGACGCCGCCTGGTTGTTATTGGACCAGGCGCGGATTGTCGAAGGTGAAAAAGTCGCCGACCCCGCGGCCTTTGCCCGACGCATGGCGTCGGTCATGGCACGGGGACTGGCGGGTTAAGATCAACTCCTGACCGGCGGTCCAACCGGGGTGCCCGTTTTAATCGATCTCAGTGAAGCCGATTTGGGTTGACACATTCCAGCTCTGCAGGTGTCGATCCGTGGTTTTGTCAGGCTTGGCTGATGGTCTTTGCCTTGCGCCATGCTGTAACCCGTTTGCGTGACGGGTCCACGACCGGGGACAGAAAAATTTTATGACAGTTTCCGGATAGGCCCGGGTTATACTGACTTCCGTAATTGGATGACACCGAATAGACGACGTGCCGGGGGCCTTCGCATGAACTGTCTCAAAAACAGCCGTCTTTGCGCTTTGGGCCTGGTCGCCCTGGTGGTTTGCGCCATCTGCCTATCCAGTCGTGGCGTCGCCGATACGGTACGCTCGAAATGGATAGAACTGCCGCAAGCCTCCGTCGCTGGCAGCACCCCGCAGGGCCTGCTATCGATCCCCGAGAACAACTTTGGCGACCTGCCAGCGGTGCTGTTGATCGGTCAATGCCAGGGCCCAAAACCCTTCCAAAAGACCTGGGCCCATCGCTTGGCAAGCCAGGGATATGTGACCTTTCTGTTGTATCCGGGGCTTATCAGCGAACGCCAGTCCCAATGTAATTTGGGGTCGACGATCCGGCCACTGATCCTCGCCGCCAAGGCCTATTTGGACGGATTGTCGGATATTAAAATTGACCAAATGGCGGTGGTCAGTTGGCGCTACCACCTGCCGGCGGATCTCGGCCAGGTTGCCGAGAAAATTTCAGCCGCCGTGGCGTTCTATCCCCGGTGTGCGAGTGCGCCGACCCTGCGCCAATCGTTTCCACAGTTGATATTCACCACCGATGGCCAAGAGGCGACCGATTGCATGGCAGGCGCCAGCATGGCCAATGTGGTCGGTGGTGAGATTCAGTTACGGGTTTATCCGGGCACGCGCAACGGATTTGATGATCCCAATGCGGATGACGGCAACAACCGTGGCGAAGGCCGTTATGCCTATAACCAATCGGCCCACCAGGATTCGGTCATCCGGATGGAAACCTTTCTCAACAGCCATCTGCAGGTGACCCTGGCGCAACCCTACCCGTCAAAAGCCTTTTCACCGCTTCCGCCAAAACTTGATCGTGACGAAACGCCCTATGTGAATTTTGGTTTTGGTGACTGGACCCACAATCCAACAGTACCGGGTCCAAATCGCCCACATATCGGTCGTTCCACCTTCGATCAGGTTTTCTCAAAACCCACGGCAACGGGACCTGTCTACGATCTGCCCGACAGTTATCAAGGGGTCATCGCCCGCATCTCGCAGTTTGTTTCAACCGACCGACGCGGCCTGATGCCGGTCAAACAGGTATTGATCCCGCGCGGGCGATCTCTGCAGCGTGAAGCAGCGAAACCCAATTATTACCGGTACCCGCGGATCGTTGCTGCGGTCGATGGCGAACCCGCAGAAACCGGGGGAGATCGACTGCTGTTCCTCAAGGACCGTCTTTTTTTTGGTTATCAGGAGACCGCTCAAGTCCTGGAAGTTATCAGTTACAACGAGGCGGCGGCGCGTTTTGAATTCCAGGTTGTTAAAAACTTTGGTCCCGGACTAAAACCGGAAATTCGTTATGCGGACCGGCAATTATGCACCAGTTGCCATCAGAACGGTGCACCGCTTTTCCCCCGCGAAGAATGGCAGGAAACCAACGGTTCCCTTGATACAAACACGGAACTTAAAAAGTACATGAAACGGTATCATGGCGTCCAGGTTGAACGCAGTGGTGAAATTCCGGCAGCCATTGATGTGGCCACCGACCGGGCCAATTTGTTGCCGGTCCTGCAGCGCCTGTGGCGGGCCGGTTGCGGAGATGGCGACGACCTGCCAGCCAATCAGTGCCGGGCCTCGGCATTTCAAGCCATGCTGCAGTATCGGTTGTCCAATGAAAACAGTTTCGACCGGGATGACCCGGCCTTTAAAAGCCGCTACACACAACGGCTGACCAACCGCTGGCGGCAGTTTTGGCCGAACGGCCTGTATATATCCAATTCCGATATTCCTGACCGGAACCCAACCGTCGACGCCTCGATCTTTGGCCTGCGCGATCCGCTGACACCGCGTGTCCCCATGGAAATATGGACCGGTTTCAAACGATCCGACCTGGAGCGCATGATTGTTGCCCTGGCGGACGACCTGCCTGATCGCGACATCAAAAAACTCGATCACTGGTTGCTCAGCAACCCGGCGTTAAAGCAGGAAAAACCGATCCACAGGGACAGTCGCTGCCATTTCGTCCGGCAATTGCGCCGTGGTCTGGCCTATCCCATATCGGTCACCTGCACCTCTGCCGGGCTGTCCTTTACCGGTGCCCTGACCGATTGGAACCGGCCCCAGGTTCGGGGCGAGATTATTGATATCCAAGTTGACGGTTTCGACATTCGAGACCGCCAGAAACTGCTTCAGGTAAGCTCGAAAAACAAGAACGAAAAAACCTTCTCCCTGCTTTTAAACAATAACAATATGCGCCTTCCAAACGGCCAGCGGTTATCGGAAATCACTTTTATTCTGGACAACAAACGGATCGTCGATCAGGCATCTGGCACTGTCCGCCTCACTGTACAAGATGATTTTCGCGTGGTTCGCCAAGCCCTGGCGCAAATGACCCCTATGGAATTTATCAGCAAACCCTTTCATGGGCCAAAACTGCTGAGCCGGTTATTTAAATCCCTGGGCACCGACGGAACCGACTGGTGTTGCGAGAGTTCGTCGCCAGGCCCGGACATCGCAGTGGATGAAACGCTTGATACCGGTGTAGCCGTTGGTGCCATGAATGTGGAAAACCCGCAGCACATTTTCGCGCGGTACTGCGCCCGGTGCCATCGTACCCATAACACGGTGCCGCCTAATTTTTTGTTTGGTGACAAACAAAGAGTGGCGACAAACCTGGACCACTGTGCACCACGGATGGCCTTTCGTTTATCCATGTGGGATGTACCCGTGCATGAAAGAACCCGTTCGCCCATGCCACCGGAAAGCGCCCTACCGTCCCTGGGCCTCAGCAAAACCCAATGGCGCAACAGCCAGGAGCTGGCCACACTGCGACGTTATGTCGACTCACTTTTGCCAACGGAGCGTGCTGGCGTTGCCAGTTATGATCACATGCAAAATTGTTTGCCAGACCCGGAACAGGCAAGGGCACTTGCGGAATAATCGGTTAATTCATGTCGCCCGCCAGTTGTGCGGCACCGACGATTTTTCCGGTCAAGGCCGATTGTAACAGGACCGCACATCTGTTGCCCTTCGAATGGGTGTTTTTGAAAGTGATTTTGCGGGCTTCACCGTTCCATATATCAAGTTCGGAAAAATCACGAACCACATTATAGTTGGCCAGTTTGCGGCCTGAATTTTCTCCGGTTTTGATATCTGTTTCGTGTTTTTCGTCATAAAAAACGGCGATCACATTGATGTTTTTGTGATCGGATGATTGCGGTAAATTCACCTCGAAAGTGCCATTATTTTCCGTCAGGCGCACAGCCACCCCGGGCATGGATTTGGCTTTATCAATGGCACTATTGATATCGTCGGGGTTGGAGCCGACCACTTGATAGGATCCGTGAACCACCATTTGCGGCGTATAAACATAACGCTGGGCAAATATAACGGAAAATGCCCGCTGGCGCGCCGTAAAACGCGGGTCGGCAAAGGTGTCTTTCCAGCCGATGTAATCCCAGTAATCCACATGGAACGACAGGGCCAGAATGTCCGGCCGGGCCGCCAGTTCACCAAGGTAGGCATCGGCCGGTGGGCAGGAAGAACAGCCCTGGGAAGTATAAAGTTCAACCACGGTCAGCGGATGATCCGCCGCCTGCAGCGGCGCCATTGTGCCTGACCAGATCACAAAGACAAAAATCACTCGAAATAAAAACGTCATGCCCCTACAGATACAGAAATCCGGCGTAAAAAACGAATCACTTACGGGTGAGGAACGACGAGAGCCCGGATACTCACTGGAACGTGATTGCGGGTTTGGATTGGTTCGCGGCCAAAGGTCGGCGGGGCGACGGCCACGGAGGACCTCTATCAACGCGCCTAAGGAGAAGAGAAAATACCCAACCCCCATAATCACGCCACCAACGCACAACTGAGCTGATGAAACGGATAAATCCTAAGCGGCCTCTTTCATCATTTTACGCAGGACGTATTGGAGAATACCGCCATGCAGATAATATTCGACTTCATCCAGGGTATCGATCCGGCATAACAGCTGGATCTCCTCGGAACTGCCATCGGTCCGGGTAATCCGGCAGTTGACGTCCATGCGCGGTGAAATTCCCCCTTCAATGCCGGTCAGATCAATCACTTCCGAGCCGTCCAAATTCAGGGATTTACGGGTAACGCCATCCTTAAACACCAGGGGTAAAACACCCATAAATACCAGGTTGGCGCGGTGAATGCGCTCGAAGGATTCGGTGATCACCGCCTTCACACCCAAAAGCACCGTGCCCTTGGCCGCCCAGTCGCGGCTTGAACCGGTTCCGTATTCCTTGCCGCCGAAGACCACCAAAGGTGTGCCCTCTTGTTTGTAGCGCATGGCAATATCATAAACTGAACCCTCGTCGCCCGACGGGAAGTGTTTGGAGAACCCGCCTTCCGTATGCGGCACCATTTCGTTTTTGATGCGGATATTGCCAAAGGTACCGCGCATCATAATCTCGTGATTACCGCGCCGCGCGCCAAAGGAATTAAAGTCTTCGGGACGGACCTGATACTGCAGCAGGTATTCGCCGGCTGGGCTGTCTTTTTTGATCGAACCGGCGGGACTGATATGATCGGTGGTAATTGAATCACCCAAAATCATCAGCGGTCGAGTCCCCGTAAAATCAGCCGCTTCATTGGGCTCCGCACCCATGTTTTCGAAGTAGGGCGGGTTCTTGACGTAGGTCGAGTCGGCCGGCCAGTCATAAATGGTGCCGCCAGATTTCGGAATGGCCTGCCATTCCTTGGGGCCGGCATAGACGTTTGAGTAGCGGGATTCGAAGATGCCCCGTGACAGGTTGGTGATCAACGCATCGCCGACTTCTTTATTTGACGGCCAAATGTCGCGCAAATAAACATCGTTGCCATCGCTATCCTGGCCCAGAGGGTCTTTATCCATGTCTTTGGTCATGGAACCGGCGATCGCATAAGCGACCACCAGGGGCGGTGAGGCCAGATAGTTGGCTTTTACATGGGGGCTGATCCGGCCTTCGAAGTTGCGGTTGCCAGACAGCACCGCCGTTGCCGTCAGGTCGCCTTCTTCGATGGCCGCAGCAATGGGTGCCGCCAGCGGGCCTGAGTTGCCGATGCAGGTGGTACAGCCAAAGGCAACAATGTTAAAACCCAATTGATCCAAATCATCCTGCAGCCCGGCGTTTGCCAGGTAGTCGGCGACCACCTGTGATCCGGGCGCCAGCGACGTTTTGACCCAGGGTTTAACGGTCAACCCCTTGGCCACGGCATTTCGCGCCAAGAGGCCGGCGGCCAGCATAACCGCCGGGTTCGACGTGTTGGTACACGAGGTAATGGCGGCGATCACCACGTGTCCGTCCTGCAGCGCGTAGTCAGCCCCCTCGACGGCGACGGAGCGCGGAGTATCAACACCGGCCAGGGTTTTCAGGGTGGTATCAAAGGCGGCCGAAGAGTCGGTCAGATTGATTCGATCCTGCGGCCGTTTGGGCCCGGAAATTGCTGGCACAATGGTCGAAATATCGAGTTCGAGGGTATCGGTAAATTCCGGCTCGACGGTGGTTTCGTCGCGCCACAGACCCTGCTCTTTGGCGTAGGCTTCAACCAGGGCAATGTGGTCGCGGTCGCGGCCCGTCAGTTCCATATATTTGAGGGCCTCTGCATCGACCGGAAAATATCCACATGTGGCCCCGTATTCGGGTGCCATGTTGGCAATGGTCGCTTTATCGGCCAGCGACAGACTGTCCAGCGCCGACCCATAAAATTCAACAAACTTTGAAACCACGCCTTTTTCACGGAGCATTTCAACCACCCGCAGAACCAGGTCCGTAGCGGTCGTTCCTTCTTTTTGTTTGCCGGTCAATTTAAATCCGACAACTTCGGGAATGACCATGGAGACGGGCTGGCCCAACATTGCGGCCTCGGCTTCAATGCCGCCAACCCCCCAACCGAGAACCGCCAGGCCATTGACCATGGTGGTGTGCGAATCCGTGCCAACCAGAGTATCGGGCATGGCGATGGTGCGGCCGTTTTCTTCCTGGGTCCAAACGGTCTTTGCCAAAAACTCCAGGTTAACCTGGTGGCAAATACCCGTCCCCGGTGGCACAACCGTAAAATTATCAAACGCCGACTGGCCCCATTTCAGAAAGGTATAACGTTCGCCGTTGCGGGCAAACTCTTTTTCAATATTATGATCCATGGCATCCGCCGTACCGAATTCGTCGATCATTACCGAATGATCAATCACCAGATTACAGGTCGACAGGGGATTAATCTTGTTGGGGTCGCCACCCATGGCGGCCATGGCATCGCGCATGGCTGCCAGATCAACAACTGCCGGGACGCCGGTGAAATCCTGCATCAGGACACGGGCCGGGCGGTAGGCAATTTCATGGCTCGATTTTTTATTCTTCAGCCAGCCAACCATGGCTTTGACATCTTCAACCGTAACTGTCCGTCCATCTTCATAACGCAACAGATTTTCCAGCAGGACTTTTAATGTATGCGGCAATTTAGAAATGTCGCCCAGTCCCGCTTCCTCCGCCGCCTTGAAACTAAAATAATCGACCTCTTTGCCATTGACGGTCAGGGTACGGCGGGTTTTCAGGGTATCTTGTCCAGTAACGGCCATGGGCGTTCTCCTCGAACTTTCAGCGCGAATTTGCAATTTTCTGATGCGTTAAATACTACTATCCCCTTGGGAATTCCAGCACTTCCGCTTAACCGCAGCGGCTTCATGGGTTTGGCAATCATCCCGTCGGTGACCGCTCCGCTACCGGGTTCATCGGGACCGGTTATCCGTCGCCCTTCAGCTCGGATTTTCGGCTCACAGGAAAGCTATTATTACCTTCAATTTGGAAACAATATAATTCAGTTTTTGATTATTGTTTCCTTCGTATAAATAGCTAAATTGGCCGTTGATGATAAGGTCAAATCTCACAAGGAGAACATAATGGACAAACCGGTAATTGCCGCGCGCCGCCCCATGGGTGTCGAGCTCAAAAAACATGATGACTATTTATGGTGTGCCTGCGGGAAATCCCGGACCCAGCCGTTTTGCGATGGCTCCCACATCGGATCCGGTATAACCCCGAAAAAATTCACGGCCGCTGAAGACGGCAAGGCATTTTTATGTATGTGCAAACAGACGGCCAACCCGCCGTTTTGTGATGGCAGCCACAAACACCTGAGCGAACCGGCCGCCGGCGAAACCACCCCGGCACTGGTCCAGGACCCAAAAGCCATGCCACAACCGCGCCGCTCGCCGGAAGAACCGCAGGTGGAGTTTATCCATGAACTGGCACGCGATGGCCTGTCCAAACTCGGTCACCATGGGGAAATGGGGGCCATGGGCGTACCCCGTGCGGAATTACCCACCTGGGACGATATTCAGATTTTGGCCGCCCAGTTTGCCAACAAACCGCTGCTTGACGATGCGGCGGTCGGCACCGAACTGACCATCGGACCGCGCGCCAAAAAACCGCTGGTTCTGGATATTCCGTTGTTTGTCTCGGACATGAGTTTTGGGGCGCTGTCGCAGGAGGCCAAAGAATCCCTGGCGAAAGGTGCCGAACTTGCGGGGACCGGCATTTGTTCCGGCGAGGGCGGCATGCTGCCAGAAGAACAGGCCCTCAATTCGAAATACTTTTACGAGCTGGCATCGGCCAAGTTTGGGTTTGAAGAACATCTCCTGGAAAAGGTCCAGGCCTTTCACTTCAAGGGCGGCCAGGGGGCTAAAACCGGGACCGGCGGCCATCTGCCGGGGGCCAAAGTCAAGGGAAAAATTGCCCAGGTCCGCAACCTGCCTGAAGGTTTACCCGCCGTCTCTCCGTCGACATTTATAGATCTTCATACCCCTCAGGATTTTGCCAAATTTGCCGATCGGGTGCGGGAAATTTCCGGCGGCATTCCCATTGGTATGAAACTGTCGGCCAATCACATCGAAGACGATATCGACTTTTCCATTGCGACCGGTGTTGATTATATCATTCTCGACGGCCGGGGCGGCGGCACCGGGGCGGCACCTCTGATTTTTAGGGATAATATATCGGTGCCAACCATCCCGGCCCTGGCCCGGGCCCGCAGGCATCTCGATAAAACCGGCAATGGCGATCTGACGCTGATTATCACCGGTGGCCTGCGCACCCCGGCCGACTTCATAAAGGCCCTGTGCCTGGGTGCCGATGGGGTCGCCCTATCCAACTCCGCCATGCAGGCGATCGGCTGTGTCGGAGCGCGCATGTGTAACACCAACAACTGCCCGGCCGGCGTTGCCACGCAAAAACCGGAACTCCGGGCCAAACTGGATATCGACATTGCGGCGCAGCGCCTGAACCGGTTTTTTACGGCCTGCACGGAACTGATGCAGGTGATGGCCCGGGCCTGCGGACATGACCATGTGCGCAAATTTGAACTTCGCGACATTACCACCTGGAAAAAGGATATGGCCGATCTGTCGGGCATTTCCTATGGCGGTATCAGTTAGGGTTTTTGCCCTGGCTCCTGCCGGGTTCGCAAATCCGCTGTTTGCCGGGCCCGGCAGGACAGCAAGGCTTCAATTTACGTTTACGTTTACGTTTACGTTTACGTTTACGTTTACGTTTACGTTTACGTTAACGTAAACTTATCCTTGTCATTGCCTTTCTGCTTGAGTAGGACAAAGTGTGTCCTCATGATACGATGACCGACCGATCGACCGGAAAATCCGGCGTCGGGCTGCAAAGGGCAGCAAAGCTTTTACGATCTGCGGCGGTTCCGAATAGGTGGTTTGTGCCCGGCGCAGAAAATAATGCAGGGAGTGTTATTGCGTGACAGGTCTCATGCCGTCCTCAGGTCTTCGTGACACGTTTCCAAAACTTTTGTTAGACAACGCCCGTCTGCGTGCCGACAAACCGGCCAACCGGGAAAAGGACTACGGCATCTGGCTGACCTGGTCCTGGTCCCAGATCGCCGAGGAAATTCGCGCCCTGGCCTGTGGTTTAAAAGACCTGGGCGTCGAACCTGGTGATAAAGTGTGTGTATGTGGTGACAATCGACCGCATTTGTACTGGGCCCTGACGGCCGTTCAGTCCCTGGGCGGCGTCCCGGTGCCGGTCTATCAGGATTCCGTCGCCGAGGAAATGCAGTATATCTACGATCATGCGGAAGCCAAATATGCAATTGTTGAAAACCAGGAGCAGGTCGACAAACTGCTCGAAATCAAACACCAGATCCCCAATCTAAAATCAATTGTTTACAACGATTCCCGGGGCATGAGGCATTACGATCAGGGGTTTTTGCATCTTTATGCCGACGTTCAGGATCGGGGCCGGGCCTATGACGCCGCCTACCCAGATTTTTTCCTGTCCGCCGTTGACCAGGGCCAGGGCAGTGACACCTGCGCCATGCTGTATACCTCCGGCACCACGGGCCGGCCAAAAGGTGTTATGCTCAGTTTCGACAATTTGCTGATTACCGCCAACAATGGCTGCATTCGGGAAGGCCTGAGCGAAGACGAAGAAACCCTGGCCTATTTACCCATGGCCTGGATTGGCGACAATATATTTTCCCATGCCCAGGCTTACTGTGCCGGTTATTGTGTCAGTTGCCCGGAAAGCAGCGATACGGTGATCGAGGATTTACGGGAAATTGGCCCGACCTATTTTTTCGCCCCGCCACGGATTTACGAGAGCCTGCTGACCACGGTGATGATCCGAATTGAGGATGCCGCTAAATCGAAACAACGGATGTTTCATTATTTTATGGGCGTCGCCAAACGGGTTGGTATGGACATTCTGGACGGTAACCCCGTCGCCTTCGGTGATCGGCTGCTCTATGGAATCGGAAATATTCTGGTTTACAGCCCCCTTAAAAATGTTTTGGGTTTATCCAGGGTGCGGGTCGGTTACACGGCTGGTGAAGCCATCGGACCTGACATTTTTATATTCTATCGGTCCCTGGGATTAAATCTCAAACAACTCTATGCCTCGACCGAAGCCAGCGTCTTTATAACCATTCAGCCCGACGGTCAGGTCAATCCGGAATCCGCCGGCACGCCGGCCATTGATGTCGATGTCAAAATCACCGACAACGGCGAAGTCCTGTTTAAAAGCCCTGGCGTTTTTCAGGCCTATTTTAAAGACGAACAAGCCACCCGCGAAACCAAAACCGCTGACGGTTGGGTGCGGACCGGTGACGCCGGATATATGGACGGTCAAGGCCATTTGCGGATCATTGATCGCTCCAAGGATGTGGGTAAATTACGCGACGGCACCTTGTTTGCGCCAAAATTCCTGGAAAACAAACTTAAGTTTTTTCCCCATATTAAAGAAGCCGTCACCTTCGGTCATGACCGGGATTATGTCAGCGCTTTTATCAATATTGATCTGGAATCCGTCGGCAACTGGGCGGAACGGCGCAACATTGCCTATTCGGGTTATACGGATCTGGCCGGCCAGGACGCGGTCTATGACCTGATCCAGACCTGTGTCGAACAGGTCAACGGGGATTTGGCCGCCGACGAAAAACTGTCCGGCTCGCAAATCAAGCGCTACCTGATATTGCACAAGGAACTGGATGCCGATGACGGCGAACTGACGCGAACCCGCAAGTTACGCCGCCAGCCCATCGCCGAACGTTACGCCGAACTGATCGACGCGCTTTATTCCGGCAAAACCCATTGCCCGGTTGAAGCCCAGGTGACCTACGAAGATGGCCGGACCGATACCATAAACGCTGATGTACAGATCCGCGACGCGATGACCCATGGGGCTTCGGTACGTGCGGCCGAATAGGAAAACAATTTATGTCTGAGCAAAACCGCAGCCCGGATATTCTTCTCAATGTTGAGGGTATCAGTTTGTCCTTTGGCGGCGTCAAAGCCCTAAACAACATTTCCTTCGATGTGCGCAAAGGCGAGATCAGAGCGATCATTGGGCCGAACGGTGCCGGTAAAAGTTCCATGCTGAACTGCATAAACGGTTTTTATCACCCGCAGGAAGGTCAGATCACCTTTAAGGGCGAGACCCGCAAACAGATGCAGCCCCACAAGGCCGCCGAACAGGGCATTGCCCGCACCTTCCAGAACATTGCCCTGTTTAAGGGCATGTCGACGCTCGACAACATCATGACCGGGCGCAATTTAAAAATGAAAACCAATTTTCTCTGGCAGGCCCTGCACCTGGGCCCGGCCCGGCGTGAAGAAATGCAACACCGTGAAGCAGCCGAGCGGGTTATTGATTTTCTGGAAATCGAACAGATCCGAAAAACCCCGGTGGGTCGCCTGCCCTACGGTCTGCAAAAGCGGGTTGAACTGGGGCGCGCCCTCGCGGCGGAACCGGACCTGCTGTTGCTCGATGAACCCATGGCCGGCATGAACCACGAAGAAAAGGAAGATATGTGCCGTTATATATTGGATGTGAACGATCAGCTCGGCACGACCATTGTGCTGATAGAACACGACATGAGCGTGGTCATGGATATTTCAGACCGTGTTGTGGTCCTCGATTACGGCAAATTGCTGGCCGACGGCACGCCCGATGTGGTGCGCGCCAACCAAGATGTCATCAACGCCTACCTGGGTGTCACACATGAATAGGGTTCGCTAATCATGGAATTTATGGAAAACGTCTTTGTCCTGCCGTTTCTGGACATCGCTGACAGTCCGGTGTTTTTCCTGGAAGTGATCATCAGCGGGTTGTTGTCGGGTGTCATGTATTCCCTGGTGGCCCTCGGGTTCGTGCTGATCTTCAAAGCCTCCGGCGTATTTAATTTTGCCCAGGGCGCGATGGTTTTATTTGCCGCCCTGACCCTGGTCGGGCTTATGGAACAGGGCGTTCCGGTAGTCATTGCGATCCTCCTGACCGCCTTGCTTATGGTGGTCCTGGCCATACTGATCGAACATATGATGCTCCGCCATTTGGTTAATCAGGAAGGCATTATTCTGTTTATGGCGACCATTGGCCTGAACTTCATTCTTGAAGGCGTTGGCCAGATTGCCTGGGGGTCGGATGTGAAAAAACTGGATATCGGAATCCCCGACCAGTCCTTCGAATATGCAGGCATGCTGTTTAACACCCTCGATTTATCCGCCGCCCTGATCGCCGCGATTATGGTCACGACCCTGGCCCTGTTTTTCCAGTATACGGGCACCGGACGGGCCTTGCGCGCCGTCGCCGACGATCATCAGGCGGCCCTTTCCGTCGGCATCCCGCTTAAATCCATTTGGATTATTGTCTGGTCAGTGGCCGGTCTTGTGGCGCTTGTCGCCGGCATCCTGTGGGGCACCAAGGTGGGGGTTCAGTTTTCCCTGGTATTGATTGCCCTGAAGGCCCTGCCGGTGCTGATTCTCGGCGGCTTTACGTCGGTCCCGGGGGCAATTATCGGTGGCCTGATCATTGGTGTCGGTGAAAAAGTTGTTGAAGTGTATTGGGGGCCGGCCTTTGGCGGTGCCATTGAGGGTTGGTTTGCCTATATGCTGGCCCTGGCCTTTCTGATGTTCCGTCCGCAGGGCCTGTTTGGCGAAAAAATAATCGAGAGGGTATAAATCTACAATGTTTTATCGTGAAGCCGGCCAGTTCAAAAACACCTATCATGCCGATCAGGCGATTTTCCCGATCATTCAGGACCGCTGGTTTATGGCTCTTGTATTGCTCGTCGCCTTTGTTGTAATTCCCCTGTGGGCCAATGAATATTGGTTTCAGGCGGTTTTGATTCCCCTCTATATATACGCCATCGCCGCGATCGGCCTGAACATCCTCACCGGTTACGCCGGTCAGGTCAGTCTGGGGACCGGGGCCTTTATGGCCATTGGCGCTTACGCCACCTACAAATTGTGCACGGCGTTCCCGGATCTGAATATCCTGATTGTATTTGTCATCTCCGGGTTTTTTGCGGCGGGCGTCGGCATTGTTTTTGGGATCCCCAGTTTGCGCATTAAAGGGTTTTACCTGGCCGTCGCCACCCTGGCCGCCCAGTTTTTTATCCTTTGGCTCTTTAACAAGGTCGGGTGGTTTTACAACAACAACCCGTCCGGCACCATAACCGCGCCGCCGCGCGAACTGTTTGGCATCATGATCACCGGGCCCGAAGCCCATGCCTTGACCCGCTATTACGTCAGTCTGGGATTTTTGTCGGTAATGGCTTTGGCTGCCAAAAACCTGGTGCGTGGCCGTGTCGGCCGGTCCTGGATGGCCATCCGCGATATGGATATTGCCGCCGAAATCATCGGCATAGAACCCTTAAAAACCAAATTGATGGCGTTTGCCATCAGCTCGTTTTATTGCGGTGTTGCCGGCGCACTTTTTATTTTCTGCTGGCTCGGCAGTGCCGAGACGGAGGCCTTTGATATCTTCCTGTCGTTCCAGATTATGTTTATGATCATTATCGGCGGATTGGGCAGTATCATGGGATCGATCATGGGGGCGGCCTTCATCACCCTGCTGCCGATCTTTTTAACCAATGTGCCACCGATGATTGGCATCCCCATTGCCACCGACCTGTCGAAGCATATTGAAGAGATTATTTTTGGTGTCTTGATTGTATTTTTCTTGATTGCCGAACCCCATGGACTGGCCCGGTTGTGGCAAATTGCCAAGGAGAAATTAAGACAATGGCCGTTCCCCTATTGACGCCGTGGGGAACAAACACACGATTGACCGTTGCCGGTGAACGGTAGCGTGTTAAGGTCGAAGAACCGAAGACAATTCGTTCAGGGTTCGGTAGACCAATTGGGAGAAACCAAAGGGAGAAGACCAATGAAGATACGCAATTTACTTCTCACCGCCGCAGGCATGGCCGTCTGTGCAGTGGGAATAATGGAATCGAAGATAGCGGCAGCGGAACAGTTTTTTCCAATGCTCGTATACCGCACCGGCCCCTACGCGCCAAACGGTATTCCCGTGGCCAACGGGTTTCGCGACTATTACACCATGATCAACGCCCGTGATGGCGGCATCAACGGGGTTAAGGTGTCGTTCGAGGAATGTGAAACCAAATACAACACCAAACTGGGTGTGGAATGTTACGAAAAACTCAAGGGCAAAGGGGCCACTTTATTTAACCCCTATTCAACCGGCATTACCTATCAGTTGATCCCAAAGGCACGGGTCGACAAAATCCCCATTCTGTCGATGGGCTATGGCCGCACAGCGGCGGCAGATGGACGGGTCTTCCAGTGGACCTTTAATTTTCCGACCACCTATTGGTCGCAGGCCTCGACTTTTGTTAAATATGTGGCAACCCAGGAAGGTGGCCTCGATAAACTAAACGGCGTCCATATTGCTCACATTTATCACAACTCGGCCTATGGCAAAGAAGCCAACCCGACCTTGGACGCCTTGTCCGAAAAATACGGTTATAAACTCACCAAAATCGCCGTTGACCATCCCGGTCAGGAACAAAAAGCCGCCTGGCTGCAGGTACGCCGTAAACGACCGGACTGGATTTTCATGTCTGGCTGGGGAGTAATGAACCAGGTCGCCATCAAAGAAGCGGTCTCCACCGGTTTCCCGATGGATCATTTCGTTGGTAACTGGTGGTCCGGGTCCGAGGCCGACACGGTACCGGCCGGCGACGGCGCCTTTGGTTATAAATCCGCAGCCCTGCATGGCACCGGCACCGATTGGCCAGTCATTCAGGATATCATCAAACATGTGTACGGCGGCGACATGGCATTGGCGGCGGAGAACAAAGTCGGCGAAGTGCTGTACAACCGGGCCGTATTGAACGGCATGTTTGGGATCGAAGCCGTGCGCACGGCGCAAGGCAAATATGGCAACAAACAGATGACCGGAGAACAGGTGCGCTGGGGATTGGAAAACCTCGATATCAGCAATGCCAAACTCAAGGCCCTGGGTATGGAAGGGTTCACACAACCTTTTAAGGTCTCCTGCAAGGATCACGAAACCGGTGGCCCGGTCGCCTTCCAGCAATGGACAGGTAAGGGATGGCAGTTTGTGTCCGACTGGATCACGCCGATCACGGAAGTTGTCCGGCCGATGGTCGAGGAAGCTGCTGCGGCCTACGCCAAAGAAAATAAAATCACCCCCGTTAACTGTGGGTGAGGCAGGACCATGACGGCTGAAGCCGTACGTCAGACGGGGGGGGCTGCCCAGGCGGCAGCCCCCCTTCTTACCGTCAACAATATTGAAGTCATTTATGACCATGTTATTCTGGTCCTGAAGGGGGTGTCGCTTGCGGTGCCCGACGGCGGCATCGTTGCCCTGTTGGGAGCCAATGGGGCGGGCAAAACAACCACGCTCAAGGCCGTATCCAATTTGTTACGGGCCGAGCGCGGCGAGGTCACCAAGGGTTCCATTGAAGCCATGGGTGAACGCATCGATTCCCTGTCGTCCAACGAACTGGTCCGCCGCGGTATCATCCAGGTGATGGAGGGGCGCCATTGTTTTGAGCACCTGACCGTTGAAGAAAACCTGATGACCGGTGCCTATACCCGCCGGGACGGACGGGCGGCCATCGCCCAGTCCTTGGAAAAGGTCTATCATTATTTCCCCCGCTTGCGGGAACGCCGAACCAGCCAGGCCGGATATACGTCGGGGGGCGAGCAACAAATGACCGCCATTGGCCGGGCGTTGATGGCCAACCCAAAAATGATTTTATTGGATGAGCCGTCCATGGGACTGGCACCACAACTGGTCGAAGAAATTTTTGAGATTGTCAGCGACTTAAACAAACAGGAAAAAGTCAGTTTTCTGTTGGCCGAACAAAATACCATGGTTGCCCTGCGGTATGCCGAGTACGGATATATCCTGGAAAACGGTCGGGTCGTCATGGACGGCGATGCGGCGTCGCTGCGCGAGAACGAAGACGTAAAAGAATTTTATTTGGGCCTGGCGTCCGGTGGGCGAAAAAGTTTTCGCGACGTCAAACATTATCGTCGCCGCAAACGCTGGCTGTGATCAAATGAATAAAACCAATGCCCCCCTTTGAATATTATGACGAGCTGGAAATCCGCCCGCCCGAGGTCCGCGATGCCGACCTGATGGCCCGACTGGCCGGACAAATTACCAATGCAAAAGAAAACGCACCTTTTTTCGCTAACCTCTTAAAAGACGTCGATGCCCGAGCCATAACCGACCGGCGCGCCCTGGCCGACCTGCCGGTCACCCGAAAATCAGATCTGATCGAATTGCAAACCCTGGCAAAACCCTTTGGCGGTTTGACAACCCGGATACCGGGCCAGTTGAAACGGATCTTTCAATCGCCTGGCCCGATTTACGACCCGGAGGGTTATGGCGAAGACTGGTGGCGCACGGCCCGGGCCCTGTTTGCCGCCGGCATCCGAGCCGGTGACATCCTGCACAATACCTTTTCCTATCACCTGACCCCGGCCGGCATTATGATCGAAACCGGGGCGGCGAAACTGGGCTGCGCCGTGGTCCCGGCCGGGGTCGGCAATACGGAACTCCAGGTCCGGGCCATAGCCGACATTCGCCCGACCGGATATGTCGGCACCCCGTCTTTCCTTAAAATCATCCTGGAAAAAGCCGCTGAAATGGGCCAGGACGTGTCGTCCATGTCGAAGGGACTGGTCGGCGGTGAAGCGTTTTTCCCGAACCAGCGCCGGGAACTGGCCGATCTCAGCGTGGTTTGCACACAGATTTACGCAAGCGCCGATATTGGCAACATCGCTTTCGAATCCGCTTCTCAGGAGGGGCTAATTGTCGATGAAGGGTTGCTCGTTGAAATCGTCCGCCCGGGCACCGGCGACCCGGTCGAAGCGGGCGAAGTCGGCGAAGTGGTGGTCACCACCTTTGTTCCCGAATACCCGCTCATTCGATTTGCCACCGGTGACCTGTCGGCGGTCCTGCCCGGCGTCAGCCCCTGCGGGCGGACCAACATGCGCCTCAAAGGCTGGATGGGACGGGCCGATCAAACCACCAAAGTCAGGGGCATGTTTGTCCACCCCAAACAGGTCGCCGATGTGGTCGACCGCCACCCGGAAGTGATGAAAGCCCGCCTGCTGGTCGACCAGCGGGACGGCGCCGACGTCATGACCCTGTCGTGCGAAGTCGCCGACCCGGAGACCACGGCCGGCGGCAAAGACGCCCTGCTCGCCGAAATATCCGCCTCCATCCAGGCGGTCTGCAAAGTTCGCGGCGAAGTCGGTTTCGCCGAACCGGGCAGCCTGCCCAACGATGGCAAGGTGATCGACGATATCCGCGAGTTTGAGGGCTAAGGGGACTTAAGGGCCCTGCCTCAATGAGGCACAATTGCCCGTAAATGACCTAAAAGTTTGCATAAAGTCGCCATAATTGCCGCCTAGATTCTAATCATAGACCTCCTCGTCTATATCCAGAGACCCCCCTCTCTGGTCCCCAAATCGGCTTAATATTGCCGACACCTTGCGACCGGATCTAACCATCCGGTCGCATTTTTTTTCAGGGAGATTTTGGGACTTCCCGGTAACCACCGTTCAATCCGCCGCCGGTAAATAACGGCGGCACAGTCAACAAGGATACCCCTTGTAAATCGGCACCACTTCAAAAAAATCCCGATAGTGCGTTGGCCCGGGGTTTATGCCCCGGTTATTTAAAATCGGCGGCCAAACCGGTCGCCCGGAAACTGACGTTTATCTGCACGTCGGGAAAAAACCATCCCGACCTTCAGGCGCGAATGGGAGAACGCCGTTTAAACAGGGTTCTCCCATCACCTGGAAATCACCTTATATTAGGTGCAATTGGCCCCTATTAACGAGTATCGCCTGGGGTTTTGGCATTTTTCTGGACGTTACCAGAAAAGGTTTTTTTAATTTGCGACTTGAGACCCGCAAAGAGGTTGAAGGCTTCCCGCGCCTGCATTTGACGGCCAATCCGGGCATAATATTCGTGATCAATGTTTGGATCATAGATGGGGTTCATAACTAACTCCTTGTTTTTCAATGGATAGACCAAACGGTTTTCTGTTTAGAGAATTTGTTTGGCCTTTCGATGGGTTTAATGTAGGTGCTTGATTTGCATCACACAAACGAGTTAAATTGATGGTTCAGTTAAGTTTTTTTGATGTGAGAAAAAATGCCTGCAGATCGACTACCGCCTCTGAACAGCCTGCGCGCCTTTAATGCTGCAGCCCGGCATATGAGTTTTCAGGACGCCGCAGCGGAACTTTTTGTCACCCCGGCGGCGCTCAGTTATCAAATTCGCCAGTTGGAAGAGCATTTGGGTGTGAAACTCTTTAACCGCCTCAACCGGGCGGTCGAGCTGACAGAAATGGGCAATTTGATCGCGCCGGGCATTCGCGAGGGTTTCGTTAAACTCAGCACCACCATACAACAGTTGCAGCGGCGCAAGGAAAGCAAAGTCCTGGTCATTTCGGCCGGCCCGGCGATAACCGCCAAATGGCTGGCACCCCGGCTCTATCGTTTCCTTAACACACACCCCCACATTGACGCCCGGGTATCTTCAAGCATCAAAGTCGTCGATTTGGAACAGGAAGATGTCGATGTGGTGATTCGATTTGGCATGGGCATATATGAAAAATGCCGGGCGGAAAAATTATTTGACGAATATGTAACCCCCATGTGCAGCCCGGCTTTGATCAATGGCGAGCACCCGATTCGCACACCGGAAGACCTCAAGAGCCATACCTTAATTTTTGACGATACCCATTTGGGGTTTTTTGATCTGGCCGACTGGGCCATTTGGTTCGAGGAAGCCGGATTGCCGGGGGCGGAAGAGGGTCATGGAAAACTCCAATTTAACGTCGCCGATCACGCCCTGGACGCAGCCATCGCCGGCGCCGGTGTGGTTTTGGGCCGCATGGCATTGGCGCAGGGAGATCTTGATGCCGGGCGACTGGTCATGCCCTTTGATCTCAGGTTAAAGGCTGACTATTCGTTTTTCCTGGTGTATTTGGAAAACCGCGCCGATGACCCCAAAATCAAGGCGTTCCGCGATTGGTTGATGGACGAAATCAGCGGCACGACGGCCAACCAGGCACCGGGACCGGCGGTTTAAAATTCGTGCCGCCGTACTTCTTTTTCCCCGTAGAATGGGTTAGGTTGATCGTCCTTGTCCTTTGCCTACGAAGATCCGGCCCCATGGTACTTTTTTCTGGCGATAATCTACGGTGTTTCCGCGGTGAACGAACGGTTTTTGCCAATCTGTCGTTTTGCTGCCCTGGTGGTGGCGCGCTGCTCCTGCGCGGCCCAAACGGCACCGGAAAATCCACCCTGTTGCGTCTGATGGCCGGGTTGTTAAAAGCCGAAAACGGAACCATCGCCTGGGACGGTGCGGATATTGCCGACGAGCCGGAAGACCACAACGGGCGGCTGCATTATGTCGGCCACGCGGATGCCGTCAAACCGGTCCTGACGGTCACGGAAAACATCTCCTTCTGGGCCGCCCTGCGGCCTCAGCAGGCGCAGATTTCCGACGCGCTTGCAGCCTTTGGCATTGATTATCTGGCCGATGTGCCGGGGCGATTTTTATCGGCCGGACAAAAACGCCGGGTCACCCTGGCGCGGATCATTGCCTCGCCGGCCAGAATATGGCTGTTAGATGAACCGACGACGGCCCTCGACGCCGGTGCAATCGTTGATTTACAGCGGGAAATCGCCCGCCACCGGGCCAACGGCGGGATGGTCATTGCCTCGACCCATGCGGAAATCGGCCTTGCCGACGCCGAGATTCTCAACCTCGATGCCTTCCAACTCACGGAACAGGCCGCATGAGCGGATTTTGGACGATCGTCAGAAGGGATCTGAAACTGGCCCAACGTCAGGGCATGGACAGTTACATGGTGGTCGCGTTTTTTGTTATCGCGGTTGTGTTGTTTCCCTTCGGCGTCGGCCCGGAAGCCAATATTCTGGCGCGGATCAGTTCCGGCGTCATCTGGGTGGCCGCTCTGCTGGCCGCCATGCTGTCTCTCGAGCGATTGTTCCAAATTGACTTCGAAGACGGCAGCCTGGAACTCATGGCTTTGCAGCCGGTTCCCCTCGAGGTCGTTGTCATGGCAAAAATTACCGCCCACTGGCTGACCACCGGATTACCCCTGCTTGTTGCCACGCCCTTACTTGCGGTGTTCATGAACCTGCCCTATGAGGGGTTTTGGGTGCTCGTCCTGACGCTGGCCATTGGCACACCAAGCCTCAGCCTCATTGGTGCCATCGGAGCGGCGTTGATCCTCGGCTCGCGGCGCGGCGGCGTGCTCTTGTCTCTGCTGATATTGCCCCTGTATATTCCCGTATTGATCTTTGGCGTTAGTGCGGTCGACGGTGCCATTAGTGGTTTATCGGTGAAAGCCCATCTGCTGATCATGGCCGGGTTATTGGTGGCCGCATTGCCGCTGTGCCCGTGGGCTGGTGCCGGGGCCATACGACAGGCCCTGGAGACATAAAGATGACACAATTTCGATCAATTTTGTGTTAGATCAAACACGGCGTGCAAATAACCTGCTAAGTAACCTAAAATGAACCTGATTCCACTCCAAAATAATCAAAATATATACGGCAATGATATTTCATAAGTACGCAAATCCAAACCGGTTCTTAAAACTCGCCACGACCATCCAGCCGTGGGCAGCTGGCGCAACCGGGTTGTTTTTTGTCACGGGCCTGTATTTTGCGCTGCTGGCGTCACCGGGCGACTATCAACAGGGCGAGACCGTGCGCATCATGTACGTCCATGTGCCCGCCGCCTGGATGGCCATGTTCTGTTATACGGCGATGGCCATGGCCGCCGCCGTTGGTCTCATCTGGAAACACCCGGTCGCCGACCTGGCGGCCCGTTCAACCGCGCCCATTGGTGCCTGTTTCACGTTTTTGGCATTGTTTACCGGATCCTTGTGGGGCAAACCCATGTGGGGAACCTGGTGGGTTTGGGATGCCCGCCTGACCTCCGTCCTCATCCTGTTTTTCCTGTATCTGGGATATATGGCTTTGGCCAATGCATTCGACGACCCGGCACGGGGCAGCAAGGCGGCGGCGATCCTGGCTCTGGTCGGGGCGGTAAATGTTCCGGTAATCAAATTTTCCGTCGATTGGTGGAATACCCTGCATCAACCGGCCAGTGTGGTAAAAATCGGCGGTCCGGCCATCCATTCGAGCATGTTGGTGCCGTTGATCCTGATGGCCCTGGCCTTCAAAGCTTATTACATCTGGGTTTTGCTGATCCGAATTCGCGGCGAAATCAACGCCGGTAAAATTCGTGCTTTACGGTTGCGCCAGGTCCATGGCGGTCCGCCACCGATCGCCGCCCGTCCGTCACAGGGAGTGAATTGAAATGGAGACCTTGTGGGTTTATTTGCAGATGGGAGGTCACGGCGGATTTATCTGGGCCTCCTATGGGGCCGTGTTGGTGATTTTGTTTGGTCTGTGGCTCATCAGCCGTCGATTTGCCGGTGCCGTACAAACCGAACTGGCGGTTCTGGATCGGGATCGGCCCCATCGACAGGCGAGGCAAAACCGTGAAACGTAAACACAAACGACTGACCTTTGTTGGTATCGCGCTGCTTTTGCTGGGCACGGCCGCCGCCTTGATCCTCACGGCGTTTGAGGACAACATTGTATTTTTTTACAGCCCGACGGATTTGATTGACAAGAACCCGGGGCCGGATCGCCGCCTCCGTTTGGGCGGACTTGTTGAAGAAAACTCCGTCGACAAACAGGGCGGCGGGCAGGTCGTGTTCCGGGTGACGGATACCGCCAAAACCGTGAACGTCCGTTTTAAGGGGCTGCTGCCTGATCTGTTCCGCGAAGGACAGGGGGTTGTCGCCGAAGGCCGGTTCATCAAAGGCGTCTTTGTCGCCGACGATGTCCTGGCAAAACACGATGAAAATTATATGCCGCCGGAAGTCGCAGAAGCGTTAAAAAAGTCCGGACAATGGCAGGGCACGGAAAAGGCAAAATCACAATGACCGCAGAACTCGGACACTTCGCTCTCATCCTGGCAATGTTTATTGCCATGGTTCAGGCCACCCTGCCGTTGATCGGTGCGCAAAAAAACCTGCCGGTATGGATCGAATTGGCCAATCCCGCTTCTTATTTACAACTCGCCCTGACAACCTTCGCCTTCGGTTGCCTGATCCATGTCTATCTGATTTCTGATTTTACGGTGGTTAACGTCGTGCAAAACTCGCACACGGCAAAACCGGTTCTCTACAAAGTGGCGGGGGCCTGGGGCAACCATGAAGGATCGCTTTTGTTGTGGGTTTTTATTCTGTCGTTGTTCGGTGCGGCGGTCGCCCTGTTTGGCCGCAATCTGCCACCGGCGTTCAAGGCCCGAGTGCTTTCCGTGCAGGCGATGATCGCCATCGGATTTTATTTATTTATGCTTTTCACCTCAAACCCGTTCGAGCGGGTAACCCCGGCGCCGCTCAATGGAACGGACTTAAACCCGCTGTTGCAGGATCCGGGATTGGCCTTCCACCCGCCCATGCTGTATCTCGGGTATGTGGGGTTTTCCATCGCCTTTTCCTTTGCCATCGCTGCCCTGATCGAGGGTCGGGTCGATGCGGCCTGGGCCCGTTGGGTCCGCCCCTGGACTCTGGCCGCCTGGGTATTTCTCTCCGGTGGCATCGCCCTGGGTTCCTGGTGGGCCTATTATGAGCTGGGTTGGGGCGGCTGGTGGTTTTGGGATCCGGTGGAAAACGCCTCCTTTATGCCGTGGCTTGCGGGAACAGCGCTTTTGCATTCGGCCGTTGTTGTCGAAAAACGCGACACCCTCAAAGGCTGGACGGTGCTGTTGGCAATCGTTGCCTTTTCCATGAGCCTGCTGGGGACCTTTATTGTGCGGTCCGGGGTTCTAACATCGGTCCATGCCTTTGCCACCGATCCGGCGCGTGGGGTCTTCATTTTGCTTCTCCTAGCAACTGTCATCGGCGGTTCCCTTGCCCTGTTTGCCTGGCGCGGCCCGCAATTAAAAAGTTCCGGCGTGTTTCAACCGATCTCCCGGGAAGGAGCGTTGCTGTTTAATAACCTGGTGATGACCACGGGACTGGCAGCGGTCCTGCTGGGAACCCTGTATCCGCTGTTCATCGATGTGGTTGGCGGCGCAAAAATTTCCGTTGGCGCACCGTTTTTTAATGCGGTCTTCCTGCCACTGATGATGCCGATGATTGTTGCCATGGCGGCGGGCCCGTTCCTCAACTGGAAACGCGGCGATTTGATGCCGGCCCTGGGCCGCCTGCGGTTTGCCTTTATCCTGGCGCTGGTCGCCGGGGCCGCCGCCTGGTCGGTCGAAACAGGCGGGTCCTTTATGGGGGTTATCGGCATCGCCCTGGCCGTCTGGCTGGCTGCCGGGGTGCTGGCCGAAATCACCGAACGGGTGCGCCTGTTCAAGGCACCACCAGCCCAATCCCTGCGCCGCCTGAGGCGCATACCGCGCGCAACCTGGGGCATGTCACTGGCCCACTTCGGCATGGCCCTGGTGATTGCCGGCATGGCCGGGGCCGGCGGCTGGAAGGAGGAAAGCATTCAATCCATGAAACCGGGAGAAATCGTTCATGTGGGCGGATATGACTACCGGTTCGATGGTGCCCGCAAGGCAGAAGGCCCTAATTATGACCTGGTTTTGGGGACGTTTAGTGTGTTTAAGGACGGCGATCTTTTTGTTGTCCTGAACCCTGAAAAACGGTTCTATCCGGTAACCCAAATGCCAACGACGGAAGCGGCAATTCACACCACATTGATGGGTGACTTGTATGCGGTGATCGGTGACGAAGAGGGTACCGATGGCAAGTATGTTACCCGCATTTATTACAACCCGCTGGTTGTCTGGATGTGGATTGGCACCCTGGTGATGATGTTTGGTGGCGGTTTGAGCATTTCGGATCGCCGTCACCGGGTCGGTGTGCCGCATCGTCGACAGCCCCTCGCCCCGGCGGCCACGGTGCCCTCTTCATGACAAAAAAGCAGATATTTTTTATCGCACCGCTGTTGGTGTTTTTGGTCCTGGTCGGATATTTTGCCGTCGGTCTGACCCGGGACCCCAGCGTATTGCCGAATATGCTGGCGGGCAAACCGGTGCCGGAGTTTTCCCTGGTACCGCTGCAGGGTCGGGATTCCGTAGGTTTTAAGAACACCGATCTGCTGAACGATATCACTCTGGTCAATGTGTTTGGCTCGTGGTGTGTCGCCTGCCGGGTGGAACATCCGTTTTTAATGGCCCTAAAAAAACAAAACCTGATACCCATCCACGCCATTGACTGGCGTGAAGAAGACAAACAGGCAGGTCCGCAGTGGTTAAAAAGATATGGCGATCCCTATAGCCGAGTGGGCGACGACCCCAAAAGCCGGGCCGCCATTGCCTTTGGTGTCACCGGTGCGCCGGAGACCTTTCTGGTCGACAAAAAGGGCGTCGTTCGCTTCAAATACATTGGTCCCCTGAATGACGAGGCGTGGCGCACCCAACTGCAGCCGCTGATCGAAAAACTACGTACTGAAAGCCCATCCTGACATGCGATTTTATCTGTGCGCCTTGTTATTTGTTGTTTTTTGGTCGCCCGCCGGCCTTGCGGTTAACCCGGACGAAATTCTTAAGGACCCGGCCCTGGAAGCCCGCGCCCGCGACATCTCCAAAGGCCTGCGCTGCCTGGTTTGTCAAAATCAATCGATTGATGATTCCGACGCGTCCCTGGCCAAGGATCTCAGGGTATTGGTGCGCGACCGACTGCGGGCCGGCGACAGCAATGAACAGGTCGTCACTTACGTAGTTTCCCGCTATGGCGATTTTGTTCTGTTAAAACCACCCTTTAACAGCGCCACGTTGATCCTGTGGGTCGGCCCGTTTTTACTGGTGATCGCAGGGTTGATTGCCATTGCATTGTTTTTTCGAAAAAACCAAACGACCGCCGCACTGCCGACCGGTGCCAAACCGTTGAGCAAAGCTGAAGAAAAGCGGCTGGCAGACCTGTTGGCGGAGGCCGAACAATGACCCTAGTCTGGATCCTCATTGGGCTTATGATTTTATTGGCACTGGTCCTGATGGTGATGCCTCTTGTGCGCTGGCGCCCGACCCCGTCGCGGGCCCGCGCGACCTATGATGTTGCCGTCTATAAGGACCAGTTAAAAGAAGTGGAACGGGAACATGAACGGGGCTTATTGACCCCGGAACAGGCGGAAACCGTCAAAATTGAATTGCACCGAAAATTGCTGGCGGCGGCCGGGTCCGGCCCGGCGCAAACCGGTACCTCATTGCCAGGCAGTCCTTCACCCTTGCTCACGGCCCTTGGTGTCCTGTTATTTTTGGGCGTCGGCTCGCTGGGTTTGTATGGCTATCTGGGTACGCCAACACTGGATAATCTAGCCTACGCAGAACGCAATATTGAAGAAGAGCAGCAGGCCCAGGGCAATCCCGGTGCCCTTGCCGAAATGTCAAAGCTGGTCGACCGTCTGGAACAACGATTGGCAGCCGACCCGGAAAACCTGGAGGGTTGGTTGATGCTTGGACGGTCGGCGGTTTCCTTGGGTCAATATCCGCGCGCCGTCAGGGCCTATGAACAGGCCGTCGCCCGTGCGCCGGAAGACCCGCAGGTTCTTGTCGACTACGCAGAAACGGTGATCTTCCTGAACGCAGGCCGGGTTTCCAACGAAGCCGTGCAAACCCTCGAAAAAGTCCGTCGGTTAAATGCCGCACAACCAAAAGCCCGTTATTATATGGCCCTCGGGCAAGCCCAGTCGGGTTATTTGAAAAATGCCGTGCAGGAATGGGTCGACCTGTTGGCCATATCCCTGCCCGACGCGCCGTGGTTAGCGACGGTGCGGGCGCAAATTGACGCGGCGGCAAACGAAGCCGAAATTGATTTAAAGACTATTCAGCCGTCGGCTGAGGCGCTCAGGATCGGAGCCGATCTTCGGAAACTGGCATCGGCTCAATCCACTGGCCCGGGACCGAGCGCAGAAGACGTGGAAGCGGCGGGTCAAATGACCGCCGAAGACCGCCAGCAAATGATCCGATCCATGGTCCAACGGCTGGCCGATCGTCTGCAAGAAAACCCCGAGGACCGCCCGGGATGGCTCAAGCTGGCAAATGCCTATAAGGTATTGGGCGAAACCGAAAAAGCCGATCATGCCCTGGCGCAGGCCGCCAAATTGGCCAACTGACAAAGGCCTTGCCGGTGGATTTAGAAGCTTTTGACGTCCCGCCTCGGAACCGGGGTCCGGGAGGTTGATGCCCTTGCATCTGGCCATTAGGTGAAATCAGGTCTGGCTTGCAGGCTCTGGTAATGGCGTTATAACCATTTCAAATTTTGATGTTGCGGGGCAAATTCAATGACAAACTACAAAACGATTGATGACTTGGACGTGGTCGGCAAATGTGTTTTGGTGCGGTGTGACCTGAACGTTCCCATGCAAGCTGGCACGATTACCGATTCAACCCGGATTGAGCGTTCCCTAAAAACCCTCATTGAGCTTTCAGACAAAGGTGCCCGGGTTGTTGTCTTGTCGCATTTTGGCCGACCGAAAGGGTCCATCGTCGCAGACATGTCCCTGCAGCCCATCGCCATGGCTCTGTCCCAGGCCCTGCAAAAACCCGTCGCCTTTGCCTCTGACTGTATTGGTCCGGCGGCGGCCCAGGTGGTTGACGCCATGGCGGACGGCGATATTACCGTGCTTGAAAATTTGCGGTTTCATGCCGAAGAAGAGGCCAACGACGTTACTTTTGCTGGTCAATTGGCCCTGTTAGGCGATGTTTTTGTCAATGATGCCTTCTCCTGTGCCCATCGCGCCCATGCATCAACCGAAGCCCTCGCCCGCATATTACCGGCGGCGGCGGGTCGTTTGATGCAGGCCGAACTCGATGCCCTGTCCGGCGCTCTGGAAAACCCCGAACACCCAGTTGCGGCCCTGGTTGGCGGCGCAAAAATCTCTACAAAAATGGAGGTTCTTGGAAATTTGGTTTCGAAAACCGACATGGTTATCATCGGCGGAGCCATGGCGAATACGTTTTTATATGCCCAGGGAATCGACGTTGGCAACTCGCTTTGTGAAAAGGATATGGCCGACCAGGCCCGCGAGATCTTGGACCGCGCTGCAGAATCCGGATGTGAGGTTCTCCTGCCCATGGATGCCGCTGTGGCTGAAAGGTTTGCGGAAGGTACAAACCACCGCCATGTGACCCTGGATGCGATCCCCAAGGAATGGATGATATTGGATATTGGCCCGGCGTCCATTATGGATCTGACAAACCGCCTGGCGGAATGCAAAACATTGGTATGGAACGGTCCTCTCGGTGCTTTCGAGGTTTCGCCGTTTGACGTTGGAACCAACGCCATTGCCCGGGAGGCCGCCCGCCTGACAAAAGCCGGTCGTCTGCTTTCCGTGGCCGGTGGTGGTGATACGGTTTCGGCACTTGCCAATGCCGGAGTAACCAATGCCTTTTCCTATATATCGACGGCCGGCGGTGCCTTCCTGGAGTGGCTGGAGGGAAAAGAACTTCCTGGGGTTGCCGTCCTCAAGAATGGATAATTAACTCGAAAAGAGATCCATGCCCGCAAGCTTTGTTCCTGTTAATGCACTTGGAGTTCTCTGTGCCATTGGCTATGCGGGTTATGCAACAACCCCGTCTCACATCCCCTGGGGCGGCTACGTCGCTACAATCTTGTTTTTTGTTGCGGCCGTTACTCCCATGGTACGCGAATACCGGCGCCTGAATGTCGGTTTCCGTGACATAGAAAGCAGTTATCTGGACAACCGTCGGCGCGACCATTCGCCGCCAAAACAAGAACTCATAGAGCCAACCGCGCCTTCCGCGCGGTTTAGGACCGACCGCAAAGGTTCCAATCGTTGGCTCTATCTGGTGACGGCCCTGGCCATCATTCTTTTAATCGGCGATATCACCTATCGGCAAATGACCCGGCCCGTTCAATCGGACTCGGCGGATCACATCCGTAACTTTTAGTCGCCGGAAGGGGCAGGGAACCAGAGGGAAACCGTCGTCCCCTTGGTGACAATGCTACTGATTTCCAGGCGACCTCCGTGCTGCTCCATCAACGACTTGCACAGTGACAAACCAAGGCCGGTGCCTTCATGGCCCCGGGTCATAATATCATCGACCTGGCCAAAGGGTTCGAGGACGCGAGAAATATCTTTTTCCGCAATGCCAATCCCCGTATCGCCGATTGTGAAGATTATACTACTGTCGGTATTTTGCTGACCATCGATCCATATCTCGCCACCGTCGGGGGTGAATTTGACCGCGTTGGAAAATAAATTGATGACGATTTGTTTGATCCGCAATTCGTCGGCCCATATGGATGGAAAATCGTCGGGAAGGCGAATGGATAGTTTCAAATTACGTGAACGAACGGGCTCATTTAACAATGATTTACATACCCGGGCGACACCCGCCATATCAACGTCCGAAAATTCGAGGATCAATTCACCGGCTTCGATTTTCGAGACATCTAAAATGTCGCCAATCACGTTCAATAAATGGGAGCTTGAATCATGAATATCGGCAGAATATTCCAGGTACTTGGCGACCCCAATCGCACCGAACATTTGATCTCTCATTATTTTCGAGAAGCCAATGATGGCATTTAACGGCGTCCGTAATTCGTGGCTCATGTTGGCCAAAAACTGACTTTTTGAGCGGCTGGCAAATTCCGCCATTTCCTTGGCCCTGTTCAGTTCCCGGGTCCGACCCTCGACGATGTGTTCGAGCCTGAAGTTCATTTCCATTAAGGATTTTTCGGCTTTTCTGCGTTCCGATATTTCCCGCTGCAATTCTGTGGTTCGTGCTTCTACCCGGCGCTCCAACTCATTGTTGACCTGTCGGAGTTTCTCCTGCGCGTCATTGCGCGCCGCCAGATGGCGGGCATTGGAATCCAAAAAATCGTTTCCTGATTTTACCAGCAGACCCAATTCATCATCATCGTGGTTGGCGCTGATGTGAAATCGCGCTTTGCCGGGGTTCTCCGGATCGATGGTCCGATAGGCGGAAATGATATTGAGAAGCGGTCTTGTCAGGACCATGTAAAAAATAAATATAAACAGAATAACTAAAATCATATTTCGAAAAATACCGGTTGCGAGAACAAACAAAGACCGTTCAAAAAACCCCGTTAGCGCCGCGTCGATGTCGACCAGGACGTGTAACTTACCAGGCGCAATATTGCGCACGCCGCTCGTTTCCAGAGTGATGTTGTAGGATTTTTCCTCACCTTTTATCGACCGGGTGATCCACCGTGTTTTACTTTCTCCCATCGGTCGTTTGCTATCGGCAAGAGAGACCCCAAGGTCATCGACGATACGCGCTTGCTTGATAAATTTGTATTCCATCAGCCCCTGAATGACTTCGTCCGCCAGATCCTCGTCCAGCAGGTGGACGGCGCGGGCCGCCGGCCGCTCAACAACAGACAGGATACGATTAAGCTCGGCATCCAGTTCCCGTCCCTGATTTGAAAAATCCAGATAGACCTGTATCGTACTCAGGGTCAACCCGAGCAGGAAGGCAACAACAACGCCGATCCGGGCGAGACGGAAGGAAATTCCCTTATGCATGCGCAGCCCGTTAATAGCGGTCTTGTTTATGGGATTTGGTCGATTGATATTTTCAGCTAGAGAATCCAGGCCATCTGATTTTGCGGAGTTCGGTTCATCGCCATCCGACATTAAAGGCCCTCCAGGTGGCCATATGGAATTCCTGCATATTCACTTAACGTGATTATGCAGCCCACCAGTTGCGCCCCCCGCAGTTGCATTACATACCTTTGCCAAAGGATCGACAACCCCTTGACGGCAGTTTTTTGGAAGGGATTTCATTTCGGCGGTTATCCAGAAATTCGCCGGTCAACCAACAGGTCGGGTCCGTCACGGGCGCGCAGCGAAGTTGATGGCTGACAAAGCCTGTTCGAGATCATCGAAGTGATCTATGATTTGTTCCGCACCGAGCTCGCAGACGGGAATTCGGGTATATCCAAAAGACACGGCAATAGATCGAACTGCCGCATTTATCGCCACGTATATGTCGTTCGGGCTGTCCCCCACCATAACGGCATGGAGTGGGTCAACGCCGAGAATATCGAGGGCCGCCAGCAGATGTCGGGCGTCCGGTTTTCTCACCCCGGCCAGTTGATCGCCGCCGACAACCGCCTTAAAGGTATCGCTAAGCTCAAAATGACGAAGAACCTGCAAAGTTGCAGCCTGGGGTTTGTTGGTGCAAATACCTAAGGGAATATTGCGTTTTTTTAACCGTGCCAGGACTTCGCGGACCCCTGGAAACAACACCGTTAAGTCCGTGGCATGTTGTTCATAATCGGCGGTAAACTGACCTATTCGGTGGCTGAGGGTCGAGCGGTCAGGGATGCCACCGGTTGCCTGGTAGCCCCGTTCAACAAGTTTAGGAACGCCGTCGCCGATCATTAAAATGACTTCCTGAAGATCCAAGGCGCGTCGATCGTCCGATGCCAACAGGCGGTTTAAGGCGGTATGGAGATCGGGCGCACTGTCAATCAATGTCCCATCCAAATCGAAGACAACGGCAGCCGGAAACGACGGTAATTTGCACTTCATAAACCCATCCCTGTAAGAATTCGAAACAATCTTTGACTTGGCCCGGAGTCGGGCCTATGGCAGTGTCCAGTTCAATTCAGAACTCATTCGTCCTGTTTAACCAAACCTTAGCCTATGACCAAGATAAATCACCCCTTAACCGTTAGTGCCATCGTCCTCGCCGCTGGAAGGGGCACACGTATGCGGTCGCAGCGGGCAAAAGTTTTGCATAAAATTGCCGGATTGCCCTTGGTCAAACATGTCATTGGTGCCTTGGAGGGCGCTGACGTCACTGATATTACAGTGGTCGTCGGTCCCGATATGGAGGTCGTTGCGGACCTTGTCTCGCCGCACCCAACCGTTGAGCAAAGGACCCAATCTGGTACGGGAAATGCGGTCAAGGCCGCCCTCGGTCAGGTTGCCGACAGCAATGGCCATGTTCTGGTTCTGTTTGGCGCGGACCCGCTTATTCAACCGGATATCATTTGCCGGATGATCCGGCGCCGGGAGCAAAAAGATAATCCGGCAATTGTCGTTTTGGGCTACCGGATGGATCCTCCCGATGGATATGGGCGGCTGATTACCAATGCCAAGGATCAGCTTGAAGCGATTATCGAATCCAAGGAAGCCGACCCCGAAACGCTGCAGATAAATTTGTGTAATTCGGGCATTATGGTGATCGACCGCGAGCTGATGCCTGGCCTTATTTCAAAGATCCGCAACGACAACACCAAGGGTGAATTTTATTTAACGGATATTGTCGCCATTGCTCGAGCCGAAGGGCACCTTTGTGCCTATGTGGAAGGCGATGCCAATGATTTTATTGGCGTAGATTCCCGAGCGGATTTGGCCGACGCCGAAAGTGCCCTGCAAAACCGTTTGCGCCGAAACGCGCTCGAAAATGGTGCAACCCTGGTTGATCCAGACTCCGTGCATTTGTCTTTTGATACGGTGATTGGTGCCGATGTGGTGATTGAACCCCATGTGGTCATTGGCCCTGGAGTGACACTTGAAGCCGGGGCATTGATTCGCAGTTTTTCACACCTGGAAGGCTGTCATGTTGCCGGCGGTGCAGTTGTTGGCCCCTATGCACGCCTGCGCCCAGGGGCGCGGATAGGCGACGGGGCAAAGATCGGCAATTTTGTCGAAATCAAAAACGCCACCTTCGAGCCGGGCGCTAAGGCCAGCCATTTATCCTATATTGGTGATGCCCGTGTTGGTGCCGGTGCCAATATTGGTGCCGGTACCATTACCTGTAACTACGATGGATACAACAAATCCCGTACGGATATTGGTGATGGTGCTTTTATTGGCTCCAATTCGGCTTTGATTGCACCGGTAACGATTGGCGATGGTGCGATTGTTGGTGCCGGCAGCACGATTTCAAAAAATGTGCCCGACAATGCCCTTGCCCTGACCCGCGCCAAAGCAAAGGTTATGGACGGTTACGCAATCACCTTTCGCAAAGAAAAATCGAAACAAAAAAAGCGCCCTCCGCGCAAATAAAGACTGACGTTAAGGAACCCGAACATGTGCGGTATCATAGGTATTATCGGCAAACAAAATGCTGCCAATGGACTTTTGGAAGGCCTGAAACGACTGGAGTATCGCGGTTATGATTCGGCCGGGATTGCGACCCTGTACAATGGCCAGATTGAACGCCGTCGGACAGAAGGCAAAATACAGCAGTTACAAAAACGCATTGAGGAATTTCCAATCCTGGGACGTACGGGTATTGGCCACACCCGTTGGGCGACCCATGGCGCACCCAACGAGACCAATGCCCATCCGCACGCAACCGAGCGTGTTGCCGTCGTACACAATGGCATCATTGAAAACTTTCAGGAACTGCGCAGCGAAATCTTGGCCTCGCCCTGTCAATTGGCATCGGAAACCGACACCGAGATCATCGTGCATATGATTGATCAACGCTTGCGACAAGGGATGACGCCTGCCCATGCAACCCGCCAGGTGCTAAAGCGGCTACGGGGGGCATTTTCCCTAGGCCTTATATTTTCCGGTGAAGAAAACCTGATGATTGCGGCGCGTCAGGGCAGCCCTCTGGCAATCGGTATTGGTGACGGCGAGAGTTATTTGGGCTCCGATGCCTTTGCCCTCGCGCCCCTCACCCAACGCATTATTTATTTGGAGGATGGCGATTGGGCCATCCTGACGGCTGACGGGGTGCAAATATTTGACGCCAATGATACAGAAGTTCAACGGGAAATAAAAACCAGCACCTTGTCGGGAGCCGGATTCGGTAAAGGCGGGTATCGCCATTTCATGCTGAAGGAAATCTTTGAACAACCGCAAGCCATCGGTGACACCTTACAAGCTTTTGTCAATCCAGCATCACGCAGTGTCAATTTGCCGCCTCTTAATTTCGAGTTATCGTCGCTTAAAAAAATTACCTTGATCGCCTGCGGCACCTCCTATTATGCCTGTTTAATTGCCAAATATTGGTTTGAGAAGATTGCCCGTATTGCCGTTGACGTCGATATCGCTTCTGAATTCAGATACCGTGAAGCACCAATGGAAACCGGTGGTGCTGCCCTGTTTATTTCCCAGTCCGGCGAAACCATCGATACCCTGGCTGCCCTGCGGTATGCGAGGACGCAAAAACAACATATCCTGGCGGTTGTCAACGCCCCGGAAAGCGCCATTGCGCGGGAGTCGGATGTTGTTTTTCACACCAACGCGGGGCCGGAAATTGGCGTCGCATCGACCAAGGCCTTTACCACCCAGTTAACGGTTTTGGCCTGTTTGTGTATTGCCCTGGCCAGATCCCGCAAGGAGATTTCCAACGCCGAACAGGCGCGGCTGGTCTATGCCTTGACCGAAGTCCCGGCGCGGGCTGCAGAAATTTTGAACCACGACGATCGCATCAAAGAAATTGCCCACAGCATTTCGGAATCCCGTGATGCCTTGTATCTGGGACGGGGCACCAGTTATCCCATCGCCATGGAAGGCGCCCTAAAACTTAAGGAGATCTCCTACATTCACGCGGAGGGATACGCCGCCGGGGAAATGAAACATGGACCAATTGCCCTTATCGACGAAGATATGCCGGTCATCGTCATCGCACCGACCGACGATCTGTTGGATAAAACCATTTCGAACGTCGAGCAGGTCATGGCCAGGGGGGGGCGGCTGATCTTTATTTCCGATAAAAACGGTGTTTCCCGTATCGATGACATTCACGCCCAAACCATCTCACTTCCCGCCGTCGACGCCTTTGTGGCACCTTTGCTTTACGCAATTCCGGTACAATTGCTAGCTTATCATGTCGCCGTCATCAAAGGCACGGATGTCGATCAACCCAGGAATTTAGCAAAGAGTGTAACGGTGGAGTAACCGCCAGATGGGATGTCGGCTGATTTTTAGCGGTTTGGCATTTCCAACAGTTAATTTATGATTATGAAATATGGGATCTTTCGCACGAACCGGTAAATCCTGTCGTTTCGATTTTTCATTCTGCCGGATTGGCCTATATTAATTTCATTAAGTACTTGTTCCTATCTCATCTTGTCTATGCGTCATCCACGGCCATTACCGTGACAGGCCCTGTGATCTTGTGATCCGTTGGGTTCTTCGATAAAATGCCGTCGCTGTTAAACATCCGGGAACCGATGGTCACCCGTGGGATTTAAATTTGGATCGGTGGTTCCGCGACAACAACCGACAAGCGTAGGAATAACTTATGAAAACCTTACTTGTTACAACTCCTATCCGTCCCATTCCTACGACTTATCCGCCATTCGGATGCCTTTCAATCATTAATTATGCCCGTGAAATTGGTGGCGAAGAAATAGAATTTTATAATATCGATGGTATGCGTCCGAGTTATGAAGAGGCTCTTGAGTATATTATTGCTGCGAAACCAAACTTATTTGGAATTAGTGCCGTTGTGTCAACGGCCTATGCCTATACCAAAAAATTGTCCATAGATGTGAAGAAGGCGCTCCCAGACTGCATTATTGTTGTCGGTGGAAATATGGGAGCAAGTGCGGATATCTTGTTGAATTGCGCTGCCGTCGACATGGTTGTGCTGGGAGAAGGCGAAAAAGTTTTCTTGAACATTATCAAAAGAGCCAAGGAAACCAACCGTGTTCTCGACTTTCAGGATATTCCAGGTCTCGCACTGCTTGGTTCAGACGGAAAAATGATAAATTCCGGTTATGAAACCCAGTTACCAAAAGAAGCCGTTTATGATATTGACTGGGGTGATCTAGAGAGCTCTTCAGATTTGGAAATGTTCATATTCAGCCCTTTTGATAACGCAGGTAATGTTACCATGCCCGCCTTTAAACATGATGAACGTACCCATCAGCCACATCGCCGACAAAAAAAAGTTGCCACGTTAGTGACGTCGAAGGGATGTGTAGCAAAGTGCACTTTCTGCCATCGTTGGGATAAGGGGATTCGATATGTGCCTCCTAAAATTATGGCAAATAGAATCGAAGAATTGATAAGTAAATTTAATGTTGGTTTTTTGGAGTTTGGCGACGAAAATTTTGGTACCGATAAACGCTGGCTTAAGGAGTTTTGTGAACTTATTAAACCTATGGATTTATTGTTCAGAGTTGGAGGAATGCGGGTCAACTGTGTAACTCCTGAATATATAGAAATGATGCGGGATGCGGGAGCGACCAACCTCACCTATGGCATGGAAACGGGCAGTCCGAGAATGCTGGAAGTTATGGAGAAAAAAACCAAGATTGAGGACAACCGAAACGCCGTAAAATGGACGCTCGATGCCGGGTTGCCGCAGGTTGTACAATTGGTCATCGGGATGCCGGGCGAAACTCCCGAAACAATTGCAGAGACAATTGATTTTTGCATTTATGCGCAGACGATGAAACCGAGTCAAAATCCCAATGACCTGAGTATCAATTATGCTCAGGCTCTACCTGGCACCCCACTTTACGAATATGGCCGGTACCGCAAATTAATTGGACGAAGCATCGAAGATGAAGAAAAATACTTGCTTAGAATTTCAGATAAAGACGCGCATGACGAATTTACGAATCTCAACTTTACAAATTATCCGGACATCGAATGCCAAATTTGGCGACCTTTGATAACGATTAGTGTCAATTATGCATTTGTAAAAAAATGGGGTCTTAGTCAATACTATAATATCCTGTTAAATGATGCCCAATATTTCAAAAACAAGCGTGCGGATACGGGTTATTATGCCAATCCGAAACGCCTTGTTGATATGAGCATGACCACGGATTCGATAAATGATGTCCGCAAAATTTACGAGTTGGACAAAACCAATAGTCAAACTCCCCCCTCACTTTTCAGTTTGATTAGAGGCGGAAAGTTTGGCCTCGCCATGATCTGCTATCCGGTTCTATTCTATCGGCTTCGACATTTTCTTGTTTTCATGGTCATGGCAAAAAACCTAAAAAGCATTAAGCCTCAGATTGTTTTAAAACAATTTATCGATTATGCGTTTGGGCGAGTTTTGCCGAAAATTGGCGCCGCAAAACGTTTCAGCCATATATCGCTACGAAAAATCATGCAGAACGAAGTCAAAGATGCCATGCAGACTCCGGAGGCCATGATACCGCTGCGAAAAGGGCGGTAGGAACCCTGGGGGAAATATCCTGGTAAAGGTGCAAAAATGAACGCTTTTAAACGGCGTTATAGCCGGAAATAATATTTTACGCCATCCATATCAACCCTGCCGCAGTCAATCTCCCTAATCGGGTTACAACCACGATTAACTCAGAAGGCACCTTACTGGCAACAAAGGGGAGTGTTCCGCACGGAGGATAAAAATTACTGGACCCTATCAGATTTTGGGTTGTCCGCCCGCCCTATGGTATTACCCTCCTACGGCCAATTGTCACTTCAGTGAGTTGCAATAAAGCCGCGTTTTGCTATTAAGGCATCAGCTTTAAAAATGTTTTTAAGAGTAGGAACATACAATGGATCTTGAGCAAGCTCGGGCCGAGCGTAAGGCACGCCGTGAACAAAAGCGGCAAAAACGGGGAGGAAAGCAGGAGCTGATCACGGTTCTGAAAAAAGCCTATGGCCATCACCAGGCAAACCAATTTACCGCAGCGATCCCGTTCTACGAAAAAGCTGTGGAGATGGATGCCAACAACTCAGATTTACACAATAATTATGGCCTTACCCTAAAAGAGTTGGACCGTTGGGACGAAGCCATCTCCCAGTATCGACAAGCGGTCGCCATCGATCCGACAAACGCTGCCGCCTATAATAATTTGGGCAACGCCTTGGGCCATTTCGGACGTAACCATGAAGCCGTTAAAGCCTACAAAAGTGCCGTCGCCCTAAAACCGGATTTTGACCAGTTTCTGAGTAATTTGGGGGTCGGTTACCGGGTCATCGCAAAATTTGCAGAAGCCGAGCAGGTTTTTAATAAAATATTGAAACTCAACCCGAATTTTGGTTCGGCCTATAGCAATCTGGCAACGGCGCAGAATGCCCTGGGCAATCGGCAGGAGGCATTGGCCAATTTCACCAAACGGTTTTACCTGGAGCGCGGCGAAAAACCCCTATTGCCAAATCACAAATCCTTTTTGACGACCAGCAAAGCCAAGATCGATCACGATATCGAACAGTTTCAGCACCTTCATGCCATCGGGAACCGGGACCGACCTTTCGACCAAATGGCGGAACTTTATGAATCAGTGCGCAATGAAACCCGTTGGCCTACCGGTGATGAGCCCCTGGTTGCCTTATCTCCAGATCACCTTAAACGCATTGGTGCGTCCTATAACAGGGCGTTCTATGTGAGCCAGGCACCGGCACTGGAAAGCTCGGCAATCAACGCAGATCTGGATACCGATGCCATCACTAAGGCCTATTTTTCGGGCGTAGACGGCATTAAAGAAGTTGCCACGGTTGATGCCCTGTTGACGGAGGACGCGCTTGTTGCACTGCGCAAATTTTTACAACAAAGTACGATTTGGTATGACGTATACCGGAGAGGTTATTTAGGTGCTTATTTCGGCGAAGGGTTGGAATGTGGCCTTCTCCTGCAGATCGCTGAAGAATTAAGCAAGAAATTCCCGGCAATTTTCAGAGACCATAAATTAAACCAGATCTGGGCCAATAAGTATGACAGCAAACTCAGCGGCATAGGTCTGCACGCGGATTTTGCGGCTGTAAATATCAACTTTTGGATAACCCCGGATGAAGCCAATTTGAACCCCGAAAATGGCGGTTTGGTGGTTTACGGTCACGAGGCGCCGCTGGATTGGGATTTCGAGTCCTATAACCGTGACGAACAAAAAATTCGCGGTTATTTAGATGATCATAACAGCCAAAGTACAGTGATTCCCTATCGCTGTAATCGTATGGGAATTTTTAATTCAGACTTATTTCATGAGACGGATACAATTGATTTTAAACCGGGATATGAGAACAGGCGGATAAATGTAACCATGTTATTCGGAACGCGACAAACCACCCATGAAGATGTCGTTGGAAGCTAAAACCGTGCCACCCGCTTAACCTGGAGATTTGGATCAAATGAACGGGAATAACTGGCAAAAGGATAGGCCCGTGCAGATGGTAACAAGTTGGACCGTGCCATGTCTGACGTCAATCGCTGCGGGAAGGATATCAAGGGCCCTCTTCTCGGCGGCCGCAACCGCGCCAACTTAAAGCCTTATAATTGCCATAAAAAGGCTTACGCTTGTGATCAGCTGGTGATCGGCTTGCGCTCTATTAAGATACCACACGCGTTGATCAAGGAGAAACGGCAATGCCTATTAACAACCACGTCTGGCGGTATCATCTTATCGCCTTGCTCGTCTTTTTCATGTCTGGGCAGCCAAGCCACGCGGAAAGTCAGTCACAATCCGCCTGTGCCATACAGTTCGATCAGTGTCTAAAAAAATGCGATGTCAATTTTTCCGAACAACCCGGGCGTCGCGCGGCCTGTGTGCCCGTCTGCTCGGGGAAATTCGCAGCCTGTGATGCCGGTGTTGCCTATGAAAAAGCCAAACCCTGGTTGGAAGAACAAACCCGTAAAAGCAAAGAATTTTTCGATGGGCTTATTGAAAAATATGGAAAAAACAGCTCGCCTCCCGATCCTCTGGTAAAAATCCAGGGCGACGAAATATAGGGCGCTCCAGAACAACAATTTACTGGTTCTGTGACGTAAATATTGGCCCTTTCCGGGCCTATTTCGTTGCCATCGCCATGCTTTACTCGGTAGGTATAAGTTTGCTAGACAGGGTGCGCTATTCTGCGGCGAATTGACCGCGCCTAAATTAAACAGTGTGGGATAATATCCATGATCCGAGTGTTTGTCGGTTTCGACGCGAGAGAAAACGTGTCTTTCCATGTGCTTTCAGAAAGTATCCATTCGCGGGCCTCGCAGCCTGTGTCCATTGCGCCGGTTTCCTTAGGGCAATTGGGAAATCTCATGTGGCGTCAGCGCAACGACCTGCAATCGACGGACTTTTCCTTTTCCCGTTTTTTGACCCCATATCTTTGTGATTTTGACGGCTGGGCGGTCTTCATGGATTGTGACATGTTGGTTCTCGATGACATTGCAAACCTATGGGCCCTGCGGGATGATCGCTATGCCGTTCAAGTTGTCAAACATGATCACCAACCGGTCGAAGAGACCAAGTTTTTGGGGGCACCTCAAACCAGATATGAGAAAAAAAACTGGTCAAGCGTGATGATGTTTAATTGTCAGAAGTGCCAAACGCTTACACCAGAATATGTCAATACGGCGTCTGGGCTTGATCTCCATCGGTTCAATTGGCTGGAAGACGAGTCCTTGATTGGTGAACTGCCGCACCGCTGGAACCACCTGGTCGCCTACGACCCACCGACCCCGGTTGGCGACATTTCCAATCTGCATTATACCATTGGCGGGCCCTACTTTTCTGAATATCGGGAAACTGAATATGCGGATGAGTGGTTCAGGGAACGTGAAGCCCTGTTAAAATGTGAACAGAGAAATTCCTGATAGATCCGGTTTTACCGGTTATTGCATTTCCGGGTTCATAGGGTGCCGAGACGTGCACAGACCTGCCCGATGACATAGGGCCAATCGTCTTCCTTGCGCTGGCGGAACAACTCGACGCTGGCGTACCAGGGACTGTCCGATCGCTTGAATAACCAGCGTTGCATGGGTGCTGCGGGTAACATAATCCATGTGGGGACACCCAATGCGCCAGCGATATGAACCGTCGTATTTGAGATCGAAATCACCAGATCCATAGCGGCAATTTGCGCCGCAAAATCATCAATACTGGCCATTTGGTCTATGGCTTGGTCATGAATTATCTGGCAATCCGTTGCCTGCTCAAAGGCCTGACGGCTGTCCGCTGTATCACCATATTGCAGGTCAACAAATTGAATGTCCGTAAACTGAGCAAGCGGTTTCAGGCTATCCAACGGGATGGATTTTGTCAGGCCGCGACCATCAGAACTGTACCACGCCAGGCCAACAACTTTTTTTGTTGCTGTTGGGTTATAACGGTTTTTTAACAGATTTACGTGGTGACGGTCGGCTTTTAAATAGGCGCGACCGTCGCCAAAGTCCGCTTCTTTGGTCCTTAAAAATTGCCCCAAACTGCCCGTCGCGATCTGAAAATCAAACGGGTGTGTTTGCAGCGCCTGGGGGGGATTATCCTCACGGCCGACGCATTCAATGACCGGAAAGGACCTTTCAAACAAAGGAACCAATCGGGGTTCCATTTCAAATGTAATACGAGCGCCGCGTTTTAAGAGATCGGTCAGTTGGCTGGCAAACATGATTTCGTCGCCAACACCTTGTTCACCCCATAACAAAAGCTGCTTACCAGACAGGTCTTCGCCTGACCAGGCGGGTTGATTGAACGGGCGGTTAAAAAACGGCGGGCTGGTCCAACGCGCCTCATAATGGGCCCAGGCCTGGGGCCACTTTTCCTGATAAAAATAAAGAATGCTCAAGGCGATTTTACTGGATGATCGCCCCGGCTCCAACGTCAGGGCCTCTTGCAGCGCGGCTTCCGCATCGCCAAATTTTAACAAGGCTCCCAGTGAAAACCCCTTTAATGTCATAATTTCGGCGTCCCGGATACCGGCATCCATGGCGGCATTTGCAGTTTTTAAGGCGGCGCGCCAATTGCGCGACGACATATGGCACTCGCCGAGAGCCTGGTAGGCCTCCAACAAGGTCGAATCATCTGCAATTAAGGCGTCATAGACCTCAATGGCCGCGACAAAATTTTCCCGTTTCATCAACAGGCTTGCCAGATTTAAGCGGGTTTTGATATCGTCGGGGCGAAATATTAAGCTGTTTCGATAGGACTCTTCGGCTTTTGCCAACTCACCGTGTTGAACGAGGGCTACACCAAGGCTGTTTAGGGCCCCTGGATTTCGGGAATTACCGAGCAGGGACCGTCGAAATGCGTTGATGGCCTCCTGGTACTCACCCATTTCAAGCAGGCTTGTGCCGATTAATTCGCTTAAAACGGAATTATTCGGCTCCAGGGCGAGCCCCTGACGAAAATACCGAAGGGCCGAGGGGAATTTTTGCAAACCGAAGTCGATCATTCCCCTCAAATGCAAAAGATTAACCGCCGGGGGGAGGACTTTGATTAAAGCATCGATCTTTTCTGCTGCCGACGCGAAATCGCCCTTTTGGTAGTCGTCAACGGCGTCAGAATACTGTTGCTGAACTTGCTGTTGCAAATGGCCTTTTCTGTTGGCCCTGGTTCTATTGCGGCGTTTTGGCGACCTTTTAGGATTTTTGTTGACCATCATACCCTCACCGTTCCGCGTAGAGGTAGGATTTTAACCCCTTCGGTAACCTGTAGCCCCCGTCGCCGGGCCAGACATAAGCCATAGGCAAAAGAAAACCGAAGCTCATAGAGCTTCGGTTTCCAATTTTTGTTGGTTCACGCTTGGGGCAATATGCCCATGGCGCGATCACATTTCCAATCGGCTAGATTAGAAACCGATGTAAGTACCAACCAATGCCGTAGATACGTCATCGTATGAAGCGCCGGTGTTATCATCAAAGGAAGCATTTTCCCAAGATGCGAACACTGCAACACCTGCAGGCAGGTTTTGCTTCAAGTGTACGCCAACGGTTTCTGCATCGAAGTTATCGGTCGACGCTTCGTCAGAAGAAACATAGTTGATCGTAATCGCCGAATCACCCAAATTGCTCAAAGCGCTGGTGACATAACCAATTTCTGCGCCCCACTGGGAACCTTGGACGGTCGTCGTGTTATTGTTGTCTTCCGTTCCATAATGGAAGTCAGCGCTAAAGCCACTGGCATGTTTGACGGCAATACCGGCACCATATGCGGCGTCGACGGTCGCAGATTGAATGCTGCGGTACTGGGCAGCAGCAGCAATCTGGATGTCACCATAGGTAGCACCATAGGTTAAGCCTGCATCCCACTGGTCGCCATCAATGATGGACGCACCAAGGTTAAATCCACCAAAGCTGGGCAGATCATAACGAACATGGTCAGCACGGGTGCCGAAATAGCTGTCGAACTGTCCACCAGCGGTAAGAGCGGTATTTGCCTGAGTTGTGCCGTTGAAGATCAACGAATCACCAACATAGGTCATGCCCGCATTATTGTTACCAACACTGTCGAGACTTGGCCGGTTGTCAGAAGCGGTCGAGCTTTGACCGATGGTCAGTTTGCCCAAATTTGCGTGGGTGAACTGGATGTCAGTTCTACGGAAACCGAAGGCTCCGACATCACCGGCGTTGGCGTTACCGGCTTTCGATGTAACCGAATTCCCAATATCGTTGGAGTTAGGAAGGTTTGCTTCCCAGGTGCCACCGACTTTAATAGATTCAGTCAGATCACCGGAAATCAGGATACGAACACGCGAGTTGGTATCGTTTCCGCCATCGACGTGTGAAAAGCTGTTTGATCCGCCGGTATCAACATACAGAATGGAACGCGCAAGCCCGCCACTAATTACGACGCCGTTGTCGTTTCCGTTCGAGATCGAACCCGCGTCGGCCGGGCTGGAGACGACAGGAGCAGAAACAGCTACAAGAGCTGCTGCAGCGACGGACGCCTTAAGAGTTGTTTTGATATCCACTTGGTCTCTCCTCATAAATTAACAGCGGGGTTGTCCGCCTGACTTCGATTGAGTTCGGATTTCCTGAATCAATTAATACAGATAACCCCATTACTCTGGTGATTTGCAGTGTACGTATTTTTGGCGAGACTCAAAGGGAAAAAGTTTGGTTTTGAAGATTTTCGATTACAGTGTGTGTTTTTTGCAACACTACGGTTTGTCGAAGCCAACCGGTTCCCTTAACCGCCGCCCTGCGTCGGAAGTGGTACATCTTGTAAACGTAAGATGAATAATTGGTGCATATGGTGAACCGAATCGAAATCGCGACAAAAATATTGATAATTATTTTTCCGATTTAATGGGCTAAATAGCTGTTTTGAATCTTTTATCGCTGGCTTTTTTTTTAATGTTCGATTTTTGATTTCTCTTTTTTTTAACGGGTCGATAGACAATTTCCGGGAGAAAGATGGCTGTTATTTCGGATACCCGCGGATTTTTGCAGAATCCTTTTGCCCGTAAACACGATGAAAAGGCCTGCCGATACTGCCTCTTTATGGGGCGTTGCACCAACCCCGGCAAAAAACCGCAATGTTGTCGATTGTTGCTTGGGCGGGCAGATTTGCTTTATCCGGTTGGCAATCTAAAACCTCCGCCAGATACCTCTTTTGATGTTTTTCTTATATCATATGGCATATGGGCTTCCTATTTTACGGTTTGCTTGCCTGCATAGGGCGTATTTAATCTGGCCTCCCCTATACCCCTATATAGCGAACTGATTACAGCAAACCGATGCCTGCCCCGGTCGGATCAAAGGGCGTGAAGCCGCGTCGAATGGCGGCGAACCGTTTTTTAAGCGAAGACACTAGGAGCAATCAACGGCGTACCCGTATGGGACCCGAAGGGAACCCGAAGGGAACCAGGGGTCCAATTTCAGGGCCTGGATCAGTTAATATTGGTAATTTGACCGCCATCCCATTAGGTCGATTGTCACTGCTATGGGTTCATTGCCTCCTTATGATATAGGACTGGCAGTAAATGGCATGGTGGCTTATTTCAATGCCAGCTAAACCGTCAAGGACCCAATCATGACCTCTTACGATTACGACTTAATCACCATCGGTGCAGGATCTGGCGGTGTTCGCGCGTCGCGCATGGCGGCCGGCACGGGCGCACGTGTGGCTGTTATTGAAAGCCTGCGGACCGGTGGCACCTGTGTGATGCGCGGATGTGTCCCAAAAAAGCTGCTGGTATATGGGTCCCATTTTGCCCACGATTTTGAAGATTCCCTTGGATTCGGCTGGCAACAGGCGAAGCCGGACTTCCACTGGACTAAGTTAATTGACGCTAAAAACAAAGAGCTCGACCGTTTGGAGGGCATTTATCACACTTTACTTAAAAATGCCGGTGTCGAAGAACTGATGGGGAAAGGCAAACTTGTCGGTCGCCATGAAGTCGAGGTTAACGGACGGATCCTCTCGGCGGAAACCATACTGATCGCCACCGGTGGCTGGCCGACCCTGCCGGAGATCCCGGGTATTGAACATGCTGTGACGTCCAACGAGGCCCTCGATCTTCCAACCTTGCCAAAACGCATCGCCATCGTCGGCGGCGGATATATTGCCGTGGAGTTTGCCGGAATTTTCAACGCCCTGGGATCAGAAGTCCATGAAATCATCCGCGCTGAAAAGGTTCTTCGCGGATTCGACGACGCCATGCGCACTGGCCTCCAGGAGGAATTGATCAAAAAGGGAATTCAAATCCACAACGGCGTAAATGTAACGCGTATCGAGGCAACAGAAGCCGGAGCCTTTACCCTCGGTTTTGACGTCGGCGCCCCCTTGCAAGTCGATTTGGTGATGTATGCGACGGGACGGGCACCCAATACCCAAGGGATCGGTCTCGAAACCGCTGGTGTTGCAACAAACGGCAAAGGTGCCATAGCCGTCGATGGCTTTTCAAAAACCAATATCGACAACATTTATGCGATCGGCGACGTCACCGATCGTATTAATCTTACCCCTGTTGCCCTGGCTGAAGGCATGGCCTTTGTCGATACGGTCTACCGCAACACCCCGACCGCTGCCGACCGTGAAAACGTCGCATCCGCCGTATTCAGCCAGCCGCCCATCGCAACCGTTGGATTGACCGAACACGAAGCTGTGGCCCAAGGCCCAATCGATGTTTATGAATCAAGTTTCACCAACATGAAACATTCCTTGTCAGGGCGCGATGAAAAATCAATTATGAAGCTGATTGTCGATCAAAAAACCGACCGGGTGCTGGGGTGCCATATGCTCGGATCCGACAGCCCGGAGATCATCCAGGGCATCGCAATAGCCGTTAAATGCGGCGCAACAAAAGCCCAGTTTGATGCGACGATTGGCATCCATCCCACCGCCGCCGAGGAGTTTGTGACGATGCGGCAGAAACGCGTTTAATTGATGGTCGGTTAATGGATTTCAAAGACCGTATCAAGCTGGAACAATTCGACCAGTTCCCTGACCGATCCGGATGCCCCGCGCAGGGCGATGGTTTTGCCTTTTTCCTGAGCAGATTTATTAAATCCAATCAGTAATCCGACACCGGCTGAATCGATAAATTCCAGATCAGCCAGATCAATAATAATCTGTTTTATGGTCGGCGAATCCAGTGCATCCAGCACCTGGCCGGTATCTGGGCAATCGCCAAACTCCAGTCGCCCCCTCAGGCTAAATACCTGAGCGTCGCCGTCCTTGTGGCTTGAAAATTCTAACAACCGCCCATATCCATTTTCGGAACCTTTTGTTATGCTCAAGATCTGTGCTGCCCCAATTCGTCAGCTTCTTGTAATTCTTAACGTAATAAAAAAATGTTAACAGAGAATTCAATCCTTCACCATGCCGTCGGTCAGATCAAATATGCGCAATAACTTCTTTAACGTTGTTAATATCGAACTACCTGATTTTTTAAAAAATCCCGCCGCCCCAGATCGAAACAGCCGGTTACACCACTTGCATCAAATCTTTGGTCCCGTGCCCGCACCTTTTGTTCCCCGCTTCAGGCGCTCGGCCCTTCCGCCGGAAAGTTTTATTATAACAAAAAATGCTGACAAAAGTCTGACGCACAGATGTTTTACGGGTCCAGGTGTTGGTCTTATTGAATTGGGGAACCGGTCGGTCGACATGATTTCCCGTATTGAAACGGTCGCTGCCTATGATGCCATCGGCCTTTTTATCACAGCAAAAACCGCATCGAAAATCAAAATTGCGTCCGCCCTGTGCCAACAGGCCCAACCCTTTCACGACATTGCGGCCAACACATTGGCGCACATAGAACTGGCCGTGCATGAGGCGTCCTTAAATGCGTTGGCGCACGGAAACCTTGGCCTGAAATCGGCCTTTGAGGAGACCGGCGACAACCTTGAAGAGTATTACCGGATTGTCCACAAACGAGCCCACTCCCGTGATTTCCAGAACAGCCGAATAGATATTCTGGGTTGGCAAAACGGCGACCATGTTTTTGTCGCCGTTGGCGATCAGGGTGCTGGTTACCGGATGCCAAAACGCCGGATAATCGACGGCTCGGGTCCGCAACCAGATGATCGCCGCCATTCAAAAGACCGTCGTCAAAGCGGTCGTGGTTTAGATATCATAAGCAGGTTTTCTGAACAATTCTGGCTTTCACCAAGGGGATCTTCAATTGTAATGATGTTTAAAAAATGATTTTTGAAGCCGATCATTCATTGAACCTGGACGATGAAATTCCGTCGATTTCCAATTGTCGAATTCTTGTTATTGATGACAGTCATCTGACCTGCAAATTGATAAAAACGCGCCTTGAAGCGGAAGGCATATCGAACATCATGGTGGCCTATGATGGCAAAGAAGGCCTTGCCAAACTGGGGCATTTTGCCCCTGACCTGGTCATTTTGGATATTCAGATGCCGGTAATGGACGGACGTGAAGTGCTCCGACTGATCCGCACCAAACCCAAATATGACAATCTGCCAATCATTATTGAAACGGCGCTGGATGGCACGAATGATCGTGAAGAACTGGTCGAGATGGGGGCGACCAATATCATTGCGAAACCGATAAATCATAATTTACTGGCCATGCGGGTTCGGGTTCATTTGGAGCATCAACTGCTGGTCAAAAATCTGCGCAATTATCGCAACCGGTTAAGTACGGAACTGAATTTGGCCCGCCGGATGCAGTCCGACCTGCTGCCCACAGCCGAATCCGTTAAACAAATTGCGGAAAACCATGGCATTCGAATAGAAAGTTATTATCGACCGTCTTCTGAACTTGGCGGCGACTTTTGGTCGATCACCTCTTTGGGTGACCAGCAGATCGCCATCTTGATGCTCGATTTTGCCGGCCATGGAATCAGTGCCGCCATCAATACCTTTCGTCTGAGCATGATCCTGCGGGACCTGTCGCCGCTCGGGAAACCACCGGATCAGTTCATAAAACGATTAAATAAAGAGCTCTGCCGGATTCTCGGCGTGTCGGAGTTTGCGACGGCATTTTATGGCGTTCTAAATACAAAAACCCGTTCCTTTGTTTATTCTGCTGCCGGGTCGCCGCCACCAATCATCTGCCACGCGAAGACCCGGGACATAAAAACCGGAGACAGCCGCGGCGTTCCGCTGGGAATTCGTCCGGACGCAAATTATCCGCCAAGACAGCTTAATCTGGATCCCGGTGGGTCGCTCATTCTCTATAGTGATGCATTTCCGGAATCGACCTGTCGACATGGCGGCGCTGTTGGCGTTGACGGGGTCAGTCAATTGGTTGAAGCGGGGTTTGACGACCCAATATCGCAGGCGCGAATTGAAGAATTTCTGCGACGGTTTGCCGCAACAATCAACGAACCGCCCAATGATGACATGACGATGATATGGGTGCAGTGCCCTTAATGAATTATTTGTTGTTTGTTATACATCCGGCGTCGTGCCTTTTAATACCAATTCATACGGCAAACTGATTTCACATTTGCGACGATGCGAAGAAGGGTGTACCGTAACGGCTCAGGGCAGAAGCTGGATGTGCCATGAACCGATGTGTTGGCCCTGGGAATTGCCATATAAAACTTTTGAACTGCAAGTTCATAACCGCTCGTAAGGTCAATCAACGAATTGGATACTACGCCGCTTATAGGTAAGTCAGGAGCCGCGGAGACTGCGGCGCTCCATGAAAGCGCCATGCTGGCACGCAGATTTGTCGCGTTGGCTTTCTGTCGTGCCGATTTGTTGTTTGAACTGGGCAATGATCAATCTATCAAGTTTGTCGCCGGTGCAACACCGGCGATCTTTGGAAAAAACACCCATCAGATGATGGGCCTCGGGTTTCCCGACCTGATCCATGAGAACGACCGAGCCATTGTATCTGATCTGCTCAACAGCGCTGAAAATTTGGGCCGTTTTGACGATGTTGTTGTTCATTTAAAGACCGCAAAAAGCGATTCCAGTCTGGCGACCATCGCCGGTTACCGGGTACCCGATTTCGACAACAACTTTTTTGTCGTCGTTAAAATAACCCGCAGTCAAAAAACCACGACTGCGTCCGAAGCCGAGCACATACCGCAGTCCATGGAGCTTGAGGCCAAACCCACCCGTGACATTGAGGCGGGCGTTCATAATAAAGAATCCTTTGCAGCCGTCGCTGCAGAACGCTTAAAACAAGTTGCAGCGGCCGGTGGTGACGCGAAATTGACGATGGTTAAAATCGACAATCTGGATGACGTAAAAAAAGACCTGTCGGACCAGGACCAATCCAAACTGATGACAACTATTGGCGGCATTTTGTCCGGTGAATCCATCGGTGGAGATACCGCCGGCAGAATTGGCGACGAAAGTTTTAGTCTGGTTCATGATTCTGATGTCGATGTGCAGTCAATTGGCCAGAAAATTGAAAACGCGGCCAGGGAAATTGCCCCCAACAGTAAGGGTCTGGGGGCCCGGGCGACAACCCTGGATGCCGACGCAAACGATTTAACGGAAGAACAATTGGCGAAAGCTGTGGCCTATTCGATGCAAGGCTTCTCGTCCGGTAAGAACATTTCAAACCCGGCAACATTATCGGCTATGTTTGATAACATGATGGCCGAAACCATGAAACAGGTTGAGGCTTTTAAGCGGATTTGCGCAACGCGGGCTTTTGATTTGGTATATATGCCCATATGTGAGCTGAAATCGGGCTCCATACACCACTTCGAAGCGCTTACCCGGTTCAGAGGAACCGGCGAAGAATCACCCTATAAATTGATTACCATGGCGGAAGAAATCGGTGTCATTGCAGAATTTGATCTGGCGGTCGCCCAGAAGGTTGTCAGTTTTATTAACAAACAAGCTGCAGCCGGCCGTGGCAACCCCATTGCGGTCAATATATCGGGCCATTCGATCCAGGATGCCGGTTATGTAGGGGAACTCCATAATCTTTTGAAAAAAGCGACAAATTTGTCACGGATGCTGATGTTCGAAGTCACGGAATCGGCAGAAATAAAAGACCTGGAAGCGGTCAATACGACAATCCAGGGATTTCGTAAAAAAGGCTTCAAGTTTGCCCTCGACGACTTTGGTGCCGGTGCCGCGGGTTTTGATTATCTGAATTCATTTGATATCGATACGGTCAAATTTGACGGGCCGGTTGTCAAACGGGCCTACGCCACGGATAAAGGCAAAGCGTTTCTTAAATCCATGGCGTCCCTGTGCAAGGAAACAGGGGTCGAAACCATCGCCGAGATGGTTGAGGATAAACCGCTGGCTAATTTTCTTCTCGAATGCGGGGTTCATTTGGGCCAGGGATGGTATTTTGGCAAACCGGAAGCCGAACCAAGTGCCTTTAGATCGTAGATCAAGCGAAAACGATGGATCGTCGCGGTGCCTTAACACTATTTTTCAATCGTTTCTGAGTTTTTCTGGAATATTCGGTTAAACAGGCGTATATCCGTCCCTTCATTTATCTGGGCAATTCAAATATCGAGGATCATCATGGCCGAACAGTGGACACCGGCAAGCTGGCGCAATAAACCCATTCTGCAACAGCCCGCCTATCACGATGCAGCAGCACTTAAACGTGTGACGGATCAGTTAAACATTTCTCCGCCCCTGGTGTTTGCCGGTGAGGCACGCAGTCTCAAACGCTCTCTTGGCCAGGTCTGTAACGGCCAGGGTTTTCTGTTGCAGGGCGGAGATTGCGCCGAAAGTTTTGCCGAGTTTCACCCGGACAATATTCGCGACACCTTCCGCGTTCTGTTGCAAATGGCAATCGTCCTGACCTATGGCGCCGCACTTCCGATTGTCAAAGTCGGACGCCTGGCCGGTCAGTTCGCAAAACCCCGCTCGTCGGATACGGAGACCATTGACGGCGTTACTTTGGATTCCTATCGCGGCGACATGGTCAACGGTATGGAATTTACACGTGATGCCCGAACCCCGGACCCGGAACGTTTGATGCGCGTTTATAACCAATCGGCTTCCACACTCAATCTCCTGCGGGCTTTTGCCCAGGGGGGCTACGCGGACTTGCACAAAGTTCACCAATGGACCCTTGGATTCGCGTCCGACAACGAAACGGGAGAGCGGTATAAGGATCTGGCCGACCAAATCGGCGAAGCACTGGCGTTCATGGCAGCCTGCGGCATGACCTCAGATCTGACACCGCAAATACGGGAAACCGCCTTTTACACGTCGCACGAAGCTCTGCTTTTGGAATACGAACAACCCATGGTGCGCACCGACTCGACGACCGGCGACTTGTACGACACTTCGGCTCATTTACTTTGGATTGGCGACCGAACGCGGCAACTTGACGGGGCGCATGTGGAATTTATGCGTGGTATTGGAAATCCCGTTGGCATGAAGGTCGGACCGAGCATGGAAAGTGACGACCTTATTCGCCTGATCGATGTTTTGAATCCGGCCAATGAAGCCGGACGGTTAACCTTAATTGCGCGTATGGGGTCTGATAAGGTCGCGGACCATCTGCCGGCCTTGGTCCGACGTGTCAAAAGCGAAGGGCGCAATGTGGTATGGGTATCCGATCCCATGCATGGCAACACAATAAAAAGTACAACCGGATATAAGACCCGGCCGTTTGATCGAATTCTGTCAGAGGTCAGGGGTTTCTTTGAAGTTCACAATGCGGAAGGAACCCATGCCGGCGGCGTGCATTTTGAAATGACCGGTCAAGATGTTACCGAATGTACCGGTGGTGCACAGGCCATTTTGGATACGGATCTGGCGGATCGTTACCATACCCATTGCGACCCGCGCCTGAACGCCAAACAATCACTTGAACTGGCTTTCCTATTGGCGGAAATGCTGAAGGAAAACCGAACCTCAACAACCCAACCCATCGCCGTTGGCCAAGTTTAGGCTTTATTAACGCGTTTTAAAACGCCAATTGCCAGATCAACAACATCGGCCCCGTATCGTTTGACGATGCGGGGCTTTTTGCCGCTGTCTGAAAGTATCGTTTCCAGGTCACTTAACAGGGCATTTAGAAAGACCTCAAAGGCCGGCACCGTCATCTCCCAACCGGCGTCGTCTTTTTCACTGCTTCGCGCCGGAGACAGATGACCGTTGATCAGGGCGATAAACCAGTCGCGACGTTTTTTATAATCGCCAAAATGTAACGCGATGGGAACCAGGGCATCCATCAGAACGGTTCGCCCCTCCTCGGCCGCGTAGACGTCGGACCAGTCGAAGGCATCCTGGCGTTCCGAGCGAATGCGTTCGACCAGTCCGCGACACCGTTCCTGAAACTCGTCAACCACATCCGGGCCAAGCATCATGCCCATGGCCATAAAAAATCCGGGCAGCATTCGTCTCGAAACCCGATCAAATCCGGCCGCCTTATCGGCAAACAGATGGGAAAACTTTTTGACGATCAGTCGATCAAAGGGAAAATCACGTTTGCTGCCCCAGGCAGCGCGTTCGCGTGCCAGGACGTAGGCTTCAAAAGATTGCTCAAAAGCCAGACTAAGTGCCTGGGTTTGGGCCCCAAACTCTGCTTGCAAGCTGTCGATGTTGGCCAAACTCAGTTGACCGCCGTTTTTGTGCGCCTCCGCTTTAAAGCGTTCAAGTATAGATCTCACAACCGTTTGCGCAATGGCATTGCCCTGCGCTTTCAGGCTCACATCGGCACCCGAGTTTGCTTTGACAACGGGGTTTTGGGCCGTCCCCGAAGACTTGTCGGATTTCGCGTCCGGTAGCGCCGCCAATTGTTTTTTTACCGGCACGGGCAGGTCGGCTTGAGGTTTAGGAACTATCGGGCTTGAAAGGTCAAAACTATCTGATGTAACCGGTTTTTGCGGCGGTTCGGTTTGCGCAGGAAGGTCAAGTTCTGCTTTCCGCGCACGTTTTATTTCCTGCCAGTCCGCCCGCTCGTCGGTCACCGGTGGCGGCATTGAAAGGCCGCTTGCCAAACCTTCGCCGGGTGCTGCTGTTGGCACCATGCCCAGTTCCCTTTCAAGGTCCGCCAAGGCGTCAGCGGCATTGGGATTTGCGGCTTGCCCGTCGACAAGATCGATAACCTGGGGTTTAGTACGCGGGCGGCGTTTGAGATTATCCTCCGCGAAAGCGCCTGCGGTTGGTTTAACCTTATCTTGGCCGGCAAGCGGTGAACTCGGCGTCACCCGGGTGCGCGGATCAACCCTGTCGCCAGAGATTAATACTTCTGAATTTTTTCGTCTTGCCATGATCGGAAAACAATACTGAATTCGATTTCACAAATCCAGTTGATTGATGTGGCAGGCTGAGAATAAATCAGATTGAAGCAGACCGTTGACAGCCAACCAGCGCCCGTCTAAACCGAGCCTATGACTGATCAACTGACCATAGCCTTGGCCCAGGTGAATTCAACGGTTGGCGATATTGCCGGAAATTCCGACCGTATTCGCGACGCCCGCCAGCAGGCCGCCAACAGCGGCGCAGATCTTGTTGTCTGCGGCGAACTGACCATGAGCGGTTATCCGCCCGAAGACCTTGTCCTCAAACGGGCTTTCCAAGACGCCGTCAAATCCGAAATTAACGCCTTGGCGCAAGAAACAGACGATGGCGGACCGGCATTGCTGATTGGCGCACCCTGGCGCCTGGATTCCGGCCTCCACAACGCCGCTTTGCTGCTTGATGGCGGTAAAGTCGCGTCCGTTCGCCTTAAACACGAACTTCCCAATTACGGCGTTTTTGACGAAAAACGGGTGTTTGCGGCGGGCCCCCTGCCGGGCCCCATATCCTTCCGCGGCGTCCGCTTAGGTGTTATGGTCTGCGAGGATATGTGGTCGGGTGATGTGGCCGAATGTCTTCAGGAATCCGGTGCCGAAATGCTTGTTGTCTTAAACGGCTCACCGTTTGAGACCGACAAGCTCGACGAACGATTGAGTTACGCGGTCGCCCGGGTTACCGAAACCCAATTGCCATTGGCTTATGTCAATCTGGTTGGCGGACAGGATGAGCTGGTTTTTGATGGCGCTTCGTTTGTTATTAATGCCGATCATAGTCTCAGCGCCCGTGCCGGCTCCTGGCAAAGCCAGATTTTGATAACCCGGTGGTCACGCGCGACCGCTGGCTGGATCTGCCAGGCAACCGAGGTGGCAAAAACCGAGTCGCTGATGCAAGGCACCTATCAAGCGATGGTTCTCGGGCTTCGCGACTATATTGAGAAGAACCGATTTAAGGGGGTTGTACTGGGCATGTCCGGTGGCATCGACAGTGCAATTTCAGCTGCCGTTGCGGTTGATGCAATCGGTGCGGACAAAGTTCATTGTGTTATGATGCCGTCGCCCTATACCTCCCAAGACAGTCTCGACGACGCGGCGGAATGTGCCCGTTATCTGGGCGTGCAACTGGATCAGATTAATATTGAACCGGCGATGCAGGCATTTAATAAAATGCTGGCACCGTTGTTCGTTGGTCGCGACGAGGATGTTACAGAGGAAAACATTCAATCGCGGACCCGCGGAAATCTGCTTATGGCCATATCAAATAAGATGGGCCATATGGTTCTAACGACCGGAAACAAATCGGAAATGTCCGTCGGATACGCGACCCTTTATGGCGATATGTGTGGCGGATATTCGGTTTTAAAAGATGTTTATAAGCTTGATGTTTTTGAATTATGCCGTTGGCGAAATCAGCAGATGCCGGAAGGCGTCCTGGGGCCTGAAGGCCGCGTTATCCCGGAACGCGTTATCACCAAACCTCCTTCCGCCGAACTCAAACCCGATCAGACGGATCAGGATACCTTGCCGCCCTATAAAATCCTCGACGGAATTCTCAAGTGTCTGATTGAGGACGAACTCTCGGTTGCGGACGTTGCCGCCCGTGGGTTTGAAGTCGACACCGTCCGGCGGATATGGCGCATGCTTGATTTGGCCGAATATAAACGTCGACAAGCGCCTCCGGGAGTTAAACTGACCCGCCGCGCCTTCGGACGGGACCGCCGTTACCCCATCACCAATGGCTTTCGCAGTCATATTTAGCCGGGTTCCCCCTAATGAAATTGCATATCCACGATACCCTCACCAGGTCAAAGACAGAGTTCGTACCGATTGACGCTTCCGATGTCCGCATGTACGTCTGCGGACCGACGGTTTACGACCATGCGCACATCGGAAATGCCCGCCCGGTCGTTGTTTTTGATGTGCTCTCGAGGCTCTTGCGACGGCTTTATAGCAAAGTCACCTACGTCCGAAATATTACTGACGTCGATGACAAAATTAATGCCCGGGCGCAAGAATCCGGTGAAGACATCCGCGAGATCACAACCCGCACGACAGATATATTCCACCGTGATATGGCCGCCCTGGGCGCTATGACACCGGATGTGGAACCACGGGCGACCGACCATATTGTTGAGATGGTTCGGATGATCGAGGACCTGATTGCCAAGGGCAACGCCTATGCCGAGGAGGGACATGCCCTGTTCAGCGTTCCGTCGATGCCTGGTTACGGTCAATTATCGAAACTCGACAAACGCGATATCATCGCCGGTGCCCGGGTTGATATTGCGCCCTATAAGCGTGATCCCCAGGATTTTGTCCTGTGGAAACCCTCCAATGACAGACAACCGGGTTGGGACAGCCCGTGGGGGCGGGGTCGACCGGGCTGGCATATTGAATGCTCAGCCATGAGCCTTGTTCACCTGGGCGAAAGTTTTGATATTCATGGCGGCGGCCTGGATTTAATTTTCCCTCACCATGAAAATGAAATTGCCCAATCCAAATGCGCCCATGGGGCCCACAGCTTTGCCAAATACTGGATGCATAACGGATACTTAATGAGCGAAGGCGAAAAGATGTCCAAATCTCTGGGCAACTTTTACACGGTTCACGACCTGTTAGAGGAATATCCTGGCGAGGCGATCCGACTTGCCCTGCTCAAAAGCCACTACCGGCAACCGCTGGATTTCACCAAAGACGGTCTGCGCGAAGCGAAAACGGATCTGGACCGGTTCTATGGCGGATTACGCCGCCACACCGGGATCGACATTGGCCCTGCGGATGTGCCCGTCGAGGTGCTCTCTGCCCTGTGTGACGACCTCAATACACCCGCTGCCCTCAGTGCCCTGCACAAATGCCTCAGTGACCTCAATACGGCTCAGGGAAAAGACCTTAAAGACCTTAAAGACCTAAAAAGCCGCCTGTTGGCCGCAGGCCAACTCCTGGGCCTGTTAACTCAGGATCCTGAGGACTGGTTTAAATGGCAGCCGGCAGGGCGCGCCGATGCAGGCCTGTCCGATGCCGAAATTAACACGTTGATCCTTGCCCGTACCGAAGCACGCAGCAACAGGGACTTCGCCGCATCGGACCGAATTCGCGACACATTAGCGGCCCAGGACGTGGTTTTGGAAGATTCCGCATCAGGTACAATTTGGCGGCGGAAATAGCACGTTTCATCCCATTTTAGGAAAATATAGTAAACTTTATGCCCGGACCTCTAATTCATTAGATACCGCCCTGCACACGTGTTAATGTCGCCGCCGTATTTAAATTCAATCAGGTGCTTTTTTACCCCTAAGCAGGAACCAGTTCCACATGTCAGATTATTCCAACCGAACGCTACTTGCCGTTGAGCCGGAGCCGACCGGCAAACTCATGCAACAGGCCCTTGCAAACACGGATATGGAGCTGGTTTTGGCGTGGGATGCCTACGATTTGAATGAGTTACTTAACAAAAAAACCTTTGGGATCGCCGTCGTTTCAAGTGAAGTCCTTGACGGATCGTGGACCAGTATCGCCCATACGGTACGGAACACACCGCAAACAGATGCTGCAAAAATTGTCCTGGTCATGGAAAAAGGCACTGGAAATGAGATCGACGAGGCGGATAAAAGTTTGATTGATAAAATCATGCCCGCGCCATTCTCCATCGGCGGGTTTGTTGAAATCATGAGCCAGTTTCAGGCCGAGAAAAATGAAAAACAATGGGCGACACTAAATCCCAACCAGCAAAAATTGTTACGCGTTACCAAATCGCTTTTCGGCAAACATTTTTCGCCGGAAGGTTCGGACGAAGCCCTGAGCAAGGCCGTGATGAAAGAAAGCGGCCAGGCCATTGCCGCGGCCACCCAATCCGGTGAAATTTGGGATATTCTGGAAACCCTGAAAAGCCATGACAGTTACACCTTTGTGCATGCCTTAAAGGTTTCCTCATTTATGACCCTTTTCGGTGTTATGTTGGGCCTAAAGGAAGGCGATCTGCAACTTTTGTCACAGGCCGGCCTGTTTCATGATGTTGGTAAACGCGAAACCCCCATTGATGTCCTGAATTTCCCCGGAAAACTCGAGGCGGCGGCGTGGAAAGTCATGCAGGAACACCCGGGCATTTCCGAACAGATTTTAGCCGATTCCTTTGATGTCCCAAGCGAAATCATCCATGTGGCGGGCCGTCACCACGAGAAAATGGATGGGAGCGGATATCCACGCGGTCTCAAAGGGACGGAAATCGATGACCTGTCGGCCATATGCGCCATTGCCGACGTCTATTCAGGCCTGACCGACAAACGCAGTTATAAACCACCGTTTACAACGGAAAAAACCCTGGCAATCATGAACTCCATGTCCGGTGGTCATCTGGAACCGCATTTCCTCGAAAAGTTCATTGCGATGATTATGGATCGCGAATCCAGCGGCTTAAAAACCGCCTGACAAGGTAGTTCGGTGCATCGACCGGGCATGCCTGCGCCAGCCAATAGCGGGCAGAACGGTGCCCCGGCGGTCACCGTATTCTACGGCATTCGTGCGTGATCAGTCATCGGCCGCGCCGCCTCTGCGGCCCCAAATAAACCGCTTAAATTAATATCAGGACGACCGCCACTCTGCAGCGCCGGCGGCACCGCCTAATCTCGTAGGTTTCGGGCACTGCTTTCGCTTAACCGGCTTAACCCTTAAGCGGGTTTCCCCCTTCCAGACACCCTCACTGATACCCGAGCTCAAATCGATCACGATATCCATATATACTTTTAACTTGATTAATTTTAAATTTTTAATTATGAATACAAAATCTTCAATGCCCTCACAAACCAGGAGAACAGAGAATGAAAAGAGCTATATTGCTGAGTACGGTTATGGGACTGCTGATGTCGGCATCGCCGTCCGCAGCCGAAACCATTAAATTGAAAGTATTGGGTCAGCCCCACGCGACCGGGCTCATCCAAAAAGAACGTGAAGAACCGTTCTTCAAATCTTTTGCGGAAAAGTCCGGCCTTGATGTTGAGGTCGACTATAAAGCCCTTGATGTCACTGGCATTAAGGACACGGAAGAATTACGGATTTTAAAATCCGGCCTGTTCGATATCGTATCTTTGCGCATGTCGCAGGTATCTCGTGATGCCCCGACGATCCTGGGCCTTGACCTGGTTGGATTGAACCCGACCTACGGAGCCGGCCGCAAAACCATGAAGGCCTTTTCCAGCGTCGTCGATGAAGAGTTACAAAAAAAATTCAATACCAAACTTCTTGGGATCTGGCCGTTTGGCCCGCAGGTTCTGTTCTGCAAGGACAAAATCACCAAGTTGACTGACATTAAGGGCATGAAAGTCCGGGTCTACGACCAAAACCTGGCAAAATTTGTTTCCTCGGTTGGTGGAACACCGGTTCCCATTGGATTTTCTGAAGTCCATCAATCCCTGGCCCGTGGTGTTGTTGATTGCGCCATCACCGGACCAAGTTCAGCCAACTCGGCAGGATGGATGGAAGTCACAAGCTACCAACTTCCCCTGGCCTTTCAAATTGCCCTTAACGGTTATGGCATCAATCTCGATACCTGGAACAGGTTTTCGCCTGATCAACAGACCACAATCTCCGTCATGTTCGACGGTCTGATCGAAGATATCTGGCAATATTCTGAAACCTTATTCGAAGACGCTGTGCGCTGTAACGTCGGTAAAGAACCGTGCACCACCGGCAAAAAATACACTCTAAAAGATGTTGCCGTCAGCGCAGAGGATATCGCAATTGTTCAAAACGCCGTCCGCGAAATTTCCTTCCCAACCTGGGCAGAAATTTGCGACAAGAGCAACGAAGGGTGTTCAGACAAGTGGAAAAAAACCGTCGGCTTAATGCTTGGCATGAAATAGAATCCGCCGAAATTTTCAACGGGTTCTAATCATTTTTTGGCGCGAACGGGTCTCCGGGGCGTCTCCCCCCTGGAGACCCATCGATTAGCGCATAATAAAAATCATATTTAGCAGCGAGAAATCGAACCATGGATCGCATTTCCACCGTCTTAAGTTGTCTTTTTGGGTACATGTTTTTAGCCCTGTCGTTTTTTGTTACCGCTGAAACGATTATGCGCAAAACCGCCAATATTTCCTTTCAGGGTGCCGATGAATTGGGTGGCTATGCGCTTGCCGTTGGCTCCGCCTTGGCCTTCACCATCACCTTGATTGGACGTGGACATATCCGCATTGATATTCTGCACGACCATCTGCCGAGAAAAATTCAGGCCATCCTAAATTGGATTTCTATCCTTCTGCTTGCCGTGTTTGCCCTGCTGTTGGTCAAGGTCTGTTATACCGTGGTATCCGATACCATTGCCTATGGCAGCGTTGCGCCGACACCGTGGGCGACGCCGCTCATTTACCCGCAGGCGATTTGGTTTTTGGCCCTCGTGATGTTTGCAGTTATTGCTGTGATTTTTGCATCGCGCGCTAGCTGGTATCTGTTTTCTCGTAATATTGACCAACTCAATACCGACTTTCATCCAAAGGGTACCATGGAAGAATTGTCGGAGGAAATCGAGGACCTGGAACACCGAACCGAACCTGCGGGAGGGCATTAAAATGGAATTCGGACACATTGTTCTGGCCTTTGTGATCATGTTAAGCCTGTTGTTAATTGGTATGCCGATCGCCGTAATTATGGTCCTCCTTGGTGCCGTTGGCGGTGTCCTGGCCTTTGGCTGGCCGTTGGTCGAATCTGCCGGGTCCGTCGTCTGGGGTGTGGCAAACGAAAACATTCTCACCGCCATCCCGCTGTTTATATTACTCGGCGAGTTGCTTCTGCGAAGTGGCATTGCCGACCGCATGTATGCGTCGCTTGCCATCTGGCTTGGCCGCCTTCCCGGCGGATTGCTGCATACCAATATCGGCTGTAGCGCGATGTTTGCCGCCACCTCAGGCTCATCCGTCGCAACCGCAGCGACGATTGGAACGGTTGCTTTGCCGGCCTTGAATGAACGCAATTATTCAAAATCTCAGGCTCTCGGTTCCCTAGCCGCCGGCGGCACCCTGGGCATCCTGATCCCACCCAGCGTCAATTTGCTGATTTACGGATCGTTGACCAATACATCGATCGGGCAGTTGTTCATTGCCGGCATCATACCGGGTATTCTGTTGACCTTGTTATTCATGTTATATATCGGCTTCGCCAATTTTCACCGCGAAGCTGATTTACAGGAAACCAATATTCCCTTCGATGCAAAACTGCGCGCGCTTGGCGGTTTGTTTCCGCCAGTGCTGATCTTCTTTATCGTCATGGGCAGCATCTATTTTGGCATTGCGACGCCAACGGAATCGGCTGCCATTGGGGTCGTTGTCGCCATGGGGTTCGCCTGGTATACGGGGTCACTGAATTTCGACTTCCTGCATCGGTGTTTTATGCATACGGCAAAAACCACAGGTATGGTCCTGTTAATTATTACCGGTGCATTTATCTTAAACGTTACCCTGGCCCTGGTCGGCGTTGCGCAAACCATGACAGAGTGGGTATCCACTTTGGGATTATCGCCAACGGGTTTAATTTTTTCACTTATCATTTTTTATCTGTTGCTTGGCATGTTCATGGATGTTTTGTCGATGCAGGTCCTGACAATTCCCGTAGCCCTGCCGATCATATTGGCCGCCGGTATCGATCCCATCTGGTTCGGCGTTTTTGTTGTTTTGATGTGCGAAGTCGGACTGATCACGCCGCCCGTCGGGATGAACCTTTATGTTGTTCAGGGTGTTCGCACCGATGGTGGCGACTTTAAAGATGTGATGTGGGGTGCCCTGCCCTATGCCATTTTGATGTTGCTATTCACCGGCCTGTTAATTGCCTTTCCGGGGATCGTTTTATGGTTACCGGGCATGATGTTAGGAACCTAGACAGATGCCTGATGAAACCCCGCACTGGTGCCTTACCGCCCAACAGTTGGCCGACAAATTTGCTGCGGGCGAGATTTCTCCTGTCGATTTTTTGGAGCAAACCCTTGATCGAATTGGCCGGCTAAACCCGGCGATCAATGCGATCATTGCGATGGATGAAACGGCCGCCCGAGCCGCCGCAATTGAAAGTCAGCAACGTCTGCGTTCCGGCCGGTCGCGGGGCCCCTTAGAAGGCATTCCGCTCACCGTAAAGGACCATATTCTGGTCAAGGGTCTTGTCGCCTGCTGGGGCAGCAAACTTTTCATTGATTTTGTTCCCGAAAAAGATGAATTGCCGGTTGCCCGCCTGAGGCAGGCCGGGGCAATCATTCTCGGGAAAACCAATGTCCCTGAATTCACCCTCGCCGAATATACCGACAACCCGGTTCACGGTGTGACCCGCAATCCGTGGAACCTGGATTTAACGCCAGGCGGATCGAGCGGCGGCGCCGTCGCTTCCGTTGCCGCCGGCCTAGTCCCCTTAGCGATTGGTACAGATGGCGGTGGGTCAATCCGCCGCCCCGCATCGCACACAGGATTAGTCGGGTTCAAACCGTCGATCGGCCGTGTTGCCCGCTGTGATGGTTTCCCTAAAATTCTGTTGGACATGGAAGTCTGCGGTCCCTTTGGGCGAACGGTTGGCGACGCAAAGATGGTTTTCGATGCGATGTCTGGACCGTCGCGCCGCGATCGCCGATCGAACCTTGTTCGAAACGCAAATGCAACGCCGGGGAAGAAGAAGATCCTTTATGTCGAACGGTTTGGCAACGCCCCATTGGATCCCGATGTTGCCAGCAGTGTCAACGCAGCGGCAGATGTGTTTTCCGATCTGGGCCACGAGGTTGTTGCCGGCGAACTTCCGTTTGATTTGGCAGATGTCACGCAAGCCTGGCCAAAGGTCGGAGCGGTTGGTATTTCGTACCTTTTTGATCTGCATGCCAATGCCGCCGATCTTGTTTCCGAGCGCTACCGGGAACTCAATGCCTCCGGCCGGGCAATAACCGCGGCAGAATATCTTGGTGTCATCGAAACCATTGATCGGTTTAGAGGACAGGTCGGCATGGCCTTTGAAGGGATTGATCTCATCATGACACCCACCGCCGCGGCCCTGCCGTGGTCTGCGGATATCCCCTTTCCCGATGTCATTGATGGTCAAACCGTCGGACGACGAGGTCACGCGGTATACACGGGCTGGGTCAACGTCTGTGGTCATCCGGCGATTAACCTGCCGGCGGCACCGTCGCAAAGTGGCTTGCCGATAGGCTTCCAGCTCATTGGTGACTTTGCTGAAGATGAGATGCTGTTTGATCTTGCCGCCCAGTACGAACGGGTCACTCCCTGGTTCAACCGGTGGCCTGCCTACGCCATGAGTGCTTGAAGCAAAAAAATAGTTAGTCTGGAAACGACACGGTTACCTGGCCAATTCCCGGAAAATCGACAACAACTTCAGACCCCGGTTCGACAAAAATCATTCCCGTATAAGTGCCCGTGGTAACCAGGTCACCGGCACGAAACGGCCTACCACGGTTGGCGCAATGGTTCGCCGCCCATGCCATCAGTTTAAACAGAGCACCGGCACGGTTGCCATCGACACCAGAATAGGCGGTGATACCGTTCACCCGAACGCTGGCGGCAAGTGCTGAAAAATTCAATCCGCGCCAAGATGTCAGAACCTGACCATACACCAAATAACCGTTTGACTGGTTGTCAGCCAGAACAAGATTTTTATCGGCCTTCAGTCCGTCAACAATACGCGTATCGACAATTTCGATCACCGGCAAAAGCCCGCTGACGGCGTCCCCTAGATCGTTGCTCGAATAGGGGATATCCAGGGCCGGTAAATCACGCCCAATGCGGAAGGCAATTTCTCCCTCAATGCCTATAACTGACAAATTTGATGCGGCGATTGAAGTTCCGGAAACGACCATCCGGTCAGAATAAATTGGCGCGGCTATGGGAATTGACACAAGATCAGGTGCCGATGTTTTCCATCCCGAAACATTAACATTCAAACGCGCCAGGACGAGATCCTGAATGGCATAGGCGTCGCCAATTGACGCAGGCGGCGACGTATTTTTTGCATCCCACTGGCGGCGGTTTTGTCGCGCCGCAATCAAATGATCGGCGATATTGGAATTTAGCAAATTTGTCACGAATATGTCCTTGTAAAATTCCTGCGCACCCGAATAGGCCCCTGTGATCGACCCTTACGGTCCCGCGTTGACGTCGGCGTTTTAATGCCCCGGAATCTGGGGTCAGGACCCATCACTGGTGATACCTCGGCCTGGCGGTTTTAACGGAACAACCACCGCACGCGGTCCGCCATTCGTCGCCAATTTGCTCCGGTTTGCCTTGGGGTCAGGACCCATTAATTTCACGAAACAGACGCCCCCAACCTTTAATTCTTTTCGGATCAACACCGGCTTGCCGCATGGCTTTCCACAGGGATGTGGATACCGTATCGTAAATGGCAATTCCCGTTTCCTGCTCAAGGGCTTCGACCAAGTGCGCACCGCGCAGGTTGGTGCAAAAAATAGTGATTGCATCGGGTTTGGTTTCGGCAACTTCCCGTACCATGGTCGCAATCGTTTGATCGGCGACTTCGGAGAAGGAAAAATTACCTTTGTCGCCGAGGTGCCGCTCGGCAACACATTCAAACCCTGCAGCCCCATAGGTCGTAACTATTTTTTCCTGGATCTCGTCGAGGTACGGCGTAACCAGTCCAAATCGTTTAACACCGGTCAATTCAAAAATTTCATTCAGAGCCAATACGGATGTTGAGGCGGGAATACCGGTTTCGGCCGTGATGTCTTTACAAAGTTTTCGATCCGCATCAAAACCCATCCACCCGGAAGAGGTCCCATTCCACGAGATGGCGTTGACCCGCGCGTCTGCCAGTAACCGGGCAGCCTCAAGGATCGGACTGTTATCAAACTGCCCCAGAGCTTTTTCACCCAGTGATATTTCTGTCACACCGAAACGCCCGAAATGGGCCGTCACCTCTGGCAGACCTGACAACATCGAACTCGTCATCGGTTCCAATATAGTATTTGATGAGGGCGTCAACATCCCCAAAAAAACCCGCTTATCCATTTTAGGAAACTCCTGTTATCTCTTTTCGCCAGGCCTCAATAAAAATTCGAGCCCCGACTTGATATCAGATTATGACTTATCTAAATTATTATACAATAAATTATTAATTTATAATTCATAATAGATATAAAGGTATGATTTAATGCAGTTTTTTGTATACTATTATAAACGATTTATTGATGATTAAAAATTAAATCGATTGATTATTAGTCATCCACAGGTATGCTTAGCGAAAGTTAGAAGCCCTTTTTCCCCGCAGGCCCCAATTGGCCAATAACCGACGAAAGACCGTTGACGATGCCGCATTCAAACCCGTCTAAAAGAGCTACGAAAAAACGCATTCAACGGCAATCCTTGCATTTAGAAGTGGCCGATGGTTTGCGGGACATGATCGTCGAGGGTGTACTTCCGCCTGGCGATCGAATTTCGGAAGGCAAACTGTGTGAAGAATTCGGGATTTCCCGTACGCCCATGCGCGAAGCACTGAAGGTCCTTGCCTCGGAAGGACTGGTTGAAATCAAACCCAATCGCGGCACCCGCGTATCTGAAATCACCTTAGAAGACATTGAAGAAATGTTTGAAGCGGTCAGTGGAATCGAGAGACTGTGCGGCGAATTGGCGACAATAAAAATGTCGGACAGTGATCTTGAACACCTGAAAGGCCTGCACGAACGGATGACAAGTCATTTTCAGAATGGCCGTCGCCATGACTATTTCCGGCTCAACCAGGAAACCCATAATCTGATCGTCGAACTGTCCGGTAATTCCGTCCTGAAGGAAGTTCACGAAAACATTATGATTAAAGTTCGACGGGCCCGATATTTTGCAATCCTATCGGTTGAACGTTGGGAAGAATCCGTCAAAGAACATTCGGAGATTTTGGCGGCTATGCAGGTGCGCGATGCTGAACGCGTTGGCAAACTGATCCGCGACCATGTTTACAGGACCGGCGAGACAGTCAAACAAACCTTCCATGCGGATAACAACAGTTCTGGAAAACCCGCGCTCTATGCGAAAAACAACTAAACGGGAATTCAAAAGGGCCCCCCAGAAAAAGTCCATACCCGAGACTTTAGCCGTTTCGATTTGACGGCGGAGCACCCATCATGTCAGTCATTTCCAGGATTTGCTCTGTCAAAGGTAACGGTCGAAGGACCACACAGTTAAGGTTTTGCGCCTGTTAGTGCATTTCCCCTGCCCGTCGGCAGTTGGCGGTCACCTTACCCGAAGGCCCGCCAGCGCAAACGAATTTCATCCTCGTCCATGGTTTCGGAAACCTGTTTCATCCGTTCAAAATCTTTTCGGTTTCTTTTGTTATGGCCCCATTTTAAGTCGAGCCGATGCAAGGGCCGCTCCGTATCAATCAGTTTGGCTGCCAATCGATCAAACAGGTTCAAAAGGTTTTGATAGGCCAGGATCTCCAGATCCATAAACCGAATACCTGACGGGATAACAAACCCGTCAAATCCGACAATGGCTCCGGAATCAACGGTAACTTCCATTTCGTGGGCCGTGACCCCGTAGGTCGAACACTGGTCATAAATGGCAAAACTGGCGGCGTTGGAACCTGGATAATCGGGCGGACCGGGATGAAAATTATAGGCCCCTCCTGTAAAAACAGAAAGCGTCGTTGCCGGCACGATTACGTCCGTGCAAAAGGCGATGAGCCGGGGCCTCGTGTGGCCGGCGAAAGCGCCGGACGTGGTGTATTCAATCAACGCATCGCGGGTTTGAACCACATGGATACCGCAATCGGCGACATAATTCCTTAGTTTCGCTTCGAGGTAAGGTCCCTCTTGCGGGCCAGACAGGATAACAATAGGGTCAGACATTTTTAAACAGTCGCTCCAAAGGACACGTGCAGATGAGTTACCGGAGCAAAAGGTTGGGGCTCCATAGGTACAACGGCGATGGCATCCAAATCAATCACGGCAAAACCGGGCAGGTCAACTCATGCATTCCCACAGCTTATATGTTTTTTTAGGATTTGGCATTAGTGTCCGTTAGCCGAAAAACCAGGGTTTCAGGGGGTGGGTATCCAGAATAATATTAGGGTTATTTGATAATTATTAAGAAAAAAACTGGCATTTTGTGCCAAATTCCCCAAACTCCTGACCCTATGACTTAATATATCTGAATGTTTCGAAACGTTTCCAATGACTTCAGCATATTGTAACAAAAATCGAGTAGAGATAAGCTACCCAGAGAATGGATAAATATTTGAAACTCCAGACAACCATTGAGCAGCAACTCGTTGAGGCTCAAGCCGAACTTGAAACCGCCAACAGCGCCAATCAGGCGCTGTTGGAAACGCTGAGTCACGACCTGCGAACACCGCTCAATTCGATTATCGGTTTTGCGGATATGATGGATCAACAGATCCTTGGTGCCATGGATAATCCCCATTACCGTACCTACGCGGAAGACATCTGTAGTTCAGGGCGCTCCATGCTGGAAATCATGAACTCCGTTCTGGAACGCCGGCGTTTTCAAAATCAAACAAGCTCTGGAAAGGATTTCCGTCATATCATCGAACTCGCGCCGGACCTGATTAGCGTTTGTCGGGACGGCTGTATCCAGATGATCAATCCGGCCGGTGCAAACTTGCTGGACATATGGCCCATCGACAGTTTGGTCGGCCGCGATTTTTCCGAATTTGTCCACCCCGACTATCGGCAACTCATGGAAAACAACTTCGAAGCCCTTATCAGCGATCAAAAACGTATCCCCATAAAACTGCGCCGCCAGGACGGTCGCAGTGTTGATGTGGAACTGGCTGCGCTGGTTTATGAGGACGAAGGCACTGAACACCAAACCACTTCGGTTATGCTGATGGCCAAGGATGTCAGCGAGAGAGTCCGTACGACCCGGCAAATTGCCGCTCGCGAAGAACATTTACGCAAAATAATGGATACAGTGGTCGACGGCATTATCACAATGGATCAAACGGGAACCATTGAAACCGTAAACCCGGCCACTGAACAGATTTTTGGATACAGTTCCGGCGAACTGGTGGGCGAAAACATTTCCCTGTTGATGACGGACACCATGGCCGACCAGCAGGGCATAAAAATCACCCAGTACCTGTCCAGTGAGCGACCCGATCTTATGGGCCAACGGCGGGAGTTTGAAGCGCGGCGCAAGGATGGCTCCAATTTCGCCATCGAAATTGCCATCAGTACCCTTAAGGCGGGCCGGCGACAGCTGTATATTGGTGCCCTGCGCGATATTACCGAGCGCAAACAAAATGAAGCCATATTGCGGCGGATGGCAACGACCGACCCGCTGACCAAAATGCCCAATCGAGCGCTGTTTAATGAACGTCTGGCGGCGGCCGTTGACCGCGCCGACCGCGGACAGGTCGATATTGCCGTGCTGTTTGTTGATCTGGACAATTTTAAAAATATAAATGACGCTTTAGGCCATGTGACCGGCGACCAGATTATTATTGCTGCCGGCAAGCGGCTAACCGCCTGCGCGCGCCCGCACGATACGGTTGCCCATGTGGGGGGTGACGAATTTAGCGTGATCTTAGACGCCATTAAAGGGACCGATATTGAGGATGTGGCAAAATGTATGCTGACCGCCCTGTCTCAACCCTTCCATGTGGACAACAAGGAAATTTACACGTCGGGCAGTATTGGCGTTGTGCCCTACCCGGGTTCGGCCGAAGACATCAACGAACTGCTGAAGGACGTTGATACGGCTGTTCACCACGCAAAAAGACAGGGCCGTGCCAATTATCAATTCTATACATCGGAACTTCGATCCGATGTGGAACGGCGTATGGATGTGGAAGCGGGATTGCGTCACGCCCTGGAAAATGACGAGTTAGAACTTTTTTACCAGGCCAAGGTTGATCTGGAAACGCATTTGGTCACCGGTGCCGAAGCGCTTTTACGCTGGGACAGCCCGGCCCTGGGGTTTGTTTCTCCGGCGGAGTTTATTCCCATCGCCGAGCAGGCCGGACTGATCGTCACCATTGGCAATTGGGTGTTGAGCAAAGCCTGTTTCGAAGCCGCCAACTGGATGGCAATGGACCATCCGCCCATTCAGGTTGGTGTTAATTTATCTGCGCTGCAGTTTTTGAGCGGTGACCTGACGGATAATGTCCACAAGTGCCTCAGCGATTCCGGCTTAACGCCTGATCTGCTTGATCTGGAGCTCACGGAAAGCATGCTGGTCGAAAACCCGGAGCAGACAATTAAAACATTAATTGAGTTGAAGGGCGAGGGCATTACCATTTCCATGGATGACTTTGGAACCGGTTATTCGTCGCTCAGTTATCTCACCCGTTTTCCTCTCGATTCCATAAAGGTTGACCGCGCCTTTGTCATGAACCTGCCCGGTGATAAGGATGCGGCGGCGATTGCCCGGGCGATTGTCAGTATGTCCCAACAATTGGGATTGCACATCGTCGCCGAAGGGATCGAGACCAAAGAACAGGGCGACTTTTTACATGGTCTGGGCTGCCATGTGGGCCAGGGGTATTTTTATTCAAAACCGGTCCCTGCGAAGCAATTTTCGAGCATGATCCAACAGGGCCAAAGTGCTTTTTTCCCTAACGACTGACATCTCCCTTCCGCCCCTAAAACAGCCCGCTTGACGGACCCCGCGCGTGCTCTATCATCGCCAGCATGTCTGACCAATACTTCAAAGTCGCGTTGTACGCAACACGAATTAGCGGCCCGGCCTCTTAATAGAGACCGGGACTCATGGCGATTTGCGAAACGACTTTGAAGGACACAGTTTCTTATGACCGATAACCGTATCTATTTGTTCGACACCACATTGCGCGACGGCGCACAGACCCAGGGTGTCGATTTTAATCCTGCCGATAAAGAATTTATTGCCCGCGAACTCGACAACATCGGCATTGATTACATCGAGGGCGGCTGGCCCGGTGCCAACCCCACTGACGATGCCTTTTTTAATGCGCCGCCGAAATTAAAACGGGCCCGCCTTACGGCCTTTGGTATGACCCGACGGCCCGGTCGCAGCGCGGAAAACGACCCCGGCCTGAGTGCCATATTGAATGCAAAAACCGACGCCGTTTGTATGGTTGGCAAAGCCTGGGATTTTCATGTCGACGTTGCCCTCGAAATTGAACATGATGAAAATATCGCCATGATCAGCGACAGCGTGGTCGCCGCCAATGGCAAAACCGCCGAGGTTATGTACGACGCAGAACATTTTTTCGACGGCTACAAGTCCAATCCGGAATTTGCCCTGAAATGTTTGAAGGCGGCCTACGACAATGGTGCCCGTTGGGTCGTTCTGTGTGATACCAATGGCGGTACCCTGCCCCATGAAGTGCACGATATCACCAAGGCCGTTTGCCAGCAGGTGCCGGGCTCGCATGTGGGTATTCACGCCCATAACGACACCGGCAACGCCGTCGCCAATTCCCTGGCCGCGGTTATCGCCGGCGCCCGCCAGGTTCAGGGCACTCTGAACGGCCTGGGCGAACGCTGCGGCAACGCCAATCTGATCTCGGTGATCCCATCGTTGATCTTAAAAATGGGCTTTGAGACCAACGTCAAACCTGAAGACCTCGGCAAATTAACCCATCTGTCGAGAATGCTCGACGAACGTCTGAACCAGGCTCCGGTCCGCAGTGCTCCCTACGTCGGAGAATCGGCCTTTGCCCACAAGGGCGGGCTGCACGTTTCGGCGATTGAAAAAGATACCCGGACCTACGAACACATTGATCCGGCCCTGGTCGGCAACCGCCGCCATATTGTTGTCTCCGACCAGTCAGGCCGGTCCAATATTCTTGCCCGATTCCGCGAAATTGGCCTCGAGATCGACCCGAAAAACCCGAAGGTCGGCCGCCTGGTCGAACTGGTCAAGGAACAGGAGTTTGACGGGTATGCCTACGACGGGGCCGAGGCCAGTTTTGAATTGCTGGCGCGCCGGACCCTGGGAAGTGTGCCTGAATATTTCACCTGCACCAGTTTTCGGGTGATTGACGAGCGCCGCTGGAATGCCAGATCGGAGCTGATTACCCTGTCGGAAGCCACCGTAAAACTGGTCGTCGACGACGACCCTTTCATGGCGGTGGCCGAAGGCAATGGTCCGGTGAACGCCCTGGATGCGGCCTTGCGGAAGGTCCTGTTGCCGAAATATCCCGCCCTCGAGGATCTCCGGCTGGTCGATTACAAGGTCCGCATCCTGACACCGGGTGCGGGCACCCGGGCGATCACCCGGGTGATGATCGAATCCGCCGATGGTCAAGGCAATCACTGGTCGACGGTCGGTGTTTCGGGCAATATTATCGACGCGTCATATAACGCCCTGCGTGACAGTTTGGTTTACAAACTTTCTCACGACACCCGGTAGGCCGGGCTGCCCATGGCAACCGAACCGTTCCTCAAACCGGGTCCCGCGATCATTCTGGTCGAACCGCAACTGGGCGAAAATATCGGCATGGTGGCACGTGCCATGCTGAACTGCGGGTTGACCGATTTACGCCTGGTCCGTCCCCGCGATGGCTGGCCCAGTGCGGAAGCGGTGGCAACCTCGGCGAGCGCCGAAGTGGTTATCGAAAACACCCGGGTTTATCAAAAAACCAGTCATGCCATTGCCGATATCGATAGGCTTTATGCGACCACGGCGCGGCCCCGGGACATGATCAAACGAATTGTCACGCCCCGCCAGGCGGCGATGGAACTGGTCGCGGCAACCCGGGCAGGCGGGCGCTGTGGATTGTTGTTTGGGCGCGAAGCCAAGGGCCTGAAAAATGAAGATGTGGTGTTGGCCGATACGGTGTTGACGGTCCCCCTCAACCCGCAATTTACCTCGCTAAATCTGGCCCAGGCGGTGTTTTGTGTGGCCTACGAATGGTTTCAGGCGCAGGACCAGACGCCACCATCGGAGATTACCCTGCCGAAAAACATTCATCCCGCCACCAAACGCGATCTAATCGGTCTGTTTGAACATCTGGAAACCGCGCTCGATGATTCCGGGTTCCTGCAAATCAAAGAAAAACGCCCCAACATGGTCCGCACCTTGCGCAACATGTGGCAACGGGCCGGCCTGACCGACCAGGAAACCCGAACCCTGCGCGGCGTGATCAAGTCCCTGGTCCGCTACCGGCCGCCGTCCGACGATTAATCTGGGCGCGCGAAACCGTAGCAACTTCACCCCCACGCGGAAAGGGGGAAAAGAAAGGGGTTTCTGCGGCGCCGGCAAGCTCCGACACATTCCCTTCCCCACATGGGGGAAGGTTAGGAGGGGGGTGACACTGTCGGATAATCTGTGCGTGCGAGTTAGCCAAAACTTCACCCCCCACCCCAACCCTCCCCCTCAAGGGGGGAGGGGGAAAATCATCAAATTAAATCCGCGTCGACAACCAGATGGCCAGCCGCGATCCGGCTTTGACGGCACTGGTCAGGGTTTTATATCCAGGCGTCAATTGTGCGCCGTTATCGAGTCCCGTTTGGCGGTGATCAAGCTCTTCCTGGCGGAAGGTTTCGAAGGTCTGGCGCAGCTCGGGTTCATCGCCCTCGGCGTCCAATTCGGCGATTTGCCCGGCATAATGTTCGTCGATCACCTCTTCGACGGCGACCGTACAGGCCATGGCCGCCTTTTCCCCCAGCAGGGCCGTACCTGCGCCAAGGGCAAATCCTGCCAAATGCCAAAACGGCAACAGGGCAGTCGGCCGGGCACGACGTTCGCCCACCAGTTTTTCGAAGGTTTTCAGATGATGTTTTTCCTGGCCCAGCATATGGGCAATCAGCGGTGCCGCCCTGCCGGTGCCGAGAACCGCCAGTTGGCCCTGGTAGATACGCACGGCACCATATTCTCCAGCGTGATCGACCCGCAACATTTGATCAAGGGATTGTTGTTTACTGGGATCGCCGGGTAGGCGGCGTTTTGATCTGGTTTTATCCATCGGCACCCTTATTGATGTCTATTCAATTGCGCAGTTTGCATGCGCCGGCAAGGCAAAATACCGACAGCGCCAGCGAATATACCACATTATAAGTAGCCATGGAGATACCAAAAAGCGCCCATTCCAGTTCATCACAGGCTTTAGCCGGTTTTTGCTGTAATTGCACCATCAGATCGATGGTCGAAAGTTGACCGGCCAATTCTCCGCCACAGGACGATTGCCACCACTGCTGTTCGACCCCCACATGATAAAGCGCAATCCCACCACCCGCCAAAAAAATCAGCCCAGCCAGGGGCATTACAAATTTGAGGTGAACCGGGCGAAACATACCGACAAGCCCCAATCCAATGACAAGGGCAAAGGGGACACGCTGGTACAAACACAGAATGCAGGGTTCAAGGCCTTCGACAATCTGCGCGTAGTAGGCAATGGCCAGGGCGGCAATCGCCGCCTGGGTTATGATGTGCGGTGAAAACTGTAACCAGAGAGGTTGTGATTTTAAATCTGTCATGACGCCTGTTTATGTATCAATTGTGGCAATATCCGGGCAGTTTTTGATTAACCGACGAATTTCACGGCAACAAATCCACCGACCAGTAAAACGCAGAAACCAATAAACAGCAGACTTAAGCGTTTCTCAATGAACAGGCGGATCGGCGCACCAAATTTCCATAACAGGGCCGCGACGATAAAAAACCGCAGGCCCCGGGCAAGGATGGAGGAAACCATGAACACCGGCAGGTCAAGGCCGGTCGTCCCGCTCAGGATGGTGATCACCTTGTAGGGGAACGGCGTCACGCCGGCAATAAACACCGCCCAGGCGCCCCATTGGTTGTAGGTCTCCTGAAACGCCGCGAATTTCGCATCGTAGTGATAGAAGGCAAGCATCGGTCGGCCGATTTCTTCAAACAGATAATGACCAATGCCGTAACCGGCCAACCCACCGATGACCGATGCGACGGTGCAAACTGCGGCGATTTTCCAGGCCCTGTCGCGGGCCGCCAAAATCATCGGGATCATAACCACATCCGGTGGGATCGGAAAAATCGAACTTTCGACAAAGGCGATGATTGCCAACGCCCAAAGGGCATGGCGGTGGGCGGCCAAATCAATGGTCCAGTCATAAAGGCGTCGAAGCAAAGGCGTGATCCTTACCGGCAGGTCTGTCGAGCGGAGATGTAGCAGGCCCAGTCGGGCCATGCAATCGGATCGGACGCGGCTATCGCAGAAATTCAAGGACCATCAACACCCGGTCCCTGGCCCACTCGGGGGGAGGGAGAAAAGGCAGAAACAGAGTTCTAACGTCGCCGCTAACTCCTACGCATTCCCTCCCCCCTTGATGGGGGGAGGTTAGGAGGGGGGTGACAACGATGTTCGATCTGTGGC